>DATKLG010000001.1:0-14587 GCA_035542535.1 Steroidobacteraceae bacterium
GGCTCCTCGATCTGCGCCGCCGCGGTGCATGCGGGCGCGATCCGGGCCGCCGGCGGCGGCCTCGTGACGATCGAGGTGCGCCCCGGGCAGTCGCACTACCTGGGCTCGCTCAGCCACTACGTGCAGAGCGAGGACTACGAGGAGTTCTGGAGCGGCAGCTTTCTGGTGATCGCACCGGAGGCTGCCGGCACACCCCCCTGACCGCGCCGGGGACCGAGAGAAGCGCGCATCGCACCAACACCTTGGGAGTTACGTTCATGAAAGCGACCTGGATCCTCTGCTCACTGCTCACGCTGCCCGCCGGCGCGGCCTGCGCCGCCGACAGCCCCTGGAACGGCACCTGGAAGCTCGATCCGCAGAAGAGCCACCTGACCGGCCAGACCATCACCTATTCGGCGCGGCCCGGCGGAATGCTGCACTACGAGGATGGCAGCACGGCGAGCTTCGACTTCGGTCTCGATGGCAAGGAGTACAAGACCTGGGGCAACCACACGATGATCTGGACCGCGGCGGGCACGAACGCCTGGGACACCGTCACGCGCGCCGACGGCAAGGTGCGCGCCAAGGGACACGTCGTGCTCTCCGGGGACGGCAAGACGCTCACCATGACGTTGACGGGCACCCGGCCCGACGGTCAGGACTTTCGTGAGGAGGATGTCTTCACCCGTGTCGACGGGAGCGACGGGCTGGTCGGTACGTGGCGCACCGCCCGGGTGACGGGCCCCACCGGTCTGCCGGAGACCTTCGAGATCTCCTCTCCGGCCGCGGGTGTCCTGCACTACGACATCCCGGACATGAAGGCCTCGGCCGAAGGCCCCGCCGATGGCAAGGACCACCCCATCACCGGACCCACGGTGCCGCCCGGTACCACCATCAGCTGGAAGCGCCTTGCCGCGACGAAGATCGCGTACACCATCAAGATCAACGGCAAGCCCGACAGCATGGGCGTGCAGACGATCGCACGCGATGGCGGCTCCTTCACGGATACCAACTGGAATCCGGGCCGCGAGAACGAGAAAGCGACGGCCGTCTACGTGAAGCAGTAGGCGCTCGCAGTCCGCCGGCCGGGCCACGTGGCCCGGCCGGCCAAGGCCCGCGTCGGACGCCCCCCGCACATCCTGACACTCGACCGAGGAGCTTCGCCGCATGAACCCGATGGCCGTCCACCTTGCCGCCGAGCGGCGCTTCTACGTCGGTGCCGCGATCGGCGTCGTGGTAATCGTCCTGGCAGGCTTCAGTGTCGATCTCGACCTGCTGAGCGACATGAGTGGGCTGAGCGCCCTGGTACGCCTGCATGGTGCGGTGATGTTCGGGTGGATCGCGTTGTTCGTCACGCAGACCGTGCTCGTGGCACGGCATCGTATCGATTGGCACCGGCGCCTCGGAATGTTCGGCGCGGCGCTGGCCGCGCTGATCGTGATTGCGGACACGGCGACGGTGGTCGTCGCCTTTCGCCTCGGCGGCAAGCACCTGCCGCCCGGCGTCCCCACGCCGCTCTTTCTGGCGTTCAGCTTCTTCGATCTCCTGACCTTCGCGATCCTCGTGAGCAGCGCCATTGCGCTGCGTCGCACCCGTGCCTGGCACAAGCGTCTCTTGCTCCTCGCTACGATCATGGTCCTCGATGCCGCACTGGCGCGCTTCATCGGCGTCTATACGTCCTGGCATCTCGATCCTTCGATCGCCCGCGATGCGCTGGTGCTTCTGTGCGCCGCGATCGACACCTGGCGCTATCGGCGCCTGCATCCCGCGTTCATCACGGGCGGCCTGCTGGTGTTCGTGACGGATCCAATCGCACAGTGGGTCGCGGTCCTGCCGGTCTGGGCGCGTTTCTGCGCGTGGCTCGCCTGATGCCGGTAACCCTCACATCCCGGAGGCACCCATGAAAATGCATTTCTTCACCGCGATGATTCCCGCCTTGCTCGCTTTGCTCGCCGGCTGCACCGACATGGTGACGATCGCCGCCGATCCGGTCCCGGACGATAGCGTTTTGCTCGCCGGCGAAGGTCACGGGCTCGCCGCGGCGCAGACCTACCAATTTCAGCGTGCCCTGGCCCTTGTCGCGCACCGTGAGCGCTAGGTCCGAGGCCGCACCGCAGGACTTCCAGGAGCTCTCATGAGAAATCGATCCCGCCCCGCCATTCTGCTACCGCTCGCCGTGCTCGCGGGCTGCCAGAGCATGTCCGCCCCGACCTCCGATCCTGTCAGGGAAGAGGCCGCGATCCGCGCCACCGATGCCCGCTGGCTCGCGGCGGCCCAGGCCCACGATCTCGAGAGGACGGTTTCGTACTGGACGGACGATGTCTACATGATGCCGCCCGGTGGACCGCCAATGATCGGCAAGGAGGCGCTGCGCCGCTACGTCGGCGGCGCGTTCGCGATCCCCGACTTCTCGATCAGTTGGGTCACGGACCGCATCTGGGTGGCGAAGTCGGGCGATGTCGCCTATGCGGTTGGCACGGACACGATCCGCCTGACCACGCCCGACGGCAAACCGGTCGTCGAGCACAACAAGGCGGTGGCGGTGTGGAGAAAGGGGCCCGACGGCTCCTGGAAGTGCGCCGTCGACATCTGGAATGCGGCCGACCCTGAGCCGGCGGGCACGGCACAGTGAGCCAGCTCACCACGCACCTCGCCTCCCGCCTGAATCCGCCGCCGCGCCTTTACCTATGTGCCGCGCTCGGCATCGCTGCGCTCGTCTTTGCCGGCTTCGCGCCGAGCTACTACCTGCGGGCATTCCTGACCGCCCGCCACCTGACGCCGCTCGCGCACGTGCACGGCGTCCTCATGACCTCCTGGATCGTGCTGTTCGCGACTCAGGCGGCGCTGATCCGCAAGGGGCGTGTGGCTTTCCATCGCCGCCTCGGCCTTTCCGGCGCAGCGCTCGCGGTCGTAATCGTGATTGTGGGCTCCCTGACCGTCGCCGCAGCGATTGAGCGGCGCTTCCCTGGCGTCGGCCCGGGGCGTTTCGGACGGATCTTCGTCGAGTTCGACGGGCTGAGTCTCTGGCTATTCGGTGCCCTGGTGGTCGCCGCGATCCTGTACCGCTCGCGCAGCGATGTTCATAAACGGCTGATGCTGTGCGCTACGGCGGCGCTCCTGCCGCCCGCCGTCGGTCGGATCGCCGAGCACCTGCTGGGAAGGGACAGCGACTGGAATCTTCCGATCGCCGCCGCCACGACGAGCGCTTTTGTGCTGATCTGCGCGCTCGCCGACACGCTGCGACTGCGGCGCGTGCATCCGACGATGGCCTGGGGCGCCGCGTCCGTGCTGGCGGCAAACCTCCTGACGCAGCTCGCGCAGGTCGGTGACTGAGAGGTCTACGTCATGCCGCCGCTCACCGAGAGGACCTGGCCCGTCACGTAGGCGGCATCCTCTGAAACGAGGAAGGCGACTACGCCCGCAACCTCCTCGGGCAGGCCGAGGCGGTTCATGGGCACGAGCCGCTCGATCGCGGCGGCATCGAACAGGCCATCGGTCATGGGCGTGGCGATGATCCCCGGCGCCACCGCATTCACGGTGATGCCGCGCGTCGCCACCTCGAGGGCGAGCGCGCGGGTCGCGGAGTTGAGCGCGCCCTTGGCCGCGGCATAGTTGACCTGGCCCTTGTTGCCGATGAGGGCTGCGATCGAGGAGATGCTCACGATCCGGCCCCAGCGCGCCCGGATCATGGGCATGAGGAGCGGCTGGGTCGCGTTGAAGAAACCGTTGACGGAGACGTCGATCACGTTGTGCCACTGTGCGGCGGTCATCCCGGGGAGCACGGCGTCGTCGTGGACGCCGGCGTTGTTGACGAGGATCTGGATGGGACCCGCGGCAAGCGCGACTTCGAGCGCCGCGCGGGTCGCTTCCGCGTCGGTGATGTCGAAGCCGATGACCTCAGCGCTGCCTCCGGCCGCCTCGATCTCGCGCAACAGCGCGTTGGCGACCTGTGCGCTCCGATGACAGTGAACGTAGACGTGATGACCCGCGCGCGCCAGGCGGCGGCAGATCGCCCCGCCGATCGCCCCGCTGCCGCCGGTCACGAGGGCCCGCCGGGCGGTCGCGCTCATGATTTCAATCCGTGGCGCGCACCGGGCGCGCCGAAGGCGGCGTCGAACACGATGCTCGCGCGGCCGGAGAGGAGCGTCCGCCCACCGCCGCCCGATACCGTGAACTCGTATAGCACGGTACGTCCGTCGCCGGTCACGCGCTCGGCGGCGGCGATCAGCTCCTCCTCGAGGTCATCGAGCCGGCTGACCTGGAGCGCGACATTGCGCACGCTCGCGAGGTATCCGACGCTCTCGCCGATGCTGCCACGCACCTGCGTCGAGACGGTGCTGGCGAGAGGTGCGCTGGCGGCAATCAACGCTCCGTGCACGGCCATGGCCTGGGCCGCGTACTCGACACCGCAGGCGGCGCCGAGACGTCCGTGGGCGCGCAACGGGTTGTCGGGCGAGCGATGCGTGTTGCTGCGGCAGCGGATACGCACGGCATCCCAGGCGAGCACTTCCTCGAGCAGACACATGCGTCCCTTGTGCGGGATGTGCTGCTCGATCCACTCCCGGTCTAGTGGCACGGACTCACCTCGAGTTGGATGCGCTCGCTTCCCAGGTAATCGATCACGACGGTCCCCGTTTCAGCACTCGCAATCTGGCGCAGCAGCGGCAGGCTGCGCGCGGCCGGCACCTGCGCCCGCAGCGACTCGAGCTGCGCATCGGTGAGCGCATCCGCGGGTGCCGGGCACAACCTGGCCGTGAGCCGCGCGAGCGACCCCGGGCGGGCCACCGGCGTGAGCAGCAGCGCTACCGCGAACGCATCCGGAATCGGCCGCACGCTGCGCATCGGCTCCGGATAGTCCGCATCATAGGCAACGAGGAGCACCGCCGTCTCCTCGGTGCGGATCTGCGCCAGCGCCTCGAGCAGCCCCGCCCCGAAGCTCGCGTCGTAGGCACACAGCGCGTTCACGGGCGCGGTGGCGCCGGTGGCGATCCCCCAATAGCCGGAAGCGGCGTTGTGCACCGAGTTGTGGAAGCGGGTCGGGGAGATCTGGCGGTCGGCGCCGGCGAGCGTCTGACAGATCTCATGGCAGTTCTCGCCGTCACCCCCCGACGAGGTAAACACGGCCGGGAGCGCGGACGCCTCGGCGCCGGCAAGGGCGACGGCTTCGAGCCCGGCGCGGAGCGCGAGCCGCACGACCCTGCCGGTGCGGCGCCGCTCGGCAGGCGGCAGACACTCGAGCGGCGGGATCACCGTGGGGCGCGCCTGGTAGGGCACGCGGGCGCTGAGCACCTGTGCGGCGGACGGCCAGTCCGGGAGTCCCGGACCCAGGACTCCCACGCCCTCAACCCACACCGTGAGGGGCGGGCTCAACCGGCCCTTCCGAGGACGAGGCTGCAGTTCGAGCCGCCGAAGCCGAAGGAATTGCTCATGACCTTGCCGAGGGAAGCACCGCGGCTCTCGCGCAGGTAGCTCACCTTAAGCGCCGGGTCGACGGCGGTCGTGTTCACGCCCCCCGGCATGAGCCCGTGACGGAGCGCGAGGGCGCAGATGACCGCTTCGAGCCCTCCCGCGGCTCCGAGGGTGTGTCCGGTCGCACCCTTGGTGGAGCTCCCGGGCGTTGCGACACCGAGCACCGATGCGACGGCCTGCGCTTCGGCGGCGTCGTTGCTGGGAGTGCCCGTGCCGTGGAAGTTGATGTACTCGATGTCCCCGGGCGCGGCGCGCGCCGCGACGAGTGCCTGCCTCATGGCGGCCGCGGCCCCGCGTCCCTCGGGATGGGGCGCCGACATGTGCCACGCGTCGCTCGATTCACCCGTGCCGAGGAGCAGCACGGCCTCGGCAGGCAGACTTTCCCCCGGACGTTCGATGAGGGCGAACGCGGCGGCCTCGCCGATCGAGAGTCCGTCACGGGCGGCATCGAACGGCCGGCAGGGAGCGTGCGAGACGAGCTGTAAGGAGTGAAAGCCATAGAGGGTCGTGAGACACAGCGAATCGACGCCGCCCACGACCGCGGCATCGACCAGCCCCGCCTCGATCGCCCGCCGCGCGGAGGCGAACACCTTGGCGCTCGAGGAGCAGGCCGAGGAGATGACGGCCGCGGGACCCTCGAGGCCGAGCGCGCGCCGCACGAAGCCGGCAACCGAGGCGGTGTTGTGCGCGCCGCGGTAGCGAAAGTCCGCGGGCAGAGCGCCGCTTCCGGGATCGCGCCGCCGGTAGGCGAGCTCGGTCTCGAGAATCCCCGAGGTGCTGGTGCCGAGCCAGACGCCGATGCGCTCAGGACCCAGGCGGTGCGCGAGCACCCGCACGGCCTCATCGAAGCCGTCCTGACGCAGCCCGAGGAGTGCCAGGCGATTGTTGCGGCACTCGAACTCGCGAAACTCCGCGGGCAGGGGCTCATCGTCGACGCCCGGCACTTCGCCGACGTGGGTCTCGAGAGTGACCGTCTCGAAGGCACAGGGCCTGAGCCCCGAGCGACCCTCCACGAGCGCGGCGCGTGTGGCCTCGAGCCCGCGGCCGAGGCAGCTGGTGGCGGTGTAGGCGCTGAGCACCAGCGGTCTCATGCGAGCGTTCCGATGAGCAGCACGTTGGCGAACGGGGTGCCCTGGCTCATCGGCAGCGCCTCGGTGCGGAAGCCGAGGCGCTCGAGCAGCGCGCGCCACTCGCGCGCGGGGCGGGCGCTGAGGCGCGAGAAGCGCTGGTAGCGAAGGAGCAATACGAGGCGATCGACCATCTGGCTCAGGACGAAACCCGCGCCCCCGGCGGCGTCTGCGACCCGCAGCAGCAATACGCCGCGCGGGGCGAGGGCCGCGCGCACGCGCCCGAGCACGCTCTCCTGCGCGGCGTAGTCCATGTAGTGCAACACGTCGAGTATGACGATCGCATCCGCCGGGACGAGGTCGACGTGACGGATGTCCCCCTGCACGATGTGTGCGCGCTCGCCGAGGGCGGTTCGTGCCCACTTGAGCTCGCGCGGGGCGAAGTCGATGCCCGTGAGTCGTTCGGGGCGGGGCGGGGGCGGCCAGCCCTGCGGCCAGCGTCCCTCGCGGTACGCGGCATAGGCCGCCAGGAGCCAGGAGGCGAGCAGTCCCTGGCCGCACCCCAGGTCGAGGATCCGCCTGCGATCGGCGAGCAGGCCCCGCGCGAGGATGGCCGCGAAGGCCGGATCACCCTTGAGCTTGCCGCGCGCGAGGTACCAGGCGGAGCGCCCGGCGGCGCGGTAAGGGGCGCTCGCAGCGGCGATGAGCGCGGCAACCTGGCTGTCGCTCCTCATGCGCAGGCCGTGCGCAGCGTCACCGGCTCGAGGCCCGCCGTGCGCACGGCGGCGAGCAGCCGCGGCAGCACGGAGAGGATCACGGGCGCGCCGTCGCGCGTGCGTCCCGCATGACCGTCGTGCAGCAGCAGGATGTCGCCGCCCGCGAGCCGATGCGTGAGCCGGCTGAGCACCCGATCCGGAGCGTGCGCGACCGTATCGAAGCCGCGGCGTGTCCAGCTGACGAGCATGAGGCCCGCCCGGGCGAGCTCGGGCTCGAGGAAGGGATTGCGCAGGCCCGCGGGCGCGCGGAAGAAGCGCGGCGCTGCGCCCGTGGCGCGCTCGATCGACTCCTGGGCCGCCCCGATCTCGGCCCTCAGCGCCCGCGGACCGAGGAGCGAGAAACGGTTGAGATGACGCTGGCTGTGGTTCTCGACGCTGTGGCCGCGCGCGATGATCTCGCGCGCGAGCTGCGGATGCCGTGCGATGCGCTCGCCGATGCAGAAGAAGCTGGCGCGGGCTGAATGCCCCTCGAGCAGCGCGAGCACCGCCGGCGTGACCTCGGGATCGGGACCATCGTCGATCGTGATGGCGACCTCGCCGCGCGCGGCGGCGCCGGAGGGCAGCCGCGTCAGGTTGGGTCCGAGCCACGCCGCTCGCGGCCAGAGGCCCGCGGCGGCGAGAGCCAGGTGATCGGCGAGCACCACGGAAAGCGCCCAGGGCCACAGCTGCGGGCGTACCAGCAGCGCCCCGGCCGCGGCCGCGTGCAGGGCGAGCGAGGCGCGGACCAGGGCGGAGGGCCGCAAGGTGCGCCTGCGCTCCTCAGCCGGGCGGTCGCGGGATCCGCGCATCGAGAAATCTCTCCCACAGCCTGCGCCAGACAGGCCACTCGTGACCCCCGGGAACCTCATCGACACTCTCCGCGGCCAGCGCGGCGGCGAGTGTCCGGTGACGAGCGCCGAAGCGGTCGTCGCGTCCCAATCCTAGGTGAATCGGGAGCCCACCGCGCGCCTGCCGCTTGATGAAGCCCCAGATCCGCCGCTCCTCGTCCTCTGCCGGGATTGCGCCCGGCTCCCAGCCGGCCACCCCGCCCGCGCGCTCGATCTCCTCGGTCACGATGTGGCTGCCGAGGTAGGGGGCGAAGAGGCACAGCCCGTCGAGCTCGGGCCAGTGACGCTCCGCGCAGGCGAGGGCGATATATCCGCCGAGCGAGATGCCTCCGAGCCACAGCGTCACGCAGCCGGCGGTGCGCGCCGCGACGACGAGCCGGGCGAGCTCGGCGAGCACGCTGCGGTCGGTGACCGATTGCAGCCGCAGCTCGATGAGCACCAGGTCGAGGTCGAGCCCACGGGCGCGCACCGGCTCGGCGAAGCCCTCGCGCAGAAAGTCCTCGGGCTGCGAGTAGGCCGGCGGCAGCAGCAGCACCCGCTGCGAGGCGGCACGACCGGGGCGCGCCGGCTCGAGGAGGGCGCGCGTCACGGGGCGACCTCGAGCGCCGCACGCGGCGCGAGAAGCGCTGAGAACACGAGCGCGAGGAGGGCTCCCGGAGCCGTCGTGCGCCCGAGAGCTGCCAGCACCGGGACGCTCGAGAATGCGAGTACGCCGAATCCGGTCACGGTGGCGAGATTGGCGACCGCGAGCGAGGCCAGGGTGCGCGGCACCCGGTCGTGCGGCTCACGCGCGAGTCGATCGAAGAACAGCGCGTAGTTCGAGCCGACGGCGACGATGAGCAGCATGCCGACGACGTGCAGGATGCCGAGGCGCTCCCCCGCCGCCGCGAGTCCGGCCGCTACGGTGAGCACCGCGAGGCCGAGCGGCGCCACGATGCGCAGCGCCCGCACCGGCGAGCACGCCACCATGAGCAGCAGGACGATGGCCGCGAGCCCGGCGAGCGACAGCGACACGGCTTGCGTGAGGTAGTGAGCGTAGAGGCCGTCCGCCTCGGCTTTGAGGTCGAGCAGGCGGGCGCTGGCCGCGCTCTCCAGGGCCGGCGCGGCAACGGCGGCGCGCACGGCCTGCAGCGCCGCCGTGGAGAGATCAGCCCCGCCAGGCGCCGAGATCGGCAGGAATGCGGTCGCGCGCGTACCGCTCACGGTGAGGAGCGCATCGAGCGCACTGCCGAAGGGCGTTCCGGCGAGCTCTCGCGGCGTGAGCGGCGGCGCGGTGCGGGCTGCCTCCACGTCGGCGAGAAAGGGCGCGAGTCGCGAGGCACTCACGGGCATTCCCGCGAGCGCCTGGTCGAGGCGTGCCGCCAGCGCATCGGGCGCCGGCAGGCTCGCCTGGCGCGCGCGTTGGGTGGCAGCGCTCGGCAGGAAGCGGCTCGGCGACTGGAAACCGCCGAGCACGCCGGCCTCGACCAGGGTCTGGAGGCGTGCGGAGAGGACTTCCGCGCCAGCGAGTGCGCCTCCCGTGCCGGGCGCCGAGACGACCACGAGATAGCGGGCGTCGGGCGTGCCGAGGTCGGCGCGCAGCGTCGCGTCGAGCTCCTGATCAGCCACCGGGATCGGTGAGAGGTCGCTCAACTCGCGGCTGAAAAGCGCGCCGCGGTGCCCGATGAGGACCAGGCCGGCGAGGAGCGCGAGCACCGCGAGCGCGCTGCGCGCGTGCCGCGGGGCGGCGAGAAAACGGGCGAGGCGCGCGCCGAGCGCGGTGAGGTCCCGGGTGCGCAGAGAGCGCGGGCGCCACTCGGGCAGCACGAAGCGCGTCACCCCGGCCGCGGCGATGAGCCCCGCGATCGAGTAGAGGCCGAGCTGCGCGAGCCCCTGAAAGCCGGACGGCACGAGCGCCGCGAAGCCGCACACCGAGGTCAGCATGCCGAGACGGACCGTCGGCCAGAGGGTGCGGCGCCATTCGTTCACCGGCTCCTCCCCGGACTGGATGAGCAGATAGATGGCGTAGTCGACGGCCTCGCCGATGAGTGTGATGCCAAAGCCGAGCGTGATGCCGTGCACCACCCCGAAGCCGAGTGAGACGACCGCTACCCCCGCGAGCGCCCCGGCGGCGACCGGGACAAAAGTCAGGAGCAGCGCCGGCAGCGAGCGGTAGGCAAAGAGCAGCAGCGCCGCGATGAGGATCGCGCCGAGGGTCGAGAGGCGCATGACCTGGGCGCGGATCACGGCGCGCGAGGTGACGGCGAACACCGCCGGACCCGAGAGCCGTAAGCTGAGCGCCGCGGGCGGGGAGAAGGCCGCAGCGGCGGCGGCAAAGGCACCGCGGATCGCAGCGCAGGCCTTCTCCTGGGCGTCGGTGTCGGAGCCCAGGGCGGTGGTCTGCGCGAGGAGGAGCGCGCGCCGTCCGTCGCGCGAGCTCCACACGCCCTCGAAGCTCGCGATCTGCGGCGCGTCGAGCCCGTCGAGGAGATGGAGGGTCTCGCCGGTCGGGTCGCGCGCAAACAGCGGTTTCACCAGGAGTCCCTCGGGCGAGGCGAGGAGCCCGAGGGTGTCGCCGATCGCACGGTGCAGCCCCTCGGCCGTGAAGCGCTCGGGCGTCACCGCATCGCTCAACTGGTAGCGGTGCGCGAGGAGAAAGTCCTCGATGCGCGTGAGGCCCGCCGAGTCCCCGTCGCTCACATCGACGAAGGCGGGGCTCTCGCGCAGCCGGCGCGTGAGGTCGGCGGCGACGCGCGACCGGGTATGGGCATCGGCTCCCTCGATTGCGATCATGAGGAGCCGCGAGGCGAATCCGGCGCGCAGCTCCTCGGTCAGGAGGCGCTGAGCGACGGTCGGGGCGCGCGGCAGGAAGGCCGAGAGATCGGCGGTATAGCGGGCACGCACCGCGAGCGTGGCGGCCGTCGCTGCGAGGAGGGCGAAGAGCAGCGTCCCGGTCCATCCGGCGCGCGTCACGGCAGCTCCCGCCCGATCGTGAGGAGGGAGCGGTCGCCGTCGGCCTGAAGAACCTCCACGGTCTTCACGTCCGCCTGCTCACCGCTGATGCGCACCTCGCGCACGAGTCGCGCCGAGGCCGCATCCCGCGGTGCGAGGGCGAGCGTCCAGCGCGGCGGGTCATCGTCCAGGCGCACGCTGAAGAGGCGCTCGAGCGCCGCACGATCCCCGGCGAGCGTCGCCCGCAGGCCCTCGACGAGGGGGGCGAGCTGCGGGTAGGCGGCGAGGTCGAGCGTGCGCGTACGTTTGCCGCGGGTCGCGCTCAGCGTTCCGTGCGCGAGCACGAGTGTCTCGGGCCGCGGGCTCAAGGTTCGCTTCTCCAGCCGGTCGGGCGCCTCGTAAAGAAGCTCGCCCGAGGATTCGAGCGGGCGGTCGAGCACCGCGAGGTACTCGACCTCGGTGAAGGCGACGTGACCGTGACGGCGCGCGCCGAGCTCGCGCATGAGGGCAGCGAGCCGATCGGAATCGGCGGGCGCGGCAGCGGCGAGCGGGCCTGCCAGCACGAGCAGCGCGAGCCACGCCGCGCCGCGCGTGCGCGCGGCATTCACGCCGCGGCTCCGGCCGTCGCGCCGCCGGCTTCGTGCCAGAAATCGTAGAAGTTGAACCAGTTGTAGGGGTCCGAGCGGCAGCATTCCTCGAGCACCGCGACGTAACGGCGGATCGCTTCCGCGACCTGCGCCTCGCGCCCCTCGCGCGGCGCCGCGGAGAAATCCGCGATCTCGCGGAACACGACGTGGTAGCGGTTGGCGCCGCGGTAGAGTCCCGACATGAAGAAGACCGGCCTTCTCAACGCCGCCGCGGCGCGCATCGGGCCGGAGGGAAAGAGCGCCGGCGCCCCGAGAAAGCTCACCCGCTGCGCCGGGGCCTCGCCGATGGTGCGATCGGCGAGCATGCCGACGACGTTGCCCGCCTCGAGGCAGTCGCGGATCCGCAGCATCGCCTCGAGGTGTCCGAGCGGGATGATCTCGGGTGCCGAGGCGGGCTTCTCCGCGGCGAGCGCGTTCAGCTTGCTGGCGGTGTCCTGGTACATGGCCATCGCGACGCGCAGTCCCGGCTGGCGCCGCCCGAGGGCGCTCACGATCTCGAAGCTCCCGAGGTGGGCGCCGAGCAGGAAGGCGCCGGTACCGCGCTCCACCAGCGAGCGCAGGCGCGGCTCGCTCTCGAACGTGATGTCGAAGAGCTCGTAGCGCTGGTTCGCGAGATACAGCCGGTCGAGGATGATCGAGGCGAAGGCAAACACCTGGCGGAAGACATCGCGCGGGCTCGGCGACCGCCCGAGCACCCGCCGCAGGTACTGGCGCGCGTGGCGCCGTGCCGTGGGAGCCGCCACGAAGAAGTAGGCGGCGATGCCATACAGGAGGCCGCGTGCCACTTTGCGGCCGAGGGTGAGCGACAGAAAGATCATGACCCGCAACAGCGTGGCGCTGCCGCGCTCGCGCGCGCCCGCCCACTGGACATCGCTCGCGCGTGGCGCTGCCGCCGCTCGCGCGGGGGCGGACGGGCGCAGCACACCACTCGCCACCGGAAGGCGCCCGCTCGAGACGGCAAAGCGCATCGAGCCGTTCGGCAGCGGGGCGCACTCGAGGATCAGCGTCTCTCCCGGAAGGACGGGCTTGAGGAACTTCGCGGCGCCGACGGTCCAGCGCCGGCCCGCGCCGCCCTCGGCCTGCTCGACCGCCCGCAGGGTCTCATCGAGCAGCACCACGCCCGGCAGTACCGGCGCGCCTGGGAAGTGGCCCGCGAGCGCCGGGTGCCCGGGGTCGATCTTGAGCGTCGTCCGGACACTCATGGCGGGTCAGCCGGGGGCCGGCTTGTGCTGTGAGGCCGCCAGTGCCCGCAGCGCCTCCTCGGGGAGCTTCCCGGTGGGGGTGCGGGGGAGGCTCGCGACCAGGAGCAGCGGCCGCGGCAGGAAGACCGGATCGATGCGGCGGCGGAGGTCGGCCGCGATGGCGGCGGCGTCGAGCCCGGGGGCGACGACGCAGGCGCCGACCCGGCTCACCGCCGCCTCGCCGGCCCGCGAGTCGCCATGGAAAAAGGCGCCGTCGAGCACGCCGGGAATGGAGTTGAGCTGGTGGTTGAGGTAGGCGAGCGAGCTGCGCTTGCCGGCGATGTTGACGAGATCCGCTTCGCGCCCGTGCAGGAGGAAGCGATCGCCACCCGTGATCTCGATGACATCGCACAGGCGCGTCGGTTGCTCGATGTGGCCACCCTTCGCCCAGGTCCCGCCGGAGCGCTGCTCGAGCGTGACGGCGGGCCAGAGGTGCCACTCCGGGCTCTCGGTGGTATGGCGCACGGCGATCGAGCCGGTCTCGGTCGAGCCGTAGATCTCGAGCAGGCGCGTTGCGAGTCGCTGCTCCGCCTCGCGCGCGAGCTCGGGGGAGAGGGGCGCCGTGGCGGACACGAGGAGCTCCACCTCGGGAACGCGGACATCCGCCGCCAGGAGTGCCCGCAGGTGCAGCGGCGTCGAGACGAGGATCCGCGGCCTCGGGACGGCGGCGAGCGCGGCGCAGATGTCCGCGGGGTAGAACGGCCGCTCGGCGGTGAGCGCAGCGCCGTGCGCGAGCGGCAGCAGGACGCTCGTCTCGAAGCCGTACATATGCTGCGGCGGCACCGTGGCCACGATGGCGTACGAGACCCCGGCGCGCAGTGAAAGCCGCAGCGCCGCGACCCGCATGCACTCGAGGATCCTGCCAAAGGACTTCGGGTGAGGTACCGGCGTCCCGGTCGACCCGGAAGTAAACACCCAGGCCGCTGGCTGTCCGGCCTCGATGCCGGGCACGGCCGTGGATCCCGCGCCGCCGGTGTCCGCACCCCCCTCGGGGAAGCGCACCCGCGGCAGCTCGATGTCGCACTCGTCCTCGTCGGTCAGGCAGCAGGCGTCCGGGGCCAGGCGCTGCAAGTGGGCGATGACCTGCGGGGTGGGTGTCGGGGGCAGGAGAGTCATCTTACGGGCGAGGAGCGCCGCGGCGAACCCTACCGTGAAGCGGTAACGATCGGCGCAGACGTTGAGCACATGGGCGCCGCTGCCGAGTACGGCGCCGACGCGCTCGACATCAGCGAGGAATTCCCTGACGTAGATGGGCCTGCCGGCGCGGTAGGCGAGCACCGCGTCGGCCGATGCATGCGCGATCAGCGGCAGCCTGGGAGAGGTGATTACTTCGTCCTGTGTGCGTTGACGTATTCGGCCAGGTGGCGGAGCGAGGCGAAGATGCGCTCGTTGTCCTCGCTGTCGGCGCGCAGCTGCACGCCGTATTGCTTGGACACCACCAGCGCGATCTCGAGGATATCGATCGAGTCGAGCCCGAGGCCCTCGCCGTAGAGCGCCTGGTCGGGACCGATCTCGGAGGCCGGGATCTCGAGGTTCAGGGCTGCGACGATCAGGTCCGCGAGCTCGCGGGTGAGGGCGGCGACCTCGGCGGATCCGGCCGGCTGCCGCAAGGGGGACACGTTGTCGGACATCGTTGCATCAGGGGCAAGA
>DATKLG010000002.1:0-8824 GCA_035542535.1 Steroidobacteraceae bacterium
TAGGTGAGAAGCTGGTACGTCACTTCTGAATCATCGAATTCAATGTGTCCACCCACCTCTTGGTTTCGACGGGATCGAACAAGCCGGCGTTGATGGTTCTTTCCTTGGAGGACCCCGAACCACTTCGGAGAGTGAGGACGAGGTCCCGCAGCACCTCCTTCACCGGGCGGCCCGCCTCGGCCTCTCGCAGGATCCCGATGATCTGCTCCTCCGTGAATCGCCTCTTCATGCCGTCCTCCTCCTTCATGATGGCGGAGGATTGGCAGCTCAGGTGGCACCGGTTTCGGGGGGCACGTCACATAACGACGCACCCACAGGCCAGAGGGCTCGTAGCCTCAAGGACCTGGTCCTGATGTTATCCGCGGCACCTGAACACACCTTCGACTCGCATCTCGAGCACCGAGACTTTTCGCGGTGGGTTCAGGATGTGTTCGCCGATTCGGAGCTCGCGACGGAGATTCGGTCGATCGAGACGGCTTGGCGGGCCGACCGCACCGATCGGCCCTGTGCCCGAATCGCGCGGGTGATCCGTAGCCGTTATCTGGCTCGGCAGGCCGGGCTTGGTGCAGCGAGCGGAGAGGCGCGGGGCTCTAAGCGCTAAGCAGTCGACTTGTTAAAGAATTGAGGTTGGACAACCGTGAGGGAACGCGAGAAGCGGCGAGTCCGTGCTGGACCATGAGCGTGACGAGGAGCGGCGGCGGTCACGGAGAGGAGGTCGCTTCTTCGGGAGTCAAGCTACGCACTCGGTCCTGCTCGTCGAAAACGACGAGCAGGACGCTCAAGGCCCGCCTACCTATGAGGGGAAGGCCTTGCGACATTTGAAGAGGCGGTGGGGACAGGCATGCCGCTTCATGCTCGAGCGGATTCTCGAACGCACTTGAAGTCGTCATCGAGGTCCTAGGAGAGCTTTAGCCGGCGACGATCGCCCCACCCTTGCAAAAGGAGCATTTCGAAATGGCGGAGCCCCGCAAGCACGAGAAATATGATGCGCTGATCGACAGCTGCCACTCGCTGGCCCCGGTGCGGACCGCCGTTGCCCACCCCTGCGATGAGCCCTCGCTCAATGGCGCCGTCGAGGCGGCGAAGGCCGGGATCATCAAACCCCTCCTGGTTGGACCCGAAGCTCGCATTCGGGGACTTGCCGCTTCCCTCGGACTCGACCTCGGAGAATTGCGGCTCGTCCATGCGCCGCACAGCCACGCGGCTGCTGAGGCGGCGGTAGGGATCGTGCGAGCTGGCGAAGCGGACGCGTTGATGAAGGGCAGCCTGCATACTGACGAGTTGATGGCCGAAGTCGTTCGCAAGGACAGCGGCGTGCGCACCGAGCGCCGGGTCAGCCACGTATTCATCATGGACGTGCCCATGTATCGGAAGCCGCTCTTCATCACCGATGCGGCCATCAACATCTTCCCGACCTTGGAAGACAAGGCTGACATCGTCCAAAACGCAATCGATCTCGCGCATGCGCTGAAGATCGACGCGCCCAAAGTTGCGATTCTCTCCGCGGTCGAGACGGTGACATCCAGGATCCCTTCGACGATTGATGCCGCGGCGCTCTGCAAGATGGCTGACCGCGGCCAGATCGCCGGCGCGCTCCTCGATGGGCCTCTGGCCTTCGACAGTGCCATTAGCCAGGAGGCGGCAGCAGTGAAGCACATCAAGTCGATGGTCGCAGGCGATGCCGACATCCTACTGGTTCCCGATTTGGAAGCGGGCAACATGCTGGCCAAAGAGCTCAGCTTCCTCGCAGGCGCTGACGCAGCGGGCATTGTCCTGGGCGCGCGCGTACCGATCATCCTCACGAGCCGCGCCGACAATGTGCGCACGCGAATGGCGAGTTGCGCGGTTGCCGCTCTCTACGCGCACGCGCGGCGCGTTGCCGCCCTCGACACCGGCAAGCTGGCGAGCTGAGCGCGATGCGGGGCTGGTCCTGCTTCGAGATCCCGAGACTGCGCCGACCGGTTAATCTCGGCAGGTGCGCAGTCAGGTGAAGAGCGAGGGGCACGCCCGGCCGAGCGCCCGATCGGCGAAGGGCGTAGGCATCGCCGGTGCCTGCTCCCAGGGAGTTCGCCCGGAGCAGATCACGCGTGCCGAGCGGAAGACAAGAGGAGTTTCGGGGGTGGGACTCCATGACCGCCGGTGTGGCGCGTTGGCCCACCCCGTGATGGGCGGCGTGGCGGCCAAGAGCCCTGCCGAGGGAATGATTCTTGCGTTCGATCCAGCAAAGCGGAGGAGGCCCCATGGAGCTCAAGATCACGCCCGAGGAACGCGCGGTCCTCACCGACCTGATCCAACGAAGCCTCTCGGAGGCGCGGGTCGAAGTGCATCGCACCGAAAATCGCGAGTGGCGCGAGCAGCTGCACGACGAGACCGAGACGCTGCGCGCGCTGCTCGAGCGACTCCGCCAGCTCGGCTGAGGCGCCTCGTGAGTGCTCCACTGCCGCGTGTCGCGTTCCGACGAGGAGGTGCGCTCGGTTTCCTTCGCGGCTGCCTTCCTCAGATGCGCCCGCTGTTCCGCTGCAACATGGGCCTCGACGCCGGCCGGCCCGGGCGGGCGCGCATGCGCCTCGACCGGCACTGGCACTTCGCGAGCCTCGAGTCCGAGATCGGCCCGAGCGGCGTCCTCGTGGGGAGCCGGTTCGGAGTGGCCGACCTCGCGGCGGCCTCGGTGATGACCTCGATCATCGGGCTGCCCGCGTTCCCGCATTCGCTTCCCGAGCCGGGGCCGAATGAGCTCGTCGGGTTCCGGCAGAGCGGGGCGCACCGTCCGGGCTTCCGCTGGTTGCTTGAGATTTATGCGGGGCACCGCGGCGCATCGCGCGAGATCGCCCCGCGCGCGCTCCGGGCTGCCCGGCCTTTGCTCGCCGCGGGGCCGGGGTAGCCGAGGTCGAGGAGGCGCGAGCAATGTCTGCCCTGCGGCGAGTCGCAGTGCTCACCAGTGGAGGCGACGCCCCCGGCATGAACGCCGCCGTGCGCGCGGTGGCGCGCACCGGGGCGCATCGCGGCGTCGAGGTGCTCGGCGTGCGCCAGGGCTACGGGGGACTCGTGCGCGGGGAATTCGTGGAGCTCGGGCCCCGTGCAGTGGCCGGCGTGATCCAGCGCGGCGGCACGTTTCTCGGCACCTCGCGCCTGCTCGAATTCCGCGAGGCGAGCGTGCGCGCTTTAGCGCTCGAGCAGCTCCGGGCGCGCGCCGTCGACGCGCTGATCGTGATCGGCGGCAACGGCACGCAGAGCGGCGCCGCTGCACTCGCGCGCGAGGGGGCGCGGGTCGTCGGGATCGCGTCCACCATCGACAACGACGTGGAAGGCTGCGACGTGAGCCTCGGAACGACGACCGCGCTCGACATCGCGATCGAGGCCATCGATCGGCTGAAGGTCACGGCGGCGTCGATCGGGCGCGCGTTCCTGGTCGAGGTGATGGGCCGGGACTCGGGCTACCTCGCGCTCGCGGCGGCCGTCGCCGGCGGAGCTGAGGCGGTGGTGGTGCCCGAGCGCGCGACGAGTCCCGAGGAGCTCGCGGCCGCGATCCGCAAGGCGCACGAGGTGGGCAAGGCGCACGCGATCGTGGTCGTCGCCGAGGGCGCGGCGCTGAACGCCGAGGAGCTCTCGCGGGTATTCGTCGAGCGCCACGCCGAGCTCGGGTTCGAGCTGCGCGTGACCAGGCTCGGTCACGTGCAGCGCGGCGGCGCGCCGGGCGCCTTCGACCGCCTGCTCGGGAGCCGACTCGGCGCCTGCGCCGTCGAGCGCCTGCTCGCGGGCGAGCACGGGGTGGTGGTCGGCCTGCGCGGCGCCGACATCGCGAGCACGCCGCTCGATGCGGTCGCCGAGCACCGCAAGCCCGTACCCCTGTACCTGTTCGACCTCGCGGCGACCTTGTGAGGCCCGTGCCGCCCGGCGGGATGCCGAACGCCCAGGGAGAGCCCCGACTCGAGCTGCCGGCGCGTCTCCGCCAGCGCCGCCGAGCGGGTCTCGGAGTCGAAAACCCGCATGCTGGAGCTGAAAGAGCAGCCGAAGATCCTGGTCGTAGAGGTGCCAGGCGTTCTCCGGCGAGGGCGGGCGCTTGTCGGAGAGCCCGTCTGGCTCGAGCGCCGCGGGGAGCAGCGCCACCAGCTCCGACCGTGCGCCCTTCGCCGAGCGTGCGACACAACCATGACGATCACGTTGGCGAGGCCCATGTTTTCACGGGACGCACCGGATCGCAGCGCACTCGAGCGCGAAGGCCTCGCCGTAGCGGTCGTCGTAGTAACGCGAGGCGCCGCGGAAGCCGATCACCGGGTTGTCTTCGCCCGGCTCGAAGCCCCGGCGTCGAGGAGCGCAGCGCACTTCTTGGTCTTGAAGTCCGCAAGCTCGCCTAGCTAGTGCGTGCTCGGAGCCGCCAGCGTGAACGTCCGCTCGGCCTCGGGCATGCTCTCGCACACGGGCTCGCCCCGCGTCCCGGTGTGCCCGCAGGGCGAGCCGCTGCGGCGCCATGGCTCAGTATGCCGTGAGACCCGCTGCCCGGAACTGCGCACAGGCCCGTTCGACCGCCTCCGCCGAAGGCGGGAGCGTGTCCTTCAGCGCGTAGGGGATACCGAGGCGCTCGTACTTGTACCGGCCCATCTGATGGAAGGGCAGGACGTCGACGCGCTCCACGTTCCCGAGCCCGGCGGCGAAGCGGGAGATCTGCGCGATATCGTCGGGGTCGTCGGTTAGATCCGGCACCAGCACAAAGCGGAGCCAGATCGGCCTGCGGCGCACAGCGAGACGGCGCGCGAACTCGAGCGTCGGGCCGTTGTCCATGCCGGTGAGCTTGCGGTGACGGTCGGGATCCCACGTCTTGATGTCGAGCAGCACGAGATCGATCCACTCGAGCTCGGCGTCGGAGAGGCGGTCGCCGTAGTAGCCGTTCGTGTCCAGCGCGGTGTGGACCTTCATCTCGTGCGCAGTGCGGAACAGCTTCACCACGAAGCGGTGCTGCATCAGGGGCTCCCCGCCGCTGATGGTCAGGCCCCCGGACATGATCTTCAGGCCGTCGCGGTACTTGCGCAGCTCCTCGGTCGCCTCCGCGACGCTGACTGGGACGCCGTTCGTCAGCGTCCAGGTGTCCGGGTTGTGGCAGTACAGGCAGCGCCACATGCAGCCCGTCGTCCAGGCGACGACGCGTACGCCGGGGCCGTCGAGGGTGGACCCGGTCGTGAACGAGTGGAGGAAACCCATGTCGCCGCTGGCGAGGGCGCTGCGAACGTCCGTCTCCGGAACGCCCTTGCCGAGGTCGATGCGGAGCTCGTAGGGGCTCTTCGCCTCGAGGGAGGGCTGCGCGGCCGCGCGATCGTCAGGCATGGCCGCCCTCCCCGTGGAAGGTGCGGTGGATCACTTCCATCTGCTGCTCGCGCGTGAGGCGCACGAAGTTCACCGCGTAGCCCGACACCCGGATTGTCAGGTTCGGGTACTTCTCGGGGTGCTCCATCGCGTCGATCAGGGTCTCGCGATTCAGCACGTTCACGTTCATGTGGTAGCCGGTCCCGCCGAAGAAGGCGTCGAGTATGGCGGTGAGGTTCGCGATGCGGTCCTCTTCCACGCGCCCGAGCCCGCCGGGCATCAAGCTCTCCGTGAGCGAGACGCCGTCGGCGGCGTCGCGATACGGAATCTTCGCGACAGACGCCGCCGAGGCGAGAATGCCGTGGCTGTCGCGGCCGTGCATCGGGTTCGCGCCCGGTGCGAAGGGCTCGCCGCGCCGGCGGCCGTCCGGCGTGTTCCCCGTGGCTTTTCCGTAGACGACGTTCGACGTGATCGTGAGGATTGACTGCGTGTGGATGGCATCGCGATAGGTAGGGTACTTCCGCAGCTTGTTCATGAAGGTGCCGACGACCCAGACCGCGAGATGGTCGACGCGGTTGTCGTTGTTGCCGAAGCAGGGGAACTCGCCCTCAGTGCGGTAGTCGGTCACGAGCCCCGTCTCGTCGCGCACGACCCGCACCTTCGCGTGCTGGATCGCCGACAGGCTGTCGGCGACCACCGAGAGCCCCGCCATGCCGAAGGCCATGGTGCGCAGCGGCGCGTAGTCATGGAGCGCCATCTCGAGCCGCTCGTAAGCGTACTTGTCGTGCATGTAGTGGATGATATTCATGGCGTTCACGTAGACGCCCGCGAGCCACTCCATCATCCTCTCGAACTTCCCGAGCACGTCGTCGAAGTCGAGCACGTCGCCCTTCACGGGCCCCGTCGGCGGCGCCACCTGCTCGCCGCTGATCTCGTCGCGCCCGCCGTTGATGGCGTAGAGCAGGCACTTCGCGAGATTCGCCCGTGCGCCGAAGAACTGCATCTGCTTGCCGAGCCGCATCGGGGACACGCAGCACGCAATCGCGCCGTCGTCGCCCCAGGCGCGCCGCATCGTCTCGTCGCTCTCGAATTGCAGCGCGCTCGTGTCGATCGCGACCTTCGCCGCGAAGCGACGGAAGCCGTCTGGCAGCCGCGGCGAGTACCAGATCGTGAGGTTCGGTTCCGGCGCCGGACCCAGGTTGTAGAGCGTCTGGAGGAAGCGGAAGCTCGTCTTCGTCACTAGCGAGCGGCCGTCGTCGCCCATCCCTCCGATGGACTCGGTGACCCAGGTCGGGTCGCCGGCGAAGAGCGCGTCGTACTCCGGCGTGCGCAGGAAGCGCACGATCCGGAGCTTGATGACGAAGTCGTCGACGATCTCCTGCGCCTGCTCCTCGGTGAGCGCGCCTTCGGCGAGATCCCTCGCGAAGTAGATGTCGAGGAAGGTCGAGGTCCGCCCCAGCGACATGGCGGCGCCGTTCTGCTCCTTCACGCCCGCCAGGTAACCGAAGTAGAGCCACTGCACGGCTTCCTTGGCGCTCTGCGCGGGCCCCGAGATGTCGAAGCCGTAGCTCGCCGCCATCTCCTTCAGCTCCCCGAGCGCGCGGATCTGCTCGGCGAGTTCCTCGCGGTCGCGGATGATCGGATCGAGCGACATCGCCCCGTCGAGCGCGGCCTTCTCCTGCTGCTTGCGCAGGGTCAGGCGGTCGACGCCGTAGAGCGCGACGCGGCGATAGTCGCCGATGATGCGGCCGCGTCCGTAGGCGTCGGGAAGTCCGGTCAGCACGTGCGAGACCCGGCAGCGCCGCACCTCCTCGGTGTAGGCATCGAAGACGGCATCGTTGTGGGTCTTGCGGTGCTTCGTGAAGATCTCGACCACGTGCGGGTCGGGCTTGTAGCCGTAGGTCTCGAGCGCGCTCTCGACCATCCGCCAGCCGCCGTTCGGCATGATCGCGCGCTTGAGCGGCGCGTCGGTCTGCAGGCCAACGATGATCTCGTTGGCGCGGTCGATGTAGCCCGGGGCATGCGCAGTGATCGAGCTCGGGATCTGGGAGATGTCGAGCACGCCCTTGCGCCGCTCCTCCACGAAGAGCTCCTGGAGCTGGCACCAGATCTTCTGCGTGCGGGGCGTGGCGCGCGCGAGGAACGACTCGTCGCCGTCGTAGGGCTCGTAGTTCTGCTGGATGAACTCGCGGACGTCGATCTGCTTGCGCCAGATCCCGCTGCGGAAGTCGCGCCAAGCGGGCTCCGCCAGCTCGTCCCTATCCCGCGCTGCGCTCGACGCCATGTCGTGTTCCTCCGCTCGTCGCTCTACGGCTGCCCGCTCGTGAAACCGAGCCGGGCGCCGGTGTGCCTCGCGATCATCAGCTCTTCGTTCGTCGGAATGAGAAAGGCCGACACCCATCTCGCCGCGGTGGAGATGCGCGGCCCGCGGTGCGCGTTCGCGTCGCGGTCCAGCTCGACGCCCAGCTTCTTCGCGGTCTGCTCGATCTTCTGCGTCGGACAGACGAGAGCTTGATGAGTCCCTTCTCGGCCGCCTCCGCGGTGCCGGAGGGCGCCGTCTCCTCGCACGGGTGCGCGACTCGAGACCGGCAGGAGGTCCTTGCGCCTCGCTACCAGTCTCTCGTACTTCCCCGTTCCGCTCTGTCGCGTCATGCCCGGTGGCCCCTCCCGGCGGGCCGGCAATCGGCAGGGCTGCGAGAGTCTGTGCAGCCGCGAGGAGCTCATCGGAATGCACGCTCGAGATTTCGTTGCTGGCCTCGCCGAGCCATCGCTCGCGCAGCTGGGGGAGCGAGTCGGAGTCGGAGGAACGGTCACCTTCGAGACCCTTCAGCGCGGCAAGGACCGAGCCGTTTCCGGTGGGGAGCCGCGCCCGCCAGGCTCGAGGTCGTCGCCCCGTCGAAGAAACGTGACGGCGGTGGCTGTCGCCTAGCGGGCTCCGCAAAGCCGCGCAGGCGGTCGCTAGCGATGTGACGCGAGATCGCCTGCAAGTCGATGTTCGCCGCGAGAAATTGGCCGAGGTCGGTTTCGAGCGCGCCTCGCCCGCGTTCGCGCCCGCAGGCTCTCGTCCAGAGCGCGTCGGCTTCGCGAAAGTCCCAGCTCGGCACGTGAGCCCCGTTGGTGAAGGACATCCACAGATCGGCATCGATCTCGGCCCATAGCTCGTCGCGGCCGTGGTCCCACGACCAACGCAGCTCCGGCGCGACCTCGACGAGCTCGCGGATCCCGATGTCAGCCATCGCAGCCGGCCTCGTCGAGGAGCCCCATGGGTACCTCCTGCATGCGCGGGATCTACCGCTCGATGATCACCTTGATCGCCTTGGTCTCCGCCGCACGCCCGAACGTCTCGTACGCAGCCAGCATGTCGCCGAGCGAGAAGTGGTGGCTGGCGAACTTGTCGACATCGAGCCTGCCCTCGGCGACGAGCTTCAGCAGCATGGGAGTCGTGTTCGTGTTCACCAGACCCATGCTGATCGTGATGTTCTGGATCCACAGGTCCTGCAGCCGCAGCGAGACCGGCTTGCCGTGG
>DATKLG010000003.1:0-38072 GCA_035542535.1 Steroidobacteraceae bacterium
GACCTCGACATGACCGCCGCGCTTGCGCCGTAGGACCCAGGAGCGGCCTCCTGTCGCCCGCACGCGCAAGTACAATCCATTGCCGTCGCTGTACCACTTATCGCAGTGCGCGGGCTTGAGGGCGCGTATTCGCCGATCCGACAACATTTGGTGCTCGGGGAGTGTATCCGGGATACACCTTGGAGCGTCAAGATAGTGGACAACCTCAGACCCGCCTAGACACAATAAGACACGTAATCATCGAGTTATATTAGTAAGTGCCGATGTGAAAATTCTGTTCGTCTGTCTCGGCAACATCTGTCGCTCGCCTACGGCGGAGGGGGTGCTGCGTACGCTCGCTGCCCGCGAGGCGCCGGAGCTCGATCTCGTGGTGGACTCCGCCGGCACCGCGGGTTACCACATCGGGGAGCCGCCCGATCCGCGGACGCAGCAGGCCGCGGCACGCCGGGGCTATGAGCTCGGCATGCTGCGGGCGCGGGTGATCGAGCCTGCGGACTTCGAGCGCTTCGATCTCATCCTGGCGATGGACCGCGAGAACCTGAAAGTCCTGCGCCGGCGCGCGCCGCCACAGGCGCACGAGCGGCTGCGCCTGCTGCTCGAGTTTGCGCCCGATGCCACGCCCGCGGACGTACCGGACCCGTATTACGGCGGGCCGAATGGCTTCGAGGAGGTGCTCGACCTGGTGGAGGTGGCCGCGCGCGGGCTGCTCGCGCACCTGCTCGAGAGCTCGCGCACGGCCTGAGATCCGCGGGGCGTGCCGCGCGTTATTCCTCCGGTCCCCGGGGACCGGCGTCCTTGGGCGGCGCCGATGACCACACCACGTAGGGTTTACCCTGCGGCGCGCCGACGTCCGGTTTGGGTGAGGGCTCGAAGTGCGCGAGAGGGGCCGCGTCGTGACCGGCAGCAGGCTCACGCGGCTCGGCGTGGAAGACGCGCGGCGATTCGGCCGACTCGCGTACGTGCTCAGTCGCCGGTGGAGGAGGCGCCCCGACCGTTGCGGGGGGCTCCTGCCGATTGGAGCCGTTGGTCGGTGCGGCGCTCTCCGCTCCCACGGCGGACGAAGCCTGGCCCAGGCCCTCGCGTGCACCGCCTCCGCCGCGCCGGCCGCGCCGACGACCGCGGCGTCCACGCCGCTCACCGCGCTCGCCACGCAGCTCTCCGGCGCCCGGTTCCGCCAGCGCTGCCGGTGAGCGCTCCGCGGCCTGACGGTTCTCCTCCAACGGGGCAGGCTCACGGTTCGGTGTGTTGCGCTCGGCGCTGCGTTCGGCGACCCGGTCGCGTCCGCCGCGCCCAGCCTCGCGGCCGCGACCCTCGTGGCCTTCGCGCCCACGGCCGCGATCCCGATCGCGGCGCTCGCCACGCCGCCCGTCACCGCGGTCGCGGCGCGCGCCCTCGCCGGAGCGTCCGTGGCGCGAATGCTCGCGACGCCCATCGCGGCGCTGGCCGTCGTCGCGCCGCGCGCTGCCGGGGGCGGGCCCGGCTGCGGCGGCCGGCTGATGCGCGGTGCCCGCCGCAGGCTCTCCCGCCATGAACCGCTTGAAGCGCGCCCAGAACCCCTCATGAGCCGGTTGGCCTGCGACAGCTGCGGTCGGCTCGCGCGTCGCGTGGATCGCAGGCGCGGCCGCCGGGATCGGTGCGGGTGTAGTCGGCAGGAGCGTCGCCACCGCCGGTGCCTCCGGCTGTGGCTTCTTGTCCTGGGCGGAGCCCGGCTCGGCAACCTCCGGCGCCGTCGGCATGAGATAGGAGGCCTGCTTGTTCTCCGGCAGCTCCAGCTCGTCGTCACGCACGCGCTTGATCGAGTACTCGGGGGTCTGGATGTTCTCGTTCGGAACGATGATGAGCTCGGCCGAGCTCTTGTCCTCGAGCGTACGCAGCCACTCACGTTTCTCGTTGATGAGATAGGTCGCAACCGCCACCGGAACCTGGGCGATGACGCGCGTGGTGCGCTCCTTGCGCAGCTCCTCGCCGATCAGGCGCAGCACGGCGAGCGTCATGGACTCGACGCTGCGGATGCTGCCGATCCCGACGCAGCGCGGGCAGACGATGTGGCTCGACTCGCCCAGCGAGGGGCGCAGCCGCTGGCGCGACATCTCCAGCAGCCCGAAGCGCGACAGACGTCCGATCTGAATGCGGGCCCGGTCCATTTTCATGGCGTCCCGCAGCCGGTCCTCGACGTCGCGCTGGTTCTTGGCAGACTCCATGTCGATGAAGTCGATGACGATCAGGCCGCCGATGTCACGGATGCGCAGCTGACGGGCGATCTCGTCGGCCGCTTCCAGGTTGGTATTGGTCGCGGTCGTCTCGATGTCGCTGCCGCGGGTCGCGCGGGCCGAGTTGATGTCGATCGACACCAGCGCCTCGGTATAGTCGATGACGATGCTGCCGCCGGAAGGCAGCTGCACCTTGTGGGCGTAGGCCGACTCGATCTGGCTCTCGATCTGGAAGCGGGTGAACAGCGGGATGTCGTCGGTGTAGAGCTTCAGCCGCCGCTGCGCCTCGGCCGGCATGAAGCGCTGCATGTACTCCTGGGCCTTGTCGAAGGCCGCCTGGCT
Source organism: Steroidobacteraceae bacterium (assembly GCA_035542535.1). Classification (GTDB taxonomy): domain Bacteria; phylum Pseudomonadota; class Gammaproteobacteria; order Steroidobacterales; family Steroidobacteraceae; genus 13-2-20CM-66-19. The sequence continues at coordinate 2,553 of DATKLG010000003.1, forward strand.
GTCGACCAGCACCTCGCCGACGTCGTCCGACAAGTAGTCGCGCATGGCGCGGGTGACGGCGTCGCTCTCGCGGAACACGAGGAACGGCGCTCCCCGGTCCTTGGAGGCCGCGGCGATCTGCTCCCACTGTACCTTGAGGTTGTCGAGGTCCCACTGGAGCTCCGTGGCCGAGCGGCCCACCCCGGCGGTGCGCACGATCGCACCCATCCCCTCCGGAATCTGCAGCTGGCTCATGACCTCGCGCATCTGGTCGCGATCCTCGCCCTCGATGCGGCGGGATACGCCCCCGGCGCGCGGATTGTTCGGCATCAGCACGAGGAAGCGCCCGGCGAGGCTGATGAAGGTGGTGAGAGCCGCTCCCTTGGTGCCGCGCTCCTCCTTCTCCACCTGCACCATGACCTCCTGTCCCTCGGAGAGCAGCTCGCGGATGTTCATCCGCCCTCCCTGGGGTTGCTGGCGGAAGTACTCCTTGGAGACCTCCTTCAGAGGCAGGAAGCCATGGCGCGGGGCGCCGTAGTCGACGAAGCAGGCCTCGAGCGAGGGCTCGACGCGGGAGATCCGGGCCTTGTAGATGTTGGCTTTTTTCTGCTCGCGGGAAGGTAACTCGATACTCAGGTCAAACAGCTTCTGTCCATCAACCAGAGCGACGCGCAACTCCTCTTCCTGAGTTGCATTCACTAACATTCTCTTCATGTGCCCTACTTGTACGTTGAAGGGCCGGCAAGCACACGACGGGAGGCCGCGGGACTCGAGGTCCGCGGCAGCGAAGTTTTCCAGCGACAGACAAGGGAGTGCGACTCTCGTTGTTCATGTTCTTCCCCGCCTCCATTGACGAGGCGGGGCGGCGGAAACCTTCGGTGAACTCAACCGACGGCCCCATCTGCGGAAGTACTCGATGCGAGAGTTTCTACGCAGGCGGGGCGATCTTGTCGGCCCAATGCGATGGCCTCGATTTAAGGAGGTCCAACTAAAGGGACTCGGCGGCTTAAGGACCAGCCAAGCCATTGGCGCGTCCGCTTCGCGGACGACGGTGGAGAGTATACTCGACAGACCGTTGTAGAAACAATGCCTTACGTTGGGGACCCCTTGCCGGAGCAAGACAACCCGGAAATCCGCACCCCGGTGCGACACCTGGAGGTGACGGCGGAGGAGGCCGGCCAGAGGCTCGATCGCTTCGTGCACAAGCGCTTGGGCGACGTGCCCCGCAGCCGCGTGTACCGCGTGATCCGCAAGGGCGAGGTGCGGGTCAACGGCCGCCGCGCCGGGCCCGAGACGCGCCTCAAGGCCCAGGACCGGATCCGTCTTCCGCCGGTGCGCGTGCTGCCGGCGGACGCGCCGCGGCGCCCGGCTGCCGATCTGCTCGCGCGGATTCAGGCTGCCGTGATCTACGAGGACAAGAGGCTCCTGGTGCTGGACAAGCCGGCCGGGATTGCCGTGCACGGCGGCAGTGGCGTCAGCTCCGGGGTGATCGAGGCGCTGCGGGCGCTGCGGCCGGATGAATCGCTCGAGCTCGTGCACCGCCTCGATCGCGACACGAGCGGTTGCCTGCTGGTGGCGCGGGATGCCGCTACGCTTCGCACGCTGCACGCACTGCTGCGCACGGAGGGCTTCGAGAAGCGCTATCTCGCGCTGCTCGGCGGGCGCTGGGAACTCGGCGAGAAACGCATCGACGTGCCGCTTCGAACGGACACGCGGGTCGGGGGTGAGCGCACCGTGCGCACCGATGCGGCGGGCAAGCCCTCGACGAGCCGCTTCCGGCCAGTGCAGTTCTTCGGACGCGTGGCGACACTCGTCGAGGTCGAGCTCGCCACGGGCCGCACGCATCAGATCCGGGTGCACGCCGCGCACGCCGGCCACCCGGTGGCGGGAGACGCCAAGTACGGCGACGCGGCCCTCAACGCCGAGCTGCGCACGCTCGGACTCACGCGCATGTTCCTGCATGCCTCGAGTGTGAGTTTCACCTGGCCGCAGGGCGGATCGTTCAGCGTCAACGCACCGCTTTCCGCCGAGCTGGCGGCGGTGCTCGAGAGGCTCGCGACGCAGCCGCGGCTGCCGGCTAGGGCAACTGGAGCCCCGCGGCGCGCAGCGCGGCCGCGAGCCAGATGAGCGGCAGGCCGATGAGGGCGGTCGGATCCTGACTCTCGATGTACTCGAAGAGCGCGATCCCGGAGCCCTCGACCCGGAAGCCGCCCGCGCAATCGAACGGCCGCTCACGCTCGACGTAACGCTCGATCTCGCCGCCGCTCAAGGAGCGGAACACCACGGTCGTCGTATCGACGTGTGACAGGTGAGTGAGGGGGTGCGCGCCGAGCAGCGCACACGCGGTGTAGAAATGTGCGCTCTGTCCGGAGAGGCGACTGAGCTGCCCGCGGCAGCGCGCGGCGTCCCCCGGCTTGTCGAGCACCTCGCCGCGGCAGGCTGCCACCTGGTCGCTCCCGATGACCAGCGCGTGTGGATGGCGCGTGCTCACGGCCCGGGCCTTGGCGGTCGCGAGGCGTAGCGCCCGATCGGCGGGGGATTCGCCGTGCAGATGCTCTTCGACCACTCCAGGCGCCACGACTTCGAACTCGAGCGGCAGCCGCGCGAGAAGCTCACGCCGGTACGGAGAGGTCGAGGCGAGGATCAGTTGCGGCACGCGCGCCCAGGCGTTGAATCGCCTACGAGAAACAATGGCTTAGGCCCAAATCCGGCTTTGACTTGGGAGGACCTGCTACCTATTATACGCGCCCCATGTCGGAGCCCTGGTCGAGGCCGCTCGAAGCGGACCGGCTGGCCGAGGGTGGAGCAGAGGTCGACTTTGCCGTTCCGCTCTCCGAGCTGCCGGGCTTGCCTGCCAGGGTTGGCGGGAGCGCCGCCGGGCGCGCGCACTTCGCACGCGCCGGGGAATTTTCGACGGTGGAGCTCACGGTCCGCGGGACGGCGACACTCGAGTGCCAGCGATGCATGCAGCCGATGAGCGTATCGATCGATACGCGGGTGCAGGTTGCGCTGGTCGCATCCGAGGCCGACGTCGCGCGCGTCCCGCCGGAGCTCGAGCCGGTACTGGCCCCCGCGGGGCGTATCAGCATCGGCGAGCTCATTGCGGAGGAGCTGTTGTTGACGCTGCCCATCGTGGCCCTGCACCGGGCGGGCGAAGCGTGTGCAGCCGGGGCGCAAGCCGCGGCCGAGCCGCGCGGGCCGGAGACGCACAAGCCATTTGCGCGGCTTGCGGATCTGATGAAACGTTAGCGAGTCAATTGAGTTAGGAGCTGATCCATGGCTGTTCAAAAGAGCCGCAAGACACCCTCGCGACGCGGCATGCACCGCTCGCACGATGGCCTGGCGAAGCCGGCGCTGTCGACCGATCCGCAGTCCGGCGAGACCCATCTGCGTCACCGCATCACCCCGGATGGTTTCTATCGGGGACGGCGCGTCATCGAGAAGCCGGCCGAGAGCGAAGAGAAGGAATAGGCCCCGTCGACTCCTCGCACCCAGGGGACGCCGTGCTCCCGATCGCGATCGACGTGATGAGCGGCGACCAGGAGCCGCGCGAATACGTCGCCGGCGCGCTGCGTGCGCTCGCCGACGATTCCGGGCTGCGCGTGACGCTGGTGGGCGATCCGCAGCTGATCTCTGCGGCGCTCGCCGCGCAGCCGGCGGGCATCCGCGAGCGCTCCGCGGTGGCCGCCGCCTCGCAGGTGGTGACGATGGAGGAGAAGCCGCGCGAGGCCATCCGCCACAAGAAGGACTCCTCGATGCGGGTCGCCATCGACCTGGTGCGCGCAGGCAGCGCTTCCGCCTGCGTCAGCGCCGGCAACACCGGCGCGCTCACCGCCATCGCGCACTTCGTGCTGAAGACGCTGCCGGGCGTGGAGCGTGCGGCGATCATCTCGGCGATCCCGGCCGCGCACGGACATACCCACATGCTCGATCTCGGCGCCAATACCAAGGCGACGCCCGAGCAGCTGCGCCAGTTCGCCGCCATGGGCTGCATCATCGCCCGTGACGTGTACGCGGTCGCGAGCCCGCGCATCGGCCTGCTCAACATCGGCGAGGAGGACATGAAGGGCCACGAGGTCGTGCAGGCGGCGCACGCGCTGCTCGGCGAAAGCGGCCTCAACTACGTGGGCTTCGTCGAGGGGGACGACATCTTTTCCGGTGACGTCGACGTGGTGGTGACCGACGGTTTCACGGGCAACGTGGCGCTCAAGACCATGGAGGGCGTCGCGGGCCTGATCGCCGACCGGCTGCGCCAGGAATTCCAGGCTTCGTTCCTGGATCGCGTCGCAGGCGCAATCGCCCGCCCGGTACTGCGGCGCGCCGCGGCCGGCCTCGACCCGCGCCGCTACAACGGTGCCTGCATGGTCGGGCTCACCGGCATCGTGGTAAAGAGCCACGGTCGCGCCGACGGGATCGCCTTCTCGCGCGCCATCGGCACGGCGGCGCTGGCAGCGCGCCGCGGTATCACGACCCACATCGCGCAGGCGCTCGAGGCGCGCGGAGCCGCCGTTTGATCCACTCGCGCATCTCCGGCACCGGCTCGTACCTGCCCGAGAAAGTTCTCACCAATTCCGACCTCGAGAAGATGGTCGACACGAGCGACGAATGGATCCGTACGCGCACCGGTATCGAGCGGCGCCACGTGGCCGCCGACGGCGAGACGACGGTGGATCTGGCGGAGCACGCGGCGCGCCGCGCGCTGGATGCCGCCGGGGTCGCGCCCCAGGACGTCGATTTCATCGCCTTCGGTACCACGACCCCGGACCTGGTGTTTCCCAATTGCGGGGTGCTGCTGCAGGCGCGGCTCGGTTGCCGCAACGTGCCGGCCTTCAGCGTCGAGACCGCATGCGCGGGGTTCATGTACGCGCTGTCGATCGCCGATAAATACGTGCGCTGCGGCGAGGCCAGGCGTGCGCTGGTGATCGGCGCCGAGACCCTCTCGCGGATCACGGACTGGAACGACCGCTCGACCGCGGTGCTGTTCGCCGACGGTGCGGGCGCTGTGGTGCTCGAGCCGGGCACGGAGCCGGGAGTGCTTTCGACCCACCTGCACGCCGACGGCCATTATAAGGACCTGCTCTACTGCGCCAGCGGCGTGTCGAAGGGTTTCGGAGCGAAGCTCGCGATCATCATGTCGGGAAACGAGGTCTTCAAGGTTGCCGTGACCAAGCTCGGTCTGGCGGTCGATGAGGCGCTCGCGGCGAACGGGCTCGACCGCAGCGCGCTCGACTGGCTGGTGCCGCACCAGGCCAACATCCGCATCATCCAGGCGACCGCGCGCAAGCTCGACCTGCCGATGGAGCGGGTCATCGTCACGGTCCAGGAGCACGGCAATACCTCCGCAGCTTCGGTGCCGCTCGCGCTGGATGTGGCCGTGCGGGATGGCCGCATCAAACGCGGCGATCTGTTGCTGTTGGAAGCCTTCGGTGGGGGTTTCACCTGGGGCTCGGCGCTGGTACGCTACTGAGCGCTGACCCAGGAGAAAGTCCCGTTGTTGCCGCGCAGCAAAGAGGAACTGCCAGGTCGCGTCGGTCTTGCTCCGGATATTCGTCGGTTTTTTGTGTCGGTCTTAGTACCTATTTGCGCCACCCACGCCGCGGTGTAGCTTCGGCCGCAGTCTGACTCCTGAGAGGGATATACATCATGAAAATGCGATATGTGCTTCCTGTTGCGGTCGTGCTCGCCGCGCCGCTGTCCGTCGGTTGGGCGCAAAAGGCCAAGCCGGTCGATCCGGACAAGCTGCCCAAAGTCGAGTGTTCGGACTTGCACTTCAGCAAGGCGTTTCTCGACAGGTACCCGAAGGCGCCGCAGGCTTGCATTGAAGCGCGCGCCTACAAGGGTCAGAGGTTCGCCAAATTCACGGCCAAGGTCTATCTCACGAGCGCCGACCGTACGACGGTGACGCTGGTGGACACCAAGGGCAACGACGTCGACACCTTCAGCATCAAGCCGGGTCCCGATTCCTCGGTAAAGATGGGGGACCACGAGGTGAAGTTCAAAGACCTCCAGAAGGGCGAGACGATCAGCTTCTGGGTTTCCGAGAAGCGGATGTCGGCTCAGGAGCTGCCGGGCGCGACCAGCGACCGCTGGGCCGTTGCGCCGCCCGTCAAGTAGCCGCAGCAGCTCAGTTTGCGCCGGCCGTCGGCGCTGCAAAAAAAAACGCCGCGCATATGCGCGGCGTTTTTCATTGGTCTCGAGACTCTTCGATTACTTCGAAACCGACCGCTTGAACATACGGTCGATCTTCTCGTTGGTTGCATCACAGCACGACTGACTGGCGTGGGCCGCGGCCAGCGCCTGGTTGGCCGTGCTCTGCGCACCACTCGCCGCCTGTCCGGCCGAGGAGGCCGCACTTCCGGCTGCGTCAGCAGCGCTCTTCGCCGCCGCCGTGTCACTGACGTTCTTGGCCACTTGTGCCTTCAGATCGTCAATCTGCGCCTGGATGGGCTTCAGATCCGTGCAACCGGCCATTCCCACCAGCAGCGCCGCGGCAGCCGCAGCTTTCACTATGCTCGCGCACTTCATACAAGTCCCCTTTGGGTTGTTGATTCGGGATGTCTTGATAACCGATGCGACTCCGGTGGGCAAGTTCCGCCGTCTTCGCCGCACGCCACTGCATCAAATTTGCAACGGGAATGCAACTACGTAAATGCCGTAAGTCCCGGGCACGCGACAGCGCAGTCGCGCGCGTGACTGAACGGTGACTGAACGGTTTTGCCGCGCAAATGCGCGACAGCAAGATGCACGTGCCGCACCGGCCGAAGCGCGTCGTGCCGTGTTGAGTCAGCGTGTTCGTCGAGGCACGTAATCGCACCGGCTGAGCTCAAGTCCGGTGTACGACGCAGAAGAGGCGCAGGGCGTGCGCTTCTCATTGCAGATGCGCCGCGTGGGGCGCGGCCGATGACTTGCCATGAGACACGTGCGACCGCCCGTGGCTGGAGGTTGTGGCGGGACTTGCCGAACGACGCTATCTGGATATAATTACAGTAGCTGTATATATAAACAGGCATTCAAGATGACCGACCTCACCCCCCGCCAGACACAGATCCTGCGCCTCATCCAGCGTTTCATCACCGAGACCGGCATGCCGCCCACTCGGGCCGAGATCGCCGAGGAGCTCGGCTTTCGTTCCGCCAATGCCGCCGAGGAGCATCTGCGGGCGCTTGCCCGCAAGGGCGTCATCGCGCTCGTGCCCGGTACTTCGCGCGGCATCCAGCTGAAGGACACGATCCGTGAGCAGATTGGGCTGCCGCTGATCGGACGGGTTGCCGCCGGCAAGCCGATCTTCGCCGAGGAGAACTTCGAGGCTCGCCTCGCAATCGATCCGGAGGTATTCCACCCGCGGCCGCATTACCTCCTGAAGGTGACCGGCATGAGCATGAAAGATGTCGGCATTCTCGATGGCGACCTGGTCGCGGTGCACCGGACCTCCGAAGTCCGCAGTCGTCAGATCGTGGTGGCGCGCCTGGAGAACGAGGTCACCGTAAAACGCTATCGCCAGGAAGGCTCCATCGTATGGCTGCTGCCCGAGAACACCGAGTTCGAGCCGCTCAGGGTGGATCTTAAGGAGCAGCCGTTGCTCATCGAGGGCGTCGTGGTCGGGGTGGTGCGCCGGGGTCGCGCGAGCGGGTTGATGTGACCCCATGCGCTTATGGAGGGAGCTCCGAAGCTCGCTCGACTGCTCGAGCATCCGGCCCTCTGGCGCGGCCGCAGCGCCGCCCGCCTCGAGGTGTTGCCCAGCGGTTTTGCTGCGCTCGATGCGCGGTTGCCGGGATGTGGCTGGCCGCGCACCGGTCTGATCGAGATTCTCACCGCGCGCTTTGGCAGTGGTGAGCTGTACCTGCTGTTGCCGGCGCTCGCGGCGCTGACACGCATCGCTGCAGCGCGCTGGTGCGTATGGGTCGCACCGCCGCTGATGCCGTTTGCACCGGCACTCGTCTCCGCCGGAATCACCCTCGATCGGATCGCCGTGGTCGGGGGCGCGCGACCGCTCTGGGCCTTCGAGCAGGTGCTCGGCTCGGGTGCCTGTGATGCGGCGCTCGCCTGGGCGCGACAGCCGCAGCCGCGCGAGCTGCGCCGCCTGCAGCTCGCCGCCGAGCGCGGCCGGACGCTCGGGGTGTTGTTTCGTCCGCAGAGCGCGGCGCAGGAGGCGTCGCCGGCGGTGCTGCGCCTTGGCCTCAAGCCGCTCACCGCAGGTGTGCGTGTCACTCTGCTGAAGGGGCGCGGTTTGGATCGCGGCACGATCGAGCTCGCCTGGCCCGAGGGCGCTCCCGGGCGCTCGCGGGGCTGAGAATGTCGCTCTCACCCGCAGCGCCACGGCTGCCGGACGCAGCCGCCGGCTCGCAGCCCGAGGAGGCGCAGCCCCGCCGCCCGACGCTGGCGCGAGAGCTCACCCCGGCACACCCGCCGGGCACGGCCGCTGGCGAGCTATGGGCCGGCGTGCATCTTCTGTCCACAGACATGCCGGCGGCGGTGCTGCAGCAGCTCGCGCTGCGCGCGCAAGCGTACACGCCACGCGTGAGCCTCGAGCCACCCGACGGTCTGCTGCTCGAGGTGCGGGGGAGCCTCCATCTGTTCGCGGGCGTGGCGGGGATGCGGCGCGTCGTCACGGACGAATGCCGGCATCTCGGCATGCCGGCCGTGCTGGCATTCGCGCCCACGCCGCTCGCGGCGCTGGCGCTGGCCCGCGCCGGCAGGCCGCATGCGGTTCTCGACCTGAGCGCGCTCGTCGGACAGCTGGCGCCGGTTCCGCTCGCGGCGCTGCGCTGGCCCGAAGAGATCCTCGCGCGTCTCGCGCGCTCCGGGGTGCGTACCATCGGCGCGGCCCTGCGCCTGCCGCGAAGCGGCTTCGCGCGCCGCTTCGGCGCCGCGCAACTCGCCGCGCTCGATGCGCTCACCGGGCGGGCTGCGGATCTGCGCCGGGTGTTTCGCGCGCCGCTGCGGTTCCGCCGCCGCCGCGAGCTCACCCGCGAGCTGGAAGATCATCCGGTGATCCTCGCCACGCTCGCGCCGCTTTTCGCCGATCTCGGCACGTTCCTCAGGACGCGCCAATGCGGCGTGCTCGAGCTCGAGTGCCTGCTGGCACATAGGCATTCGCCGCCGACGCGCTGCCTGATGCGGCTCGCGGCTCCGCAGTCGGATGTACTGCGCCTGACGGAGCTCCTCGGTGAGCGCCTGGAAACAATCGCACTGCCGGAGCCGGTGCGTGGCTGTGAGCTGCGTACCGATGCCCTGGTGCCGTATCGGCCGGATCGTCTGCATCTCTGGCAGCCCGGCGAGCACGGCGGCGGCCTCTCGAGCGAAGCCTCCGGGCTCGTCGAGCGTCTGCGCGCCCGCCTGGGGGAGGAGGCGATCTACGGCCTCACGCTCCTCGAGGGCCACCGGCCGGAGAAGGCCTGGGGCAGGACCGCTCCGCCGGCGATCGCCGCCTGCTCCCGCACGCCACCGGAGAGCGATCCCGGGCGGCAGCGCCGGCCGCTCTGGCTTCTGCCGGCGCCGCAGTCGCTGCCGGCAGAGGAGGGGTTGCCACGGCACCGCGGCCCACTGCGGCTCATCGGTGAGCCGGAGCGGATCGAGACCGGCTGGTGGGACGGCGAGGAGATCGCGCGCGATTACTACACCGCCGCGGATCCGCACGGCGTGCTGCTGTGGGTGTTTCGCGAACGGGAAGCGCCGCACGGCTGGTATCTGCATGGGGTGTTCGGATGAGTGTGGCGCTGCCGCGCTATGCGGAACTGCACTGCATCTCGAACTTCACTTTCCTGCGCGGCGCCTCGCATCCGCACGAGCTGGTGGAGCGGGCGGAGGCGCTCGGCTACTCGGCGCTCGCGCTCACCGACGAGTGCTCGGTGGCCGGAGTAGTGCGCGCGCACATGGCGGCTAGAAACAAGCGCCTGAAGCTCATCATCGGTGCGGAGTTCCGGCTCGAGTGCGGGCTGAAGCTCGCCGTGCTCGCCATCGACCGCGGCGGCTACGGGCGGCTCTGCCGGCTCATCACGCGCGCGCGGCGCGCCGCCGTGAAGGGGCACTACACCCTCACCCGCGCCGCCCTCGAGTCGGCGGCTCCGGAAAACTGCTTCATCCTCTGGCTGCCGGGCCCGCGGAGAGAAGCCGAAGAGGCCCGCTGGCTCGCCGGGCGCTTCCCCGGGAAGCTGCGCATAGCAGTCGAGCTGCTGCGCGACGGGGAAGACGGTGCGCGCCTCGCGCGGCTCACCGCACTCGGCGCCGAGCTCGGTGTCCCGCTGCTCGCCAGCGGGGATGTGCACCTGCACGTGCGCGCCCGCCGCCGCCTGCAGGATGCGCTCACCGCAATCCGCCTCAACGTACCGGTCGCAGAGGCCGGCTGGCAGCTGTACCCGAACGGCGAGCGTTACCTGCGCGAGCGGGAGCGGCTCGCGCGGCTCTATCCGCCGGAGCTCCTCGAGGCGGCGGCGGAGCTCGCCGACGGCTGCCACTTCTCGCTCGATGAGCTGCGCTACGAATACCCGCGCGAGATCGTCCCGCCGGGTGAGGCCCCAGCCGGGTACCTGCGTCGTCTGACCTATGAGGGCGCCGGGCGGCGTTGGCCCGACGGGGTTCCCCAGAGCGAGCGCAACGCCATCGAGCACGAGCTCGCGCTCATCAGCGAGCTCGGCTATGAGCCGTACTTCCTCACCGTCTACGACGTCGTGGCCTTCGCGCGCAGCCGCGGGATCCTGTGTCAGGGGCGGGGCTCGGCCGCCAACTCGCGCGTGTGCTATTGCCTGGGCGTCACCTCGGTGGACCCGCAGCGCGGGGCGGCGCTGCTGTTCGAGCGCTTCATCTCACGCGAGCGCAACGAGCCGCCCGACATCGACATCGACTTCGAGCACGAGCGGCGCGAGGAGGTGCTGCAGTACGTCTATGACAAGTACGGCCGCGAACGTGCGGCGCTCGCCGCGACGGTCATCATGTACCGGCCGCGCAGCGCGCTGCGCGATCTCGGCAAGGTGTTCGGGCTCACGCCGGATGAGAGCGGCCGCCTCGCCGGCGTCATGCAATGGTGGGATGGCACCACCACCATCGCCGAACGGGTGCGGGCCGCCGGACTCGATGTCGACCCAGTCCTGCTCGGGCGCCTGCTGCCGCTCGCCGCCGAGCTCACCGCCTTCCCGGGCTTTCCCCGCCATCTCTCCCAGCACGTCGGCGGCTTCGTGATCGCCCAGGGGCTGCTCGAGGAGCTGGTGCCGGTCGAGAACGCCGCCATGCCCGAGCGCACCGTGGTGCAGTGGGACAAGGACGATCTCAACGATCTCGGGCTCCTCAAGGTGGACCTGCTGGCGCTCGGCATGCTCACCGCGTTGAAGCGCGCGTTTGCGCTGGTGAACGACTTCCGCGGCACGCATCACGCGCTCGGCGAGCTGCCGGCCGAGGATGTGCGCGTCTACGACATGATCTGCCGTGCCGATACCATCGGCGTGTTTCAGATCGAATCGCGCGCGCAGATGGCGATGCTGCCGCGCCTGAAGCCACGCTGCTACTACGACCTCGTCATCGAGGTCGCGATCGTGCGCCCCGGCCCGATTCAGGGCGACATGGTGCATCCCTATCTGCGGCGCCGCTCGGGGGCGGAGCCGGTCGAGTATCCGAGCAAGGAGGTGCGCGCGGTACTGCAACGTACGCTCGGCGTGCCGATCTTCCAGGAACAGGTGATGCAGATCGCGATCGTTGCCGCGGGCTTCTCGCCCGGCGAGGCGGACGCGCTGCGCCGGGCGATGGGCGCCTGGAAGAGAACCGGGGGGCTCGATCCCTTTCGCGAGCGGCTGCTGCAGGGCATGCGCGCCAACGGCTACCCGCAGGAATTCGCGCAGCGCATCTACCAGCAGATGCTGGGCTTCGGCGAGTATGGCTTTCCGGAAGCGCACAGCCTGAGTTTCGCTCTCCTGGTCTACGACTCCGCCTGGCTCAAATGCCACGAGCCGGCGGCTTTTGCCTGCGCGCTGCTCAACAGTCAGCCGATGGGTTTCTATGCGCCCGCGCAGCTGGTGCGTGACGCGCGCGCTCACGGCGTGGAAGTGCGCCCCGTGGATGCCTGCGTCTCGCTGTGGGATTCGACGCTCGAGCGGCGCACCGACGGCGAGCCGGCGCTGCGCCTGGGACTGCATCTGGTGAAGTCGCTGACGCGGGCCGGGGCTGAGCGGCTGATCGCAGCGCGCGCCCAGCGGCCTCTCGACAGCGTGCCGGACCTCGCCGCACGGGCGGGGCTCGATCGCGGCGACCTGGAAGCGCTGGCCGCCGCGGGGGCGTTCGCGGCTCTGAGCGGCAACCGCCATCTGGCGTTCTGGGAGGTGGCCGGCAGCGAGCGACCCCTGCCGCTGGCTGCGGCGGCGGCCCGAGGCACGGACTTCGTCGAAGCGCGGCCGCTGCTCCGAAAGCCCTCCGAGGGTGAGGAGATCCGTGCAGACTATGCCTCGCTCGGACTCACCCTGGGGAGGCATCCGCTCGCGTTGCTGCGCGAGCGGCTGCGCGCCGACTCGCTCCTGAGCGCGAGCGAGCTCGGGCACGCCGCGAACGGCGCCACGGTGCGAACCGTCGGTCTGGTGCTCATGCGCCAGCGCCCCGCCACCGCGAGCGGCGTCACCTTCGTCACGCTCGAGGACGAGAGCGGTCAGGTGAATGTCATCGTGTGGGAGCGCGTAGGCCGCGCGCAGCGCCGCGCACTCATCGAGTCGCGCCTCCTCGAGGTGCACGGCGAGCTGCAGAGCCAGGAGGGGATCACCCACCTGATCGCCCGGCGGCTCATCGACCGCACAGCACTGCTCGGGCAGCTCACGACCCGTTCGCGGGACTTTCATTGAGCCAGCGCGGTGGCGGAGCCGCCGCACCGCTCAGCTGTTGCGGGCCTTGCGCCGGGCCTTGCCGGAACTCTCGCCTTCGTCGCCGATCTCGTAATCCTCGAAGTCGCTGGTGAGCTCGGCGGTGTGCTTTTCCTCGAGCAGCCGCTCGAGTCGTCGCCACGCGGGGTCCCCGGCCTTCTGGCCGCGGCGCTTGGCGAGGTCGAGGTCCTTGATGACCTGATCGAGATCCACGTCACCGTCGCCGCTGACGGGCTCGTCGGCTTCCTCTTCCTCGAATTCGTCCGATTCCGGCTTCTCGCTCATGCGGGACGGCTGTCCGGCAGGAATTGACGGCGCGAACTTAAATCAGATCCCCTTACAACTGCAATGCGGTGAATGCGGATTCTGTGAACCGTGCCCGGAATGGAGTCGCGGAGCGGCCGGCCGGGCCGCGGCGGCGCGGCGCAGGCCTCAATGGATCAGGTTGTTCATCTCGAAGATCGGCAGGAGCATTGCAAAAACGATGCCCATGACGAACAGACCCATCACGACGATCAGCAGCGGGCCGAGCAACCCCACCATGGCGGCGAGCAGCGCGTCGAGCTCGCGTTCCTGGTTGATGGCGGCCCGCTCCAGCATGCTCTCGAGCTCCCCGCTCGACTCGCCGCTCGAGATCAGGTGGATGGTCATCGGCGGAAACAGGCGGCTCACGGCTAGCGAGCGCCCGATCGGCGCGCCCTCGCGCACGCGCGCGGCCGCGTCCGCAACCGCATCCCGCATCGGCAGATTCGTGACCACCTCGCCCGCGATACGCAGCGCCTCGAGCACCGGCACGGCGCTCGCCGACAGGATGCTGAACGTGCGCGTGAAGCGGGCGGTGTTGAAGCCCCGGGCCAGCTTGCCGACGACCGGCACGGTGAGCACGAAGCGCTGCACCCGGCGCTTGGCCGCCGGGTCGCGCTGCCAGCGTCGGAACAGCCACACCGCGGCGGCCAGTGCCACCGCCAGGTACAGCCCGTAGTCGCGCAGGAAGTCGCTGGTGGCGATCAGCATCCGCGTAATCAAGGGTAGCTTGCCCTTGGCGGACGCGAACACGGCTACGACCTTCGGAACCACGAATACCAGCAGCCCCGAGACGATCGCAAAGCACATCACCGTGAGCACGATGGGGTAGAGCAGCGCGGTCAGCACCTTCTGGCGGATCTGCTCGCGGCTCTCGGTGTAGTCGGCGAGCCGCTCGAGCACGTTATCGAGATGACCGGACTGCTCGCCGGCGGCGACCGTGGCGCGGTAGATCTCGGGGAAGACCCGCGGGAACTCGGCAAAGCCGTCGGCGAGCGTGCGGCCCTCCATGACGCGGGTGCGTACGCCGAGGATGATGCTCTGGACCCGCGGCTTCTCGGTCTGCTGCGACACCGCCAGCAGCGACTCCTCGAGCGGCAGCCCGGCACGTACCAGCGTGGCGAGCTGCCGGGTGACCAGGGCGAGGTCGGTAGGCGAGACGCGCCGCACCAGGCTGAAGGAGCGCTGCGCGTGCGCCTCCTTCTGCGCCACCTCGGCCACCGTGACCGGCAGCAGCTGCTGCTCGCGCAGCAGCTGGCGGATGTGCCGCGGCGTGTCGCCCTCGAGGATGCCCTTGCGCTCTTTGCCGGCCGCATCGAGCGCGGTGTATTCGAACGCGCCCATACTATTTTATTGGCCGCAAGGCGCCTGCGACGCTTGCGGCGGAAGACGCCTCGACTTCGTTTGACCCCGGGGCGCAGGGCGTGACCTTCGCCCCTCCGGGGCAAGCCGCGAGCGTCGCAGTGGAGTCAATCCTCACGCGTGACTCGCAGGATCTCCTCGAGGGTCGTGTCCCCGCGCAGCACGCGGTTGCGCCCGTCGTCGCGGATGGACGGGGTGCTGAGGCGGGCGTGCCGCTCGATCTCGTGCTCGGATACTCCGTCGTGGATCATGTCGCGCATCGCCTCGTCGACCACGATGAGCTCGTAGATGCCGGTGCGGCCGCGATAGCCGCCCGCGGAGTCGCGCCCCGGCCGATAGAGGGTCGGCGAGGGGTCTGCGGGCGCGAGGTTCAGCAAGCGCCGCTCGCGCTCACCGGCCTTGAAGGCCTGCTTGGTGTCGGGATTGAGCACCCGCACCAGACGCTGGGCCAGCACGCCGATCAGGCTCGAAGACAAGAGGAACGGCTCGATGCCCATGTCGCGCAGGCGCGTGATGGCGCCGGCCGCCGTATTGGTGTGGAGCGTGGAGAGCACCAGATGACCCGTGAGACTCGCCTGCACCGCGATCTGCGCGGTCTCGAGGTCGCGTATCTCGCCGATCAGCACCACGTCGGGGTCCTGGCGGAGGATCGCGCGCAGGCCGCGCGCGAAGGTCATCTCGACCTTGGTGTTGACCTGGGTCTGGCCGATGCCGTCGATGTAGTACTCGATCGGATCCTCGACGGTCATGATGTTCTGGGTGTTGTCGTTGAGGCGCTCGAGGGCCGCATAGAGGGTGGTCGTCTTACCCGAGCCGGTCGGTCCGGTGACCAGGAGGATCCCGTGGGGCTTGTGGATCAGCTCGTCCATCGCCGCCTGGGTCTTCGGGTCCATGCCGAGCGATCCCAGGTCGAGCTTGCCGGCCTGCTTGTCGAGCAGGCGCAGTACCACCCGCTCGCCGTGGCCGGCGGGGATGGTCGAGACGCGCACGTCGACCGCGCGGCCGGCGACCCGCAGGCCGATGCGGCCATCCTGCGGCAGGCGCTTCTCGGCGATGTCGAGTTTCGACATGACCTTGATGCGCGACACGACCGGCGCCGCCACCGCGCGCTTCAGCTGCAGCACCTCGCGCAGTACGCCGTCGACGCGGAAGCGGATCACCAGACGGTTCTCGAACGGCTCGATGTGAATGTCGGAGGCGTTCTCCTTGACCGCCTGGGTGAACACCGCATTGATCAGACGGATGATCGGCGCGTCGTCCTCGCTGTCGAGGAGGTCGGCCTGCTCGGGCAGCTCCTGGGCAAGATGCTCGAGATCGGTGTTCTCGTCGAGACTTTCCGCCGCCTGCATGGCATCCGAGCCCGCCTCGTACGCGCGCCGCAGCAGCAGGTCGAATTCCTCCTCCGGCACGCGCTCGAGCGTCACGGGCCGGCGCAGATAGCGGCGCACCTCGGCGAGGGCGAGCGGCGAGGGGTGCTCGCGGCAGACGCAGTCCGCTACCCCGTCGACGATGCCCCGCACCAGCACCCCGTGGCGCTTGGCGAAGGCGAAGGACAGCCGCCGTTCGTCGGCCTCGCCGGGGGTCACTGCGTTCATGGAGCGATGGCGCTCATTGCTTCGGCGGCGGCTGATCGGCCGGCGATGCGGCCGGGGTATCCGGCGCCGCAGTGCCCGGCGCGACCGGCCCACCGGCGGGCGGCGCGGTGTGCGGCGCCGCGGTCGGCGCCGGATTCGCGGACCCCCCGGGCGGCAGCGGCGGCAGTGCCCCGTGGCTCACACCGGGCAACAGCGGCACCGCCTCGTGGTATCCCATCTGGTTGCTCTCCTTGCCCTGCTCGATCATGTAGTTGTACTTGAGGTCCGTCTCGTAGGCCGACTGTGCCATCTCCCGCATGATCTTTGGCCGGATGAAGATCATCAGGTTGTTCTTGGTCGAGGACTCGTTACGGGTCTTGAACAGATAGCCGATGATCGGAATGTTGCCGAGGAACGGCACGCGGTTCTCACCCTTGACCCTGTCGTCCTCGATCAGACCGCCGAGCACGACGATGCCGCCGTCGTCGATCATCACCGTGGTGCTGACGGTGCGCTTGTTGGTGACGAGATCGACGGCGCCGGCGGGCTTCTGCCCGAGGCTCGAGCTCTCGATCGCGATCTTGAGCAGCACCGCGCTGCCCTCCGGTGAGATGGTCGGCGTGATCTTGAGGATCGTGCCGACCTCCTCGCGCTGGATGGTCTGAAACGGATTGACCGCCCCGCCGACCACCGCGGTGTTGTTGGCGGTGTACTGGCCGGTGATGAACGGCACCTCCTGCGCGACCTTGAGCTCCGCCTCCTGGTTGTCCATGGTGACTGCGGAGGGTGTCGCGATCAGGTTGCTGTTGGTGTCGGAGCGGATGGCGCGCAGCACGGCGGCGAAGTTGGCGCCGCTGCCGCCGATGCGTCCGATGCCGAGCGTCGTGCCCTGCAGCAGCGTCGTGGTGACGCTGCCGGGGTTCTGGGCCGCGGTCGCGAGGTCGACGATGCTGGTGCCGCCGACCGGGCTGACGAAGGCGCCGGCTGGCACGTTGTTGTTGCCCGAGCCGAGCACCGCCCAGTTGACGCCGAGCTCGGCGTCCTTGTCGAAGTTGATGTCGGCGATGATCGCCTCGACCAGCACCTGCGGGCGGCGGATGTCGAGCTTGTCGATGATCTCCATGACCGCGTGCATGATCTTCGGCGGCGCGGTGATGACGAGCGCGTTGTTGGTCGGATCCGCCCACACCATCGCGTTCTTCTCCGCCTGCGCCTGCGGGTTGGCGGCCGCGCCCGCGCCGGGGGGGCCGGCGGCCTGGGCGATGCCGGTGATCTGCTCCTTGAGCTTCGGGGCGAGCTTCTCCGCGTTGGCATAGTGCAGGTAGCGCACCCGCGTATCGCCGCCGCCCCCGAGCGGCGTGTCGAGATGCGCGATGAGCGCGCGGATGCGCAGCCGCTGCGCCTCCTGGCCGCTGATCAGCACGCTGTTGGAACGCTCGTCCGCGACCACCTTCACCGAGCTGCCCTCGGCGGCGGATCCCTGGTAGAGGGAATTGACCACGCGCACGATCTCGGCCGCCGAGGCGTTGGTGAGCGGCACGATCTCGGGGTCCTGATTCCCGACCTGGTCGATGCGGCGGATGATGCGGATCATCCGGTTGACGTTGCTCGCGTGGTCGGTGATCACCAGGATGTTGCCGGCCGGGTAGGCGACCAGCGAGCCGTACTGCGGCACCATCGGCCGCAGGATAGGCACGAGCTGCGCGGCGCTGACGTTCCTGACATCGAGCACCTGCGTCACGATCTCGTCCGAGGTCGAGCTCACGCGGTCGGGCAGATCGATCGACGGACTCGTCTTCGCGTTGGTGTCCGGCATGATCTTCACGATGTTGCCCTGCGGCACCGCAATGAAACCGTACACCTGCAGGATCGAGAGGAACGCCTCGTAAAACGCCGCCGGCGACATGGCGGTCGAAGACAGCATCGTCACCTGGGCGCGCACCCGCGGGTCGATGATGAAGTTCTTGCCGGTGGCGGCTGCGACTGCCTCGGCGACCTGCGTAATGTCGGCGTCCTTGAAGTTGGGGGTGATGCGTTGCACCTGCTGGGCTGAGGCGAGCGAGCCGGCCAGCACGAGCGCGAGCGCGCAGAGAGCAGGAGTACGCAGGCTCATCACGGTGATTTCCCCCAAAAAAAGCGCGGCCCCGCTACTGGGGCGAAGTGCCTTCCGGCGTGCCCGGCTGATCCGGCGGCGGCGGGTTGGCGGGGCCCGCGGCGGCCCCAAGCTGCGGCAGGTTGGCGGGGGCGGCAACGGCGCTGCCCGGCGGCGACTCCGCGGGTACTCCCGACGGGGTGGCAGGGCTCGGCAGGGGCACGAGGCCCGGCGCGAACCCGCCGGGGGGACCCTGTATGCCGCGCTCGGCGCCGAATCCCCCCGCCGGCACGCCGGTCGCGGCTTCGGCTTCCTGTGCCACCTGGGCGATGTTCAGCGTGAGATCCTGCTGCTGGTTGTTGCGGATCACGGTGACCCGGGCCTCGGATGAGGTCGAGAGCGTATTGAGGATTGCCTGGCCACGGTCCTGGTCATCGAGCGGGGTACCGTTGATCGCGATCACCTCGTCCCCGGGACGCAGCCCCAGGCGCGCGAACGCGAGGCGATTGCGCCCCGGGTAGACCCGGAATCCCTTCACTTTGTCGCCGTCCATCACCGCCTGCGGCCGCAGGAGGTCGGCGATCAATCCAGGCTGCTCGGTCAGGGCCTTGCGCATGCGCTCGACCACCGGGGCCTGGGTGGGGAGGGACGCGGCCGAGGGCGCGGGGGCCGCTCCGCCCGCCTGATGCGGCAGCACCAGCGACTCGAGCTGACCGTTGCGATCGATGATTACGCGGTCGCTGTAAACCGAGTGCAGCCGTGCGCCTCCGGGGACGGTGTCGCCCACGGCATGCACCTTGGCGGTTTGAGCAGTGGGCCCGAGGATTGCCAGCCCGCTTTGTGGATCGTTGCCGGCGATGATTCCGGTCAGCACGAGCGGCATGCTCGACTGCGGCGCGTTCACATCGTCCTGCTTGGGGAGCGGCGCCGAGCCGAACAGGTGTGCGTTGGTGACGGCCGCGACGTCGAGGAAGCGCGCCGGGGGCGGGAGCGGAGCTGATGCGGCCGCTTGGGGGGTGGCGCCCGCGCCGGCGAGATCGGTGACGATGAGGGCGGCCTGCACGCCGAGGGCGAGCGCCAGAGCCCAGGTGGCAACGCGCGGCCCCTCAGCCTGCAGCAGCCCCCGCCAGCGATCGCGCGCCGGCAAACCCTCAAGCCAGGAAGCTGCGTTCATGGGCCCAAAGACGTGAGCATAACGGAGTTCAACCCGACCCCTTGCCTAGGTGGCGGAATATCTGCCGCGCAGCGCACGGCACGGTCCCCCAGGCAATCATACGGGGCTGCCGCTCGCGCTCTCAAGCGATTGTTTCTCTTGGAGTAAGCACTCGACATTGTGCTGCTCTTGTGTTGCCGTTTCGCGACCCCTATAAAGAACGCCATGCCTGAGCAGCATCCGGTTCGTCCCGACTCCGGCATCGCCGTCGAGGAGGCGCAACCGGAGGTCAAGCAACCCCCGCTGTACCGGGTCGTGCTGCTCAACGACGACTACACGCCCATGGAGTTTGTGGTCGATGTGCTGGAAAAGTTCTTCGGCCTGAACCGCCCGACCGCAACCCGCATCATGCTGGAGGTCCATACCAAGGGTAAGGGCGTCTGCGGGGTCTTCACATATGAGATCGCCGAAACTAAGGTGGCGCAGGTGACGACCTACGCCCGGGACCACCAGCATCCGCTGATGTGTACCCTGGAAGAGGCCTGAGGCGGGCGGCGGATCGAGGGATTGCAGCGTCTGTAACGGAACACTGAGAGGCTCGAGCGAAGTGCTGTCGAACGAATTGGAATACTGCCTGAACGACGCCTTTCACCAGGCACGCGAGGCACGTCACGAGTACCTGACGGTCGAGCACCTGCTGCTGGCGATACTCGATACTCCCAAGGTGCGCGAGGTGCTGCGCGCCTGCGGCGTCGATTTCGCCAAGCTGCGCCAGGAGCTCAAGGAGCACATCGATCAGTCGACGCCGCGCCTCGAGGACGGCGAGGAGCGCGAGGTGCAGCCGACGCTCGGTTTCCAGCGGGTGCTGCAGCGCGCGCTGTTTCACGTGCAGTCGAGCGGCAAGAAGGAGGTCGGGGTGACCAATGTGATGGTCGCCATCTTCAGCGAGAAACAGAGCCACGCGGTGTTCCTGCTCAACCGCATGCACGTCACCCGGCTCGACGTCGTAAACTACCTCTCGCACGGCCTCTCGAAGATCGCCGAGGAAAAGACCGACAAGGAAGACGGGCAGGCGGACGCCGAGCGCGACGGCGAGGGCGGCAGCGCGCTCGAGAAATACACCACCAATCTCAACCGCCTGGCGCAGGACGGGCGCATCGATCCTCTCATCGGCCGCAAGCTCGAGGTGGAGCGCACCATCGAGATTCTGTGCCGGCGCCGCAAGAACAACCCGCTGTACGTCGGCGAGGCCGGGGTCGGCAAGACCGCCATCGCCGAGGGGCTGGCGCGCCTCATCGTCGAAGGCAAGGTTCCGGAGGTGCTCGCCGACTGCACCATCTTCGCGCTCGACATGGGCGCGCTCATTGCCGGCACCAAGTACCGCGGGGACTTCGAGAAGCGCCTGAAGGGCGTGATCACCGAGCTGAAGAAGCTCCCCGGGGCGGTGCTGTTCATCGACGAGATCCACACCGTGATCGGTGCCGGTGCCGCCTCCGGCGGTGTGATGGACGCCTCCAACCTCATCAAGCCGGTGCTGTCGAACGGCGAGATCCGCTGCATCGGCTCGACCACCTACAGCGAGTACCGCGGGATCTTCGAGAAGGACCATGCGCTCGCGCGGCGCTTCCAGAAGATCGACGTGGTCGAGCCCTCGGTGGCCGAGACCATCGACATCCTGTTCGGCCTCAAGCCGCGTTTCGAGGAGCATCACGGCATTACCTACGCGGATGCGGCACTGCGCGCCGCCGCCGAGCTCGCGGCACGGCACATCAACGAGCGGCACCTGCCTGACAAGGCCATCGACGTGGTCGATGAGGCCGGCGCGCGCGCACGGCTCAAGCCGGTCGCCGAGCGCGAGCCGGTGGTCGAGGTGCGTCACATCGAGGATGTGGTGGCGCGCATGGCGCGCATTCCGGCGAAGAGCGTCTCGATCTCCGACAAGGAGATCCTGAGGAACCTCGAGCGCAATCTGAAGCTGGTGATCTTCGGACAGGACAAGGCGATCGAGGCTCTCGGCGCCGCCATCAAGATGGCGCGCTCGGGCCTCGGCGAGACGCGCAAGCCCGTGGGCAGCTTCCTGTTCGCCGGGCCCACCGGCGTCGGCAAGACCGAGGTGACGCGCCAGCTCGCCATCGCCATGGGCGTGGAGTTCCTGCGCTTCGACATGTCCGAATACATGGAGCGCCATACCGTCTCGCGCCTGATCGGCGCGCCTCCGGGCTACGTCGGCTTCGACCAGGGGGGGCTGCTCACCGAGGCGATCGCGAAGCATCCGCACTGCGTGTTGCTGCTCGATGAGGTCGAGAAGGCGCATCCGGACGTCTTCAACCTGCTGCTGCAGGTCATGGATCACGGCACGCTCACCGACAACAACGGCCGCAAGGCCGACTTCCGCCACGTCATCATCGTGATGACGACCAACGCCGGCGCGCTCGAGATGGCGCGTCCCTCCATCGGCTTCACACACGCCGACAACGCGAGCGACGGCCTGGAGGCGATCCGGCGCATCTTCAGCCCGGAGTTCCGCAACCGGCTCGATGCCGTCATCCAGTTCGCCGCGCTCGACCCAGTCACCATCGAGCGAGTGGTCGACAAGCTGATCCTCGAGGTGGAGGCGCAGCTCGAGCAGAAGGGTGTCACGATCTCGCTCGACGACGCGGCGCGGCGCTGGGTGGCCAGTAAGGGCTACGACCCGAAGATGGGAGCCCGTCCCATGGCGCGCACCATCCAGGAGCACATCAAGCGGCCGCTGGCCGAGGAGCTGCTGTTCGGGCGGCTCGTGGGCGGCGGGCACGTGCGCGTGTCGGTGAACGACGACGGCACCGAGCTGCTGCTCCACTGCGAGCCGGCGCAGCTACCGGCAGTAACCGTCTAGAACCGGAGTGATGTCCGCCAGAATCGCCGCAGGCGATTCTGGCCATTTGAATCAGCGGCCGCGGTAGATGATACGGCCCTTGGTCAGATCGTAGGGGGTCATCTCGACGGTGACCGCGTCGCCGGTGAGGATGCGGATGTAGTTTTTGCGCATCTTGCCCGAGATGTGCGCGGTCACGACGTGGCCGTTCTTCAGCTTCACCCGAAACGTCGTGTTGGGCAGGGTCTCGACGACCTCGCCTTCCATCTGGATCGCATCTTCTTTGGACACAAGTGCCCTTAACGACTTCGGGGGCGCGAATTGGAGCACAAAGGCCGCCGCAAAGGCAATTTGCGCGCGCTGCGCACTCCTCAGACGAACGGCGCCGGGGTCTGCGAGACCTGCTCGCGCAGCAGGCGCTGAAATGCGGCGCGGGGAATCGTGCGGGCGCCGAGACTGCCCAGGTGGCGCGAGTAGAGCTGACAGTCGATCACGACGATGCTGTTGCGCAGGCACAGCGCCACCAGGTGGGCGAGGGCCACCTTGGAGGCGTCGCGGGCGGCGCTGAACATCGACTCGCCGAAGAACACGCCCCCGAGGCGCACGCCATAGAGCCCCCCGGCGAGTGTGCCGTCGCGCCACGCTTCGATGCTGTGCGCGACGCCTAAGCGATGCAACTCCAGGTACGCGGCGCGCATGTCGGAGGTGATCCAGGTGCCGGGGCTCGCGCTGCGGGGCGCGGCGCAGCCGTCGATCACCGCCGCGAAGTCGCGGTCGATCGAGGCGCTGAACCCGGCGTTGCGCAGCGTCTTGGCGAGGCTGCGGGTGCGGTGAAACTCCTCCGGGAACAACACCGCGCGTGGATCGGGCGACCACCACAGGACCGGTTGGCCGGGCGAGTACCAGGGAAAGATGCCGCGCCGGTACGCGGCGAGCAGCCGCGCCGGCGACAGATCACCGCCCGCGGCGAGCAGGCCCGGGGGATCCTCGAGTGCCTGCTCGGGCGGCGGGAACCATTCGGGCGCATCGTGCGCCGAGAGCCAGGTGACGGTCTTCATGGCGCCGTCAGCGCGCGGCATGCCGCCCGCGATAAGGAACGTGCTGCTGCACCTCGAGCGCGTAGCTCTCGACCGCCGCCGCCTCCCGCTCGAGGTAGGCGGCGAGGGCGCTGCGGAACTGGCGGTCGGCGATGAAATGCGCCGACCAGGTGAGCTGCGGCTCGAAACCGCGGCTCACCTTGTGCTCGCCCTGGGTTCCGGGCTCGAAGCGCGGGATGCCGCGCTCGATGCAGAACTCGATCCCCTGGTGGTAGCAGGCCTCGAAGTGCAGGCTGTGGTAGTCGGCGGCGGCGCCCCAGTAGCGGCCGTAGAGCGCTTCGGCGCACCAGAAGAAGATCGCCACCGCGACTACCGTGCGTCCCTGTACGGCGAGCTTCACCATGAGCGAGCCCGGCAGCCGCTGCGCGATCTCGGTGAAGAACTCCGGAGTCAGATAAGGCTCGTGTCCATGGCGTAAGAAGGTGTCGCGGTGCAGGGCGTAGATGCGCTCGATCAGCGCTGGATCGAGCTCGCCGCCAAAGCGCGTCTCGAACCGCACCCCGCTCTCGGCGACCCGCCGGCGCTCGCGCCGCGCCTTCTTGCGCTTCTCGGCGGTGAATGACTCGAGGTAGTCCTCGAAGCTGGCGTAGCCGCGGTTGCTCCAGTGGAACTGGCAGTCGCGTCGCAGCAGCCAGCCTTGGGCGGAGCAAGCCGCGCGCGCGGGCTCGTCGAGAAACAGCGCGTGCACGCCCGAGCGACCGTGCGCGGTGCAGTCCTGCTCGAGTGCGCCGAGCAGTCGTGCAGCCCAGCTCGCCCGATCGAGCCCCGGCCGCACCAGTAGCCGCGGCCCGGTCGCAGGAGTGAACGGGGTCGCGAGCGTGAGCTTCGGGTAATAGCGGCGTCCGAGGCGCTCATAGGCCTGCGCCCAGGCGAAGTCGAACACGAACTCGCCGTAGGAATGGCTCTTGACGAAGGTCGCGGCCGCCGCGGCCAGGCCCGAGCCGTCGCGCAACGCCAGGTAGCGCGGCTCCCAGCCGGTGCCAGGGCCGACGCAACCGGTGTGCTCGAGCGCGGCCAGCAGCTCGTGGCGCGCGAACGGGTTTGCGCCGTTCGTGAGCGCGTTCCACTCGCGCGCCTCGAGTTGATCGATGCTCGAGTGGAACTCGATCCGGTCGGCGGGCATGGGCGCGGGCATGGCTCCTCAGGAGCGGCCGCGGGCGTCGAGCGTCTCGAGGTAGCGGTCGGCGTCGAGCGCGGCCATGCAGCCCGAGCCCGCCGAGGTGACCGCCTGACGGTAGACGTGATCGGCGACATCGCCCGCCGCGAACACTCCCGGAACGCTGGTGGCGGTCGCATCGCCGTCGAGGCCACTCTTGACGCTGAGGTAGCCGCCGCGCATGGCAAGCTGTCCGTCGAAGAGGGCGGTGTTGGGTGTGTGGCCGATGGCGACGAACAGCCCGCTGACCTGAAGCGTCTGCAGCGCGCCGGCCGGCAGCGCGCGCAGGCGCACGCCGTTCACGCCCTGCTCGTTGCCGAGCACTTCATCCACCGTGTGGTTCCAGACCACCGACATCTTGCCGGCCTCAACCTCGCGGAACAGCCGGTCCTGCAGAATTTTCTCGGCGCGCAGCTTGTCGCGCCGGTGTACCAGCGTCACGTGCCGGGCGATGTGCGCGAGGTACAGCGCCTCCTCGACCGCGGTGTTGCCGCCGCCGACCACGGCGACGCGCTGATCGCGGAAGAAGAAGCCGTCGCAGGTGGCGCAGGCCGACACCCCGCGGCCGCGGAACTGCTCCTCCGACGGGAGACCGAGGTAGCGGGCGCTGGCGCCGGTGGCGATGATGAGCGCATCGCAGGTGTAGCGGGCAGCCTCGCCGGTGAGGGACAGCGGCCGTGCCGACAGATCGACCGATACCAGGTGGTCGTTCACGATCTCGGTGGCGAAGCGCTCGGCGTGCCGCCGCATGCGCTCCATGAGAGCCGGACCCTGCAGGCCTTCGACGTCCCCCGGCCAGTTGTCGACGTCGGTCGTGGTCATGAGCTGTCCGCCCGGCGCCATCCCGGTGATCAGGAGCGGTGCGCGGTTGGCGCGCGCGGCATACACCGCGGCGCTGTAGCCGGCAGGCCCTGATCCCAGGATTATCAAGCGGCTGTGCTTGGTTTTCGGCGCGGTCATCTGTGCCATCGGTGCATGGTACCAAGCCCTATAATGCGGGCCGTCTATCTTAAGATGGGGCGGTGAGAATTGGCTGAGACCCAGGTCCAGGCGCGCAACGGCTCCCGCCTGACCGCGGCGGTGTCCCGGGCGCTGCGCGAGAGCGCCGTGATCGCGCTCGGCATCGTCGCGCTCACGCTGTTCATGGCCCTGGTGAGCTACAGCCCCGACGATCCCGGCTTCTCCTATACCGGCAGCGCAGCCCCGATCCACAACCGAATCGGCGTCGCGGGGGCGTGGCTCGCCGACGTGCTGTTCTTCCTGTTCGGGTGGCCGGCGTTCCTGCTGCCGGTGGTGCTGGCGCTCGCGGCCTGGGGACTGCAGCGCCGCGTGCAGGGCGTGAGCGTTTCGCGCATGAATACCGCAGTACGCGCCGCCGGTTTCCTGCTGCTGCTCGCGGCGAGCTGCGGACTCACGACCCTCCACTGGCAGGCCGGCGTGCTGCGGCAGACCGCGGGCGGCGTGGTCGGCGGACTGGTCGGGCGCGGCCTGGCCGCGTGGCTGGATTTTCTCGGGGCGACGCTGCTGCTGCTCGCCGCCTGGATGGCGGGAGTGTCGGTGGCCTTCCACGTGTCATGGCTGCAGGTCATGGATCGCCTCGGGGCGCTCACCTGGGCCACGATCGGCTGGGTGCGGGCGCGCTGGCTCTCGCGCCGGGACGTGGCCGAGGGGCGCGAGCGGCGCCAGGCACGCAAGGAGGCGGTGGAGAGCGAGCAGAAGAAGTCGGCCACGCGCGCCCCGCCGCGCATCGAGCCGCCGCTGCCGGTGGTCGAGAAGAGCGCCCGCGTCGAGCGCGAGCGGCAGGTGCCGTTGTTCGACCCCCCGAAGGCGAACGAGCTGCCGCCGCTGAAGCTCCTCGACGATCCTCCGGCGCGCGAGCCGCTCTATTCGGCGGAGGCGCTCGAGGCGCTGTCGCGTCTGGTGGAGATGAAGCTCAAGGACTTCGGCATCGACGCCGAGGTGGTGGCCGTGCAGCCGGGGCCGGTCGTGACGCGCTTCGAGCTGCGGC
Source organism: Steroidobacteraceae bacterium (assembly GCA_035542535.1). Classification (GTDB taxonomy): domain Bacteria; phylum Pseudomonadota; class Gammaproteobacteria; order Steroidobacterales; family Steroidobacteraceae; genus 13-2-20CM-66-19. The sequence goes on from DATKLG010000003.1 coordinate 28,964, forward strand.
CGGCGCCGGGGGTCAAGGCGAGCCAGATTACGGCGCTCGCCAAGGATCTGGCACGGGCGCTCTCGGTGCTGTCGGTGCGCGTCGTGGAAGTGATTCCCGGCAAGAGCGTCATGGGACTCGAGATCGCCAACGAGAAGCGCGAGATCGTCACGCTCGGGGAGATCATCCGCTCGCGGGCCTACGACGAGATGCATTCGCCGCTGTCGCTCGCGCTCGGTAAGGACATCGGCGGCCAGCCGGTGGTCGCGGATCTGACGCGCATGCCGCACCTCCTGATCGCCGGCACGACCGGTTCCGGCAAGTCGGTGGCGCTCAATGCGATGGTGCTGTCGCTGCTCTACAAGTCGACCGCCGAGCACGTGCGGCTGATCATGATCGATCCGAAGATGCTCGAGCTCTCGGTCTACGAGGGGATTCCGCACCTGCTGGCGCCGGTGGTCACCGACATGAAGCAGGCCTCGAACGCGCTGCGCTGGTGCGTCGCGGAGATGGACCGGCGGCACCAGCTGATGGCGGCGCTCGGCGTGCGCAACATCGCCGGCTTCAACCGCCGCGTCAAGGAGGCGATCGACTCCGGCAAGCCGATTCGCGATCCGGTGATGATGCTGCGCGCCGCCAACGATCCCACCATCGACCAGACGCAGATCCTCGATCTCACGCCGCTGCCGTTCATCGTGGTCATCGTCGACGAGTTCGCCGACCTCATGATGATCGTCGGCAAGAAGGTCGAGGAGCTGATCACGCGCCTGGCGCAGAAGGCGCGCGCCTCGGGGATTCACCTGGTGCTCGCGACGCAGCGGCCGTCGGTGGACGTGATCACCGGGCTCATCAAGGCGAACATACCCTGCCGCATCGCCTTCCAGGTCTCGGCGCGCGTCGACTCGCGCACCATCCTCGATCAGATGGGTGCGGAGACGCTGCTCGGACACGGCGACATGCTGTACCTGCCGCCGGGCACCTCGATGCCGACGCGCGTGCACGGGGCGTTCGTGTCGGATCAGGAAGTGCACCGGGTGGTGGACGCGCTGAAGTCGCCCCTGCCACCGAACTACATCGACGAGGTGTTGTCGGGGCCGCGCGGACCGATCCCCGGCATCTCGGGGGAGGAGGAAGCGGACGGCGGTGGCGGCGGCGGTGATGCCGAGCAGGATCCGCTCTATGACGAGGCGGTGCGTATCGTGACCACCGAGCGCAAGCCGTCGATCTCCTACGTGCAGCGGCGGCTCAAGATCGGCTACAACCGCGCGGCGCGGCTGCTCGAGGCGATGGAGCTCGCCGGGCTGGTCGGCCCGCTGCAGGCCAACGGCGCCCGCGACGTGCTCGCGCCGGCACCGCCGGAGGACTGACCGTGTATAGAAGAATATCCGCGAGCGTGACGCTCGCGCTGCTGGCGGCGGCCGCCGCCGCGGCGCCGCCCGCGGCCGCTCCGGCGCCGACCGCAACCCCGGCGGCGGCAGCGCAGCCGACGCAGCTCGATGCCTATCTCGACAACCTGAGGACGCTGCGCGCGAGCTTCGTGCAGACCCTCGCCGACGGCCAGGGACGCGAGATCGATCGCTCCACCGGCAGCATCATCGTGCAGCGCCCGGGCAGGTTCAGCTGGGAGATCCACCCGCAGAGCGCCGCCCCGGATACCGCCGCGCACAGCGCCGGCCAGCTCATGGTGTGCGACGGACGGAATCTCTGGTTCTACGACCGCGACCTGGCGCAGGTAACCGTGAAGCCGGTCGATGCGGCGCTGTCGGCGACGCCGGCCATGCTGCTGGCGGGCGCGGTCGACGTGCGCAAGAGCTTCACGATCTCCCCGGCCGGGGAGCGGCTCGGGCTCGACTGGGTACTGGTCGAGCCGAACGGCGCCGCGGCGGACTTTCGCGCCGCGCTGTTCGGCTTCGATCATGGCGAGCTCAAGCGCATGATCCTCGAGGACAAGCTCGACCAGACCGCGACGGTGATATTCGACCGGATCGAGCGCAACACTCCGGTGCGCGTCGCCGAGGTGAGTTTTACCCCGCCGCCAGGCGCCGACGTGATCGGCACGCCGCGCAAATGAGCGCCGCCGTGGCCGAGTTCCGGCCGCTCGCCGATCGCATGCGGCCGCGCACGCTCGATGAGTTCATCGGGCAGCAACACGTGCTCGCGCCGGGCAAGCCGCTGCGCGAGAGCATCGGCTCAGGTCACCTGCATTCCCTCATCCTGTGGGGCCCGCCGGGGACCGGCAAGACGACGCTGGCGCGCCTCATCGCGCGCACCGCCGACGCGCAATTCATTCCGCTGTCGGCCGTGATGGCCGGAGTCAAGGACATCCGCGCGGCGGTCGAGAGCGCACGTAGCGCGCGCGCCGCCGATGGCCGTCCGACGCTGCTGTTCCTCGACGAGGTGCATCGCTTCAACAAGGCTCAGCAGGACACCTTCCTGCCGTACCTCGAGGACGGCACGCTGACCTTCGTCGGTGCGACCACCGAGAACCCCTCGTTCGAGGTGATCAGCGCGCTGCTGTCGCGCGCGCGGATCTACGTGCTGAAGGCGCTGACGCCCGAGGATCTGCGTGCCGTGCTGCGCGCCGCGCTCACCGACGAGGAGCGCGGACTCGGCCGCGAGCAGCTCGCGGCGGAGCCGGAGGCGCTCGAGCTGATTGCGCAGGCGGCCGACGGGGATGCGCGGCGGGCGCTCAACATGCTCGAGCTGGCGGCCGGCCTGGCGCAGGCCGGCGCTACCCCCCACACGCTGGATGCGGCGCTGGCGCGCGAGGTGGCCGGCGGGGGGCATCGCCGCTTCGACAAGGGCGGAGACCAGTTCTACGAGCAGATCTCGGCGCTGCACAAGGCGGCACGCGGCTCAGACCCCGATGCGGCCCTCTACTGGCTGTGCCGCATGCTCGATGGCGGCTGCGACCCGCGCTACATCGCGCGGCGGGTGGTTCGCATGGCGAGCGAGGAGCTGGGGCTCGCCGATCCGCGCGCGCTCGCGCTCACCCTCGATGCCTGGGAGGCCTACGAGCGGCTCGGCTCCCCGGAGGGCGAGCTGGCGCTCGCCACTGCGGTCGTGTACCTGGCATGCGCGCCGAAGAGCAACGCGGTGTACGTGGCGATGAGCGAGGCCATGGCGGACGTGGCCGAGTTCGGCACGCTGGAGGTGCCCCTGAAGCTGCGCAACGCGCCGACGCGGCTGATGAAGGAGCTCGGCTACGGGCGCGACTACCGCTATGCGCACGATGAGCCGGGCGCCTTCGCCAGCGGCGAGCGCTATCTGCCGGACGGCCTGCCGGATCGGCGATACTATCGCCCGGTGCCGCGCGGACTCGAGCTCAAGATCGCCGAGGCGCTCGCTCGCCTGCGCAGCCGGCCAGCCGCATCGAAAGGCAACGAGTGATCGATCCGAAGCTACTGCGCAACGAGCCGGAGGAAGTCGCCCGCAACCTCGCGCGCCGCGGCTACCGGCTGGACGTCGAGGCGCTGAAGGCGCTGGAGGACAAGCGCAAGCCCTGGGCTGTCGAGGTCGATCGGCTGCGCGCCGAGCGCAACGCCAACGCCAAGGCGGTCGGCATGGCCAAGGGGCGCGGCGAGGACGCCGCGGCGCTGATCGCCCGCGGCGAGGCGCTCACCGGCGAGCTCGCCGCCGCGGAGAGCCAGCTCACCGCCGTGCAGTTGGAGCTCGAGCAGTGGCAGCTGGGCCTCCCGAACCTGCTGCACTCCTCGGTCCCCGACGGCAGCGATGAGCGCGCCAATGCCGAAGTGCGCCGTTGGGGCGAGCCGCGCCGTCTGGACTTCAAGGCGCGCGACCATGTGGAGATCGGAGAGCGTCTCGGCGGCCTCGACTTCGAGGCGGCGGCCCGCATCTCCGGAGCGCGCTTCGTGGTGATGCGCGGTGCGGTCGCACGGCTGCATCGGGCGCTCGCGCAGTTCATGCTCGACCTGCATACGCGCGAGCACGGCTACACCGAGGTGTACGTGCCCTACATGGTGCAGCCCCCGGCACTCGTCGGCACGGGGCAGCTGCCGAAATTCGAGCAGGATCTGTTCGCGGTTCGTGGCGAGCAGGATTTCCACCTCATTCCGACCGCCGAGGTGCCGGTCACCAACCTCGTGCGCGAGCAGATCCTGGCGGCGGAACAGTTGCCGCTCAGGTTCGTCGCGCACACGCCGTGCTTCCGCTCGGAGGCGGGGGCGGCCGGCAAGGACACCCGCGGCATGATCCGCAACCACCAGTTCGACAAGGTCGAGCTGGTGCAGATCGTGCGCCCGGCGGACTCCTACGCGGCGCTCGAGGAGCTCACCGGTCACGCCGAGACCATCCTGCAGCGCCTCGCAATCCCGTACCGCAAAGTCGCGCTGTGCGCGGGCGACACCGGCTTCGGCTCCGCCAAGACCTACGATCTCGAGGCGTGGCTGCCGTCGCAGGAGCGCTATCGGGAGATCTCCTCGTGCAGCAACTTCGAGGCCTTCCAGGCGCGGCGCATGCAGGCACGCTGGCGCAATCCGCTCGACAAGAAGCCGGAAGCGGTGCATACGCTCAACGGCTCCGGGCTCGCGGTGGGGCGCACGCTGGTGGCGCTGCTCGAGAACTACCAGAACGAGGACGGCTCGGTGGACGTGCCGCAGGCGTTGCAGCCGTGGCTCGGCGGGCTCGCGCGGCTCACGCGCTAGACCATCGATAATCGATAGCCGTATGCTGCGCCGCAAATGAAGCGTTTGCCGCGCAAGCGGCCGCCGGGACGCGACCCGCTGTTCAACAGCTCGGTTGGCAAGGCGCTTGCGCTGCTCGAGACCTTCGGCGGCGGGCGGCGGGCGCTCAGTCTGGCCGAGCTCGCCGCGTGCGCAGGCATGACGATGAGCTCGGCGCAGCGCTGCACGCACACCCTGGCGCGGCTCGGCTACCTGCGGCGCGATGCGCGCGCCCGGCGCTGGGCACTCACGCCGCGCACCGTGTCGCTCTCGCATGCTTACCTCACGGGTCACGCGCTCCTCGAGCAGGCGACGCGGCATCTCGTCGCTCTCAGCCAGGCGAGTGGCGAGTCGGTGAGCCTGTCCGAGCCCGACGACACCGACATGGTGTTCGTCGCGCGCTTTCCGAGTCGCAAGCGCTTCCTCATTCATATGCCGGTCGGTCATCGGCTCCCCATGTACTGCACGGCCTCGGGCCGGGCCTATCTGGCGGCATTGCCGCCGCCGGCCATGCGCCGCATCCTGCGACGCTCGCGGCTGCGCGCCCTGACGCCCTACACGCTCACCCGGCCGGGCGAGATCCTGCGGCGTATCCGCGCGGCGCGCACCACCGGCTACGCCTGGTCGAACCAGGAATGCTTCCGCGGCGACCTCACGATCGCGGCAGCGGTGCTCGGCGGCGACGGTCTGCCGGTCGCCGCGGTGAATGTGTCTGCGCCGAGCAGCCGCTGGACGCTCACCGAACTGCGCGCGCAGCTGGCGCCGGTGCTGCTCGAGACGGTGCGCGCCGCCTCGGAGCGCGTCGTGTCGGGAGCGCAGCGCTAGCGCGGCAGCACGCCCGCGGCCGCACACTTGGGGTGCGCCGGGCGCGTGCGACGCACCGCGAACGGGCGCCGCTACCGGAGCCGTTGCCGGCGCGCCGCCGCCGCGCTACCTTGTGAAGCAGCGTGCCGCACCGAGGTGTGGCGATCCAACAACGATTTGTCCTGAGGGGAGGTTCCATGCGGCGCAATCAGCGGTACGTCTCCATGGGCGCGCGTGTGGGCGCGCGGCTGGTAGCGGCGGCTCTGGCTTGCGGCGGCGCCACGGTCTGGGCCGACGAGCAGCAGCCGGCCCAACCCACTGAGCAAGCCGCGTCCCCCGGCGCGCTGCAGGAAGTGGTCGTCACGGCGACGCGCCGCGAGCAGAGCCTCAGCAAGGTGCCGATCAGCGTCAGTGCGCTCACCCAGGAGGGCCTCGACGATCGGGGCATCAAGGACTTCTCCGAGGTCGCCCGCTTCACGCCGGGAGTGAATTTCGACAGCTCCGGCACCAACAACATCTCGATCCGCGGCATCTCCGGCACGGGCGGCGCCGGCACCACCGGCATCTACCTCGACGACACGCCGATCCAGATGCGCGCGCTCGCTTTCAACCCCGACGAGGCGCTGCCGAAGTCCTTCGACATCGCGCGCGTGGAGGTGCTGCGCGGCCCGCAGGGAACCCTGTTCGGGTCCGGCTCCGAGGGCGGTACCGTCCGCTACATCACCACGCAGCCGAGCCTCACTTCTAACAGCATCTACAGCCGCGCGGAGCTCGCCACGACCGAGGGCGGCACTCCGAGCTATGAGGCGGGCTTTGCGGTCGGCGGGCCACTGGTCGAGGGCAGTGTGGGAGTGCGCCTCACCCTCTGGTACCGGCATGATGGCGGCTGGATCGACGACATCAATCCGGTGACGCTGGCGTCCACGGAGCGCAACGCCAACTACGTCGACAACTATCTGGGGCGGCTCGCCTTCCTCTGGGCGCCCAATGCGAACTGGCAGGTCACGCCGGCGATCTACTATCAGGACTCGAAGCGCAACGACATCAACAACTACTGGCCGCTGTACTCGAACCCCTCGAACAATGACTTCGTCAATGCCAATCCGTCGCAGCGCCACGTGCCGGACAAGTTCTACCTCACCTCGCTCAAGATCACGGGCGATCTGGGGTCCGCGCAGTTCATCTCCAACACCTCCTACTACGACCGCACCAACCAGGATGGCTACGAGGGCACGATCTACAACCTCGGCTTCTACCAGCTGTACGCCTTCCTGCCGCCGTATCCGACCGGGGCGCAGTACCCCCTGATCGATGGCACCGGCATCCACCTGCCGACCGGCGCCCTCGACTACGTGTCGCCCTCGACGGTCGACAACGGCCAGATCAACATCACCCAGGAGTTCCGCCTGCAGTCGAGCGATCCGAACGCGCGCCTGGTGTGGACCACGGGCCTGTTTTTCAGCGAGAACCGCCAGAGCTACCTCGAGCAGATCCACGACCCGCTGCTCTCGGAGCTGCAGAACGCCCTGATCGGCGATCCGAACATCGTCGACGTCTTCGGCGTCGGCTACGACCCGGCCTATCCCACCGACTCGTACTTTCTGCAGACCCACGCCAAGGACGAGCAGTACGCGCTGTTCGGCGAGCTGACCTACGGCCTCACCGAGCAGCTCAAGCTGACCGCCGGGGCCCGTTTCTCCAAGAACAAGTATTCGTTCGATACCTTTACCGGCGGTCCGCAGCTGTTCGGGCCGTCGACCACCGGCTCGGGCGACAACTCGGAGAACTCGTTCACGCCCAAGGTGAGCCTGCAGTACCAGATCGATCCCAACAACATGCTCTATACGACCTACGCCAAGGGCTACCGCCCGGGCGGCGCCAACAATCCGCTGCCGTTCGCGGCCTGTCAGCAGGATTTCTTCAATTTCGGCATCGCGAACGCGCCGAACACCTACAAGTCCGATACCGTCGACAGCTTCGAGGTCGGCACGAAGAACAACATCGGCAACCGCGTGCGCATCGCCGGCAGCATCTACTACATCAAGTGGAACGACATCCAGCAGGTGGTGGTGCCGCCGATCTGCCAGATCTCCTTCATCGACAATCTCGGCGCAGCGGTCTCCAAGGGCATCGACCTGCAGCTGGACGCCTCCCTCACCGACTCACTCACCCTGGAGCTCGCCGCGGGCTACACCGATGCCCGCTACACCCAGGACTCGAGGCTCAGCCCGGCGTGCCCGGCGGGCACGGCGCCGGACGGCACCTGCTCGCTGACGCCCGTCGTCGCCGATGGAAACGCGATCGTCTCGCAGAGCAGCGAGACCGGCGGAGGGCAGCCGACCGCTCCGGTGACCGTCTCCGCAGGACTCGAGTACCGCTTCAACCTCATGCAGCACGACAGCTTCGTGCGCTTCGACTACGAGTACCAGGGCCGCGCCAAGTGGGCGAGTGCCGCGCAGGATCCGAACACGCTGCAGTTCGACCCGAATAGCTACGTGCTGCCGGGGACGTCGTTCATGAGCCTGCGCGGCGGGATGCAGTTCGGACCGTGGTCGGTGGCCGCCTTCTGCGACAACCTGGCGAACGTGCATCCCGTCACCGACTACAACTGGTCGATCAATCCGGGCGACGGCAACAGCCGGCTGGAGCGCCAGTACACCTTCCGGCCGCGCACCATCGGCGTCACGCTCATCTTCCGCCAGTAGCGCGGCGGGCGCGCAAGCCGCTCCGGGGTGCGGGTCAGTACTCCGCAGGCGGCGCCGGACCGCTGGCGGCGAGCGAGCGCACCACCTCGCGGCGCCGCTCCCGGACGTCCGCGAGCGGCGCGCGGCGCAGCTCGCTCACCTCCGCGGCGGTGAACGGCGCACCGACCGTGGGCAGACGCTCCGCAGGCGGGAAGCGCTCCGCCAGCCAGTTGAGCACCGCGGCGAGCTGCGCATCGCCGAGCGCGGAGCTGGCGGCGCCGGGGACCCGCAGCACGTAGTTGCGCCCCTCGGGGCTGCGCATGAAGAGTGCGACGGAGCCGGCGAGCGGCGGGACTTTCCCCGCAACTCCCTGCGCCTCGCTGCCGTGACAGCCCATGCAGTAGAGGATGTAGTCCTGCTGCGGACTGGCGGGCGCTGCGCGCGCCAGCGCGGCTGCGGCCACGAGCGCGGCGGCCGGTAGCAGCCTCCGGCGCACGCTCAGGGCTCCTCGGGTGCTACCGTCTTGCGGTGCTCACGCACCGCCGCACCATCGAGCGGATGCGCGCGCTCGGCGGCGATCTCCGCGGGTGCGAGTGGCGCAATGGCCGGCGCCGCGTGCCCGAGATCGAACACCACGAAGTTGAGCAACGCTGCGAGCGTCGCGTCGTCGAGCTGGCCGAAGTCCGGCATGCGGAAGGCATAGTGCTTGCCTTCGACGGCGACGTCGCCGTACATGCCGTAGAGGACCGTCAGCGCGAGCTGCCGTCGTCCCTCGGCGCTCCCCGCGTAGCGAGCCGGATAAGAGAGGAGGGGTGGCGCGAGCGAAGGCAGCCCGCCGCCGGCCGGGCCGTGACAGACGGCGCAGTTCGCCTGGAAGCTCGCGGCGCCCTGCGCGTAGGCGGGCGTGGGGGCATCCGCGGCGGCTACGGCGGGCGGCACTGCGGCCGCGAGCAGCAGCGC
>DATKLG010000004.1:0-88825 GCA_035542535.1 Steroidobacteraceae bacterium
GGTGGAGGAAAGTCCGGGCTCCGGCGGATCGGGTGCCAGGTAACGCCTGGGGGGCGCGAGCCCACGGAAAGTGCAACAGAGAGCAGACCGCCCAAGTCCCTCACGGGACCGGCAAGGGTGAAACGGTGCGGTAAGAGCGCACCGCGTCGGTGGCAACACGCGACGGCACGGTAAACCCCACCTGGAGCAAGGCCAAATAGGGAAGCCGCGCGCGCCTTCAACGGCGACGCGCAGCGCCGATCCGCGCGCGCTTCCGGGTAGGCCGCTAGAGGTCCACGGCGACGTGGATCCCAGAGGAATGATTGCCCTCGACAGAACCCGGCTTACAGGCCGACTCTTTTTACGCGCTACGCGCGGGATCTACGCGGTTCGGACGCGAGCCGCGTACATGCAGCTGGCGCGAAGACGCGCCGGAAAGACGCTGGTTACTTCACGACCTTCAGCTGTGGGCGGCGCGCGCCGCCCTCCTCCGCCGGGGTCGGGCGCTTGGGCGGCTCGGGACCGAGATCCTGCTCCGTGAATACCATGCCCTCGCCGGTCTCGCGCGCGTAGACGCCGAGCACCGCGCTCACCGGAAACCGCACGTGGTGCACCACTCCGGCGAAGCGCGCGTCGAACTCCACGTCGTCGTTGCCGAGCCGCAGGCGCTGCGTGGCGCTCTCGCTCAGATTGAGCACGATCTTGCCGTCCTTGACGTAGGCGCGCGGCAGCTCGGCGCCCTCGTGTCCGGCATCGACGATCACGTGCGGAGTGTTGCCGCAGTCCGTGATCCACTGATGCATGGCGCGCAGCAGGTACGGACGCTTCGGTAACGCCCGGGTCATGGTCAGCGCAGCAGCCTCATCTCCTGCTCCCTGTCGGTGAGGGCCTCGCGGAACGCCGGGCGCGCGAACACCAGCTGCATGTACTTCTCGATCGGTTGCGCCTGCGGCGGCAGGTCGATCTCGTAATGCGGCAGCCGCCACAGCACCGGGGCGATGGTCGCATCCACCAGCGAGAACTCGTCGGACAGGAAGAAGGGCTTGATCTTGAACAACTCGGTGCTCTGCAGGATCGTGTCGCGCAGGATCTTCTTCAGCTTCACCGCCTGCTTCTTGTCGGGCTCCTGATCGATCTGCTTGGCGACCGAGTACCAGTCGCGCTCGATGCGATAGAGCGCCAGGCGAAACTGCGCGCGCGTCAGCGGGTCGACCGGCATGAGCGGCGGGTGCGGAAAGCGCTCGTCGAGATACTCGATGATCACCCGCGAGTCGTACAGCACCAGGTCGCGGTCCACCAGCGTCGGCACGCTGTGATAGGGATTCAGGTCGAGCAGGTCCTCGGGAAAGCGGCCGGCCTCGACGCTCACGATATCGATGCTGATGCCCTTCTCGGCCAGCACGATGCGCGTCCGGTGACTCCACGGGTCATCGGGTGCGGAGAACAAGGTCATGATGGATCGTCTGCTCGACACGCTCCGCTCCCGCGACAGCCGTCCGCGCTCAGTGAACGTCTTTCCAGTACTCGCGCTTCACCAGCAGGGCCAGCCAGCTGAACACCAGCAGGAACAGCACCACCCACACGCCGAGCGAGCGCCGCTCGAGCTGGGTCGGCTCGCTCACGTAGTCGAGGAAGTTCACCGTGTCGCGCACGAAGCCATCGTACTCGGTGAGCGCGAGGCGCCCGGGCGCGACCGGCTCGAAGTGGTCGAACACCTGCTCCTCGGTCAGCGCGCCGCCGGGAGCGTGGTGCAGCACGGTGCGAAACTCGGCACGCTTCAGTCCCTCGAGCTCGGAGAGTACGTGCGGCATGGCGGTCGACGGATAGCGCAGGTTGTTGGCGCCGGTCTGCCTGCTCGGATCGACGTAGAAGGTCGTGAGGTACTGGTAGATGTAGTCCGTGCCGCGTGCCCGCACCATCAGCGACAGATCCGGCGGCGCCTTGCCGAACCAGGCCTCGGCGTCGGCGGAGGGCATGGCCGTCTGGATGTAGTCGGTTGCCTTGGCTCCCGGCGGCACCAGCTCCTTCTCGAGCAGCTGCGGCGGGATCTTCAGGTCCGCACCGAGGCGCGACCAGCGCTCGTACTTCAGCGAGTGACAGCCGCGGCAGTAGCTCACGAAGTTGCGTGCGCCGCGCTGTACGGACGCGAGGTCCGAGACGCTGGTACCGGCGCGCCAGCTGTCCCAGTCGGCGCCGAACTTGCCGCCGCCCTCCTCGGCCGCCGGCAGCCGCTGCGACGCGCAGGCCGCGATCGTCAGCAACGCTGCGGCGAGCAGTGCCTCAGTGCGCATGGTAGACGACCCTTTCGGGCACGGGCTTCACCGGATCGAGCCACGTGTAGAGCGGCATGAGGAAGAAGAAAGCGAAGTACAGTGCCGCGAAGATGCGCGCCAGCAGCACATACAGGCCCTCCGCCGGCTGCATGCCGAGGTAGCCGAGCACCACGAAGCTCACCGCGAAGATCGCCAGCGCCGAGCGCGACAGCCAGCCGCGGTAGCGCATCGACCTCACCGGCGAGCGGTCGAGCCACGGCACGAACAGGAACGCCATCACCGCGATCAGCATGAGGAGCGCCCCCATGCGCTGGTCCGGCACCGCCCGCAGGATCGCGTAGAAGGGGGTGAAGTACCACACCGGCGCGATGTGCTCGGGTGTCGACATGGGGTTCGCCGGCTCGAAGTTCGGCGCCTCGAGGAACAACCCGCCCAGGGTCGGCACGAAGAACACCGTGATGGCGAGCAGCACCAGGAACACGGCGATGCCGACGAAGTCCTTCACCGTGTAATAAGGATGGAACGGGATGCCGTCGAGCGGTTTGCCGTCGGCGCCGACCTTCTCCTTGATCTCGATGCCGTCGGGATTGTTCGAGCCCACTTCGTGCAGCGCCACGAGATGCAGCGCCACGAGCCCGATCAGCGCGAGCGGCAGCGCCGCGACGTGCAGCGAGAAGAAGCGATTCAAGGTCGCATCGGCGATGCCGTAGTCGCCGCGGATCCACAGCACGAGGTCCGGGCCGATGCCGGGGATGGTGCCGAAGAGATTCACGATCACCTGCGCGCCCCAGAACGACATGTTGCCCCAGGGCAGCACGTAGCCCATGAAGGCCTCGGCCATCAGCGCGAGGTACACGAGCATGCCGAGCAGCCAGAGGAGCTCGCGCGGCGCCTTGTACGAGCCGTACAGGAAGGCGCGGAACATGTGCAGGTACACGAGGATGAAGAAGAAGGAGGCGCCGCTCGAGTGCAGGTAGCGGATGAGCCATCCCCAGTCGACCTCGCGCATGATGAACTGCACGGAGTCGAACGCCGTCGCCTCGCCCGGCTTGTAGAACATGGCGAGGAAGATGCCGCTCACGAGCTGCAGCACCAGCACCACGAGCGCGATTGAGCCGAAGTAATACCAGACGTTGAAGTTCTTCGGCGCGTAGTACTCGGTGACCTGGCTGGCGAGGAACTCGTCCACCGGCATGCGTTTGTTGAGCCAGGCGCGGAAGCCCTTCTTCGGGGCACCGGCCTTCGGCATGGGAGCGGCCGCACCCGTCGCGGTCTTCACGGTCACGTGGCGGCTCCCTTCTCGTCGGCTCCGACCAGCAGCAGATGCTCCTTGGGGTAGGAGTACGGCGGCACCCGCAGATTGATCGAGGCGGGCGAGCCGGCGAACACGCGCCCGGCGAGATCGAAGCGCGAGCCGTGGCAGGGGCAGAAGAACCCGCCGGGCCAGGAGGGGTAGAGCTCTCCGGCGGCGAAGCGCTGCTTGGGGAGACAACCGAGGTGCGTGCAGGTGCCGACCAGCACCAGGAATTCGGCGCTGCGCGCGCGCAGCGGGTTCTTCGCGTAGGAAGGCTGGTCGGAGTGATCGGAGTTCGGGTCCTTGAGGTCTGTGTCGTGACCGGCGATGCGCGCCACCATGTCGGGCGTCCGGCGCACGACGTAGATCGGCGAGCGCCGCCACACGGTGGTGGTCATCTGCCCCGCCTCGAGCTTGGAGATGTCGAGCTCGGTCGGGACGCCGAGCGCGCGCGCCGTCTCCGATGGAGTCCACGACTCGATGAAGGGTATCGCGGCGAACGCCGCGCCGACCGCCCCGGTGGCTATCGTGGCGCGGGTGAGAAACTTGCGCCGGCTCAGGTCGACCTCGTCGCCGCCGGCGACGCCTGCGTGATCCGCCATCTCACCACTCTCCCGCTGTATGACACCCCCGCCGCAGCTTCGTGGCGCATCGCTCACCAAGCGGACTGCGCATGGTGCAGTTTCGTACCTTGCGGGGGGCGGCGCATTATACACAAACGAACATGCCTCCCCGGCGCACCCCAGAGCCGCGCGAGCGCGCGGCGGGCGAGGAGTTGAGGCTTTCCCGGAGTCGTAATGCTCGAGCATCTGGGCCGCGGACTCACCTTCGTGGCCGGTTCGGTTGTCGGGGGGCTCGCCCTGGCATTTTTGATCGTGGCGCTGCGGCCGGACCTGATCCGCGGGCGCGGCACGCCACCCACGGCCCCGGCGGCCGCCGCCGCCCCCACCTTGCCTCCCGCGGAGCCGGCGAAAGCACCGCCGCCCGCGACCCCCGCGCGCGTCAGCTACGCCGACGCGGTGCAGCGTGCCGCACCGGCGGTGGTCAACGTATATACCGATCGGGTCGTCACCGAGCGCCTGTCGCCGTCCTTCGGGGAGCTGTTCGGGGAATTCGTGCCGCGCTACCGGCAGCGGATCGAGCGCACGCTCGGCTCCGGCGTGATCGTCGACGACTCGGGCCACATCGTCACCAACCACCACGTCATCGCCGGCGCCGAATTGATCCGCGTGCAGCTCGCCGACGGACGCATCGCCGAGGCGCACGTCGTGGGAAGCGATCCCGACACGGACCTGGCGGTGCTGAGCGTCGCCCTCAAGTTCCTTCCCGTGGCACCGCTCGGCCGCTCCGATCAGCTCAGGGTGGGGGACGTGGTGCTCGCGATCGGCAACCCGCTCGGACTCTCGCATACCGTGACGCACGGGATCGTGAGCGCGGTGAGCCGGGCGCAGCTCGGCATCGCCCCGGTCGAGGACTTCATCCAGACCGACGCGCCGATCAATCGCGGCAATTCGGGCGGCGCCCTGGTCGACTCGACGGGCGCCCTCGTCGGGATCAATACCGCGATGGTTGCCAAGAGCCTCGGCGTCGAGGGCATCGGTTTCGCCATTCCGGTGAACCTGGTGCGCGGAGTGCTGGGCGACATCGTCGATCACGGCCGGGTGATCCGCGGCTGGATCGGCATCCTGACCGAGGACATCTCGGAGAGCCAAGCGCGGCAGCTCGGGCTCGCTCAGGGCGGGGTCGTGATCTCCAATCTCTACATCGGCAGCCCCGCGCAGCAGGCGGGCCTCCTGCCGGGCGATCTTGTGCTCACAGTCGATGGAGTGAGCCCGCACGGAGCGCAGGACGTCCTCGGCCGCATCGCCCGCAAGAAACCAGGGTCCACCGTCGCCTTGCGCGGTCTGCGCGGCCGCAGCGCCTTCGAGGTGGAGGCGAAGGTCACCGAGCGCCCCAAGGCGCAGCAGCGCGGGCCATGACCACGCTCGAGACGCGCCGCTTCGCCTCCCGCGCCGCACTCGAGTCGGCGCTCGAGGAGCGCCTCGCCCGCTTCATCGCAGCTCCTGGCGCCGCCGCGCTCATGCTCTCGGGCGGCAGCACGCCGTTGCCCGCCTACCGTGCGCTCGCCTCCCGGGCGCGGGTGCCGCGCAACCCGCAGCTCCACGTCCTCTTTTCTGACGACCGCTACGTCCCGGTCGACTCGCCCGCGAGCAACTACCGCCGGATCGAGCCGCTGCTCGCGGCCTTGGCGCTCCCTCCCGCCTCCGTCTTGCGCGTGCGCACCGAGCTGCCGCTCGAGGAAGCGGCGTTGGACTACGAGCGCCAGCTCGCAGGGCTCGCGAAGTCCGCGGTCCCCATCGGGCTCGGCCTGCTCGGGCTCGGAGCCGACGGTCATACGGCATCGCTGTTCGGGCCCGCGGACCTCGAGCGCTCGCGCGGCCGCCTGGCGCTCGCGGTGAGCCGTCCCGACGGCCTGTCGGCCGTCAGCGTGACGCCGGAGCTCCTCGGGCGGGTCGGCGAGCCGCTGTTCGTCGTGGCGGGGGCGGATAAGCGCGACGCCGCTCGCGCGCTCCTCGCGCAGGATCCGCGCCTCACCGCCTGGCGCGCGGTCGCCGCTTGCGCGCGGGTCGAGCTGTGGGTCGACGAGGCAGCGGCGCCGACCCCCGCATGAGCGAGCCCGGGCATCCGGCAGCGCTGCTGCGCGACGCCGCACGGCTCGAGCAGCTCGGGCGTCTTAGGGATGCTGCGGCGATCTATGAGCGGGTGCTCGCGCAGTGGCCGGATCTTCCCGACTGCTGGTACAACCTCGGGCTCCTGCAGCGTCGACTCGGGCACTTCGATGCGGCGCTCGCCTCCTACGCGCAGGCGCTCGCGCGCGGGGTGCGCCAGCCCGAGGAGGTGCATCTCAACCGGGGCGTCATCCTCGCCGATCACCTCCGGCAGGCGGATGCGGCCGAGCGCGAGCTGCGCGCCGCCCTGTCGCTCAACCCACGCTACCTCGCCGCGCTGCGCAATCTCGCCAATCTGCACGAGGATCTCGGTCGGCGCGCGGAGGCGCTTGCCACCTACGTGCGCATCCTCGAGCTCGAGCCCCGCTCCTACGAGAGTCTGGCGCGCTATGCGCTGCTGCATCGGGTCGAACGGCCGGATGACCCGTTGATCGCGCGTCTGCGTACGGCCCTCGCCGATCAGGCAGCGTCCGCTGCCGAGCGCGCCAGTCTCGGATTCGCTCTCGGCGCGGCGCTCGACTCCGCCGGCGAGTACGCCGCCGCGTTCGCCGCTTATGAGGCGGCCAACCGGGACAGCCGCGCGAGCGAGCCCGCGATAGCGCGCTACGACCGCGCGGCGCAGGAGCGCCTGACGGAGGAGCTCATGCGCGCCTTCCCGGGGCCTGCGCCGGCTGGCCTCGCGCAGTCTTCGGCCGGCAGCGCGCGCCCGATATTCATCTGCGGCATGTTTCGCTCAGGATCGACGCTCGCCGAGCAGCTGCTGGCGCGCCATCCGCAGATCACCGCCGGCGGGGAGCTCGAGCTGCTGCCTGAGCTCGTGCGCACCCAGATCGCGCCCTACCCGGCGGCTATCGCCTCATTCTCCGACAGCCGTATCGCCGCGCTCGGATCTGATTATCTCAGCGCCCTCACGCGGCTCTTCCCCCTGGCCGCTCATGTGACCGACAAGCGCCCCGACAATTTTCTGCACATAGGACTCATCAAGCGCCTGATTCCTCATGCGCGGATCGTGCATACCACGCGTGACCCGCTCGACACCTGTCTGTCGGTCTTCTTCCTGCACCTCGACCAGCACCTGGGCTATGCGCTCGACCTCATGGACATCGGCCACTACTACCGCGAGTACCGGCGGCTGATGGCGCACTGGAAGGCGCTCTATCCCGATGAGATCCTCGACTTCGACTACGATGCGCTCGTCTCCGATCCCCGCCCGGCCCTCGAGCGGCTGCTCGCCTTCTGCGGCCTTCCCTGGGACGAGGCGTGTCTCGCCCCGGCGCCGCCGGGCGGGCCGGTGAAGACGGCAAGCGTGTGGCAGGTGCGCGAGCCGCTCTACCGCCGCTCCTCCGGACGCTCGCGGCACTACCGCCGCGAGCTCGCCGCACTCGCGGCCTACCTGGCGGAGCCGTAGGATTCCGCAACATCCATGGCCACAGCGAACCTGCCCGCCGCCTCGCTGATTCCGATCTTCGCGACTCCCTTCGCGGAGGTTGCCCTTCCCGTCGAGAGCGCACTCAACGACGCGCTCGCGGCGCTCCTCGCCGCCCGGGCGACCGAGGAGCGCCGCGACCCGGCCCGCCAGCGCGACCCCTTGTGCTACGTGAGTCGCGAGGACCTCTTCGACTGGCCCGACGAGACCGTCGCCGCCCTGCGCAGTGAGCTGCTGGCGGGCCTGTGTCCCGCGGTGCTGGCGACGACGCTTCATACCGAGGCGGCGTTCGACCAGCTCGGGCTGCAGGCACGCGCGCGCTTCGCGATCATTCACGCGGACGGCTGCCTGCCGGCCGAGAATCTGGTGCTCGCCTCCTGGTGCGCCATCTACTGCGTGGCCGCGCCTCCAGCACCCTCCGGACGTGCCGACAGCGGGGTGCTGCGGCTCTACGAGAGCCGTCTCGGCGGCATGTTTGCGGACGCGACCACCTGGTGCCTGCGCCCGCCGTTCGCAGGGGGCCATCACCTGTGGCAGCCGAAGCCTGGCTCCATGGCCGTGTTCCCGGCGCATCTCGCGCACGAGATCGCCCTCAACAGAGGCGGCGGCGACCTCGTGCTGGTCAGGGTCCGGATCCGCTTCGCGAATCCGGGGCAGCAGGAGGCGCCCCCGTGGTGAGTCCGACGCTCAGGCTGCGCCCCGGTTTTGCGGTGCCGTTCGCGGAGGGCCGCCTCGCACCCTGTGAGCGCCTCAACCGCGAGCTCGAGGCGCTGTTCCTCGCCCGGGAGACCGAGGAGTTCCGCAACCCCACGCCGAGCCACATCCCTCAGGCGGAGATGTTCGAGAGCCGCTTCAATCTCTTTCGCTGGCCGGAGAGCTGCGTTCAGGAGCTGCGCTCCTTCATGCTGGATTCAGTGGCCCGCACGGTGCTCGACACTTCGACGCTGCAGCCGGCGGAGCTCGCGCGCCTCAAGATGCACAACCACACCTGGTTTCACATCACCCGCTACGCGGGCTCCTTCGTCGCCCACAACCACCCCCTCGCCTCCTGGTCGGCCGTCTATTGCGTACGAGCCGGGGAGGCGGTGCCGGAACACCCGGGCAGCGGGCTCCTCAGGTTCTTCGACACACGCTCAGGCGCCGGCAGCTATCAGGACGCCGGGAATCGGGCGCTGCGGGCCGAGTTCGCCCCCGGCTCGCGCGAGGTGCGGCTCGAGGCGGGCGACATCGTCGTGTTCCCGTCATATGTCATCCACGAGGTGAGCCCCTTCTACGGCCGCGACACGCGCATCACCGTGGCGACCAACTGCTGGTTCAGCTGAAAAACTCGGGCCTGGAGGGCTCTATATCTGCGCGGAGAATGTCGAGCCAAGTGGCTGTTGCAGATCTGCAACATAACTCGGGGTGAGCTATTTCCATGTGGGAAAGGCCCGCGCGAGCGGTCCACGTTCCCCGCTGCTGCTTGGCAACACGGAGTCAAGGTGCTCTAATGCGGGCCGGTCCCAAAAGGGCACCCCGGATAATTCGCAGATCTATTCGCATTTCTAGTTAGGGGAGACAACATGGCGAACAGTCGCAGCTTGCAACAGGCTGTGCGTTTTGCGCTTGCGACGCTTACGGCCTCCGCCGGCGTCACGACGCTGCACGCTCAGACAGCTCCCGCCCAGCCCGCAGAGGCTGCGGCGGCACCTCTGCAGGAGGTGGTGGTAACGGGATCGCGCCTGAAGACACCGAACGAGACGGCCATCAGCCCGATCTCGACGGTCACGGCCACCGACATCACACAGACCGGTCTGACCCGCGTTGAGGACGTCCTCAACAATCTGCCGATGGTGTTCGCCGGCATGAACTCGACGACCTCGAACGGCAACGACGGCACGGCGTCGATCGACCTGCGCGGCCTGGGCAACCAGCGCACGCTGGTGCTGGTCAACGGCCGCCGCCTCGGCCCGGGCGCGGGCGACGGGCGCAACTACTCGGACATCAACCAGATTCCCGCGCCGCTGATCGAGCGCGTCGACATCCTCACGGGCGGCGCCTCCTCCGTGTACGGAGCGGACGCGGTCGCGGGCGTGGTGAACTTCGTCCTCAATACCCACTTCGAGGGTGTCGAGGTGACGGCCGGGTATCACTTCAACCAGCACAACAACAGCGACAGCTACGTCCAATCGCTCAATACCGCGGCCGGCTACCCGCTGCCCCCGAGCGAGGTCAACACCGCCTTCGGCAAGTACGCATCCGTCATCATGGGATCGAACTTCGCCGACAACCGCGGCAATGCCACGGCCTACCTGACCTACGACAACCAGGGCCCGGCGCTGCAGAAGAACTTCGACTACAGCAACTGTAACTTGGGTCCGGCGAGCGCTACGACGCTCTCGTGCGGCGGCTCGTCCACGTCCCGGGGCGGCTCGTTCCGTGCCTACAACAGCACGTTCGGCCACCGGCTCTACAACTACACGGTCGACCCGAATACCGGCGCGTTCCGTCCGTTCTCGGCCGCCACCGACCTGTACAACTTCGCCCCCGAGAATTACTACCAGGTGCCGAACGAGCGCTGGACGATGGGCGCGTTCGTGAACTACGAGATCAACTCGCACGTGACGGCGTACATGGAGCTCATGTACACGCGCAACAACTCGGAGGCGCAGATCGCCGAGAGCGGCGACTTCGGCAACGGCCAGCTGGTTCCGTGTAACGACCCGCTGTTGACCGCCGGGGAAGTGGCGCAAATCTGCAGCCCGGCGAACCTCGCCGCACAGGGCAATCCGACCCTCGCCTATCCGGGCGGACCCGCGGGCGGCGAGCCGGCATCGCTCCTCTACATCCTGCGCCGCAACGTCGAGGGCGGTCCGCGTATCGCAACCTTCAGCACCAACGCCGCCCACCAGGTCGCGGGCCTGCGCGGCGACATCAACGACGCCTGGTCGTACGACGTCTACGCGCAGCACAGCTCGGTCGACTCGCAGAACGGCAACGAGAACTACATGTCGAACGCGAGCATCATCAACTCGCTGCAGGTGGTGCCCGGCCCCGGCGGAGCGCCGACCTGTATCTCGGTGCTGAACGGCAGCGACCCGAAGTGCGTCCCGTGGAACATCTGGGTACCGGGCGGGGTCACTCCGGGCGCGCTCCAGTACCTCTCGGTCCCGCTGCTGGTCGATGCCACCGTGACGGAGTACGTGGTGAGCGGCTCGGTCACGGGCGACCTCGGCAAGTACGGCGTGCAGCTGCCGAGCGCCAGCTCGGGTCTGCAGCTCAACATCGGTGCCGAGTACCGCTCCGAGAGCGCGGACTTCCTGCCCGACCTGCTCTCACAGCAGGGCAACGCGGCCGGCTCGGGCGGTCCGACACCTCCGGTACACGGCAACTTCCATGTCGGTGAGGCTTTCACCGAGCTGCGCCTGCCGCTCGTGACCGACAAGACGGGCGCCGAGGACCTCTCGCTCGAGGGCGGCTACCGCTACTCGGATTACACCGTGGGCTTCACGACCAACACCTACAAGATCGGCCTCGAGTGGGCGCCGGTGAAGGACATCCGCCTCCGCGGCAGCTTCCAGCGCGCGGTGCGTGCGCCGAACATCGGCGAGTTGTACACCCCGCAGACCGTGGGGCTCGACGGCTCGAGCGACAACTGCGCAGCCCCGCTCGCGGCGGGCTCGCCGGCCGCTCCCAACCCGGCCGCCAAGCTCACCACCGGCTACACCTACGCGCAGTGCGCGCTCTCGGGTGTAACCGCGGCACAGTTCGGCAACATCGCGCCGAACCCGGCCAACCAGTACAACGGCCTGATCGGCGGCAACCCGAGCCTCTTGCCCGAGGTGGCCGACACGTATTCGGCCGGCTTCGTGCTCACCCCGCACGTGGTGCCGAACCTGAGCATCTCGGTCGATTACTTCGACATCAAGATCGATCAGGTCATCGGGCCGATCGGCGGCGACGTGATCCTCAACAACTGCCTGAACGGCGTGAACACCTCGTACTACTGTCCGCTGGTGCATCGCGGCGTGGGCGGGTCGCTGTGGCTGACGCCGGCCGGCTTTGTCACGGACACGAATGCGAACCAGGGTGCCCTCGCGACCACGGGCATCGACTTCAAGGCGAGCTACCGGGTACCGCTGCCCAGGGCCGGATCGCTGCTCTTCGGGTTCGAAGGCACGGACCTGATCAAGCTGGAGACGACGCCGGTTGCCGGTCAGGGCTCGTATGACTGCAAGGGCTACTTCGGCTCGACCTGCGGCGCGGGAAGCCCCGGCTGGAGGCATGTGCTGAATACCACCTGGTCGACGCCCTGGGATGCCTTCGATCTGACGCTGCGGTGGCGCTACATCGGCTCGACCTCCTCCGAGCTGACGAGCAGCAACCCGTTCCTCACGGGCACGCCGTATGTGCCGCTGTCGAAGATCTCGGCCTATAACTACCTCGACCTGACCGGTGCGTTCGACGTCTACAAGAACATCCGGCTGCAGATCGGTGTCAACAACATAATGGACAAGGATCCGCCGCTGATAGTCGGTAGCGACTGCTCGACGTCCAGCCCCGCCGGTGCGAACTGCAACGGCAATACCTTCCCGGGCCTGTACGACGCCATGGGACGGTACTGGTTCTTCGAGCTGCAGGCGAAGTTCTAAGGATCCTCGAGCTGAGCTGAAACGGCGGACCCGAAAGGGTCCGCCGTTTTCTTTTTCCGGATCGCGCCCGGACCGGGCCTAGGAGATGCGGCGCACGTGGTGCAGCCGCCTGGTCGACGTCTCGAGCAGGAAGGAGTTGAACGCTCCCCGGCTGATCGTCACCGTGTCGCCGACCGCGAGCAGCGGATCGGCCTCATCGAGCAGCCAGAGAGCTCCTCCCTCGAGCGTGACGGTCGGCCGGCCGTCGATGGTCTTGCCCATCGCGATGACGCGAGCGCTGAGCGTCTGAGGGAGGGCTGGAGCCGTCGGGTGCTCGGCCGAATAGGAGCCGAAGGACGTGGCCGCCGCGGCTCCCGCTGCGGGCTTCGCGGACGATGCCGGTGCTGCCGCCGCAGGCGCAGGGGGCGGGGCCGCAGCCGGCGCCGCGACGACCGGAGGCGGAGCCGCCGCAGGCGGCGGCATAGCGCCCGCCGGCTTCGCAGGCGCCGGAGCAGGCGCGGCGGGGCGCCCGGCCAGCCGGTCGTAGCAGGCGAGGCGCTCGGTGGGGTCGGCGATCGCGCCGCAGGCGCTCAAATCCTCTGGCGGGGCGGCGCTGGCGTGGGATGCGGCGATCGCGCCGCAGGCCGCGGCGACGGCGCGAGCGAGCGTCAGGCGCTTCATGCGGGCCCCTGGTCCGGAAGGTTGTAGTAGCTCACGACGACCTCGGTGGCGGCCTTGACCATAGCGCGCTCCGCGGGGCTCAAGAAGGGGTTCCAGACGTCGAAGATCAATATCGCCCGGGGGCTGTCCGAGAGATTCCAGGCCTCGTGCTCGATGGTGTCATCGAACACCCAGGCCTGGCCGGGAATCCACTCGCGCGTGCGGCTGCCGACGCGAAAGCCGCATTTCTCGGGCACGATGAGCGGCAGGTGCACGATGGCGCGCGTGTTGCTGACGCCGGTGTGGGGCGGAATGCGCGTGCCGGGCGCGAGGATCGAGAAGTAGGCGGTCGGGGCGCGCCGCTCGATCTCGACCTGCGGCACTTTCTTCAGGACCTCGACGGTGCGCGGGCAGCGCGCCATGTGGGCCGGCTGCGGCACGCTCTGGTTCCAGAGAAAATAGGCGCTCCAGCGGCGCGACTTGTTGAGATCCTTCCACTGATCGAGCGGAATCCCTTCGGGGTGGGCCACGTAGGGCTCGAGCCCCTCGCGATCCGAGATGAGCACCGAGAGCAGCTCGGCGCGGATGTCGTCGCTGGCAGCCTCGACCGCATCCAGCCAGGGAAAGTCGCCGCGCTCGAAGAACTCCACGTCGGGAATTTCCGGGAAGTACATGAAGGTCGGCTGCGAGCTGAAGCGGTTGCGCTTGCCGGTGAGGAGCTCGACGCAGCGGTCGACCCGCCGGAAGCTCCCGCCACCGTGCCGGGCGCGCAGGCCGGCGAGCTTCTCCTCGAGGGCGGCACCGAGCGCGGCCTCGTCCCGTGCGATCACCTCGCGCGCGTGCCGCAGCACCTCGCCGACGGACTCCGGAGGCGTCTCACCGGGGCGGATGGTGGCGAGCGCATTGCGGTAGACGCGCGCGGCGCTGCGCGCATCGCCCCGCTCCTCGATGTAGGTGCCCTTCTGCAGGAGCGAGGCGAGGTGGCGCGGCTCGAGCGCCAGCGCCCGCTCGATCGCCTCGAGCTCCTCGGGCGCCTTGAGGGCGTGCAGGCTCGCCGCGAGGTTCGACCACAGCGACGGGTGCCCGGGGTCGGCGCGGGTTGCGCGCTCGAACAGCTCGCGCGCGCTTGCCGGCTCGCCCCGCTGCATCATCGTGAGCCCGAGCTCGTTCAGCACCGCCGGGTGGCTGGGCGCGAGCTGCGCAACCCGCGCGAGGAGCTGCTCCGCCTCGGCGCGCCGGCCGGCGGCGCCCGCCGCCCGGGAAGCCTGGATCATCGAGAGGACGGCGGCGTTGTCCGCGGGCGTAGCATTGGCGTTGGTCAAAAGCATCCCCTGTGCGTTAATGCGCGCACGTGAATTCTAGCGTGGCAGATCCGCGCACGGAGAGATCATTGCCCGAGAGTGGTGCATTGGACATAGCGCTCATCCGGATCGCCGCACTCCTGGAAAGCGACCCGGTTGCCGCCCTGCGCGCGGCGCAGGAGCTCGTCAGAGAGCATCCGGGGCATCCGGCCGCCGTAATGCTGCTCGGCGCCGCCCGCCGCCGCAGCGGCGATACCCACTCGGCCGCAGCCGCCTTCACCGAGCTGGCCTCGACCGAGCCCGCCTCGGCGGCGGTGCAACTCGAGCTCGGCCGCGCGTTGCTCGCGCAGGGGAAGCTCACCGAGGCCTTCGGCGCCCTGACCCGCGCCCTCGAGCTCGCGCCCGATCTCGCCGAGGCCTGGCGCGAGCTCTCGAGCCTGCACGCCTCGCGCGGGGAGTGGCGCGAGTGCGATGTCGCGTACGCGCGCTTTTCCGCCCTCAGCGGCCAGGACGGCCGCTTCGGTGAGGCGGCCGCAGCGATCGCGCAGGAGCGGCTCGACCACGCAAGCGCGCTGCTGCGCGCGGAGCTCGAGCGTTACCCGGGTGACGTCGCGGCACTGCGCCTCCTGGCGCAGGTCGCGGTCAAGCGCGAGGACTTCGCCGCAGCGGAACGCCTGCTCGCGCAGTGCCTCGAGCTCGCGCCCGGATACAGTCGCGCGCGCTTCGATCTCGCCGAGATGCTGCACACCCAGCAGAGGGCCGAGCCGATGCTGCCGCTGCTCGAGCGGCTGCTCGCGCTCGAGCCGGCCAATCTCGCCTACCGGGCGCTCAAGGCCGCAGCGCTCAGCCTGCTCGGCCAG
This sequence comes from Steroidobacteraceae bacterium, assembly GCA_035542535.1. GTDB lineage: Bacteria > Pseudomonadota > Gammaproteobacteria > Steroidobacterales > Steroidobacteraceae > 13-2-20CM-66-19. The sequence continues at coordinate 15,133 of DATKLG010000004.1, forward strand.
AGCGAGCGCTCGCTCTCGATCCTCGCCGACCTGGTCGTCGAGTTCCCGGACAACCCGGTCGGGTGGATGTACTACGGCCACGCACTGCGCTCGGCGGGGCGGACCGACGAGGCGATCGCGGCCTATCGCAAGGCCGCCGAGCTCAGCCCGGGGTTCGGCGAAGCCTGGTTCAGTCTCGCCAACCTCAAGGTTTTCCGCTTCACGGCGGCCGACGTCGCCGCGATGCGCTCGCAGCTCGCGCGCGCCGACCTCGCGGACGAGGACCGCTGGCACCTCGAGTTCTCGCTCGGCAATGCGCTCGAGTCGGCCGGCGACTTCGCCACTTCCTTCGAGCACTACGCGCGCGGCAACGCCCTGCGGCGCGCGGCGGTGCAGTACGACCCGGCACGCACCACCGAGCTCATCGAGCGCACCCGCGCGCTCTTCACGCGCGAGTTCTTCGCCGCCCGTGCCGGCGCAGGCGACCCCTCGGGCGAGCCGATCTTCGTCGTCGGCCTGCCGCGCGCGGGCTCGACGCTCATCGAGCAGATTCTGGCCAGCCATTCGCAGGTCGAGGGGACGCGCGAGCTGCCGGACATCCCGGCCTTCGCGCGCGAGCTCGGTGTGTGGGACGCCGCGCCCGTCTACCCGCAGTCCGTGGCGCGCCTCGGCGCCGCGGAGCTTCGCGCGCTCGGCGAGCGCTACTTGAGGCAGACGCGGCCGCATCGTCTCCTCGGGCGCGCGCACTTCATCGACAAGATGGGCAACAATTTCCTCGACGTCGGCCTGATTCATCTGATCCTGCCCAACGCGCGCATCATCGACGCCCGGCGCGCGCCGCTCGCCTGCTGCTTCTCGAACTTCAAGCAGCACTTCCAGTCGGGCGTGTGGTTCTCCTACAGCCTGGAGGACCTCGGGCGCTACTACCGTGACTACGTCGCGCTGATGGCGCACTTCGATGCGGTGCTGCCCGGACGTGTCCTCCGTGTCAACTACGAGGACCTGATCGCCAATTTCGAGAGCGAGGTGCGTCGGCTGCTCGACTACTGCGGCCTGGCCTTCGAGGAGCAGTGCCTGCGCTTCCACGAGACGCGGCGCGTGGTGCAGACGGCGAGCTCCGAGCAGGTGCGCCGGCCGCTCTATTCGGCGAGCGTCGAGGAGTGGCGCAACTTCGAGCCGTGGCTCGGGCCGCTCAAGCGCTCGCTCGGCGAGCTGGCGGAGGAAGGGCGCTCGGGCTGATTCAGGTGGCGGCGCCGCGGCCGCACGAGCGCTGCCAGTCCTGCGGCTTCGCTCCCGGGTTGTGCCAGCCGCACGGTCCCTTGAGCAGCTGCTCGGCCTCGGCCGGCCCCCAGCTCGCCGGCGCGTACTCGATCGGGAGCGAGGGGCTCGCGAGCAGCGGATCGACGATGGCCCACGCCGCCTCGACCTCGTCCTCACGCGCGAAGTTGGCGGTGTCGCCGATCATCGCGGAGCCGATCAGCACCGCATACGGGTCCAGGTCCTCGCCCTGCTGCTGCGCCACGTAGAGCTCGACGTCGCTGCCGGTCATGACGGGGCCGGGCTTTTTCGAATGCGCCCCGAGCGCGATCGCCACGTCGGGACCTAAGCGAAAGCGCAGGTGGTTCGGCTGCTCGGGCCCGAGCTCTCCGAACACCAGCGCCGGCGGCGGACGCAGCTCGACCACCACCTCGGTGGCCGTGACCGGCAGGCGCTTGCCGGCGCGCATGTAGAACGGCACGCCGCTCCAGCGCCACGAATCGATGTGCAGCGTGAGCGCCGCGTAGGTCTCGACGCGCGAATCGGGCGCAACGCCGGGCTCGCGGCGATAACCGGCAAACTGCCCGCGCACCAGCTCCGCGGGATTCGCCGGGCGGATGGCCCGCAGCACCTTGACCTTCTCGTCGCGCAGCGACTCGCCCTCGGTGTTGACCGGCGGCTCCATGGCGAGCAGGGCCACGATCTGCATGAGATGGTTCTGCATCACGTCGCGGATCGCGCCGGCCTCCTCGTAGAAGCGGCCGCGACCGGCGACGCCGAGGGTCTCGGCCATCGTGATCTGCACGCTCGCGACGAAGTTGCGGTTCAGGATCGGCTCGAGGAAGGAGTTGGCGAAGCGGAAGTAGAGGATGTTCTGCACCGCCTCCTTGCCGAGATAGTGATCGATGCGGAAGATGCTGGACTCCGCGAAGTGCTCGTGCAGCGTCCGATTGAGCGCACGCGCCGAGGCCAGATCGCGCCCGAAGGGCTTCTCCACCACGATGCGCGCTCCCTCAGCACAGGTCGAGGCGCTCAGGTGCCCGGCCATGACCGCGAACATGCTGGGTGGGATCGCCAGATAGTGCAGCGGACGCCGTGCGGCACCGAGCGCCGTGCGCAACGCATCGAAGGTGGAGCGCGCGTTGTAGTCCCCATCCACGTAGCGCAGCAGACCGAGCAGCTTGTCCCGCACCGCCTCCTCGGCCGCCGGCACGAAAGCTGCGAGGCTCTCGCGCACCCGCGCCGCGAACTGCTCGAGGCGCCAGCCCTGCCGCGCCACGCCGATGACCGGCACGTCGAGGGTGCCGCGACGCACCAGGTTATAGAGCGCCGGGTAGATCTTGCGGTAGCACAGGTCGCCGGTCGCACCGAACAGCACGACGGCATCGCAGTCACGGCGTTCCATGGCGGCTCCAGTCAGTCCCGCGCTCAGCCGCGGCTCTCGAGGTGACCGCCGAAGCCGAGGCGCATCGCCGACAGCACCTTGTCGGCGAACTCACCGCGGCCGCGCGACTCGAAGCGCGCGTACAGCGCCGCGCTCAGCACGCTGGCCGGGACGCCCACGTCGATCGCCGCCTGCACCGTCCAGCGGCCCTCGCCCGAGTCGGCGACCCGACCGGAGAAGCCCTCGAGGCGCGGGTCGCGGGCCAGCGCTGCCGCCGTCAGGTCGAGCAGGCGCGAAGCGACGATGCTGCCGTGACGCCAGACCTCGGCAATCGCCGCGATGTCGAGCCGGTATTGATAGAAGCCCGGGTTGGCGAGCGGCGCGGTCTCCGCGTCCGCCGCCGCGGCCTCGAGTCCCGCATCGGCGTGCGCGAGCAGGTTGAGGCCCTCGGCATAAGCGGCCATCAGCCCGTACTCGATGCCGTTGTGGACCATCTTGACGAAATGGCCGGCGCCGTGCGGACCGCAATGGAGGTAGCCGAGCCCGGCTGCCGCGAGCCCGGCCGCACGTCCGGCGGCGGCGCCCGCAGCGAGCCGCCCGCCGGGCGCGAGCGTCGCAAACACGGGCTCGAGCCGCGCAACCGCCTCTGCCTCGCCGCCGATCATCAGGCAGTAGCCTTCCTCGAGCCCGAGCACCCCGCCGCTGGTTCCGACGTCGAGATAGTGGATCCCGGCGGCGCGCAGCCCGGCGGCGCGCCGGATGTCGTCCTGGTAGTTGGAATTGCCGCCGTCGATCAACGCATCCCCGCGCTCGAGCAGCGGACGCAGGTCCGCGATCACGGCATCCACCGCGGCCGCGGGTACCATGATCCAGACCGCGCGTGGCGCCGCGAGCGAGCGCGTCAGCTCCGCGAGCGAGCCCGCACCGCTGGCGCCGCCCGCGACCGCGGCCGAGACCGCCGCGGCGGACCGGTCGTACACTACACAGGTGTGCCCGCCCTGCGTCAGCCGGCGCACCATGTTGGCGCCCATGCGCCCGAGCCCGATCATCCCGATCTGCATTGGAGCTCCTCAGTTCGGTACGCGACGGATCTGCGCGCCGAGCTGCGCCAGCTTCTCCTCGATCGCCTCGTAGCCGCGATCGATGTGATAGATGCGCTCGACATCGGTGCGGCCCTCGGCCACGAGCCCGGCGAGCACCAGGCTCGCCGAGGCGCGCAGGTCGGTCGCCATGACCGGCGCGGCGGTGAGCTTGCGCACGCCGTGGATGATGGCCGTGTTGCCCTCGAGGCGGATCTCCGCTCCCATGCGGCGCATTTCCAGCATGTGCATGAAGCGGTTCTCGAAGATGGTCTCGGTAATGGTACCGACGCCGTTGGCCACGGTGTTGAGCGCGGCGAACTGCGCCTGCATGTCGGTCGGAAAGGCCGGGTACGGCGCGGTGCGCACGTCCACCGCCTTGAGCTCGCGGCCGCGCATGTCCACCTCGATCCAGTTGTCGCCGACGCCGAGCTTCGCGCCCGCCTCCTCGAGTTTGGCGAGCACCGCGTCGAGATTATCGGGGCGGGTGCTCTTGACGCGCACGCGGCCGCGCGTGATGGCGCCCGCGACCAGGTAGGTGCCGGTCTCGATGCGGTCCGGCAGCACTTCGTAGGTCGTGCCGCGCAGCCGCTCGACTCCATGGACCACGATCTTGTCGGTGCCCGCTCCCTGGATGCGCGCCCCCATGGCGGTGAGAAAATTGGCCAGGTCGACGACCTCGGGCTCGCGCGCCGCGTTCTCGATCACCGTCTCTCCGTCGGCGAGCGTCGCGGCCATCATCAGGTTCTCGGTCCCGGTCACCGTCACGGTGTCGAGCACCAGACGCGCGCCCTTGAGGCGCGAGGCGCGCGCGCGGATGTACCCGCCTTCGATGGTGATGTCGGCGCCCATGGCCTGCAGCCCCGCCACGTGGATGTTCACCGGACGCGCGCCGATGGCGCAGCCGCCGGGCAGCGACACGTCGGCGCGCCCGTAGCGCGCCACCAGCGGCCCGAGGACCAGAATCGAGGCGCGCATGGTCTTCACCAGGTCGTAGGGGGCGAAGCACTCGCGCACCGTCGAGCCGTCGACCTCGATCCGCATGCGCTCGTCGATGGTGACCGTGGCGCCCATCCGCCCGAGGAGCTCGACCGTGGTGGTGACGTCCTTCAGGTGCGGAACGTTCGCGACCACTACCGGATCGTCCGCGAGCAACGCCCCGGCGAGAATCGGCAGCGTGGCGTTCTTGGCGCCGGAGATGCGCACCTCGCCCTCGAGAGCGGTACCACCCTGAATCTGCAGCTTGTCCATGTCAGTTCCGTCGCGCTTCTTCGGGGGTGAGCGCCTCGATCGACAGCGCGTGGATCTGGCGCCCGACGAGCTCGCCGAGCGCCCGGTAGACGAGCTGATGGCGCGCCAGGGTGCGCAGTGGCGCGAACTCGCGTGCGATCACGCGTGCGGCGAAGTGGGTCCGGTCGTCGGACTGCACTTCGACCTCGGCGCCGGGCAGCCCCGCGCGGATCAGCCGCGCGACCTCTTCGGGGTCCATGGTCGGGATATTACATGGGCGCGGCGCGCACGCGCCTATAATGAGGCGCATGAAGGCGCGCCCTGCCGGCCAGAACGCCCCGAGAGACTCCGACGACGAACCGTTGATCGCCTCCGCGCAGCGCGCCCTGGCTATCGAGACACGGGCGCTCGGAGCGCTCGGCGCCCGTATCGGCGCGGCGTTCGCGCGGGCCTGCCGCCTGTGCCTCGCCTGTCATGGCCGGGTCGTGGTCACCGGCATGGGCAAGTCCGGACACATCGCCGGCAAGATCGCTGCAACGCTCGCAAGTACCGGCACTCCGGCCTTCTTCCTCCATCCCGCCGAGGCCGGCCACGGCGACCTCGGCATGATCACCCGCAACGACGTCGTGCTCGCGCTGTCGAACTCCGGGGAGACACCCGAGGTCGTCGCGCTGCTGCCGGCGCTCAAGCGCCTCGGCGTGCCGCTCATCGTCATGACCGGAAAAGCCGACTCCACGCTCGCGCAGGCCGCAACGGTCGCGCTCGATGCGGCGGTGGAGGAAGAGGCCTGTCCGCTCAACCTGGCGCCGACGGCGAGCACTACCGTCACCCTCGCCCTGGGAGATGCGCTCGCGGTCGCGGTGCTCGAGGCGCGCGGCTTCACCGCCCAGGACTTCGCCCGCTCGCACCCGGGAGGCGCCCTCGGCCGCCAGCTGCTGCTGCACGTCGAGGATCTGATGCGCACCGGAGCGGCCCTGCCGCGGGTACTGCCCACGGCACCCTTGAGCGCGGGGCTGCTCGAGATGTCGGCCAAGGGTCTGGGACTCGCCGTCGTGGTCGACGCCGACGAGCGGATCCTCGGCGTCTTCACCGACGGCGATCTGCGCCGCACGCTCGAGTCGCGCATCGACGTACACGCCACCACCATGGGTGCGGTCATGACGCCGCGACCGAAGACCATCGGGCCGCGGGAGCTCGCCGCCGAGGCCGTGCATCTCATGGAGCTGTATCGCATCACCGCGCTCCCGGTGGCGGACTCGGCCGGCCGCCTGGTCGGGGCGCTCAACGTGCACGACCTGTTCCGCGCGCGCGTCATGTGAGGCGCGCGGGAGTGCGCACGAGGCACGCCATTCGGCTGTTGGTGCTCGACGTGGACGGAGTGCTGACGGACGGGCGCCTGTACTTCGGACCACGTGGCGAGGCGCTCAAGGTGTTCGACGTGCGCGACGGCTACGGGCTGGTTGCCCTGCGACGCGCCGGCGTCGAGGTTGCCGTGATCTCCGGCCGGCGCTCCGCTGCCGTCAGCGCCCGCTGTCGCGAGCTCAGGGTCCGGCACGTCCACCAGGGTGTCGCCGACAAGCTCGCCGTGTTCGAGCGGCTGCGCGCGCGGCTCAACCTCACGCACAGTGCCTGTGCCTGTGTGGGAGATGACCTGCCGGACCTCGCGCTCATGAAGGCGGTCGCGCTCAGCTTTGCGGTCGCGGATGCGCACCCGCAGGTGCGGCGCGCGGCGGGGGTCGTCACCCGCGAGCGCGGCGGCCGCGGTGCGGTACGCGAGGTGTGCGACCTGCTGCTGGCGCGGCCCGCACGCGTGAGGCGCCCGCGGTGATCTACCGCCTGATGGCAGTGCTGGCGGTGGTGGCACTGGTCGTGGGCCTCGTCGTGCTGTCGGGAGGAAGCCGCGAAGCCGCCGCGCCGAGTGCGAGCGGTGCGCCGGTCCACGACGCCGGATATGCGGCGCTCAACGCCCGCCTGGTGCAGACGGGCGCGGACGGTCAGCCGCTCTACTCCCTCGATGCCGCGCGCATCAGCCAGCGACCCGACGACGCCACGGTCCGGATGACGCAGGTGCAGATGGGCTTTCGCGCCACCGGCGGGGAGCAGTGGACGGCGCGCGCCGAACGCGGTGAGCTCGGCCAGGACACCGGCGTCGTACAGCTCGACGGCAACGTGCACCTCTCCGGGCTCCTCCCCGGAACGGAGGATCGGGCCGAGATCACCACCGAGCACCTGGCCTTCGACACGCGCGCACAGGTCGCGAGCACCTCCGAGCCGGTGACGCTCACCATGTCGGGCCGCCAGCTCGAGGCCCACGGGCTGGTGGCGCGCTTGAAGGAGGGTCAAGTGCAGCTAGAATCCGCCGTACATGGCTCGTATAAGCCGTAACTCGGCCCTGTGCCTGCTCGGCCTCGGGCTGCTGACGGCGACGGCCCTCCCGGCGTCGGCGGCGCTGCCCGACTTCAGTGGCTTGCCCGTGCAGGTCGACGCCGCCTCCTCGGAAGTCGACTACAAGAGCAATACCGTGGTGTTCAAGGACGTCGTCATCTCCCAGGGCGACATGCGCGTCTCGGCCGAGCACGCGCGTGCGACCGGACTCAACTTCGCGAGCAGCCGCTGGAACTTCGAGGGCAACGTGCACATCGACGCCGAGCAGCGCGGCAGCCTGCGCTCCGACCAGGCGGTCGTCGAGTTCAAGGACGGTCACATCGCGCGCGCCACGATCACCGGCAAGCCGGCCGAGTTCGAGCAGAAGCGCGCCAACTCCGTAGCGCGCGGTCACGCGGACCAGATCTTCTACGACGTGAACGACGGCACCGTGCGCCTCACCGACGAGGCCTGGCTCTCGGACGGGCAGAACGAGATCTCAGGTCCCCTGCTCGTCTACAACATCCGCGAGCAGCGGGTGCAGGCGGCCGCCTCGACCGGGGGAGCAGCCGACACCGATCAGCGCGTCCACATCAGCATCGCGCCGCACCCGGGCAAGCCCGAGCCGGCAAAGCCCGAGACGGAGCCGGCGAAGCCCGCGCCGAAGCCGCCGGTCCCGCCGCCGGACTCCCCGCCGAAGTCATGACGCTCCTTCGGGCCACGGGCCTGGCGAAGAGCTACAAGTCCCGCGCCGTGGTACGCGATCTGTCGCTCGAGCTCGCCAACGGCGAGGTCGTGGGCCTCCTCGGGCCCAACGGCGCCGGCAAGACCACTGCCTTCTACATGATCGTCGGGCTCGTGCCCTGTGACGCCGGGCGCATTCAGCTCGGCGACACCGACGTCACGCTCCTGCCGATGCACCGCCGCGCGCAGCTCGGGCTCGGCTACCTGCCGCAGGAGGCGTCGATCTTCCGCAAGCTCTCGGTCGAGGACAACGTGCTCGCCATCCTCGAGACGCGCGCGGACCTCGAGCGCGCGGCGCGCGAGGAGCGCCTCGAGCAGCTGCTCGAGGAGCTGCGGATCGGGCACGTGCGGCGCACCCTCGGCGTGTCGCTCTCCGGCGGCGAGCGGCGGCGGGTGGAGATTGCGCGCGCGCTCGCCGCCGAGCCGCGCTTCATGCTGCTCGATGAGCCCTTTGCCGGCGTCGACCCGCTCTCGGTGCTCGACATCCAGCGCATCATCCGCGAGCTCACGCAGCGCGGCATCGGCGTGCTGATCACTGACCATAATGTTCGCGAGACCCTCGGCGTGTGCAGCCGTGCGTACATCGTCAATCAGGGCACGGTCATTGCATCCGGAAGTGCCGAAGAAGTCCTTGCCAACAGCCAAGTGCGTGAGGTGTACTTGGGCGAGACGTTCCGGCTCTGAGGCTGCTGTCGCGACCCAGACGTAAATAATTTTGACTTTCAATTAGTTACGAAATAGGACTCGAGGGCCAGGACGCCCCGCCCCCCCGTAAGCCACCATGCTGAAACCCTCACTGCAGCTGAAGCTTGGTCAGCAACTGACCATGACGCCTCAGCTGCAGCAGGCCATCCGGCTGCTCCAGCTGCCGGCGCTCGAGCTGCAGGCGCATATCCGCGAGCTCCTCGAGAAGAACGTGATGCTCGAGCCTCTCGAGGAGAGCGAGAGCACGGGCACGTTCGAGGTCGTCGCCATAGCCGAGCCTCCTCCCCCGCGTGAGAGCGCGCGGGAGAGCACCGTCGAAGTACTGGACGAGCCGTGGAGCCAGCAGAACACGGGGCCGGCGGACACACCCTGGAGCGGCGACGACGAGGACCGCCAGCAGGAATACGCCGACGCGGCCGGGGAGTCGCTGCAGGATCATCTCCTGTGGCAGCTCGAGCTGGCGCGTCTCGCCCCGCGGGAGCTCGCGATCGCGAGCACGATCGTGGACGCGATCAGCGACGACGGCTACCTCACCGAGTCGCTCGAGGAGATCGCGCAGACGCTGCGCCCCGAGGTCGAGTGCGCGGCCGAGGAGGTCCAGGCGGTGCTCGAGATGGTGCAGGCGCTCGACCCCGCGGGGGTGGGCGCGCGCTCGGTCGGCGAGTGCATCGAGCTGCAGCTGCGGCAGATCGATCCGGCTACCCCCGGCTTCCACACCGCCGTCAAGATCGCGCGCCAGCATCTCGAGCTGGTCGCCGACCGCGAGCTGTCGCTGCTGAAGCGCGAGCTGCGCACCAGCGAGGAGGAGATCGCCAGCGCGCTGGCGCTGGTGCGCTCGTGCCACCCGCGCCCGGGCTCGACCGTGAGCGCGGGCAACGCCCAGTACGTCGTTCCCGACGTGTTCGTGCGCCGTACCGACCACGGCTGGGGCGTCGAGATCAACCCGGCGACGCTCCCGCGGGTGCGCCTCAACCAGGGCTACGCCAATCTCATCGGGCGCGCCGCCAGTCACGCCAGCATGCGCGCCCAGCTGCAGGAGGCGCGCTGGCTGCTGAAGAGCCTCGAGATCCGCAACGACACGCTCATCAAGGTGGCCCGCTCGATCGTCGAGCGCCAGACCGCCTTCCTCGAGCACGGCGATGAGCACATGCGCCCGATGATCCTGCGGGACATCGCCGAGGCGGTTGCGATGCACGAGTCCACCATCTCGCGCGTGACCTCGGGCAAGTACATGCACACCCCGCGCGGCGTGTTCGAGCTGCGCTATTTCTTCTCGAGCCAGGTCGAGGGAGCCGATGGCTCCGGCACTTCCTCGACCGCCATCCGCGCCAAGATCCGCAAGCTCGTCAAGGACGAGGATCCGGAGAACCCGCTGAACGACGGCCGCATCGCGCAGCTCCTGTCGGGTGAGGGCATCTCCGTGGCACGCCGCACCGTCGCCAAGTACCGCGAGGCCATGGGGATCCCCGCCTCGGGCGAGCGGCGGCGCGCCGGCACGCATCAGCTGTGAGCTCGGGCACTGATTACGATCGGCAGCAAACGCAAAGGAGACGGATCATGCAGCTCAACGTCACCGGGCACCACGTCGAAGTCACAGCGTCGCTGCGCGGCTATGTCGCCAAGAAACTGCAGCGTATCGACCGGCATTTCGACCGCGTCATCGACGTGCACTGTGTGCTGACGGTGGAGAAGCTGCGACAGAAGGCCGAGGCGACCCTGCACGTGAGCGGCAATGCCATCCACGCCCATGCGACCGAGGAGGACATGTACGCCGCCATCGACCTGCTGGCCGACAAGCTCGACCGCTCCATCAAGAAGCACAAGGAAAAGCGCGCCAGCACGCGCGTAGCACGCCCGGTGCGCCCGCCGCGCGCCTGAGCCCTGCAGCGCCGCGCTTGCGGCAGGCGCGGAGGTGGATGAACATACCCCCGTGCGCATCGTCATCCTGAGCGGCCTGTCCGGCTCCGGCAAGAGCGTGGCCCTGCACATGCTCGAGGATCTGGGGTTCTACTGCATGGACAATATCCCCGCGGCGCTGCTCAAGCCTTTCATCTCCTACAGCGTGCGCAGCCCCGCGCCCACCTATGAGCGCATCGCGATCGGGCTCGATGCACGCAACACCGCGGCCGAGATCGCCAGCGTTCCGCAGCTGGTCGATGAGCTCAAGCGCAGCGGCCTCGAGGTCGAGGTGATCTTCCTCACCGCCGGCGAGGACGAGCTGCTGCGGCGCTTCGCCGAGACCCGGCGCCGTCATCCCCTGAGCCGCAGCGACGTGAGCCTGCGCGAGGCGATGACCCTCGAGCGCCGGCTGCTCGAGCCGGTGGTATCGGCGGCGGATCTGGTGATCGACACCTCGCGCATGGGCGTGCACGGGCTGCGCGACATCATCCACCAGCGCATCGAGCAGCGCGCCGCCGACCGCCTCTCGATCACCTTCGAGTCGTTCGGCTTCAGGGACGGCATTCCGGGGGATGCGGATTTCGTGTTCGACGCGCGCGCGCTGCCGAACCCCTACTGGGAGCCCGGGCTGCGCAACCTCACGGGGCGCGACCCCGAGGTGATGCGCTTCCTCGAGACGCATACGCACGTGGCGAAGCTGCTCGCGGACATCGCCCGCTTCGTGCGCGCGCGCGTGCCCGAATACCAGGCGAGCAACCGCGGTTACCTCACCGTCGCGGTCGGCTGTACCGGCGGACAGCACCGCTCGGTCTATATCGTCGAGCGGCTGGTCGAGGACTTCGCCGGCGAGTTTCCCAACGTCACCGCGCGCCACTGCGGCCTGCCCGACACCGCCATGTTCCGCGCGCGGCCGCGCGCGGCGGCCGGCTGATCTTACACAGGCCTCAGGAAGCCGATCTCCACCAGCTTCTGCGCCAGCGAGAGCCGCACCTCGTCGCCGATCTCGCCCGGAACGTCCCGCACCCTGAAACGCGGCGTATTCACCATGTGCAGCAGCGCCTGCTCCGTGCCGCGGTGGATGTAGAGGTGTCCGCCCGGATGACTGAAATCGATCTTTTCGGCATTGGCGGTCAGATGGCAGAACGCCACCTCGCTGTGCGTGAGCTCGGAGTCCAGAGCGAGCGCGGGAGAGGGCTGCACCGCCGCCGGCAGCGCCGCGAGGCTCGCCACCACGCGCGATGAGCGGCGCTGCAGCGCCGCGGCCAGGAACCCCGGCGTGCGGCACGCCTCGCGCAGCCGCTCGAGGCCGTCCAGCACCGGCCCCGCAAGCCGCTCGAGTCCCACACCCCGCACGTGGTAGGCGAGGCGCCCGCCCACCGTGGTGCGCAGCGCCCGATCGACGTCCGAGAGCTGATCGAGCGCGGCAATCAGCGCCTCGCGCACCGTGAGCGGGGTGAAGCCGATCGAGAGGTGCAGCGACTCGGCGGTGGAGTCGACGCTGTGCAGCGTGCCGCGCGGCAGATACACGAGGTCCCCGGGGCTCACGTCGAAGGTCGTATGAGCTCCGAGCTCTTCCCTTTCGGGCGGGATGCCCCTCCAGGTGTTGGGAAGCTCGGAGCTGTTGGCCACGTACCAGCGCTTCTCTCCCAGCAGCTGCACGACGATGAGGTCATGGTCGTCGTAGTGCACCGGCGCGCGCATGCCGCTCATGCTCCAGAACGCCGAGGTCGTCACCGGCTGATGCAGCATGAGCTCGAGCGCGCGCGCCAGCCGGTCGAGCTCCGGCCACAACGGGCGCAGCTCCGGAAAACGCACCGAGTAGTTGCGCGCATGGAACTCAGCGAGGCGCGCGCCGAAGTCGGCCGCATCGCGTACCGCCGCGAGGGATGGCGGGGGACCCAGCGGGTTCGCCGAATGGAAGGTGAGCTTGGGTGCCAGCTGAAAGGCCGCCCGCAGCACCGCGCGCGGGTCCGGGCCGAGGAGCGTCGTGCGCGGCGCGTCGGCCCCGCCCGGTACCCGTTGAAAGCCGCCGCTCAGGGTCTTGTCGAGGAACTCATCGAGCGTGAGGGGCGCGAGGAGCTGCTGCAGCAGGCGCTGGGCGTCGGTGAACAGCATGCCGCAGATTGTCGGGGGCTCAGGTCGCCTGCGCAACACTGGCTGCGGTCAGCACCGCCGGCAGCCGTGCACCGCTCATGAAGGCCACGAGCGCGCCGCGCGCCTCCATGGCATCGCGATAGCCGAGCTCGATGAGCGCGCGCGTGTAGCCGGCCTCGAAGATCAGATAGCTCGCGAGCTGCGACCCGGAGGCGTCGCGCCCGCCGATGACCCGCAGCAGCGCCCGCAGCCCGCGCGGTATCTCGGCCACGTGCCGCGCGGCGATCTCGCGCGGGTCGACGCTCGGGGCGAGCATCAGCGTCTCGACGTGGCGCTCGCCACGCACTGCCTCGGGGGCACTCTCCACCAGCGTGTTGATGCGCTCGAGCTGCTCGAGGTCGCCGTAGATCTGGTCGGTGAACAGCGTGTCGAGCATGTAGCCGAAGATCTCGCCCGGCGTCGGCATGGCCGGCTGCAGCCGGTTGACGGTGACGCCGGCGGCGCGCCGGGCCCGCACGCCGATGATCAGGAGGCGATCGGCGCCGAGATGAATCGCCGGACTCAGCGGGTTCAGCTGGCGCATGGCGCCGTCGCCGAAATATTCGCCGTCGATGCTCATCGGCGGGAACAGCAGCGGAATCGCCACGCTCGCCATGAGGTGGTCGAGCGTGAACTCGCAGCGGCGTCCGACGCGCTGCGCGCGCGACCAGTCGCGGATCGACTCGACGCCGTCGAAGAACGCCACCGACTGGCCGCTGGCGTAACTGGTCGAGCACAGCGCAAAGGCGTGCAGGTGTCCGCGCGCGATGCTGCGCCGGATGCCGTCGCAGTCGACGTGGCGGTCGAGGAGCTCGCGCAGCGGTGTGTTGTCGAGCATCGACTTCGGCGGCGAGAGCACCAGCCCGCCCGACATGAGCGCGAGCACCCAGTGCGCGCCGGCGCGCAGCATGTGCGGCGCGTCGACGTGGAAGACCTGGCCGGAGCGGAAGTTGGCCCAGACGCGCTCGAGGCCGGCGACCGCCCGGCGCCAGCGGTGCGCCTCCGCGGCAAGCACGCTGGCCGCGACCGCGCCGGCGGAGGTCCCCACGATGACCTGGAACGGGTTGCGCGAGCGCGGCAGCAGCTCGGCGAGCGCGAGCAGCACCCCCACCTGATACGCCGAGCGGGCGCCGCCGCCCGTCAGCACCAGGCCGACGGTCGGCCGCCCGGCCGGCCAGAAGCCCGTTTCGCTGAAGCCGTCCATTGGTGATCTATCCGAGGCCTATTATGAAACCTGCCTCCCTGTACCCCGTGTGACGGGCGTCGCGCCGGCGGCTTCTCCGGACGCCGACGGCGTCACCCCGCGAGGTCAGTCGGGCTTCAAGGTCAGGGTGTGCTGCGCGGGACCCGGCAAGAAGGGCTGCGGCTCGCCGCGCGCCCAGGCCTCAAATCCCGACCGGTAGTAGGGCGACAGCGGGTGGCCGCTCTCCCCGCCCGGCAGCAGAAAATAGCCGTCCTGCTCGTGACCCGGGGACACCGCGAAGCGTTCCGAGGCGCCGAAGGCGACCTGCTGGACGCGCGGCATGTGCGCATCGCCCGGCAGCGCGACGGCCGGCATGTCGATGAGCCTCCCGAGCACGGCCGGCAGCGCGCGCGACAACGGATGACGCACGCGCACCAGGTTGTGGCGGCCCCAGCTGCAGCGGGCCAGCTCCGGGCATTCCTTGCCGAGATCGGCGAGGGTGGCGTCGAGCTCGGCGATGAGGAATGCAGGCCAGTTCGCGTACTGCCGGGCGAGCAGGTGCGCCGGCTGGCCGGTCACGAGCTGCCACAGCGGGCCCTCGAACTGCGCGGGGGGACCGACGTCGTAGTCGGCCGGCACGGCAAGCGCGCCGACCACCATGCCCCAGACCGCATCGCGCGTGTGCTCGCGGAAGCTGCGCACCAGGGTGTAACCCACGGAATCGACGCCGGCGCGCGCATCCCACGCCTCGATCAGGCGCCGAAACTCGGCGCGCTGCGGCTGACCGCGGGTACTCGCATCGTCGAGAACGTGCAGCAGCAGCTCGCGCCAGCGGGCGAGGAACAGCGCGCGGTCATCGAGCTGAACGCGCAGCATGTCCACGGGCTTGAGGTTGCCGGGAAGCGCGAGGACATCGCCGCGGATCTGCCGGGCGCGGGCTCCGAGCACATAGTTGGCGCCGTAGGGCGCGTCGGCGCCGCCGATGAGCGCGAGCTCCCGCGGATCGACGCTGACGCGGGCGTTGGCGGTCCAGATGCGCCCGCGCGGCGGGTCGATCAGACGCGGATGGTCCGCGGCGCTGGTCCAGGACGCCTTGCCGAGTGCGCGCTCCGCCCCGGTGTCGTCCGGAATGCGCCCGAAGATGCTCCAGCCGATGTGCCCGTCGCGGTCCCCGACCACGAAGTTCTGGTGCGGAATGCCGACCTCCGGGGCGAGGGCGAGCGCCTCGGCCACGGAGGCCGCACGCTCGAGGCCGATGAGATTCAGGTTGGTCGCCTCGGGGAGCTGCGCCAGCCAGCCGAGGAACCAGCAGCTCGAGCGCTGCGGCTCCGCCTGCCAGAGCACTCCCGCGGGGCCGCTCCTGACAGCGAGCTCGGTATCCGCGCCGCCCTTCACGTGGATGCGCTCGCGCACCACGCTGAGCGCGAGGCTGCCCGCCGCGCTCGTCACGCTCTCATCCCCCACCGCGGTGCAGGGCACGCGCGTCAG
Organism: Steroidobacteraceae bacterium; assembly: GCA_035542535.1. GTDB lineage: Bacteria > Pseudomonadota > Gammaproteobacteria > Steroidobacterales > Steroidobacteraceae > 13-2-20CM-66-19. The sequence continues at coordinate 30,578 of DATKLG010000004.1, forward strand.
GCTGATCCAGTTGCCGGCGCTGTTGGTGAATCCCCAGGCGATATGCGTGTTGGATCCGGCCACGAGCAGCGGTGCGCCCGGCAGCGTCGCCCCGATCAGGTCGAGGCCGGCGCCCTCCTCCGTGGTTCGCAGCCGCGCCCGATACCACACCGCCGGCACGCGCAGGCCGAGGTGCATGTCGTTCGCAACGAGCGCGGAGCCGGTCGTCGTGAGGCGTCCGAACACCGCCCAGTTGTTGCTGCCCGCGACCGTGTCGGACTCGGCGGCTGCGGCGGCGGTCACGGGGCCGGCAGGCGCGCCGGGCGGCGCGGGCGCGTCCCGCACGTTGAGCGCCTCGGGGCCCGGAATCGCGGCGGACGCGGCCGGGGCCTCGGACCCGACCGGCGCGTCCCACTCGGTGCGCTCCGGGTAGAGGAACGCGAGGGCGCACTTGGCCGCGCCGCAGTCGGCGCCACCGAGACGCGCGTTCACTTCCTGCCGGAGCCGCTCGTAGGCGAAGTCGCCCGCCTGCAGGTCCCACCACATGGCGTAGGTCACCAGGACCGTGTCCTCGGGGAGCCAGCCGGCCGGCGGCGCACCGAGCAGCCAGTACTCCCACGGGCGTGCGCCGAGGCTCGCGAGTCCCGCGTTGACCCCGCGCGCGTAAGACTCGAGCAGCGCGCGCTCGCCGTCGCTCGCGCGGGCGAGCACTGCGCGCGCGACGCTGCGCAGCCTGAAGAGCCGGGTCTCTCTGTCCCGGTCGAGCGCGACCTGACCGAAGAGCTCGGAGAGCTCCCCGGCGGCGAGGCGCCGCGACAGATCCATCTGGAAAAAACGGTCCTGGCCGTGGACGAACCCGGTGCCGTAGGCGAGGTCGATGCGGTTGGCGGCCTCGATGGTGGGGACACCGAGCTCATCGCGCGTGATGCGCACCGGGGCCTCGAGTCCCGCCGTGTGCAGCGTGCCGTCGAGCCGCGGGAGCGAGGCCCGCAGCAGCCCCACGGGCACGGCAAGCAGGATCACGACCAGCAGCGCGACCGCCGCGCCCAGGTAGCTGAGGAAGCGCAGGAGGCTGCGTCGGTCGAAGGACGTCAGTCGAGCACCACTTTCAGGATCTGCATGGAGTTGGTCCCTCCCTGAACACCCGAGAGCTCGCCCTTGGTGAGTATCACCAGGTCATTGAGCTCGACCAGACGCAGCTCGAGCAGCCGCCTGAAGAGCGCCCGATACAGCGCCTCCACCGAGGCCGAGCCCGTTACGTCGAAGATCACCGGGTACACGCCGCGGTAGAGCGTCACGCGGCGGCGCGTCGCCTCGTGACGCGTGAAGGCGTACACGGGGATGTCCGAGCGGATGCGCGACATCCACAGCGGCGTCGCTCCGGACTCCGTCAGCGCGACGATGGCGCGCACCTTCATGTGATTGGCCGTATACATGACGGCCATCGCGATCGCCTCTTCCGTGCCCCTGAACACGCCCTCGACCGAGCGCTGCCGGGCGCGGGGGTGGGTGAGCTGATACTTCTCCGCACCCGCGATCACGTCGGCCATGGCCTCGACGGCCTTGACCGGATAGCGGCCCGTGGCGGTCTCCGCCGAGAGCATCACGGCATCCGTGCCGTCCATCACAGCGTTGGCGACGTCGCTCACCTCGGCGCGCGTCGGCACCGGATTCTGGATCATCGATTCCATCATCTGGGTGGCGGTGATCACCACGCGGTTGCAGGCGCGGGTATCGTGGATGATGGTCTTCTGCAGTCCCGTGAGCTCGGCGTAGCCCATCTCCACGCCGAGATCGCCGCGCGCCACCATGACGACGTCGGAGGCGTCGATGATGCCGGCGAGGTTCTCCACCGCCTCGTGACGCTCGACCTTGGCGACGATGCGGGCATCGCCGCCGGCGGCGCGCACCAGCCTGCGCGCCTGCTCGATGTCGGCGGCCGCGCGCGCGAACGACACCGCGAGATAGTCGACCCCCTCCTCGGCCGCGAAGCGGATGTCCTCGCGGTCGCGCTCGGAGATCGCCGGCGCCGAGATCCCGCCGCCCTGGCGGTTGAGACCCTTGCGGTCGGAGAGCGCGCCGCCGACCCGCACCCGGGTGTCGATGGTGGTCGCGCCGACACGCTCGACGTCCAGCACGATCTGCCCGTCGGCCAGCAGCAGCGTATCGCCCGCGGCGACGTCGCGCGGCAGCTCCTTGTAGGCGACCCCCACGCGCGCGCTGGTGCCGGCGCTCGGATCGAGCTCCGTATCGAGCGTGAAGGCCTGGCCTTCGGCGAGCCTGATGGGCCCGTCGCGGAAGCACTCGATGCGGATCTTCGGTCCGCCGAGATCGAGCAGCACGCCGACGCAGCGGTCGGCCCGGTGCGCGGCCTGGCGCGCTGCGCCGAGGCGCCGGCGGCGGTCCTCGACCGTGCCGTGCGAGGCGTTGAGCCGCACCACGTCGAGGCCGGCGTGGATCATCTCCGTGAGCACGTCGAGCTCGTCGGTAGCGGGTCCCAGCGTCGCTACGATCTTGGTGCGCCTCAGCATGGCAGGTGCGTCCTCAGCCCGCGGCGCGCTGCTCGAGCACGGCGACCGCCGGGAGCGTCTTGCCTTCCACAAACTCGAGAAAGGCGCCGCCACCGGTCGAGATGTAGGAGATGCCGTCCTCGACCCCGTACTTCTCGATGGCCGCGAGCGTATCGCCGCCGCCGGCGAGCGAGAACGCCTTGCTGCGCGCGATCGCCTGCGCGACCGTGCGGGTACCTTCGCCGAACTGCTCGAACTCGAACACCCCGACGGGGCCGTTCCAGATGATGGTGCCGGCGGCCTGCAGCAGCGCGCCCCAGCGGTCGGCACTGTCGGGACCGATGTCGAGGACCATCTCGTCGGGGCGCACGTCGCCCACGGCGCGCACGTCGGCGTGCGCGGTGGCCGCGAACTCCTTGCCCACCACGACGTCGCTCGGCAGCGGGATGGCCGCGCCGCGCGCACCCGCGCGCTCCATGAGACGTCGGGCGACGTCGAGCATCTCCGCCTCGTGCAGCGATTTGCCCACCGCGACCCCGGTGGCCGCCAGAAAGGTGTTGGCAATACCGCCGCCGACGATGAGCTGATCCACCTTCTCGAGCAGCGACTCGAGCACCATGAGCTTGGTCGAGACCTTCGAGCCGCCGACCACCGCCACCAGCGGGCGCGCCGGCTGCTTGAGCGCCCGCTCGAGCGCCTCGAGCTCACCGACCAGGAGCGGTCCCGCGCACGCCACGGGCGCGAACCGCGCCACACCATGGGTACTGGCCTCGGCGCGATGCGCGGTACCGAAGGCATCCATGACGAACACCTCGCACAGCGCCGCCATGCGCCGCGCGAGCTGCTCGTCGTCGGACTTCTCGCCCTTGTTGAAGCGGACGTTCTCGCACAGCACCGCGGTGCCGGCCGGGCAGTCGACGCCGCCGAGCCAATCGCGGCGCAGTGGCACGGGCTTGCCGAGCAGCTCCGAGAGCCGCGCCGCCACCGGTGCCAGGGTGAGCGCCGGATCGTCCATACCCTCCTTGGGGCGCCCGAGGTGCGAGAGGATGAACACCCTGGCGTGCTGATCGAGCGCGTAGCGAATGGTGGCGAGGGCTGCGCGGATGCGCGCATCGCTCGTCACCGCGCCATCCTGCACCGGAACGTTGAGGTCCTCGCGGATGAGGACCCGCTTGTTGCGCAGGTCCGCATCCGTCATGCGCAGCAGCTTCATGAAGCCTTGGACCAGGCGAGCGTGGTGTCGATCATGCGATTGGAGAAGCCCCATTCGTTGTCGTACCAGGCGCATACCTTGACGAGCGTCCCGTCGACTACCTTGGTGAGGGTGGCGTCGAAGATCGCGGAGTGCGCGTCGTGGTTGAAGTCGACGGACACCAGGGGCTCGGAGTTGTAGGCCAGGATGCCGCGCATCGGGCCGGCCGCCGCCTCCTTCAGAGACTGGTTGACCTCCTCGACGGAGGTCGCGCGTTTGGCGCTGAAGGTGAGGTCGACCAGCGACACGTTGATGGTCGGGACGCGTACCGCGAAGCCATCGAGCTTGCCCTTGAGCTCCGGCAGCACCAACCCGACCGCCGCCGCGGCGCCGGTCTTGGTCGGAATCTGCGACATGGTGGCCGAGCGTGCCCGCCTGAGGTCGGAGTGGTACACGTCGGTCAGCACCTGATCGTTGGTGTAGGCATGAATCGTGGTCATGATGCCCGCGGCGATCCCGACCTTGCCGTGCAGCACCTTGGCGACGGGCGCCAGGCAGTTGGTGGTGCACGAGGCGTTGGAGATGACGGTGAAGCTGCTCCTGAGCGTCTGCTCGTTGACGCCGTAGACGATCGTGGCATCGACGTCGTCACCGCCCGGCGCCGAGATCACCACCTTCTTCGCCCCGCCTTTCAGGTGCGCGCCGGCCTTCGCCTTGCTGGTGAAGAGCCCGGTGCACTCGAGCACGAACTCGACCCCGAGCTCCCCCCAGGGGAGCTTGGCCGGATCGCGCTCCGCCAGCACCCGCACGCGGTCGCCGTTGACGACCATGCAGTCGCCGTCGACCTGCACCTCGCCCGGGAACCTGCCGTGCGCGGTGTCGTAGCGCGTCAGGTGTGCGTTGGTCTTCGGGTCGCCCAGGTCGTTGAGCGCCACGATCCTGAGCTCGCCGGTGCGGCCGCCCTCGTAGAGAGCGCGCAGCACGTTGCGCCCGATGCGGCCGTAGCCGTTGATCCCGACCTTGATTGCCATCAAGCCTCCAGCAGTGTGCGCAGGTGTTGCGCAATATTATCGGCGGTAAAGCCGAAATGAGCGAACAGGTCGGCCGCCTTGCCCGAGGCGCCGAAACGGTCTATCCCGAGCACCTGGCCCGCCAGTCCGACGTAGCGCCACCAGCTCTGGGTCGCCCCCGCCTCGACTGCCAGCCGCCGGGTGACCGCGGGCGGCAGCACCGCCTCGCGCCACGCTGCATCCTGCGCATCGAAGGTGTCGGTGGACGGCATCGACACGAGGCGCAGGCGCCGGCCGGCGGCGTTGAGCGAGCTCACCGCCTGGGCCGCGATGCCGACCTCGGAACCCGTGGCGATGACGAGCGCCTCCGGAACGCCGGCGCAATCGATCAGCACGTAGCCGCCGCGGGCGATGTCGGCGCGCTGCGCGTCCGTGCGCGGCTGCTGTGGCAGCCCCTGTCGCGTCAGCACCAGGGCGGTGGGCGCACGCCGCTCGAGCGCGCTCATCCAGGCGACCGCGGTCTCGGCCGCATCGCACGGGCGCCACAGGCTCAGGTGCGGCATCGCGCGCAGGCTCGCGAGGTGCTCGATGGGCTGGTGAGTCGGACCATCCTCGCCCAGGCCGATGGAGTCATGCGAGTACACGAGAATCACGCGCTGCTGCATCAGGCAGGCGAGGCGCACGGCGTTGCGCGCGTAGTCGCAGAACACCAGGAAGGTGCCGCCGTAGGGAATGAGACCGCCGTGGAGCGCAAGGCCGTTCATGATCGCCGTCATGCCGAACTCGCGCACGCCGTAGTGCAGGTAGTCGCCCGCCTCGTCCTGCGGCGTGAGGGTGCGTGCTCCCTTGAAGAGGGTGCTGTTCGACTGAGTGAGATCGGCCGAGCCGCCGAAGAGCTCGGGCAGCGCCGGAGCGAGCGCATTGAGCACCGCCTGCGAGGAGGCACGGGTGGCCTGTGCAGCGGTCTGCTTCGAGAGCGGCTCGAGCGCCTGAGCCGACGTCGTGCGCCAGCCCGTGGGCAGATCCCCGCGCATGCGTCGCTCGAACTCGCGCGCCTCCGCCGGGTAAGCGCTCGCATAGCGGCCGAAGAGCTCGCGCCAGGCAGCCTCGCGCGCCGCGCCCTGCGAGCGCTGGTCCCAGGCCGCGCGGATCTCCTCGGGCACGACGAACGGTGGGTACGGCCAGCCGAGAGTGGCGCGCGCCGCGGCGACCTCCTCCGGGCCGAGCGCCTCGCCGTGCGCCTCCTTGCTGCCCTGCTTGTGAGGCGCGCCGTAGCCGATGATGGTCTTGCAGCAGATGAGCGAGGGGCGAGCGGTCTCGGCGCGCGCCGTGCGGATCGCGGCGGCCACGGCCTCGCCGTCGAGCCCGTCGACGCCGGGTATCACCTGCCAGCCGTAGGCCGCGAAGCGCTTGGGCGTGTCGTCGGTGAACCAGCCGGCAACCCTGCCGTCGATCGAGATGCCGTTGTCGTCATAGAAGACGATGAGCTTGCCGAGGCCGAGCGTGCCGGCGAGCGAGCACGCTTCGTGGGAGACGCCCTCCATCAGGCAGCCGTCGCCGCAGAAGGCATAAGTATGGTGATCGACGAGCGCGAGACCGGGGCGATTGAAGTGCAGCGCCAGAAGTTTCTCGGCGAGCGCCATGCCGACCGCATTGGCGAGCCCCTGCCCGAGCGGTCCGGTGGTCGTCTCGATCCCTACGGCCAAGTCGTGCTCGGGATGCCCGGGAGTCTTGCTGCCGAGCTGGCGGAACGCCTCGAGGTCCTGGATGCCGAGCCGATAGCCGGTCAGGTACAGCACCGAGTAGAGCAGCATCGAGCCGTGGCCGTTCGAGAGCACGAAGCGGTCGCGGTTCGCCCAGGAGGGATTGGCGGGGTTGTGCTTGAGGAAGTCGCACCACAGTGCCTGCGCGATGTCCGCCATGCCCATCGGCATACCGGGGTGTCCGGAATTCGCGCGCTGCACCGCGTCCATCGACAGCGCGCGGATGGCATTGGCGAGTTCACGACGAGTGCTCATGCGGTGCCTTCGGCGACCTGGGGAGGCCGCGGTGCCTGGCGGCCCTTCAGGGGCGCGCATTCTCCCAAAGGCGCGCCCGATGCTCAAATCACTCTACCCGCGGCGCCGTGCGCCCCGCGACCCGATGATGCGACTTAAGTTCCCGCCGGTGCGTACCGGCCACGGGCATGCTTCACATTATCAGCAGCGTGCAGCGCGCGCCGGTCCTTGCAGTACGCACGGCACGACCGGGCCGGGAAGGAGCCGGCGACCTGGTTCACTGCCTGCATATACCGCCTCTGCTAACCTTACTTTTCTCATGAGCGTCGTTCGCCTCACACACTTTACCGATCCGCATCTCTACGGCAGCGAAGCCGAGGAGCTGCGGGGCGTTGCGACTCTGCCCGCGCTCAAGGCTGCGCTGGCGCGCGCGCAGTCGCACGCCTGGCCGCCGGATGCGCTGCTCGTCACCGGCGACATCGTGCAGGACGATCCGGCAGGCTACCCGCACTTCCGCCGGCTGTTCGGCGCCCTCGGGATCCCGGTGCTGTGCATCCCGGGCAACCATGACGAGCCGCAGGCGCTGCAGCGCGAGCTCGCCGGCGCGCCCTTCGTCGTCGGCGGCCACGTCGACCTCGGGCGCTGGCGCATCGTGCTGCTCGACAGCTGCCTGCCGGGCTCGGCCAGCGGCCGCCTGAGCGGCGCGAGCCTGACGGGGCTCGAAGCTGCGCTCGCCGGTGCCGGCGGCCGTCACTGCCTCGTGTGCCTGCATCATCATCCGGTGCCGATGTCGAGCCGCTGGCTCGACCGCGTCGGGCTCACCAACGCGCCCGAGTTCTTCGAGGTCATCGACCGGCACCCGCTGGTGCGCGCCATCGCCTGGGGCCACGTGCACCAGGCATACGAGGGCCTGCGGAAGAACGTGCGTCTGCTCGCCACGCCCTCGACGTGCGCGCAGTTCCTGCCCAGGTCCGAGGACTTCGCGGTCGATCTCCGGCCGCCGGCGTATCGTACGCTGGAGCTGCGCGCCGACGGCTCGTTGCTCACGGAGGTCGTGTGGCTCGATCAGCATCGTGGTGGTTCCTCGCGCTCGGCCTGCTCGGCTGCCTGAACGCGCGGGCCGCGAGCCCCGTGTGGGCCATCCGCGGCGCACACAACACCGTCTATCTCGCCGGCTCGATTCATCTGTTGCGGGCTGCGGACGCCGCGCTTCCGGCGGGCTTCGGCCAGGCCTATCAGGCTTCCGCGCGGGTGATGATGGAGATCGACTTGGGCAAGCTCGACCCGCAGGACATGGCCGAGACGCTGCTCGCGCACGGCCTGCTCCCGGGTGACACGAGCCTGCGCCAGGTCGTGGGCGAGGCGCGCTATCAGCGCGTGAGCGCGGCGGCGACCTCGCTCGGCCTGCCCGCCGAGGCGCTCGACCGCCAGGCCCCCTGGATGGTCGGCCTCGAGCTCACCGAGCTCGAGTACGCGCACCTCGGCTTCGATCCTGAGCAGGGAGTCGAGCAGCAGCTGGTGCGGCGTGCGCTCGAGGATCACAAGCCGACCGGCGGCCTCGAAAGCCTCGCGGACGAGCTCGCGGTGTTCGCGGCCATGTCGCAGCCCCAGCAGGTTCGCTTCCTCGACATGGTGGTCGACGATCTCGCCGACTCAGACGACGACACGCGCGCCGTGCTCGAGGCGTGGCGGCGCGGCGATGCCACACGGCTCGGCGCACTGCTCGCGCACGAATATCGCTCCTTCCCGGCGCTCTATCAGGCCCTGGTGACCGACCGCAACCGGCGCTGGCTGCCCGAGATCGAGCGGCTGCTCGCGGGCGACGAGGACTGCCTGGTCGTGGTGGGTGCTCTGCACCTGGTGGGCACGGGCGGCTTGCTCGAAGCGCTCCGCAAGGACGGCTACGCGCCGACGCAACTCAATTAGTTAATTGGCCGAAATCGCCGGACGGCGATTTCGGCGGACATCACTCCGTCGACCGCCGGCCTGCGAAAAAACGCCACAACGGCACGGCGAGCAGCAGCGTCCAGGCGAGCACCAGCCACCCGACGAAGCCGTCGAAACGGCTGAGGAGAAATCCGAGTGCGGCCTCGCGCCGCGGCGTGGTGAGCTCGTGCGCCACCAGCATGACCCACACCCAGCCGGCGTGCAGTCCGAGGCACGCGGCGATGTTTCCGGTCGCCTGCCGGATGAGCGCGAGCACCACGCCGACCGCCGCCAGCGCGAGGAAGGCGTCGGCGATGGCGCCGAAGTGCGCGAAGGCCGCGAGCGACTGCCCGAGGAGCGCCAGCCCGCTCCAGGGCGTCACGTCCTCCGGCGCGATGCGTACCTTGCCGAAGAAATGCGTGGCCGCGTATACGAGCGCCGTGAGGAGCACCGCGGTGCGCGCCCCCGACTCGCGCTCGATGGCCGTGTACATCGCGCCGCGGAGGAAGGTCTCCTCGATGAACGCCACGGCCAGACCGCTCGCGAGGCGCGCGATGAGCAGCTGCGCCAGCGCCCCCGCGCCGAGGCCCGCGGCCCCCGACCAGTCGAGGAGTCCGAGCGCGCTCATCGCCGCCACGATGGCGAGCATGGTGGCGACGCCGAGCGCGAGTCCCACCAGCATCTCGCGCACGAATGCCCGCCGTGGCAGGCCGTAGCCGAGGCTCGCGCGGTCGGCGAGCCCGAGGCGGCGCGCGAGAAGCACGAACCCGGCGGCGAGCGTCAGCATCCCCAGGCGCTCGCCGATGCGGTGAAAGGCAAAATCAAAGTGCGGATGCAACAGCAGCCAGGCCGGCCAGGTACCGAGCGCGACGACCGCAAACGCCGCCGCAAAGAGCAGGAGGAACCAGGCAAAGGCTCGCACGGCGGGTATCCTCAGGCCTCGAGGTGGCGGCGCCACTCGCCGGCGATCACCGACAGACGGAAGCGCGGGTCGGGCCCGACCCGCGGCCGCGCGCCGTCGCGCCAGCGCGCGATGCGCTCGATGCAGCGGTCGAACAGCCCGAGGCAGTCGGCCGCGAGCGCCGGGAGCGCGCGCCAGCGCGGCTCGAGCCGGTGCAGCGGCGCCTCATAGGCGCGCTGCGCCCAGCTCAGCGGCAGCAGCTCGTCCCCAGCGCCGAGCACTTCGCGCGCCGCTCCGCAGTCGTAGGTCAGCACCGGCGTGCCCACGGCGTGGGATTCGGCGAACACCAGGCCGAAGGTCTCGGGGATCACGAAGTTCGGGCTGAAGGTGCAGAGCGCCGCGCGCGTCTCCGCCAGCACGCGCGCGTGCGGCAGCGATCCCAGCCACTCGACGCCGGCGATTCCCGCGGCGGCGAAGCTCTTGTAGCCCGGATTGGCGACGCACAGCCGCAGCTCCGGCATGCGCCGCCGCAACGCGCGGAAAGCATCCAGCGCGAAGCGCAGTCCCTTGTTGGGAGAGGAGAGGAACACGAGCTTGTCCGAATCGACCGGGGTGGCGTCGGGCACGATCGCGTCATCGACCGGGTTGTAGATGCGCTCGACGGCGAGGCCGTCGCAGCCTGCGAGGCCTGCCACGGTGGCCGCGACGCGCTCCCGCTGGTAGTCCGACACGCACACGATCGCGGGCTGCAGAAGGCGCAGCTCCGGCTGCGCGCGCGCGAACCAGCGGGCACGTGAGGAGCCGGGCTCGATGCGGTCGTGCACCCACAGTGTCAGGCGCGCGCCCGGAAAGAGACGCGCCGCGGTCTTGAGCGCCCGCGGATCGCGCAGCACCACGACGTGCCGCACGTGCGCCACGGCGCTCGGCGGCCGGAAGCGGCCCTGCGCCTCGGTGCGGTTGTGCTGCGCCACCCAGGCATCGAGGGCAACCGCTATGCGCACCGTGCTCGCCTCGGTGCCGGCCAGGCCCGCCGCGCGCAGGCTCTCCTCGCCGTAGGGGCGCGGGCACAGCGGATCGAAGAACAGGAGTGGTGCCATCGTGCGGCTCGAACCTTCAGCGGCGCGCGCAACACGCAGCGGGAGACTTGCCGGAGGCCGGTACTCTACCATTCGTGCCGATGTCAGCCGCGAGCGCCCGGTTGCTGTTCATCCCGGTATCGGGACCCCGGGGTATGGGGGAGTACGCGCGCTGCCTGGCGCTCGCCACGGCGCTCAGGCTCCGCGCGCCCGAGGTCGAGGCGCATTTCGTGTTGAGCCGCGCCGCGCCCTATGCCGCCGATACGCCGTTTGCGACCACGCTCCTGCCCTCCTCCGCGACCTTCCACCCGCGCGAGGTGAGCGCGCTCATCCGCGAGCTCGCCCCGCGCGTCGTGGTGTTCGACAACGCCGGCCGCACGGCGCAGCTGCGCGCGGCGCACGCGGCCGGCGCGCGCGTGGTGTGGGTCAGCTCGCGCCGCCGGCAGCGCCGCAAGGCCTTCCGCCTGCGCTGGATGCGAATGATCGACGAGCACTGGATTGCGTACCCGCAGTTCATCGCCGGGGCGCCGAGCCTCATCGAGCGACTCAAGCTCGCTATTCTGCAGCGGCCGCGGATACGTTACGTCGACACCCTGCTGCCCGCTGCGGATCCGGCGCGCGCGGCCGGGTGTCTGGCGCGCTTCGGGCTCGCCTCCGGCCGGTACGTGCTGATCGTGCCCGGTGGCGGCAGCTCCCACCCCGGTGCGGAGCGCGCTCCGGCGATCGTCGCCGCGGCCGCCCGCGCCATCGCACGGCGCGGCGAGCCGACGCTGCTCGTGGGCCAGGATGCCGCCGACGGCGGCGAGCGCCCACCGCGGCTCGAGGTGGCCGCGCGCCTGCCGCCGGCGGAGCTCGTCGAGCTGATCCGCAGCGCGCGCCTGGTGGTCTGCAACGGCGGCGACACGCTACTGCAGGCGCTCGCCTGCGCGCGTCCCTGCGTCGCGGTGCCGATCGCCCATGATCAGGCCCATCGCATCGACTGCTGTGTGCGCGCCGGCCTCGCGACGCGCGCCGAGCTCGCACCCCAGGCTATCGAAAGTGCGGCGTTCGCCGCCCTCGAGCGCGGCCCAGGGCCGCGCGACCCTACCGGCGAGGCGCGGGTGCGCGACTGCATGGAGGAGGTGCTCGACGCCCTGGGGAGAATGCTCGCCTGACTCAGCCGCCCGCTGCACGCAGCTGCTTCAGGAGCTTCTCGTGCAGGCCGCCGAAGCCGCCGTTGCTCATGATGAGCACGTGATCGCCCGGGCGCGCCGCCCGCGCCAGCTCGCGCGCGAGCGTGTCGACGTCGCCGGCGCAGCGTGCCCGGGACCCAAGCGCCCCGAGCACCACGCTCGCATCCCAGCCGAGGTCCGCCGGCGCATAGAGCCACACCTCGTCGGCGCGCGCGAGCGAAGGGGCGAGCGTATCGCGGTGTACTCCCATGCGCATGGTATGCGAGCGCGGCTCGAGCACCGCGACGATGCGCTCCGCCGGCCCGACGCGGCGGCGCAGGCCGTCGAGCGTGGTGGCGATGGCGGTGGGGTGATGCGCGAAGTCGTCGTAGACGCGCACGCCGCGCACCTCGCCGCGCAGCTGCATGCGGCGCGCGACCCCGCGGAACTGCGCGAGCGCCTCGATGGCGCGCGGCACCGGCACCCCGGCGTGGCGCGCGGCGGCAATCGCCGCGAGCGCGTTCTCGGCGTTGTGCGCGCCGATCAGCTGCCAGGCCACCGTGCCGTGCACGCGCCCCGCCTCGAGTACCTCGAAGCGCGAGAAATCCTCCGCCCCGGGCGGCACCGAGAGGCTCCACAGCGCCGCCGCGCTCGCCGCGCGCGCAAAACCCTCGAGCGGCGTCCACACGCCCATCGCGAGCGTCTCCCTGAGGCGCGCGTCGGCCGCGTTCCACACGATGCGACCGCCGCCCGGAACGATGCGTACCAGGTGGTGGAACTGTCGCTGGATCGCGCCGACGTCCGCATAGATGTCGGCGTGGTCGAACTCGAGGTTGTTGAGCACCACGGTGCGCGGCCGGTAGTGGACGAACTTGGCGCGCTTGTCGAAGAAGGCGGTGTCGTACTCGTCGGCCTCGATGACGAAGAACGGGGTGCTGCCGAGCCGCGCGCTCACCGCGAAGTTCGCCGGCACGCCGCCGATCAGGAACCCGGGGTCGAGTCCGGCGTGCTCGAGGATCCAGGCGAGGAGCGAGGAGGTGGTGGTCTTGCCGTGCGTGCCCGCCACCGCCAGCACCCAGCGGTCCTTCAGGACCTCGCGCGCCAGCCACTCCGGTCCCGAGACGTACGGGCGGCCGCTCTCGAGCAGCGCCTCGACGACCGGCATGCCGCGCGTCATGACGTTACCGACCACGACCACGTCGGGAGCGAGCGCGAGCTGCTCGGCGCCGAATCCGGCCGTGACCTCGATGCCGAGCGCTTCGAGCTGCGTGCTCATCGGCGGGTACAGGTCGCGATCGGAGCCGGTGACGCGCCAGCCCGCCGCGCGCGCGATCGCCGCGACGCCGCCCATGAACGTGCCGCCGATGCCGAGGATGTGAACGTGCACGCGGCGCCTCCTCAGGCGGGGCCGGCGGGGAACAGCGCAAACACCAGCAGCTGCGCCGCGACGATCTGCAGGATGACGAGCGCCACGCTCGAGGCGCTCGACCAGTCGAGCGCGGCCTTCACCACGTAGCTGTTGGCGGCGATCAGCCAGATCACCAGCGCAAGTCCCGCCACCGCGATCGGCAGTTGCCAGGTCGTATCCTGTCCGAAGCGGCGCATCAGCCACTCGGATGCGAGCAGCAGCGGCGACAGCACCGACTGGAAGCCGAACACGGCGGTCGCGGTCTGCAGGAAGCGCTCGCGCCGGCCGGTGAGCTGCAGCAGCGCCGCATACCAGGCGAGCGTGAACAGCACGTCGAGGGCCAGCTGCGGCGCCCACCCGGAGCCCGGCGGCAGCAGGCTGCTGACGAGGGCATTGACCGCCGTATAACCGCAGATGGTGAGGATGAGCAGCAGGCGCGAGACCGGCAGGTCCTGCGGCCCGCGGCGCAGCAGCGCTATCTGCACGTACAGACGGATGGCGTCCCGCATGCCTTTCGATACCGGCGCAGCCTGCGCATAATTGCGCCGGTCCGATTGTACAGATCATCGTCATAGCCTTTGCAGAACACCGTCACGACAGCGCCGGCTCTGGCCGATGTTTGCGCGCGCCTTGCGGGTGAGGCGCGTATCGGGCTCGACACCGAGTTCCTGCGCGAGCGCACCTACCACGCGCGCCTGTGCCTGGTGCAGCTGGCCGCGCCCACCGAGGCGCTGTGCGTCGATCCGCTCACCTTCCCCGAGCTCGCCCCTCTCGGAGCGCTGCTCGCAGCTCCTGGCACGGTCAAGGTCATGCATGCCTCGCGCCAGGATCTGGAGGTGCTGTACCCGCTCGCCGGCCTGACGCGCCCGGTGTACGACACGCAGCTGGCCGCGGCGCTGGCCGGCTTCCCGGCGCAGGTCGGCTACGCGGAGCTCGCGCGCCGGCTGCTGCAGCGCGAGCTCGCCAAGTCTCACACCCGCACCGACTGGTCGCGGCGGCCGCTGTCGCCGGAGCAGATCGAATATGCGCTCGACGACGTGCGTTATCTGCTGCCGATCGCGGCGGCGCTGGACGAGCGGCTCGCGCGCCTCGGCCGCCTCGCCTGGCTCGCTGAGGAGCTCTCCGCCCTCGAGGAAACGCGCGGCTTCGTCCCCGAGCCGGACGAGGCCTGGCAGCGCGTGCGCGGCTTGCGCGGACTCGATCCCGGGCGCGAGCGCCTGGCGCGCAGCCTCGGCGCCTGGCGTGAGCGGCGCGCGCTCGAGCACGACCGCCCGCGCGGCTGGATCCTGGAAGATGGCGCCCTGCGCGAGATCGTGCTGCGCGTTCCGCGCACGGCGGCGCAGCTGGCCGCAATCGGCGAGTTGCCCGCCGGAGTGCTGAAGCACAGCGGCGCCGAGCTCCTCAAGTGCGTGGCGGCGGCCGACATCCCCGATCCTGCTCCCCCGGTTGCGGGCAGGGCGCCGTCCGACCCCGCGAGAAACGCGCTGGTCCGCAAGCTCGGCGGTATCAGCCAGGCGGTCGCCGCGGAGCTCGGCCTGGTTCCGGAGGTGCTGGCGACCCGGCGCGAGCTCGAGCTCCTTGCCGACGGGCGGCGCGACGGCGCGGTGCTGCGCGGCTGGCGCCGCAGTGTGCTCGGGGAGCGCCTGCTCGCCGCCTTGTGAGGCTCGGCGCGCTCGAGCGAGCGACGGCTTGGGTCAGCGCCGGCCGCGCCGGCGCGTCCCGCCGCGCTTCGGCGCAGCGCCGCGCCGGGTCTTGGGTGCGCGGCGTGGCGGCGGCTTCTTGCCGGCGGGCTTGCGGCGCGCCGCGCCGCGGGTAGCCGCCCTGCGGCCCTTGACCACCCGAGCCGCTGCCTTGGCGCGCACTGCGCGCCGCACCGCGGGGCTCGCGCGGCGGTTGCGGCCGGCGCGCGCGGCGAGCCCGAGCGCCCGGGCGAGGCGCTGCGTCACCGCATCGACCTCGCCCGCCGCGTCGATGACCCGCAGAAGGCCACGCGACTGGTAGAAGGCGATCAGCGGCCGGGTCTTCTCCTCGTAGACCCGCAGCCGCTCGGCGACCGTCGCCTCGTTGTCGTCGGCGCGCTGCACGAGACGGTGCGCAGCGCCGGTCTTGGGGCAAATGGCGGCGGCGCCGCTCGGCGGCGGCGAGGTCAGCACGTTGAAGACGCGCCCGCAGTCGGCGCAGGTGCGGCGCCCGGAGATCCGGCGCACGAGCTCTTCCCGGTCCACCTCGAACTGCACCACTGCATCGAGCGGCTGCTTGAGCTCGCCCAGCAGGCCGTCGAGCTCCGCCGCCTGCACCAGGTTGCGCGGGAAGCCGTCGAGGATGAAGCCGGCGCGCGCGTCGGGCTCGGCGAGGCGCTCGCGGATCATGCCGAGCACGAGGGCATCGTCGACCAGGCGCCCGCCCTCCATGGCCTCCTTGGCGGCGAGACCGAGCCCGCTGCCACGCGTCACCGCGGCGCGCAGCAGGTCGCCGGTCGAGATCTGGGGAATGCCGCTCCGCTCGGCCAGGCGGTGTGCCTGGGTGCCCTTGCCCGACCCCGGAGCCCCCAACAGGACGATGCGCATGTTTTGTTTGGTGTGAGAACGCTGCCGCTGCAGCACGAAGGTGCGTCACGTTACCGAGCGCTCGCGACCGGGTCAAACACGCTGCCGCCACCGCGCGGGCTGCGCTATTCTTGGCTGCGATCCCCCGCCCGCAAGCTCCGCCAGCCATGAAAAAGACCGCCCGCAGCAACGCCTTCTACGCACAGTCCGGCGGAGTCTCCGCCGTCATCAACGCCTCGGCCGCCGGCGTCATCGAGACCGCCATGCGCTCGAAGCACATCGGCAAAGTGTTCGCCGGGCGCGACGGCATCGTCGGCGCGCTCACCGAGGATCTGATCGACGTCGCGCGCGAGAGCGCGGCGACCATCCGCGCGCTCAAGCACACGCCGGCCGGCGCCTTCGGCTCGGCGCGCTTCAAGCTGAAGGGGCTCGAGCAGAACCGCGCCGAGTACCAGCGGCTGATCGACGTGTTCCGGGCGCACGACATCCGCTACTTTTTCTACAACGGCGGCAACGACTCGATGGACACCGCACTCAAGGTGTCGCAGCTCGGCGCCTCCCTCGGCTTCGCCGTCACGTGCGTCGGAGTGCCGAAGACGGTCGACAACGATCTGCCGCATACCGACTGTTGCCCCGGCTTCGGCTCGGTCGCCAAGTACGTCGCGGTCTCGACGCGCGAAGCGGCGCTCGACGTGGCGTCGATGGCGCGCACCTCGACCAAGGTGTTCGTCTTCGAGGTGATGGGACGGCACGCCGGCTGGATCGCCGCCGCCGCCGGCCTCGCCGGGCGCGGCCTGGACGAGCCGCCGCACGTCATCCTGTTCCCGGAGGTTGCCTTCGACGGGCGGCGCTTCCTCGACCGCGTCAAGCAGTGCGTGACCGACTACGGCTACTGCGTGATCGTAGTCTCCGAGGGCGCCGCCTACGAGGACGGCAAGTTCCTCGCCGACGCCGGCACGCGTGACGCCTTCGGGCACACCCAGCTCGGGGGTGTGGCCCCGGTGGTCGCCAACATGGTGCGCGAAGCGCACGGCTACAAGTACCACTGGGCGGTCGCGGACTACCTGCAGCGCTCGGCGCGCCACATCGCCTCGCGGGTCGACGTGGAGCAGGCCTATGCGGTCGGCAAGGCCGCGGTCGAGCTCGCCGTGGAGGGAGTGAACGCCGTGATGCCCACGATCGTGCGCAAGTCGTCGAAGCCCTACCGCTGGGTCATCGGGCACATACCGCTCGCCGAGGTCGCCAACAAGGAAAAGAAGCTGCCCAGCGAGTACCTGCGCGCGGACGGCTTCGGGATCAGCGAGGCCTGCCGGCGCTACCTCGAGCCGCTGGTGGCCGGCGAGGCCTATCCTCCCTACCGCAACGGCCTGCCGGACTACGTGCGCATCCGCGGCGTGGCCGTGAAGAAAAAGCTCAGCGAGGAATTCAAGCTCTGACCCGAGGCACACGCGGCTGCCGAGCAGCTGACTTGCTGCGCTGCGGCGCCCGCCGCCGGGCCGGCCGTCGAGCGTGCCCCGCCGTGCTATAGTTCGCGGCCTTTTTTGGGGAGGTTTCGCGATGGATGTCAGCATCTGGCTGTGGATCGCCGTCGGCGCCGGCGCGCTCGCCGTGCTCTATGGCGTGTTCTCCATGGCGGCGATCCTGCGCCTGCCGGCGGGCAATGCCCGCATGCAGGAGATCGCGGCGGCCATCCAGGCGGGCGCCCAGGCGTACCTCAACCGCCAGTACAGCACCATACTCGTCGTGGGCCTCGTGCTGCTGCTGGTGATCGGCTTCTCGCCGCTCGGCTGGCCGACTGCCGGCGGCTTCGCAGTAGGGGCGCTGCTCTCGGGCCTCACCGGCTACATCGGCATGAACATCTCGGTGCGCGCCAACGTGCGCACCGCCCAGGCGGCCACCAGCGGCCTCAACGCCGCCCTCACCGTCGCCTTCCGCGGCGGCGCCATCACCGGCATGCTGGTCGTGGGCCTGGCGCTGCTCGGGGTCGCCGGCTACTACATCGTGCTGCGGCAATTCACCTCGGTGGGCGCCGAGGGCGCGCTGCACGCGCTGGTGGGACTCGCCTTCGGCGGCTCGCTCATCTCCATCTTCGCGCGCCTCGGCGGCGGCATCTTCACCAAGGGCGCCGACGTCGGCGCCGATCTCGTCGGCAAGGTCGAGGCGGGCATTCCCGAAGACGACCCGCGCAACCCGGCGGTGATCGCCGACAACGTCGGCGACAACGTGGGCGACTGCGCCGGCATGGCCGCGGATCTGTTCGAGACCTACGCGGTGACCATCGTCGCCACCATGCTCCTCGGCGGGCTGCTGTTCGCGCGCCGCGGTGCCGACGCCGCCTACGCCGCGGTGATCTATCCGCTGGCGCTCGGTTCCGCCTCGATCGTCTCCTCGATCATCGGTACGTTCTTCGTCTCGACGCGCGAGGGCGGCAAGATCATGAATGCCCTCTACAAGGGCGTCATCGTCTCCGGGCTCGTGTCGGCGGTGGCCTTCTACTTCATTACCCGGCAGCTGATGCCGGCGCACGCCGGCGAGCTGTTCGGCTGCACGCTCATCGGCTTGGGGCTGACGGCGGCCATGATCATGATCACCGAGTACTACACCGCCACCGAGTACAGCCCGGTGCGCAAGATCGCGGCTGCGTCGCAGACCGGACACGCCACCAACATCATCGCCGGTCTCGGGGTGTCGATGAAGGCCACCGCGCTGCCGGTGGTCGCGGTGTGTCTCGCCATCTGGGGCGCGTACACGCTCAATGGCGTGTACGGGATCGCGGTCGCCGCGACCGCCATGCTGTCGATGACCGGCATGATCGTCGCGCTGGATGCCTACGGGCCGATCACCGACAACGCCGGCGGCATCGCCGAGATGGCCGGCCTGCCGAAGGAAGTGCGCAACATCACCGACCCGCTCGATGCGGTCGGCAACACCACCAAGGCGGTGACCAAGGGCTATGCGATCGGCTCGGCGGGGCTCGCCGCGCTGGTGCTGTTCGCCGACTACACGCGCAACCTCGAGGCGGCCGGCAAGGCCGCCAGCTTCTCGCTGTCGGATCCGGCGGTCATCATCGGGCTGTTCATCGGTGGGCTGGTGCCCTATCTTTTCGGCGCCATGGCGATGGAGGCCGTAGGCCGCGCCGCCGGTGCGGTGGTGAACGAGGTGCGGCGGCAGTTCCGCGAGATCAAGGGGATCATGTCCGGCGCCGAGAAGCCCGACTACTCGCGCGCGGTCGACCTGCTGACGCGCGCCGCGATCCACGAAATGATCGTGCCGTCGCTGCTGCCGATCCTGGTGCCGATCGTGCTGGTACTGGTCGTCAACGCCCTGATGGGCAACGGCGCCGGAGTGCGCGCGCTCGGCGGCCTCCTCATCGGAACCATCGTCACGGGACTGTTCGTCGCCATCAGCATGACGACCGGCGGCGGTGCCTGGGACAACGCCAAGAAGTACATCGAGGAAGGCCACTTCGGCGGCAAGGGGTCGGACGCCCACAAGGCCGCGGTCACCGGCGACACGGTCGGCGATCCCTACAAGGACACGGCGGGCCCGGCGATCAATCCACTGATCAAGATCATCAACATCGTGGCACTGCTGCTGGTGCCGGTCCTGTAGGCGCAAATGATGGCGCGACGCGGCAGCGCCGCGCGCGGGCGCTACGCCGCGACGGCGAGCGGCAGCGGCTGGGGCCTGCCGATGGCGTAGCCCTGCAGATAGTCGACGCCCATGCGCCGTGCCGCCTCGAGCGCGGTGGTGTCCTCGACCTGTTCGGCGATCACCTTGAAGTTGAGCGTGCGCGCCAGCTTGATCATCGCCGTCACCATCGCCTGATTGACGGTGTCGCGCGCGAGGTTGCGGATGAAGGAGCCGTCGATCTTGAGGTAGTCGAGCGGCAGGTTCTTCAGGTTCGAGAAGGAGCCGACGCCCGAGCCGAAGTCATCGAGCGCGAACTTGCAGCCCATGCCATGCAGCACGCCGACGAAGCGCCGCGCGTGCTCGAGATTGGCGACCACGGCGCTCTCGGCGATCTCGAAGCAGATCTGCGCCGGCGCGACCCCGGTGCTGTCGAGGCACTCGACCACGAACTCGAGGAACTGCGCGTCCCCGAGCGTCTGGCCGGAGATATTGATCGCGACGCTGCGGTCGGGCTGCACCACGATGGCGCCGCGCCCGAGCGCCGCGAGCGTCGTCTGCACCACCCAGCGATCCACCAGCCCCATGAGCCGGTAGCGCTCGGCCGCGCGCATGAACTCCGCGGGCGGCAGCTCCTGGCCGTTCTCGTCGCGCAGGCGGATCAGCACCTCCATGGCCGGTCCGCCGTCGCCCCCGTGGGCCGGCACGATGACCTGCTGATAGAGCTGGAAGCGGTTGTCCTTGAGCGCGCCCTGCAGCCGCTGCAGCCACTGGATCTCGCCGCTGTGGCGGGCGAGCGCCTCATCGCGCGCCGAGTAGACGGCCACCCGGCCGCTGCCCTGCTTCTTGGCGACGTAGCAGGCGGTATCGGCCGCGGCCATGAGCTCCTCGAGCGTGCCACTCTCGCGCGAGATCTCCACCAGCCCGACCGACACGCCGATGTTGAAGATGCGGTCCTTCCACACGAAGCGGTAGTCGCCGACCGAGCGGCAGACGTCGTCGGCGATCTGGCGCGCCTTCTCGAGCGGGCAACCGATGAGCAGCATGCCGAACTCATCGCCCCCGAGCCGCGCGACCGTATCGCTGTCGCGCACGGCGTCGCGCAGGAGTTTCGCGACCTCGCGCAGCATGCTGTCGCCGGCCAGGTGGCCGCTGGTGTCGTTCACCAGCTTGAAGCGGTCGAGATCGAGATAGCACAGTACGTGCTGGCCATCGCCCCGATGGCCGCCCTCGATGGCCTCCTCGAGCCGCCGCTCGAACTCGCGGCGGTTGGCGAGGCCCGTGAGCGCATCGTGGGTCGCCTGGTAGGACATCTGGCGCGCGAGCCCGCGCAGCTCGGTGACGTCGTGCAGCAGCAAGACCGCGCCGATGACCTCCTTGGCATCGTTGCGCACCGGTGAGGCCGACAACTCGATCGAGCGCTCGCTGCCGTTGCTGCGCGACAGCAGCAGCGCGCGCCGCCCGAGGCTCACCGGGGCGCCGCTGGTGAGGGCCTGGTGCACCGGGTCCGAGAGCAGACGGCGGTCACTCTCGTCGACCAGGCTGACGATCTCCTCGAGGAGCTTGCCGGTCGCCTGGGCGGCATCGCTGCCGGTGAGCCGCTCGGCCGCAGGGTTCAGGAAGGTGATGCGGCCACGCTCGTCGGTGGCGATGATGGCCTCGGCGAGAGAATTGAGCGCCAGCTGCTGCGGGGTGGGGGCGCTCTCGCCCGCGAGGCGCAGTGCCGGAGTCGTCTGCGTCGGAATGATCTCGACCCCGGTGATGAGGAGTGCGCTCCCCTTGTCGTAGTCGACCACGGTCGAGGCGACCTCCAGGCGGCTCACCTGGCCCTGCAGCCCCACCATGTCGATCTCGTAGCGCTCGGCTGCCGATTCCCCCGCGAGCCGGCGGCGGATGTTCTCGCTCACGAGCTCCGAGTATTCCGGCGGCACCAGGTCCCCGAGCCGCCGGCCGATCAGGTCGACGCGGTCGACGCCGACGAAGCTGGCGAACTGGCGGTTGGCGTACAGGATCACCTCGCGGTGGACCAGCACGGCCTCGTGGATGCGCTCGCCGAGGTCGGCGAACAGCCGCGGCGCCAGGGCGACGTCGTTCTCGGCGGATCCGGAGCGGGTGAGCAGGTGATTCACGGCCGTCACGAGCGCGGCGACCTCGGGCTTGTCGCTATCGACCTCGACCCGGCCCGGCAGCCGCCCGCCGATGGCGATGCGCTGCAGCTGCTGCGAGAGCTGCTCGACGCTCTTCAGGTCGCGCCTCTGCAGCCCATAGAGCAGCAGGAACAGAGCAGCGATGAGCGCGAACAGGAGGCACAACAGCCCGACGATCGACATCTAGAGTACTTCTCGAGCCCTTCCGCTTGGATCGGGTACACGCCCCTTGCGGCACTCTGATTTGACTTCTCGTGCCGGGGGTCGTGGGCTCCCGCAAGCATAACGCGGGGGGGCCACGCCCCGTCGGGATTTCACCATATCTCGTCGCATTCCCGCTTGGCAGGGCCGCTGAAAACCCTTAACTTCTGCGGCCTTTTCCGACGATCAGCTTAAGTGAAATCAGCGGAGTCCTCGATGCAGCAGGCCGAGCCCCTCGAGCAGATGATCGAACAGCAGGTGCGCGCCTGGGACGTGCTCGACGCGCGCGTCCTCGGGACGCTGCGCCGGGTGCCGCGCGAGGCGTTCGTTCCGCCGGCGCAGCGCTTCCGTGCCTACGCGGATGCCGAGGTGCCGCTCCCCGAGGGGCAGCACATGCTGCGGCCGAGCGTCGTCGGACGGTTGCTGCAGGCGCTCGAGGCCGCACCCGGCGCACGGGTACTCGAGGTGGGCGCCGGCTCCGGGTTCGTGACGGCGTGCCTGCGGGCGGCGGGCGCCCGCGTGCGCTCACTCGAGCTGTACGCGCAGCTGGCGGAGCTCGCGGCGCGTAATCTCGCCGCCTTCGGCATGGGCGACGTCGAGATCGTGAATGCGGATGCCCTCAACGCCGACAGCGACGCCCGCTACGACGCCATTGCGGTCACGGGGTCGCTGCCCCTCTACGACCCGCGCTTCGAGCGGCAGCTCGAGGTCGGCGGCCGCCTGTTCGTCGTGGTCGGTGAGGCCCCGGTGATGGAGGCACGGTTGGTGCGGCGCATCAGCGAGACCGCCTGGGCCACCGACAGCCTGTTCGAGACCGTGATCGACCCGCTGGTGAACGCGCCGCGACCGGCGCGCTTCAGCTTCTGAAGCCATGCCAAGGGGGATCGCCATCGTGAAGCGTGCCGCAACTCTCGCCTGCCTGCTCGCCGGCTTCGCCGGCCCGGCAGCACCGAAGGACCTGGTCGGCGTGTTCGAGGACGCGCTGCAGAACGATCCCGTGATCCGCCAGGCGGATGCCAACCGGCTTGCCGCCCGTGAGTCCAAGCCGCAGGCGCTCGCGGCGCTGCTGCCGCAGCTGAACGGTACCGCTGGCCTGACACGCGACCACAGCTCAGGCTTCGAGAGCTCCGTCTTCGAGGTGTCGAACCCGGCCAACCCCAACGCTCCGCCGCAACTGGTGGTGACACAGATTCCGGACCAGATCGACAACACCGTCCAGCAGTGGGCGCTCAACCTGCGGCAGAACGTGTTCTCGTGGTCGAACTGGATGACGCTCAAGGCCGCGAGCGCCCAGGTGGCTGAGGCGGAGGCCACCTACCAGGCCGCCGAACAGCAGCTGATCCTGCGCGTCGCGACCGCCTACTTCAACGTGCTGACGGCCGACGACACGCTCGAGGCGGACCAGGCAGCGCTCGAGGCCATCTCCCGCCAGCTCGACCAGGCGACGACGCGCTTCGACGTCGGGCTCATCGCCATCACGGACGTCGAGGATGCCAAGGCGGCGCGCGACACGGCCGCCGCCGCCGTGATCGCCGACAAGCGCACGCTCGCGACCTCCGAGTATCAGCTGCAGGAGATCACCGGGCAGAAGTACGACCGGCTCGCCAAGCCCGGGGTGGACATGCCGCTCTTGAACCCCGAGCCCGCCGACGAGACCCGCTGGGTGAACATCTCGCTCGAGCAGAACCCGACGCTCATCTCGAGCCGCCTCGCCGCAGACATCGCCCGCGACAACGTGCGCGTGGCCGTCGGCGGCCATCTGCCGACCCTCGACCTGGTGGCGGGACGCTCCTTCAACTATACGAGCTCGGACCAGATCTTCGGTGGCCAGTCATTCTCCAACCTCGACAGCAAGATCAACGACCGTCAGGTCGGCCTGCAGTTCACGCTGCCGATCTTCAGCGGCGGCTTCACCCAGTCGAAAGTCCGCCAGGCCGAATACCAGTGGATCGCCGCCAAGGAGGGCGTGGTGCAGAGCTCGCGCGCCACCGAGCGCCAGGCGCGCGATGCCTATCTCGGCGTAATCAGCGGGATCTCGCGCGTCCAGGCGCTGCGCCAGGCGCTCGCCTCGAACCAGACGGCGCTCAAGGCCACGGAAGCGGGCTACGAAGTCGGCACGCGCACTTCGGTCGACCTCCTGAACGCGCGCCGCAACCTGGTGCAGGCGCAGACCAACTATGCGGTGGCCCGCTACGACTACATCGTGGAGGTGCTCACGCTGCGCCTCGCAGCCGGCACGCTCAACCGCCCCGAGCTCGTCTCCGTCAACAACTGGCTCACCACCAGCGCGCCGACCTCGCCCGCCGTGCCGACGCCCGAGACGCTCGCGCCGACGGTCCCCCCGGCGGAAGCCACCCCACCGCCGAAGCCGCAGGGCGCCCGCTGATCGAGTCCTGCTGCGCAGCGGGCAAAAGCCGCGTCTTTTGCCCGCGGCAACGAAGCTGATGTCCGCCGAAATCGCTCCCCGATGCGCAGCCGGCAAAAACGACGCTTTTTGCCGGCGGTCAACGGAGTGATGTCCGCCGAAATCGCTTCCTGCGATTTCGGCCAATTAAATCACAGCAACGGCTCGATCAGCGCCAGTAGCTTCTCGAGCGCTCCGCGGCTGCCCTCGACGCAGGCGCGGCCCTCGGCGCCGATGCGGGCGCGCTCAGCCGGATCCGCGAGCAACGCGCTCACGCGCGCTCCGAGCTCCGCGGCGTTGTGCACGACCTCGGCGGCGCCGCGCGCGATGAGCAGCCGCGCCACCTCGGCACCGTTGAAATTGTGGGGGCCCGTGAGGACGGGTATGCCGAGCGCGGCGGGCTCGAGCAGATTGTGGCCGCCCACCGGAACGAGGCTCCCGCCGACGAAGGCGACGTCGGCCGCCGCGTAGAACTCGAGCAGCTCCCCGAGCGAATCGAGCAGCAACACCTCGGGTGCCTCGGCGAAGTCCGCCACGCCGGCCTCCGAGCGGCGCACGAAGCGCACCCCGGCCGCCGCGAGCTGCTGCGCCACGGACGCGAAACGCGCCGGGTGCCGCGGTGCGATGACGAGCAGCGCCCCGTGGTGGGCCTCTCGCACCTGGCGCTGCGCCTCGAGCGCCGCCGCTTCCTCGCCCTCGTGAGTGCTGCCGGCCACCCACAAGGCCCGCCCCGGCGCGCATTGCGCCCGCAACTGCCGCCCGCGCTCGGCGAGGCCCGCCGGCAGCTCGAAGTCGAACTTGAGGTTGCCGGTGACGTGCGTGCTGTCGGGATCGGCACCGAGCGCGCGGAAGCGCGCCGCATCCGCCTCGCCCTGGGCCGCGATCACCGACGCCTGCGCGAGCGCGTCGCCGAACAGCGCGCCGAGGCGCCGGTAGCGGCCGAGCGAGCGCTCGGAGATGCGCGCGCTCGCCAGCACCAGCGGCACCCGCCGCCGTCCGCATTCGCGGTAGAGATTGGGCCACAGCTCGGTCTCGAAGATCACCGCGAGCCGCGGATCGACGCGCCGCAGGAAGCGCCGCACGGCGCCCGGCAGGTCGAAGGGCACGTAGCGCACGTCGGCGAGGTTGCCGACCAGCGCACGGGCGCGCGCGGCGCCGGTGGGCGTGAAGGTCGTCACGGTGAGCGCCAGCTGCGGATGGCGGCGGTAGAGCGCGCTCACCAGCGGAGCGCACGCCTGCACCTCGCCGACCGAGACGGCGTGCAGCCACACGCCCTGCGGCGTGCGCGGCGTCCCGAAGCCGAAGCGCTCGCGGAAGTTATGCCAGTAGCTGCGGTCGCGCAGGCCGCGCCACAGCAGCACGACCGAGATGAGCGGCGCGGTGAGGTAGGCCGCGATCAGGTACAGCAGACGCACGGCGCGCTTCCCTTCAGGCGGCCGGTGCCAGCTCGGAGCCCGGGCTGCCGGAGGACTGACGGTAGCCATCGAGCAACCCGTGCCAGTCCGCCTCGCCGAAGCGCTCGGGCGGCAGCCCCCAGGTGATCTTCTCGAGCGAGCGGCGCAGGCGCACCAGGTTCCCGTCGCGCCACAGTCCGCCGCCACGCAGCTCACTGCGGTCGAAGTCGACCAGATAGACCTGGTCCTCGGCGAGCAGCACGTTGTGCGCGTTGAGGTCGGCATGGCAGACGCCGAGATCGTGGAAGCGGCGGATGCAGCGCCCGATGGATATCCAGGTGAGGATGGACAGCGCGCCGGTGCGCAGACACTCGGCGAGCGAGCCCACCGTCGCGAGGCGCTCGGTGATGAGGTCGCCGGTATAGGCGAGTCCGCGGCGCCGGTAGCACGCGGCGATCGGCGCCGGCACCGGCAGTCCCGCGCGGTGCAGGCTGTAAGTCAGCTGCCACTCGGCGAACGGCCGGGTGTGGTCCTCGCCCCGCCAGAGGTAGTGATCGGTGGCCAGATGCGCCGCGAGTCCGCCGCGGCGGTAGTGGCGCAGCACGTAACGACGCGACTCGGTGCCGATAAACCAGGCTGCACCACGCCCGCCCGCGGCGCCCTCGAGCGAGCCGAGCGCCTGCCAGTACTTCGGCGTAAACCACTCGGCGGTCAAATTGCTCACGCGGGAGGCGTCATATAGCATGGCGCCGCCCGCGAGCGCGCCGCGTTTCACCTCAGGCCCGAGCGCCCAGCGCCCACTCACGATCCTGACTCCATCATGCTGCCTCTCGCCGAACCGCCGCGCAGTGTCTGCATCCTCAGGCTGTCGGCGATCGGGGATACCTGCCACGTCGTGCCGATCGTGCGCACCCTGCAGCAGGCATGGCCGGCGACGCAGCTGACCTGGATCGTCGGGCGAACCGAAGCGCGCCTCATGAGCCTCATCGAGGGCGTCGAGTTTATCACCGTGAACAAGGGCGCAGGACTCGCCGCGTGGCGCGCGCTGCGCGCGCAGCTGCGCGGCCGGCAGTTCGACGTGCTGCTGCACATGCAGCTGGCGCTGCGCGCGAGCCTCGCGGCACTCGCCGTTCCGGCGACCATCAAGCTCGGCTTCGATCGCGCCCGCGCCCGCGAGCTGCAGTGGCTGTTCACCAACCGCCGCATCGCCGCCAACACCCGCGAGCACGTCCTCGACAGCTTCTTCGGCTTCCCCGCCGCGCTCGGCATCCGCGAGCGCCTGCTGCGCTGGGATGTGCCGCTGCCGGCGGCGGCGCGCGCCTACGCCGAACGGCTGATACCCGATGCCCGGCCGACGCTCGTGATCAGTCCCTGCTCGAGCCACGCGCGGCGCAACTGGAGCGAGGAGCGCTACGCGGCACTCGCCCGCCACGCCGTCAGCCGGCATGCCATGCGGGTGATACTCGCGGGCGGTCCGAGCGCGGCCGAACGGCGCGCCGGGGAGGCGATCGCGCGCGGCGCGGGCGTGGCGCTCGTAAACCAGGTCGGACAGGACACGCTGCCGGAGCTGCTGGCGCTGCTCGCGCGCGCGACCGTGCTGCTGAGTCCTGACTCGGGCCCCGTGCACATGGCGACCATGGTCGGCACGCCGGTGATCGGGCTGTACGCAGCGACCAACCCGGCGCGCAGCGGGCCGTATCTGTCGGGGCGCTGGTGCGTCGACGCCTACCCGCGCGCGGCGCGCGCCTTCCGCGGCTGCGAGCCGCAGGAGCTCCCCTGGGGGCACAAGATAGAGGAGCCGGGCGTCATGGACCTCATCGGGGTCGAGGAGGTCACCGCCCGGCTCGATGAGTTGCTAGGATCGCGCCCATGAACGACATCCAGGTGCCCATCTCACCGGGCGAGCTGCTCGACAAGATCACCATCCTGAGGATCAAGGCCGCCCGCATCCTCGATGCCGCCAAGCTCGCCAACGTGAAGACCGAGCTGGCCCTGCTCGAGTCGACCTGGCGCGACTCGGGTTGCGCCGCTCCCGGCCTGGCGCAGGAGGAACGCGCGCTCAGCCGGGTGAACGAGCAGCTGTGGGACATCGAGGACCGGATCCGCGACAAGGAAGCGAAGCAGACCTTCGACCGCGAGTTCATCGAGCTGGCGCGCGCCGTGTACGTCTCGAACGACGAGCGCGCCGCGATCAAGAAGCGCATCAACACGCAGCTCGGCTCGCGCATCATCGAGGAAAAGTCCTACAAGCAGTATCGCTAGGACGGCAGGTCCGCCGGGCGGGCAGCCTTGGGGTTCGCACGATACAATTCAGCCTATGACCCCTTTCGACGCGCTTGGCTTCCGCTGGAACCGGGACGCCATCCCGCGGGAGCTACCCCGCGCCACGCTCGAACGGGCGACATTCCGCTTCGCGCGCATGCTTCCCGAATATGTTTGGGATGCCGGCGTGCTCGAAGGCAACCCTTTCACGTTCCCGGAAGTAAAGACGCTTCTCGAGGGGGTGACGGTAGGCGGGAGGAAGCTCTCGGATCAGGAACAGATCCTGAACCTGGCCGCGAGCTCGAAATACCTCATCGAGCTGGTGAAACAGCGGCAGTTCGCGCTGAACAAGTCGACCTTCTGCTCATTGCACGCGCGCGTGTCGCGCAACGAAGCGCTCGAGTGGGGACACTTCCGCGGTGAGGGGCTCGATGAGGTGTTCGTCAGAGGCCTGAATGCATTGGAGCAGGACGTGACGAATCCCTACGAGCGCGCCGCGGCGTTCTTTTTGTTCGGGTCATTGCAGCAGTTTTTCTTCGACGGCAACAAGCGCACGTCGCGCTTCATGATGAACGGCCTGCTGATGATGGAGGGGATCGACGCGATCAGCATCCCGGCGATCCGTGCCGCGGAATTCAATTCGCGCATGGTTGATTTCTACGCAAGCCGGGACGCCACCGCCATGATGGCGTTCGTCCTGGATTGTCACCCGGAGATAGCGCGCATCCGTGAGCTGAATCCGGAACTCCCAGCGCTGAGCGAACCGCCTGCCATGAGGTATATCCGGCTCGAGGACGATTTCGGCCGCGAGCTCGACATCACCGAGGAGTAACTGAGGTGCAGGAACAGATACGGCAGTTGGTCTTGGCCAGCCTGCTCGTCCCGACGATCGTCTCGCACGCCGCCCTCGCCCAACACCAGCCGCCCGGCGTGTACGCCGATCTCGCCTGGCGCATGATCGGACCCATGCGCGGCGGGCGCACGCGCGCCGTCGCGGGCGTGCCCTCCGAGCCGAACGTCTTCTACATCGGCGCCGTCAACGGTGGCGTATGGAAGACGCGCGACGCGGGCCGCACCTGGCAGCCGATCTTCGACGGCCAGCCGACGCAGTCGGTCGGCGCGATCGCCATCGCACCCTCCGATCCCAACATCATCTACGTGGCAAGCGGCGAGGGCCTGCGGCGGCCGGACCTCTCGGTCGGCAACGGCATCTACCGTTCCGCCGACGGTGGGCGCACCTGGACCCACGGCGGGCTCACCGACGGTCAGCAGATTCCCGAGGTCGCGGTCGACCCGCGCGACCCGAACCGCCTCTTTGCCGCGGTCCTCGGTCATCCCTACGGGCCGAATGAGGAGCGCGGCATCTACCGCTCGCGCGACGGCGGCGTGACCTGGGAGCGGGTTCTCTACAAGGACGCCGATACGGGCGGCTCGGCGGTCGCGCTCGATCCGGCGCACCCGGACGTGGTGTATGCGGCGCTGTGGCAGTCGCGGCTCGGACCATGGGAGGACAAGAACGAGTTCGAGGGCACCAACGGGGGTCTCTTCAAGTCCACCGATGGCGGCACGACCTGGAAGCGGCTGGGCGGCGGCCTGCCTGACAATCTCACTCAGATCAACTTCTCGATCGCGGCGAGTGCGCCGCAGCGCATCTACGCCGTGGCCGGGACGACCGAGCCGGGCGAGTACTCCTCGGCCGCCGGGCTCGGCGTGTATCGCTCCGACGACGCGGGCGAGCACTGGGCGCGCATCACGACCGATCCGCGGGCATCGCTGCGCATCGGCGGCGGCGATCTGACGGTGCTGCGCGCCGACCCGACCAACGCCGACGTCGTCTACAGCATGGGGCTCGTCACCATGAGATCCGTCGACGGCGGCAAGACCTGGACGCCGCTGCGCGGCGCGCCGGGGGGCGACGACTACCAGAACATGTGGATCAGCCCGAGCGACTCGCGCGTGCTCGCGCTCGTCGCCGATCAGGGCGCGGTCATCACCGTGAACGGCGGCGAGAGCTGGAGCAGCTGGCTCAACCAGCCGACGGCGCAGCTCTATCATGTGAGCGCCACGCCGACGTTCCCGTACCAGGTTTGCGCCGGCCAGCAGGAGAGTGGCTCGGTCTGCATCGCGACGCGCGGCAACGACGGCTCGATCACCGCGCACGACTGGCACCCGGTGGGCGTCATCGAGTACGGCTACGTCGCTCCCGATCCCCTCGACCCGGATGTCATCTACGGCGCCGGCCGTACCGAGGTATCGAAGTATCACTTCTCGACCGGGCAGGTGCAGAACGTCACGCCGGCTCCGGTGCGCGGGCCCGAGGTGCGCGCTGACCGCACCCAGCCGCTCATGTTCTCGCCGCTCGACCCGCACGTTCTCTACTACGCCGCCAACCGTCTGTGGAAGACCGTCGACGGCGGCATGACCTGGACGGCGATCAGTCCCGATCTGGCGCGCGAGGCGGGCGCCCTGCCCGCGAGCGTCGCCACGCAGCACCCCAAGGGCGCGGAGCAGCAGCGCGGCGTGATCTACGCGCTCGGCCCTTCGCCCAGGAGCATGGACACGCTCTGGGCGGGCACGGACGACGGCCTGGTCTGGCTGACGCGCGACGGCGGCGCTCACTGGAGCAGCGTCACGCCGCCCGAGCTCATCCCCTGGAGCAAGGTGACGCAGATCGAGCCGTCGCACTTCGATGTGGATACCGCCTACGTCTCGGTGAGCCGGCTGCGGATCGACGACCAGCGCCCTTACCTCTATCGCACCCGCGACGGCGGTAAGAGCTGGCAGTCGATCGCCGCCGGTTTGCCCGATGCGCCGGTGAACTCCGTGCGCGAGGACCCCGAGCGCCGCGGCCTGCTGTTCGCGGCGACCGAGACGGCCGTGTGGGTCTCCTACGACGACGGCGACCACTGGGATTCGCTGCAGCTCAACCTGCCGCACACCTCGATGCGCGATCTGCTGATCCACGACGCCGATCTCGTCGTGGCGACCCACGGCCGCTCCTTCTGGGTCCTCGACGACATCTCGCGTCTGCGGCAGCTGACCGGCGCCCCCCTGAAGGATGCGCGGCTGTTCCGTCCGGCCGCCGCCTATCGCGTGCATCGCAGTACCTGGACCGACACACCGCTGGCGCCGGATGAGCCGCTGGCGGCCAATCCGCCCCCGGGCGCGGTCATCGAGTTCTTTCTCGCGCACGATGCGCGCCAGCCGGTCACACTCGAGATCATCGACAGCGCGGGCCGGCTCGTGCGCCGCTTCAGGAGCGACGATGCCCCCGTGCCCTCGGCGGAGGAGCTCGCACGCGAGCTGATCCCGGCCTACTGGCTGAAGCCCCCGCGGGTCCTGCCCGCAAGCGGCGGTCTGCACCGCTGGGTGTGGAACCTGCGTTATGCGGAGCCGGTGGCCACCACCCACGGCTATCCGATCTCGGCCGTGCCGCACGCAACGCCACGACAGCCCGAAGGGCCGCTGGCTCTTCCCGGCAGTTACCTGGTGCGCCTGAGCGTCGATGGCCGCAAGCTCGAGCAGCCCCTCACGCTGAAGCCGGATCCTCGTGTGCGACTCCCCGAGGGCGCCCTGGCCGACCAACTGCGCCTCGCGACCGACCTGGCGGGACTCCTCACCGAGAGCTCGCAGTCGCTGCTCACGGCGCAGTCGCAACAGGCGCAGCTGAAGGCCCTCAAGCCCACCGGGGCTGCGGCGCAGGCCGTAGCTGACTATCAGGCACGCCTCACCGCGCTGCTCGAATCGAAGGACGAGGGGAGCGCGGCGAGCCCGAAACCGGCGGGCACGCCGCAGCAGCTGCTGCCCGACGTGCAGGGGCACATCAGCGCTCTCTACGAGGATTTGCTGCGTGGCGATGCAGCGCCGACGGCCGCTCAGCTCGCTGCGACTGCTGCGGCGCGCGAGACTCTCGCGGGCCTGCTCACCGGCTGGCGCGCCCTGCAGGCCGAGCTCCCGGATCTCAACCGGCAGCTGCAGGCCGCGGGCCTCGCGCCCGTGCGGTCCGACCTGGCGCCGCCACGGGATCTCAACGCCGCCGACGAGGACTAAGCGCCGATCCGAGGGGAATTCGCGCCTGAGAGACTGACGGCACGGCTGGTACCGCCGCGCCCGTCAGCGCATCATAGTCGGATTCATCGAAGAGACTGGAGCCAAGCGCATGCGCTTACTAGCCGCTTTCGTACTGCTCACGGCAGCATCCTCTGCCTTCGCCCTGACCGCCGATGAGCTCGCCGCGAAGAACGTCGCGGCCAAGGGCGGCGCCGAGAAGATCGCCGCCATTCATTCGCTGCGGCTCAGCGGGAAGATCCTGGTAAACGGCGATACGCTGCAGCTCGGCTACGTCACCACCATCCGGCCGCCCGATTCGGCGCGCATCGAGGCGACGCTGCAGGGCCTGACCCTGATCCAGGCTTACGACGGCAAGGAGGGCTGGAAGGTCAACCCGTTCCAGGGCCGCAAGGACCCGGAAAAGATGTCGGCCGACGATGCCAAGGATCTCGGCGAGGACGCCGCCGACTTCATCGGACCGCTGGTCGACTACAAGGCCAAGGGCTACAAGCTCGAGTATCTCGGCACCGAGGACGTCGACGGTACGGATGCGCACAAGCTGCGCGTGACGCGTCCCAACGGCGACATTACCTTCGTATTCCTCGACCCGGACTACTTCCTCGAGATCCGCACCTTGAGCCGCCGCATCGAGCACGGAGTGCCGAAGGAAACGGTGACCGACTTCGGCGACTACGAGAAGGTGAACGGGGTCTATGTTGCCTTCTCGCAGGTGTCGGGCCCCAACGGCTCGAGCGACCGTCAGAAGGTGCAGTTCGACAAGGCAGAGGCGAATACGCCTCTCGACGGCTCGGTATTCAGCTTTCCGGCGACCCCGCCGGCCACCGCCGCCGCGAAATAACCTCTTCGGGGAGAAAAAACATGCGATTCCCATTCCTGGCATTGGCCGGTGTGCTCGCTTCCGTGGCCAACGTTCCCGCCGTGGTGCGCGCCGATGCGCCGGTGGCCGATTCGGCCGTGATCTCCGGTCTCGGCTCCCGCAACATCGGCTCCGCCGCGATGAGCGGGCGCATCGCAGCCCTCGCCGGCTACAACGATGCCTCCGGCAAGCTGACGCTGTTCGTCGGCGCCGCGAGCGGCGGCGTGTGGAAGTCGACCGACGGCGGCACGGTCTTCAAGCCGGTGTTCGACAAGCAGGCGGTGCAGTCGATCGGCGCCATCGCCATCGACCCGAGCCACCACGAGAACATGTGGGTGGGGAGCGGCGAGTCCTGGACGCGTAACAGCGTCTCGGTGGGCGACGGCATCTACAAATCGACGGATGGCGGCGAGACCTGGACCAACGTCGGCCTCGCTAACTCGGAGCGCATCTCCCGGATCGTCGTCGATCCGCGCTCCTCCGATACGGTGTACGCCTGCGTGCCGGGAAAGCTGTGGAGCGACTCGCCCGACCGCGGCCTCTACAAGACCACCGATGGCGGCAAGAGCTGGCAGCTGATCCTCAAGGGCGCGAACCTCTCGACCGGCTGCGGGAGCGTGGCGATGCAGCCGGGCAGCCCCGATGTGCTGCTCGCGAGTCTCTGGGACTTCCGCCGCAAGGGCTGGACCTTCCGCTCCGGCGGTGACGGTCCGAAGGCGGCGTCCGGCAGCGGCCTGTACCGCAGCAGCGACGGCGGCAGGAGCTGGAGCGAGCTCACGGTTGCGGCCAACAAGGGGCTGCCGGCCAAGCCCTATGGACGCATCGCCATGGCCTATGCGCCGAGCGAGCCGCAGACGGTCTATGCCTTCATCGAGTCGACGGACTCGGCGCTGTTCATCTCGCACGACGGCGGCGCCAGCTGGGAGCGCGGCGACAAGAGCACCTGGATGGTGTGGCGCCCCTTCTACTTCGCCAATCTCATCGTCGATCCGAAGAATCCCAAGCGCCTCTTCAAGACCGACGGCGCCCTGATCCTCAGCGAGGACGGCGGCAAGAGCTTCACCACCGTCGGCGGCTTCAACGGCGCGCACGGCGACGTGCACGACGTGTTCGTCGATCCGGCCAACTCGCAGCACGTCTACAACGGCGACGACGGCGGACTGTGGACGTCCTACGACGGCGGCAACAAGTGGTGGAAGTCGGACAATCTGCCGATCTCGCAGTTCTACCACGTGAGCCTCGACGGCGCCGATCCCTACCGCGTCTACGGCGGCCTGCAGGACAACGGCTCGTGGCGCGGCGACTCGGCCTACCCGGGCGGCATCACCAGCGCGCGCTGGGTGGCGCTGTTCGGCGGCGACGGCTTCTGGATGTACGCCGATCCCTCCGACGCCAACTACGTCTACGCCGAGGCGCAGGGAGGCTACGTCGGACGCGTCAACATGAGCACGCTCGAGACGCGCGACATCCAGCCGAAGCTCGGCGCCGAGGATCTGCGGCTCTACAAGAAGCTGCGCTTCAACTGGAACACGCCGATCGCCCTCTCCCCCAACGAGCCGGGCACGATCTACATCGGCGCGCAGTTCCTGTACCGCTCGCGCGATCACGGCCAGAGCTGGCAGCGGATCTCGCCGGACCTCACTACCAACGATCCCAACATGCAGAAGCAGGAGCAGTCGGGCGGCGTCACGGTGGACAATTCGGCGGCCGAGATGCATACCACGATCTACTCGATCAGCGAGTCGCCGTTAGCCAAGGGCACGATCTGGGTCGGCACCGACGACGGCAACGTGCAGCTCACCCGCGACGGCGGGCAGCACTGGGACAACGTCTCCGGCAACGTGCACGGCGTACCGAAGGGCTCGTGGGTGAACTGGGTACAGGCGAGCAGCTTCGATCCGGCCACCGCCTATGCCGCCTTCGACCGGCATACCTTCGGCGACCTGGCGCCGTACGTCTACGTGACCCGCGATTTCGGCAAGACCTGGGTTGCGCTGGTCACGCCGCAGGAGCCGAAGACGGTGCGCGGCTACGCGCACGTCATCAGGGAGGACACGATCGACAAGTCGCTGCTGTTCCTCGGTACCGAGTTCGGACTGTGGATCTCGGTGGACGGCGGCGCGCACTGGGGGCTGTTCAAGGGCGGTGACATCCCCGCGGTCGCGGTGCGGGACGTGGCCGTGCAGACGCGCGACGGCGATCTGGTGCTCGCCACCCACGGCCGCGGCATCTGGGTCGTCGACGACATCACGCCGCTCCGTCACCTGACGCCGGAGCTGCTGGCAAAGGACGTGGCGTTCGTGTCGGCGCGGCCGGTACAGCAGCGCATCGAGGCGAACGGCGCCGCTCCGACCGGAGCGGCCGCCTTCGTCGGCGACAATCCGACCGCGGGAGCGGTGATCACCTACTACCAGAGAACCCGGCACCTCTTCGGCAAGCTCAAGATCGAGGTGCTCGATGGCGCCGGCCACGTGGTGGACGAGCTGCCGGCGAGCAGCCGCCGTGGACTGAACCGCGTCCTGTGGACGATGCACCTGCCGGCGCCGCACGTGCCCCCTGCGGTGCAGGTGGCGTTCGCGGCCACGCAGGGCCCGCGAGTGCTGCCGGGGCAGTACACCATCCGCATCGAGGACAACGGCAAGACTTACGATACGACGATCGATGTCGGACTCGATCGGCGCGTCACCTGGAATGCCGCGGATCGCAAGGCGCAGTACGATGCGGCCATGAAGGTGTACACGCTCTTCAACGACGAGACGCAGTTCTACGGCCAGCTCGCCGGGCTCCGCCAGCAGGTCGCGGCGGCCAACAAGGGGCGTCCGGCGGGCGATCCGCTGCACAAGAAGCTCGCCGACTTCGACCAGAAGCTCGACAAGATCCGCAAGGAGATCGTCGCGACCACGGAGGGCGGCGCGATCACGGGCGAGGAGCGGCTGCGCGAGCATACCGACCAGCTGTACGGCGCCGTGAACTCCTGGGAGGGGCCGCCGTCGGCCTATCAGCTCGACAACATCGCGGGGCTGCGCAGCCAGCTCGCAGACGCGACGCAGGAGTTCTCCACTCTGACTTCGAAGGAGCTGCCGGCGCTCAACGAGGCGCTGAAGGCCAAGGGCGGGGCGGCGCTCTCGGTCCCGGCCCCGATGGCCTTCGACGACGCTGACGACGTGCGTGGCGGTGGCGGCCGCGCCGCCGGCGGCCGCCTCGATCCGGACGCCGCTGGCGCGATCCAGCTGCCGGCGGACTTCCGGCTCTTCAACTGACGGTGCCCCCGCGCTGCGCGGCCAGTCCGCGCAGCGCGGACGGTCACTTGCGCAACGTGTACTCCGCGCTGCAATACGGGCACTTCGCCCAGCCCGTGTCGCGGATCGGCAGATAGACGCGCGGATGCGAGTTCCACAGATACATCTGCGGCATCGGGCAGGAGAGCGGCAGGTCCTCCTCCGTCACCTCGTATTGATTCTGGGCGTTCGGTTGGATCAGCGGCCGTGCGGTGGCGACCATGGAGGAGACTCTCGCTGAGCTGGCGGCTTACGTGGCGCTGGATTATACCTGCCCCGCGGGTGGCTCCGCGCCGCCCATGGCGGCGTCCCAGATGCGACTGACCTCGGCACGCGCGACGCGGAACTCCTCCGGGGGAGCGAGCGGGGGCTGACCGGCGAGCGCCAGATGGTGCGCGGTGGCGCGGTAGGCACGATAGGCGTCGGTGAGGACGTCGACGTCGGCCTGCGGGACGAGATCCGCCGAGGCGACCGACTCGAGCTGGCGGATGGTGTCGGCGAACATCGCCACCGCCGGGTAGCGCTCCGCCCAGCGGAGCGCCCAGTACTGCGCCAGGAATTCGATGTCGGCGATGCCACCTGCGTCCTGCTTGATATCGAAACGCGCCGCTCCGCCCTTGGAAAGCTCCCGGCGCATGCGCTCGCGCATGGCGCGCACCTCGCTGCGCAGGCTGTCGCGGCGCACGTGATGGCACAGAATGTCGAGTCGTATGCGCTCGAACTCGGCGCGCAGCTCCGGGGAGCCGGCGACGCTGCGGGCGTGCAGCAGCGCCTGGTGCTCCCAGGTCCAGGCCTCGCGCCGCTGGTACTCGGCGAACGCCCCGATGTTGGTCACCAGCAGCCCTCCCTTGCCGCTCGGCCGCAGCCGCACGTCGACCTCGTAGAGCCGCCCGGCCGCGGAATGCACGGTGAGCAGGTGCACGATGCGCTGCGCGAGGCGCACGAAGAACAGCTGGTTGTCGATGGGTGAGGCGGCGCTGGTCTCCTGACGCTCGCCGTGCGAGTCGTGCAGGAACACCAGGTCGAGATCGGACGAGTAGCCGAGCTCCATGCCGCCGAGCTTGCCGTAGCCCAACGCGCAGATATTGACCGGCCGGCCGTCGTCGCACGTCGGTACCCCGAACTGCGCGCTCATCTGCCGCCACGCAAGCTCGAGCGCCCGCTCGATGATGAGCTCGGCGATGTCGGTGAGCCGGTCGCTCACCTGCATGAGCGGCATGGCGCCGGTCAGGTCGGCCACCGCCACGCGGAACAGCGCCGCGCTCTGAAAATGGCGCAGCGCCTCCACCTGGTGCTCCGGCTCCTCATCGTGCAGCTGCCCGAGACGCTGGCCGAGCTCGGCGCCAAGGGAGGCACGAGTCGGCAGCTGCGACAAGAGGCGCTCGTCGATCAGCTCATCGAGCAGCAGCGGCTGCGCGGCGATCTGCGCCGCCAGGAACTCCCCGCGCGCGACCAGCTCGACCAGGCGCGCACGCGCCGCGGCGTTCTCGCGCAGCAGGGCGAAGTAGGCCGAGCGTTTGCCGGTCGCCTCGATGATCGTAATGATCCGGCGCAGCACCGGCAGCTGCGCGCCGCTGCGGGCCACGTCCGCGAGCAGCGCCGGCAGCAGTGCCTGCAGGCGCCTGCGTCCCGGCTCGTCGAGCTTGCGCACCAGGCTCGATGCGCGCAGCTCGAGCAGCAACCGCGCGACTTCCGCGCCGTCGCTGAATCCGG
The DNA here is from genome assembly GCA_035542535.1 of Steroidobacteraceae bacterium. Classification (GTDB taxonomy): domain Bacteria; phylum Pseudomonadota; class Gammaproteobacteria; order Steroidobacterales; family Steroidobacteraceae; genus 13-2-20CM-66-19. The sequence goes on from DATKLG010000004.1 coordinate 68,230, forward strand.
CGGCGGCGAGCGACTCGGCGAGCGCCGCGGCCTCCGCCTTGCTGTCCCAGAACCGCCCCAGGTCGATCCGCACGGTGGCGTCGGGCTCGGCGCCGCCGAGAATGACCTCGCGGAAGTGCCCGCGCACGCACTCGCGATGCCGGTTGAGCTCGGCGAGCAGCGCCGGCCAGTCGCGCGCTCCCATGGCGAGCGCGATCCGCGCGCGCGCGAGCGGCTCCACCGGCAATGTGTGCGTCTGGGCGTCGGCGAGCATCTGCAGGCGGTTCTCGATCCGGCGCAGGTAGACGTACGCTGCATCGAGCTGCGCGGTGACCTCGGGGAGCAGGGCACGCGTCTCACCGAGGCGGGCCAGCGCCGTGCGCAGCACGGGTGTCTGCAGACTCCGGTCGCGCCCGCCGCGCGTCAGCTGCAGCGCCTGCACGATGAACTCGATCTCGCGAATGCCCCCGGGGCCGAGCTTGACGTCGTCGGCCAGCTCGCGGCGCTCCACCTCGCGGGCGATCAGGGCCTTCATCTCCCGCAGGCTCTCGAATACCCCGTAGTCGAGATAGCGCCGGTACACGAACGGCCGCACCGCCGACGCCTCGATCTCGGCATAGCGTTCCACGGCGGTCACCGCACGTGCCTTGACGTAGGCGTAGCGCTCCCAGTCGCGGCCGTGCCGCGGCAGATAGTCCTCGAAGGAAGCGAAGCTCGCGACCACGGGACCGGAGTCGCCGAAGGGCCGCAGGCGCAAGTCCACCCGCAGCACGAAGCCCTCGGGGGTCGGCGCTTCGAGCAGCCGGACCAGGGCCTGCGCCAGGCGGGTAAAGAACTCCTCGTTGGCGATGCCGCGAGCGCCGTCGGTGTCGCCGTGCTCGGGGAAGAGCAGCACCAGATCGACGTCCGAGGAGAAATTGAGCTCCCCGCCGCCGAGTTTGCCCATGGCGACGACGACCAGCGGCTGAACCTCGCCGGCTGCGGAGCGTGGCTCGCCGTAGCGCTCGACGAGCGCATGGCGGGCATAGGCAATGGCGCTGCGGATAGCGGCGTCTGCGAATGCGGTGAGATCGGCGAGGGTCTCATCGAGCCCGGCCCAGCCGGCGAGATCCCGCCAGGCGATGCGCGTCAGCTCGTAGCGCCGCCAGCGCCGCAGCGCGCGCTGCGCCTCTGCCTCGGGAGTCGCAGCATGCAACTGCGGTGCGCGCCCGCCGAGCTCGGCGGGGAGGAGGCGCCGGGTGAGGTCACCGCGCGACACGAGCGCTTCGAGGAGCTGCGGATCGCGGGCGCAGGAATCGGCGACGAAATCGCTCCCTGCCAGTACCGGGGTCAGCGAGCCGCGAATCTCCGCAGGCGCACCCGCGAGGACGGAGCGCGCGAGCGGCTCGGCCTCGAGCCGCTCGAGGGCACGCCGAACCAGGCTCTCGAGCCCCGGGCTCGCGTCAATTCCAGACATTGCCCCCGAGGTCGTGCACGGCCGCGGTATCGAGCCGGCGGCTCAAGCCGCGGAATCTCGAGGAGGCGGTGTAGATCTGTGCGCCGTCGGAGGCCTCGATCGAGGCGGCGTCTCCCTCGATGAGGCTGTTGTCGATGTGAACGTTGGCGGCGCGCGCCGAGACGCCGACGCCCGTGGCGCGGATGCGGCTGTTGGTGATGTGGATCTCGCAGCCGTCCTCGGCGCTCACCGCATCGCCCTCGAACTGGAGGTTGAGATTGTCGATGTGCAGCATCCGCTGGCCCTGGCAGACGATCGGCTCGCGACGCAGCTCGGCGGCCGCGGGCGGCCCGGGCTCGCGCGCGGCCGGGGTGCTCGCGGGAGCGGCGGCCGCCTCGATGAGGTATCCGGGGCCGGCCTCGATCACCTGCCCCGGAACGGGACGGGCGGGACTGCCGGGCTGCAGAGCCCGTGAGGCGAACACCGGGGGCTCGGCGGCGGGCCTCGCAGCGGGCGGCTCTTGGGGACGCCCGGCAGCCTCCTCGGTCGCAGCGGCAGCCGGTGCGCCCTTGGCAGCGCTCTCGTCGCTCTCACCCGTGGGAGCCGCCGCGGCGGCCGGTGTGGCAGCCGCGCTCGCAGCCGGCGGCGCGCTGGCGGGCGCGGGCGCTGCGGTCACCTGGTCGGCGCGCACGACGCTGAGCGCGCCGGTGTCCTTGCTGCGCACGGTGAAGGTACGGGCCTGCGGGTCGGTCGCCACGATCTCGATGCGCTCATTGCGCTCGAGCGCAGCGCGGGCCCAGCTCATCTCGTCCTGCGCCGGGTGGCTGCAGGCAGCGAGCGTCAGGGAGCCGAAGCACGCTGCTGCCAGCAGTGCGCATGTGCGAGCTTTCGCGTAAGCCATGACGATCTCCCCGAAGAGAACCCTCGAGGCACGATAAACCAAAAAAACAGGCCCCACGAGGGGGCCTGCGAATGATGCGCGGAATAGGGGGTCTTGTTCCGCGTCTTTGGGGGCTGCGCCCCGGCTGAGAGCCGGGGCGCGAACCCCTAACCGTTATGTAAAGCCTATCGACTCACTGTTACAGAATCGATACCTCTTTAGAGAGGGTCTTTACATGTCCATGCCGCCCATGCCGCCCGGCGGGCCGGCATGGCTGTGCTCCTCGTCCTTCGGAGCCTCGGCCACCATCACCTCCGTGGTGAGCAGCAGACCCGCCACGGAGGCCGCGTTCTGCAGTGCAAGACGCGTCACCTTGGTGGGATCGAGGATCCCGGCCTCGAGCAGGTCGCCGAACTCGCCCTTGGCGGCATCGTAGCCGTAGGCGCCGGTCTTGCTCTTGACCTGGTTGAGGATCACGGCGGCATCCTCGCCGGCGTTCTCGACGATCTGGCGCAGCGGCTCCTCGATCGAGCGCGACAGGATGCGCACGCCGACCGTCTGGTCCTCGTTCGCGCCCTCGAGCTTCTCGAGGGCCTTCTGCACGCGGATCAGCGCCACGCCGCCGCCCGGCACCACGCCCTCTTCGACCGCCGCACGGGTGGCGTGCAGCGCGTCCTCGACGCGGGCCTTCTTCTCTTTCATCTCGATCTCGGTGGCGGCCCCGACCTTGATCACGGCGACGCCGCCGGAGAGCTTGGCAACGCGCTCCTGCAGTTTCTCCTTGTCGTAGTCGGAGGTGGCCTCCTCGATCTGCTGGCGGATCGACTCGATGCGCGCCTTGATGTCGGCGGCCTTGCCGGCGCCGTCGATGATCGTGGTGTTCTCCTTCTCCACGACGATCTTCTTGGCATCGCCGAGATCGTTCAGGGTCGCCTTCTCGAGCGACAAGCCGACCTCGTCCGAGATCACCGTGCCGCCGGTGAGGGTGGCGATGTCCTGCAGCATGGCCTTGCGGCGGTCGCCGAAGCCCGGAGCCTTGACGCCGGCCACCTTGAGGATGCCGCGGATGTTGTTGACGACGAGCGTCGCGAGCGCCTCGCCCTCGATGTCCTCGGCCACGACCAGCAGCGGCCGGCCGGACTTGGCCACGCCCTCGAGCAGCGGCAGCAGCTCGCGGATATTGGAGATCTTCTTGTCCACCAGCAGGATCGCCGGCTTGTCGAGCTCGGTGGTCTGGTTCTGCTGGTTGTTGATGAAGTACGGCGACAGGTAGCCGCGGTCGAACTGCATGCCCTCGACCACTTCCAGCTCGTTGGTGAGGCCCGAGCCCTCCTCCACCGTGATGACGCCTTCCTTGCCGACCTTCTCCATCGCCTCGGCGATGGTCTTGCCGATCGACTCGTCGGCGTTCGCCGAGATGGTGCCCACCTGGGCGATGGCCTTGGAGTCCTTGCAGGGCTTGGAGAGCCTCTTGAGCTCCTCGACGGCGGTGACGACCGCCTTGTCGACGCCGCGCTTGACGTCCATCGGGTTGCGACCCGAGGACACGGCCTTCAGACCCTCGCGGATGATCGCCTGGGCGAGCACGGTCGCGGTGGTGGTGCCGTCGCCGGCCTCGTCGGAGGTTGCGGACGCGACTTCCTTCACCATCTGCGCGCCCATGTTCTCGAACTTGTCCTTGAGCTCGATCTCCTTCGCGACCGACACGCCGTCCTTGGTGACGGTGGGTGCGCCGAAGCTCTTCTCGAGCACGGCGTTGCGGCCCTTGGGACCGAGAGTTGCCTTGACGGCATTGGCGAGGACGTTCACGCCCTTGAACATGCGCGAGCGTGCGTCATCGCTGAAGCGAACTTCTTTGGCTGCCATTGTCGTGATTCCTCTTACTTGCCTTCGATCACGGCCATGACGTCTTCTTCGCGCATGACCACGAGCTCTTCGCCGTCGACCTTCACCTCTGTCCCGCTGTACTTGCCGAACAGGATCTTGTCGCCGACCTTCACGTCGAGGGGCCGAACCTGGCCGTCCTCGAGAATCTTGCCCTTGCCGACCGCCACGATCTTTCCCTGCACCGGCTTCTCGGCCGCGGTGTCGGGGATCACGATGCCACCCGGAGAGGTACGCTCCTCTTCCAGGCGCTTCACGATGACGCGGTCATGAAGAGGACGAATCTTCATGGGTGTTCGCTCCTTAAAACTCTTGATGATTGATGGGTTATTCGCCGCGAGGGGCTATTAGCACTCCCCCCGTGTGGCTGCTAATGATAGGGGGGAGCCCTGCAAATTCAAGCGGTGGCCGGCCTTTTTTCCCCGGAAGGACGACTTTCGGATCGATGCGGCGGTCTTCTCCGGGATGAACCCCAGTTCCTGCCACTCGTCCAAGGCTTGCGCTATAAAGCAACCGATATGCGCCCAGCTATTAGACATATTCTCGCAGCCCTGATCCTGGCCGGACCGGCTTTCGCCGCGTGGGCAGAGCCGCCCGCGTCCTCGCCGGATGCCGCAGCGCCCTCGAAGGGCATGAGCTCCGTCCTCGGGCCCGCCAAGTCCACCGCGGATGACTTCCTTCCCCCGGATGAGGCCTTCCGCTTCGATGCCCTCGCAGCCGGGAGCGATCGGGTCGCCCTCAACTGGGAGATCGCCGAGGGCTACTACCTCTACCGGGCGCGCATCAAGGTCGCAACTGCGAGCGCCGCCGCGCAGCTCGGCTCGCCCGAGTTTCCGGCCGGCCAGATCAAGAACGATGAGTATTTCGGGAAGCAGGAGATCTATCACCATGAATTGCGGGTCACGGTGCCGGTGGCGCGCGCCGCGGGCGGCGCGTTCGTTCTGCCGCTCCAGGTGACCTACCAGGGCTGCGCGGAGAAGGGCCTGTGCTACCCGCCGATCACCAAGACGGTGAGCGTGTCGCTGCCGGGAGGCGCGAGCGCGGCTGGCGGCGGAGGCGGCGCCACGGGTGATGCGGGTGGCGGCGGGCCCTCGGAGCAGTCGCGCTTCGCGCGTCTGCTCGGCGGAAATTTCTTCCTGATGTTCGGCGGCTTCTACCTGGCCGGCCTGCTTCTCGCCTTCACGCCCTGCGTGCTGCCGATGGTGCCGATCCTCTCGGGCATCATCGCCGGGGGCGGTTCTCGCGTAACGACCTCGCGTGCGTTCGCGCTCTCGCTGACCTATGTGCTCGGTATGGCGCTTACCTATACGGCCGCAGGCATCGCCGGGGCGGCCATGGGCCGCGAGGTGCAGGCGCTCTTCCAGCAGTGGTGGGTGCTGACGCTGTTCGCCGCGGTGTTCGTCGCCATGGCGCTGTCGATGTTCGGCCTCTTTACCGTGCAGATGCCGGCCGCGATCCAGACCCGCATCGCCGACGTGAGCAACCGTCAGTCCGCCGGCACCTTCGGGGGCGTCGCCATGATGGGGGCGCTGTCGGCGCTGATCGTGACGACCTGCGTGGGACCTGCGCTGGTTGCGGCGCTGCTCGTCATCAGCCAGACGGGCCAGATCGCCCGCGGCGGGGCGGCGCTGTTCGCCATGAGCATCGGCATGGGGACCCCGCTGCTCATCGTGGGTGCCTCGGCCGGCAAGCTGCTGCCGAAGGCCGGACCCTGGATGGACTTCGTCAAGAAGCTCTTCGGCGTGATGATGCTCGCGGTGGCGGCGTGGATGCTCGCGCGCATCGTCCCCGATCGCGTGGCGCTGCTGCTCTGGGCGGTTCCCGCACTCACGCTGGCGTGGCTCCTGTGGTTTGGACTCAAGGCACGCTCACACCTCGTGTGGGCGGTGCGTTTCGCCGGGCTCGCCGCCGGTGTCTACGGCGTCGCACTCGCCGCCGGGTCGGCGCTCGGCGGTACGGATCCCTTGAGCCCCATCCCGGCTCTCGCGCACCCGGCGCATGAGCTGCCGTTCACCAGAATTCGCACCGTCGCCGATCTCGAGCGCGAGGTGCGCGCGGCGAGCGCAGCGCGGCGCGGCGTGCTGCTCGACTTCTCCGCCGACTGGTGCACGTCGTGCAAGGAGATGGAGCGCTACACGTTCACGGATCCGGGCGTACAGCGCTCGCTCGCGAACGTCTCCCTGTTGCGCGCCGACGTGACCGCCGACGACGCCGACGATCAGGCGCTGCTCAAGCGCTTCGGCATCATCGGACCCCCGACCATCGCCTTCTACGGGCCGGACGGAAGGGAGCGGAGCCAGTATCGGGTGGTCGGGTACATGAAGGCGGATGCCTTCGCGGCCCGGGCGCGCGAGGCGCTGCAAGCGCCACCGTGACCCGCCCGGCGCGCTCGGCCGCCACGGTCGTGGCGGTCGTCGGCATCCTCCTGGGCGCAGGGACCGCGGGCTTTCTCGTACATCGCCTCGCGGCCCCGCAGAGGTCCACCCTTCGACCGGCCCTCGCGCCCACCCTCCCGGCACGAACGGTCGCGCGGCAGCCGGCCCCGGAACGGCGGGCGATCCCTGAGGACCTGCCGGACTTCTCGCTTCCGGATCTCGAGGGAACCCCGCACAAGCTCGCGGACTGGCGCGGCCAGCCACTGGCCATCAATTTCTGGGCGACCTGGTGCGAGCCCTGCCGCCGTGAGATCCCCCTGCTCGAAGCCATCCGTGAGGAAAATCGTCGAAACAGCTTCGAAGTAGTCGGCATCGCAATCGATCATCGCGATTCTGTGCTGGAATACAGCCGGAAGCTCAGGATCAGATACCCGATTCTGGTCGGCGAGAAGGGGGGCCTCGAGGCGGTTACGGCCTTCGGGGTGGACGTGGTCCTGCCCTTCACGGTCTTTGCCGACCACACGGGCCGTATCGTGGCGCTCAAGATCGGGGAGTTGCATCGGGACGAGGCGACGTTCATTCTCGCGCGCCTGATGGACCTCGAGGCGGGACGCCTGAGCCTCGCCGGCGCCCGTGAGCAGATCGGAGAGGGGATCCGCCGGCTTGCGCAGGCGCGCGCGAGCCCGGACGGCCAGGGGAGCAACTGATCCAAGTTCTGCGAGATCCCTGCAGATCTCGTAAGAACTCTCCCATATCGCAGCGAATTAAGGTACATTCGCGGCGCTTGCGTGATTCACGCGCCCCCTGAGAAGACGCGCCGCTCATGGCCCGAGTGCTGCTGCTGAACGGCCCCAACCTGAATCTGCTCGGGACCCGCGAGCCGACGCTCTACGGTACCGACACGCTCGAGTCGATCGAGAAACGTGCGGCCGCGCTGGCCCGCGAAGCCGGGCATGAGCTGGTCGCCTTCCAGAGCAACGCCGAGCACGAGCTGATCGGCCGCATCCAGAATGCGCCGGGCGAGGGTGTCGCCCTCGTGATCTTCAATCCGGGCGCTTTCACCCACACGAGCATTGCGCTGCGCGATGCGCTCCTCGGGGCGCATCTTCCCTTCATCGAGCTACACCTATCCAACACACAGGCACGCGAGCCGTTCCGCCGGCACTCGTACTTCTCCGATATCGCCGTCGGCGTCATCGCCGGCTTCGGCGCCTTCGGCTACGAGCTGGCGGTGCGCGCGGCGGCGCAGCGGCTCGCCCGCGGCGGCTGAACCGAAAGACCTTCCGGCTTTCCGACCTGGGGGCATTCCCGGCATGGACATACGAAAAATCAAGAAGCTGATCGAGCTGCTGGAGGAATCCGGCATCGCGGAGATCGAGATCAAGGAGGGGGAAGAGGCGGTGCGCATCAGCCGCATGGGCACGCCCGGCGTGCCGGTCACTCAGGTGGTGCATCCCGCGGCCCCAGCGCAGGCCGCAGTTGCGGCCCAGGTGCCGGAGCTGCAGCCGGCCGCGCTCGCCGCCTCCGCCAGCAAGCCCAAACCCAACGAGCACGTCATCACCGCGCCCATGGTGGGAACCTTCTACGCAGCCCCCTCGCCGGGCGCGAAGGCCTTCGTCGACATCGGCGATGAGGTCAAGGTCGGCCAAGTGCTGTGCGTCATCGAGGCGATGAAGATGATGAACCAGATCGAGACCGACAAGGCCGGGCGTATCGCCTCGATCATGGCGCGCAACGGCGACCCGGTCGAATTCGGCCAGCCCCTGTTCGTCATCGAATAGACGCACCATGATCGAGAAGCTGGTCATCGCCAATCGCGGCGAGATCGCCTTGCGGATCCTGCGGGCCTGCCGCGAGCTCGGCATCAAGACGGTGGCCGTGCATTCGACCGCCGACTACAGCTTGAAGCACGTGCTGCTCGCGGACGAGTCCGTGTGCATCGGGCCGCCGCCGTCCTCCGGCAGCTACCTCAACATGCCGGCGATCATCTCGGCGGCGGAAGTCACTGACTCGGTGGCGATCCACCCCGGCTACGGCTTCCTCTCGGAGAACGCCGACTTCGCCGAGCGCGTCGAGAACTCGGGCTTCGTGTACGTCGGCCCCAAGGCCGAGACCATCCGCATCATGGGCGACAAGGTCTCGGCCATCAAGGTCATGAAGTCGTACGGGGTGCCGTGTGTGCCCGGCTCCGACGGCCCCCTCGGTGAGGACAACGACGAGAACCTGCGCGTCGCGCGCGACATCGGCTACCCGGTGATCATCAAGGCCTCCGGCGGCGGCGGCGGCCGCGGGATGCGCGTGGTGCATACCGAGGCCTCGCTCCTCAACGCCATCGGCATCACGAGCGCCGAGGCGCGCGCCGCCTTCGGCAACGACCAGGTCTACATGGAGAAATTCCTCGAGCGGCCGCGCCATATCGAGTTCCAGGTGCTCGGCGATGCCCACGGCAACGTCATCCATCTCGGCGAGCGCGACTGCTCCATGCAGCGCCGTCACCAGAAGGTGATCGAGGAGGCGCCCGCCCCCGGAATCACCCTGAGGCAGCGCAAGACCATGGGGGACCGGTGCGTCGAGGCCTGCCGCGCGGTGGGCTATCGCAGCGCCGGCACGCTGGAGTTCCTCTACGAGGACGGCGAGTTCTACTTCATCGAGATGAATACCCGCATCCAGGTGGAGCATCCGGTGACCGAGCTCATCACCGGCATCGACCTGGTCAAGGCGCAACTCCTGATCGCGAGCGGCGAGCGGCTGCCCTACTCCCAGAGCGACGTGCAGATCCGCGGCCACGCGATCGAGTGCCGCATCAATGCCGAGGACCCCAAGACCTTCATGCCCTCGCCCGGACCCATCCGTCTCTGGCACGCCCCGGGCGGCCCCGGCATCCGCGTGGACAGTCACGTGTACTCCGGCTACAACGTACCGCCCTACTACGACTCGCTCATCGCCAAGCTGATCGCGTATGGCGACAGCCGCGAGACCGCCATCGCGCGCATGAAGAACGCGCTGGCGGAAATGGTGATCGAGGGCATCAAGACCAATGTCGCCCTGCATCAGGAGATCTTCAACCACGCGGCATTCCAGAAGGGTGGCACCGACATTCACTACCTCGAGCGGCGGCTGGGTCTGCGCTGAGTGTGGCGAGCGTGTGAGCCCGAGCGCATGGCTTCGCTCGTCACGGTTTCCTTCGACTTAGGGGCGCTCGATCCCGCGGAAGCGGACAGCGCCTGCTTCGCCTGCGGAGCCGCAGCAGTCAGCTACTCCGACGCGCGCGACCAGCCGGTGCTCGAGCCCCTCCCGGGCGAGGTGCGCCTGTGGCCCGCGACGCGTCTCACGGCGCTGTTCGTCGACGCCGGCGACCCCGACGCGCTCGCGGGCGCGCTGGCCGCAGCGCTCGCCCTGCCTCCCGGGCTGCTCAGCGCCGCGCTACTGCCCGACCGAGCCTGGGAGCGTGAATGGCTCCGGGACTTCCATGCCATGCGCTTCGGCGAGCGCCTTTGGGTGTGCCCGCGGCACGAGCGGGTGGCGGATCCCGCCGCCGTGATCGTCACGCTCGACCCGGGGCTTGCCTTCGGCACCGGAACCCATCCGAGCACGGCCCTGTGCCTCACTTACCTCGACGCGCATCTCGCGCGCGGGGCGCGCGCCATCGACTACGGCTGCGGCTCGGGCGTGCTCGCGCTCGCCAGCGCCAAGCTCGGGGCGGCCGAGGTCCATTGCTTCGACATCGATGCTCAGGCGCTCCTCGCCACGCGCGAGAACGCGCTCGAGAACGGCGTCGCCGACCTCGTGCACGTCCACGGGGACGCGGCCGAGCTCCCGACGGGCGTCGACGTGCTGATGGCGAACATTCTTTCCAGCCCGCTGTGCGCGCTCGCCCCGAGGTTCGCGCAGCTCGTGCGCCCGGGTGGCGAGGCAGTGCTCGCGGGCCTCATGCGCCACGAGGTCCGCGACGTGACAGGCGCTTACGCCGCGTGGTTTGATGTCGAGGGGTGTGGAGAACGGGGCGACTGGGCGTGCCTGCGCGCGCGCCGTCGCTAGAGCCACCTCGAGGGCGAGCCGCTGCTTCGATGTTCACAGTCTGTCCCAAGTGCGCCTTGACCCTGGTCGTGACCGCGGCGGATCTGCGCGTGGCGCAGGGCTACGTGCGCTGCGGGCGCTGCTCGAGCGTGTTCAACGCGCTGGCGCAGCTCTCCGACGACCGCGGCTTGCGCGGCGGCGAGGCTGCGCCTCCCGAGCCCGAGCCCGCACCTGAGACGGAGGCGCCGGCGGAGGAAGCCCCCGCACCGCGCCGCCGCAGCGCGGCGCAGAGCACGCCGCCGCCAGGCCCCGCCGATGAGGAATCGATTCCCGAGGACGCCCTGGAATTCAATCCCGAGACCACGGATGCGGCCTCGGTGTTCGTCGCGGCGTCGCCCAGCGCTGAGTGGACTGCCGCGACGGGATCCTTCAAGGCGCTGGTCGCGGCGAACCAGGAGACGGCGGCGCCGCCCGGATCCCCGGGAGCCGGTGAGGTTGATGTCGAGCTCGACGCCGCACTGCTCTCGGACATCGTCGCGAGCGAGCCTGCCGCCTCATCCCCCGTGTCGAGCCAGCGGCGCCCGGCCGATGTGCCAGCGCGCGCCGAGCGCGCGCCGCCGCAGCCCGTCGAGGCAGCGCCCGAGGAGGACGCGGGACTCCTGGCGCCGCCCGAACCCGCCGGCGAGCGCAGGACCGCGCGGGGGCCGCTGTGGGCCGCGGGCGCGGTGCTGCTCGCGCTCGTGCTGCTTGCGCAGATCATCAATCACCAGCGCGACGCGCTCGCCACCGACCCGCGCTTCAACCGGCCGCTGACCGCGCTCTACGCCGCGCTCGGCGTCGCGCTCACGCCGCGCTGGGATCTGCATGCCTACGACGTTCGGCAGCTTGGCGCCACGGTGGAACAGGCAAACGGCGGCGCCATCACCGTGCGGGCGAGCATCCGTAACGGCGGCAGCAGACCGCAGCCGCTGCCGCTGCTGCGCGTGACGCTCCAGGACCGCTTCGGCAACCGCCTCGCCTCGCGCGACGTGCAGCCGCGCGACTACCTGCCGCGCAGCATTCCGCCCGGCGCATTGCTCGCCCGGGATCAGCGCATCGACGCCGAGCTCGCCTTCGTCGATCCGGGGGCGAACGCCGTGGGCTTCGAGCTCGATGCGTGCCTGCCGCAGGGGGGCGGCGTCGCCTGCGCGAACGACGCGAGCGCCCTCAGATGAATTGGCGCGGGTTCGGAGAGCCCTAGCGTGCGGATCGGGCCTTACGTCCTGCCCTCTCCGGTCGTGCTCGCCCCGATGGCCGGCGTGACCGATCGGCCGTTCCGCATTCTCTGCCGCCGGCTCGGCGCCGGGCTGGCCGCCTCCGAGATGCTGACGTCGGACACGCGCCTCTGGACTACGTCCAAATCACGTCGCCGCATGAACCACGAGGGCGAGCCCGAGCCGCGCGTGGTGCAGCTCGCCGGCGCCGACCCCGAGACACTGGGCGAAGCGGCACGCCTCAATGTCGCGCTCGGCGCACAGATCATCGATCTGAACATGGGCTGTCCGGCGAAGAAGGTCTGCGGAAAGCTGTGTGGCTCGGCGCTGCTCACCGACGAGCCGCTCGTGGCGCGCATTCTCGAGACCGTGGTGCGCGCGGTCGATGTCCCCGTGACGCTCAAGATCCGCACCGGCTGGGATCGTGAGCATCGCAACGGCGTGGAGATTGCATGCATCGCTGAACGTGCCGGCATCGCGGCGCTCGCCGTTCACGGCCGCACACGCGCGGATTACTACGCAGGGACGGCGGAGTACGCGACCATTCGCGCCATCAAGGCACGCGTATCGATCCCGGTGTTCGCCAACGGCGACATCGGCGACGGCGAAAAAGCGCGCGAGGTACTTGATTTCACCGGTGCGGACGGAGTAATGATCGGCCGCGCGAGCCACGGGTCGCCGTGGATTTTCCGCGCTGTCAATCGGGAGTTTCACCGCGGAATTGCGACGCCGGCACTTCAGCGCAGCGACCTGCGTGATATCATTCTCGCGCATCTCGACTCGGTGTACTGCTTCTACGGCGAGGAGACCGGAGTCCGGATCGCGCGCAAACATCTCGGCTGGTATTGCGGGCGGCTGCTGGGTGAGCCGGCGGAGGCCCGGCGGGATCTGATGGGGGCCGCCGATACCAGCGCACAGTTCGCGCAGGCGCTTAAGCATTTCGGTGAATGGGTGGGCGAGGCTGCTGTGGCGGCCTGACGAATCGTTTTTCCCGGGGGGTCTTACATGACGGCAAAGAAAAAGACTCGGACTCGTGAAGCCGCCGCCGCCAGAGTGAATGGACGCGATCTGCCGCTGCGTAATCACGCCGAACGCGCGCTCAGCGAGTACTTCACGAGCCTGAACGGCCATCGACCCGCTCACCTGTACGACCTGGTGTTGCGCGAGGTCGAAGAGCCTCTGTTCCGCGTGGTGCTCGACTACGCCCAGGGCAATCAGAGCCGCGCCGCCGGCATACTCGGTATCAATCGCGGCACGCTGCGCAAGAAGCTGAAGCAGTTCGGACTTGCGGGCTCCTGAAGCCTTGGGCTCCCCGACGCCATGAGGGGCTGAAGCCCATGTCGTCGCCGCCCGTGCGCCGCGCCCTGCTCTCGGTCTCCGACAAGAGCGGAATCATCGAGCTCGCGCGCCCACTCGCGCAGCGCGGCGTCGAGATCCTCTCGACCGGCGGCACCGCGCGCCTGCTGGCTGGGGCCGGGATCCGGGTGCTCGAGGTCGCGAGCTACACCGGCTTCCCCGAGATCATGGACGGGCGGGTGAAGACACTGCACCCGAAGATCCATGGCGGACTCCTCGGCCGCCGCGGCCTCGACGATCAGGTCATGGCGCAGCACGGCATCGCACCCATCGATCTGCTGGTCGTCAACCTGTACCCCTTCGCCGCGACCGTGGCGCGCCCGGACTGCTCCTACGCCGAAGCGGTCGAGAACATCGACATCGGGGGCCCCGCGATGCTGCGCGCCGCGGCCAAGAACCACGAGTCGGTGCTGGTCGTGGTCGACCCGGCCGACTACCCGCTGGTCTTGAAGGAGCTCGACACGCACCGGGGTGGAAGCGACGCAGCGACGCGCGCCCGGCTCGCCGCCAAGGCCTTCGCCCATACGGCCGCCTACGACACCATGGTGGCCGCCTATCTCGCCTCGCGAGAGACCGCAGCCGGCTTCCCGGCGACACTGCCCCTCGTCTTCACCAAGGCCCAGGACCTGCGCTACGGCGAGAATCCCCATCAGAGCGCCGCTTTCTACCGCGACCCGGGTGCGCGCGGCGCGAGCGTCGCCAGCGCCGAGGTTCTGCAGGGCAAAGACCTGTCGTTCAACAATATTGCCGACGCCGACACCGCGATCGAGTGCGTGCGGCAGCTCGCCGACCCCGCCTGCGTCATCGTCAAGCACGCGAACCCCTGTGGGGCCGCGGTCGCGGCGACGGCGCTCGAGGCCTACGAGCGCGCCTACCGCACCGATCCGACCTCGGCATTCGGCGGCATCATCGCCTTCAACCGTTCGCTGGATGCGGCCACGGCCCGCGCCATCACCGCCCGCCAGTTCGTCGAGGTTCTGGCGGCGCCGGCGGTCGAGGCGGACGCGGCCGCGGTGCTCGCCGCCAAGCCGAACGTGCGCGTGCTCGCCCTCGGCGACTTGAGCCGCCCCTCGACCGACGCCCGCGAGCTGCGCAGCGTGACCGGAGGACTGCTGGTACAGACGCGCGACCTCGAGGATCTGCCGCCGGGCGAGCTGCGCGTGGCGACCCGCCGTGCGCCGACCGAGGCGGAGCTGCGCGATCTGAGGTTCGCGTGGACGATATGCCGCTTCGTGAAATCGAACGCCATCGTGCTGGCGCGCGAGCGCGCCACGATCGGCGTCGGCGCCGGGCAGATGAGCCGCGTCTACTCGACACGCCTCGCCGCGATGAAGGCCGCCGATGAGAAGCTCCCGGTAGCCGGCGCCGTCATGGCCTCGGATGCCTTCTTTCCGTTCCGCGACAATCTCGACGTGGCCGCAGGCTTCGGGATCCGCGCCGTCATCCAGCCGGGCGGCAGCGTGCGCGACGCCGAGGTCATCGCCGCCGCCGACGAGCACGGGATCGCCATGGTGTTCACCGGCATGCGGCACTTCCGCCATTAGGCGCGGCGCGCGATGAGAGTTCTCATCGTCGGCGGGGGTGGCCGCGAGCACGCACTCGCCTGGAAGTGCGCTTCCTCACCGCGGGTGAGCGCGGTGCTGGTGGCGCCGGGGAATGCCGGCACGGCCGCCGAACCCAAAGTGCGCAACGTGGCGGTCGGCGCCGAGGATCTGCCCGGGCTCACGCGCCTCGCCGCCGCCGAGCGGGTCGACCTCACGATCGTCGGCCCCGAGGCGCCGCTGGTGGCGGGCGCAGTGGATGCCTTCCAGGCCGCGGGCTTGAGGTGTTTCGGGCCGACGCGCGCGGCCGCACGGCTCGAGGGCTCCAAGGCCTTCGCCAAGGAGTTCCTGCGACGCCACGGCATTCCGACCGCCCGCTCGATCACCGTGACGCGCGAGAGCTTCGATCCCGGCTGGCTGCGCGCGCAGCCGACGCCGCTGGTCGTCAAGGCGAGCGGCCTGGCGGCCGGCAAGGGAGTCGTGATCGCCACCTCCCACGAGGAGGCGCTCGGGGCGGTGCAGGCGATGTTCGCGGGTCGCTTCGGCGGCGCTGGCGCGCAAGTGGTGATCGAGGAGTTCCTCGCGGGCGAGGAAGCGAGCTTCATCGTCATGGCCGATGGCGCGCACGTGCTGCCGCTCGCCACTTCCCAGGATCACAAGCGCCGCGACGACGGCGATCGCGGGCCGAACACCGGCGGCATGGGCGCCTACTCGCCCGCGCCGGTGGTCACGCCCGCCATGCACCAGCGGATCATGCGCGAGGTGATCGAGCCGGCGATCCGCGGGCTCGCGGCCGAGGGCCTCCCCTACACCGGCTTCCTGTACGCCGGTCTCATGATCGCCGCCGACGGCACCCCCAACGTGCTCGAGTTCAATTGCCGGCTGGGTGATCCGGAGACGCAACCCATCATGGCGCGCCTCGGGTCGGATCTCACCGTACTGTGCGAGGCGGCGCTCGACCGGCGGCTCGAGGGCACGCGCGCCGAGTGGGACACGCGCGCGGCACTCGGGGTGGTTCTGGCGGCACCCGGCTACCCCGAGAGCGTACGCAAGGGCGACGTGATCGAGGGCCTCGAGCGCGCCGCGCTGCTGCCCGGCAAGATCTTCCATGCCGCCACCCGCCTCGCGGGCGATGAGGTTCTGACCGACGGGGGACGGGTGCTGTGCGCCGTCGGCCTCGGCACCAGCGTCGCGGCGGCGCAGCGCCAGGCTTATGCGCTTGCGGACACGGTCCGCTGGCCGGGAGTGCAGTATCGGCGCGACATCGGCTATCGCGCCGTCGAGCGCGAGAGAGCCGGCGCCTGAGGCGCTGATGGCATTCGACCACCCCGCGCCGCACGTCATCGAGATCGATGTCGAGGCAGCCGACATCGACGCGTACGAGCACGTCAACAACGCGGTATATCTCACCTGGCTCGATCGCGCCGCCTGGTCGCACTCGGCCGCGCTCGGCTTGCCGCTCGAGCGCTGCGTCGCGCTGCGGCGCGGCATGGCGGCGCTGCGGACCGAGATCGATTTCGTGCGCGCGGCGCTCGCCGGGGATCGCGTGCGCGTGGCTACCTGGATCGCCGCCGGCGACGGCCGCCTGCGCGTCGCGCGGCATTTTCAGGTGGTGCGTGCGGCGGACGAGGTCACGCTGGCACGCGCCCGCACCGACTACGTGTGCATCAACCTCGACTCGGGGCGCGCGGTGCGCATGCCGGAGGTGTTCGCGCGCGCCTACGTCGCGACACTGAAGTAATGTCCGCCGAAATCGCTATCAATAACTGAAGCGGACGAAGGCCTCCGGGCCCTTGAAGCTCATGTCGACGAACCCCGGCACGGTGCTCTGGTCGCCGCTCAGATCGAGGCGCATGCTGGTGAAGCCCACACCGATCGAGAAGTTGGGATTCCAGCGGTATTGCAGGTCGGCGTGCAGCTCCGTGAAGGAGCCGTTGAAGCCACTGATCGCCGCCTTGACGTAATTGCCGCGCGCGGTGGCGGAGAAGCGCTGCGAGATGCACCAGGTGAGATCGAGCGGCAGTGTCGGCAGCGGCTCGGCGGCGGACTTGTCCTGCGACTGCCCGGTGGCCGGGACCGCACCCATCGTCTCCGCCTCCATGAAGTACACACCGATCCCGGTGCCGACCTCGAAGCGCTCGCTGCGGTAGAAAGAATAGGTATAGGTCAGGCCGAAACTGCGCCAGTTGATCTGCGTCTGCACCACCTGGCCGGCGAGGAAGGTCTGGTCCCCGAAGACGATGTCGTTGGTGAGCGCCTGGGTGGCCGAACGATCCGCCTCGTAGTACTCCACGCGCAGCTTGTTGCGCTCGCGCAGGCGGAACATGAACTCGACCCGGCCCTGGTGCAGACGCGCGGGGAGCCCCAGGTCCCGCTCGGCGTTCAGCGGCGTGCCGAGCGTACCGGGAGGTGCGGACGGGTCGATGCGCACGTCGGTGTGCACCACCGGCGAGTAGTACGCCCCGAGGAGGTAAAAGCGATCGTGAATCGGGCTCGGGCGCTCGGCCGGACGCGGCGGCAGCGGCGCGCCGGATTCCTTGTCGCGATCGGCATACGCACGGCCCGCCGCAGTTGCGAGAACCACCGCGGCGACCGCGAGCCAGATGCGCATGCGAGCGTGCACTCCCTCCCGCATGGGTGCGCGGGGCTTCGCCGGATCTTACTTACGGGTGGCGGGGATGTGCCAGCGTCGCCGGATGCCGACGTGACGCTGCGCACAGGACGGCGGCTCACCGGCAGCGTCGGACCGTGCCGGCCGACAACGCCGCGGGGACGGTTGGCCCGGCCCCCCGACGGGGCCGGACGTGAGGAGTGTCAGCGCTTCATCGCCTCGAAGAACTCGCCGTTCGACTTGGTGTCCTTCATCTTGTCGAGCAGGAACTCGATCGCGGCCAGCTCGTCCATCGGGTGCAGGAGCTTGCGCAGGATCCACATCTTGGCGAGCTCGCCCTGATCGGTGATGAGCTCCTCCTTGCGCGTGCCGGAGCGGTTGATGTTGACCGCCGGGAACACCCGCTTCTCGGAGATGCGCCGGTCGAGATGGATCTCGCTGTTGCCGGTGCCCTTGAACTCCTCGTAGATGACGTCGTCCATCTTCGAGCCGGTGTCGATGAGCGCCGTGGCGAGGATCGTGAGACTCCCGCCCTCCTCGATGTTGCGCGCCGCGCCGAAGAAACGCTTGGGCCGCTGCAGCGCGTTGGCGTCGACGCCGCCCGTGAGCACCTTGCCCGACGAGGGCACCACGGTGTTGTAGGCACGCGCCAGTCGCGTGATGGAGTCGAGCAGGATGACCACGTCCTTCTTGTGCTCGACCAGCCGCTTGGCCTTCTCGATCACCATCTCGGCCACCTGCACGTGGCGGGCGGCGGGCTCGTCGAAGGTGCTGGACACCACCTCCCCCTTCACCGTGCGTTGCATCTCGGTGACCTCCTCGGGCCGCTCGTCGATGAGCAGCACGATGAGATACACCTCGGGATGGTTGGCGGTGATCGAGGTGGCGATGTTCTGCAGCAGCATCGTCTTGCCGGCCTTGGGCGGAGAGACGATGAGTCCACGCTGCCCCTTGCCGATCGGGGCGACCAGGTCGATGGTGCGCGCGGTCAGGTCCTCGGTGGAGCCGTTGCCGCGCTCGAGTTTCAGACGCTTGGTCGGATGGAACGGCGTCAGGTTCTCGAACAGCACCTTGTTGCGCGAGCTCTCGGGGGAGTCGAAATTGATCTCGCCCACCTTGAGGAGCGCGAAGTAGCGCTCGCCGTCCTTGGGCGCACGGATGAGCCCGGAGATGGTGTCGCCGGTGCGCAGGTTGAAGCGGCGGATCTGGCTCGGACTCACGTAGATGTCGTCGGGGCCGGCGAGATAACAACCGTCGGCCGAGCGCAGGAAGCCGAAGCCGTCCTGCAGGATCTCGAGCACGCCGTCGCCGTAGATGTTCTCGCCGTTGCGCGCGTGCGCCTTGAGGATCGAGAAGATGATGTCCTGCTTGCGCGAGCGCGCCAGGCTCTCGAGACCCATGCTCTCGGCCATCTTCACCAGCTCGTGAATCGGCTTCGCCTTCAGCTCCGTGAGGTTCATGGAGCTGCGCGACTGGGTGAGCTCGGCCGGGCTGATGATCTCGGAATCGTCGGGCTCGAACGGCTCCGGTTCGTGCATCATCTCGTCGGGACGCCCGCCGCCGTTGCCCATGCGGTTGCCGTCGCGATTGCCGTGCCGCGGTCCCTTGTTGGGCCGGTTGCGGCCCTGATTGCCGAGGTAGCCTCTCATTTGGCCGCCCGTGCGCCGCTGACGGCGTCCAGATTGCTGTCGAGGAATGCCGCCAGCTGGGACTTCGAGAGTGCCCCGACCTTCTGCGCCTCGACCGTGCCGTTCTTGAAGAGAATCAGCGTGGGTATGCCGCGGATGCCGAACTTGGGCGGCGTCTGCGGGTTCTCGTCGATGTTCAGCTTGGCGATCTTGATCCTGTCCTGGTACTCGCTCGCGATCTCATCGAGTATCGGGGCGATCATCTTGCAGGGGCCGCACCACTCGGCCCAGAAATCCAGCAGCACCGGCTTGTCGGATTTGAGGACGTCCTGGGTAAAAGTGGCATCGGTGGTGTGCACGATGTGCGGGCTACTCACGCGGTTGAACCTCCGTTGATACAGAGTGTGAAAAAATGCTTGCTGGAGACTTGCGAAAAATCGGGCCGGGTCGGCACAAGTGCAGAAAAGCTCTGCCAGTTGCACCCGTCAAACGGTTACACTAACTCGTCGGTTGAGTATCAGCCCTTAGGGGAAAAGGATTACCGGCTGGCGGGTGCGGACCCGCTCGGCCCGCTGACTGAGATACTTTGTAGCGCTTCCGGGCCGCTTTTTCAAGTCCCTCGGCGCTTTTCGCATAACACTCCGGTTGTAATTGATGACTGATCCACACTTGCCTTCCGTGAGCTTCGCATCCCTCGGCCTGCGCGCGGAGGTCATGCAGGGTGTGCAGCAGGCAGGCTTCACCCAGTGCACGCCCATCCAGGCGCAGACGCTGCCGATCGCGCTCGCCGGGCGCGACGTCGCCGGCCAGGCGCAGACCGGCACCGGCAAGACCGCGGCGTTCCTCATCGCCCTGTACCAGACGCTGCTCACCCGGCCGGCGGGCCCGGGCCGCGGCGCGACCTCGGTGCGCGCGCTGATCGTGGCGCCGACGCGCGAGCTGGCGGTGCAGATCCATCACGATGCGCTCACGCTCGGCGCGCACACGGGCCTCAGGCACTCGGTGGTGTTCGGCGGAATCGACTATGACAAGCAGCGCCAGGAGCTCGCCTCGGGCTGCGAGGTGCTGATCGGCACGCCCGGACGTCTGATCGACTATTTCAAGCAGCATGTCTACGACCTGCGCCATGCGCAGGTGCTGGTGCTCGATGAAGCCGATCGCATGTTCGATCTCGGGTTCATCGCCGATATCCGCTACCTGCTGCGCCGCCTGCCGCCGCCGCAACGGCGCCAGTCGATGCTGTTCTCGGCCACGCTCTCCTACCGGGTGCTCGAGCTCGCCTACGAGCACATGAACAACCCCGAGCTCGTGCGCATCGAGCCCGACAAGCGCACCGTCGACGAGGTGCGGCAGGTCATCTACTACCCCGCGATGGAGGAGAAAGTGCCCCTCCTCATCGGCCTCCTGCATCAGAGCGAGGCCGTCCGTACGCTGGTGTTCGTCAACACCAAGCGCAGCGCCGAGCGGCTCGAGAGCGTGCTGAAGGCCAACGGCTTCAGCGCCCAGGCGCTGTCCGGGGACGTGCCGCAGAACAAGCGCCTGCGTTTCCTGCGCGACTTCCACGACGGCAAGCTCGCCGTGCTGATCGCGACGGATGTCGCCTCGCGCGGGCTGCACATTCCGGACGTCAGCCACGT
>DATKLG010000005.1:0-71855 GCA_035542535.1 Steroidobacteraceae bacterium
GAGCCGGTGAAGGTCACGCCCGCCGTGAGCGGATGCTCGACGAGCGCTGCGCCGATCTCGCCGCTCGAGCCGCTCAGGTAGTTGAACACTCCGGGGGGAAGCCCGGCATCGCGCATGCAGTCCGCGAGCAGCCGCCCGGCCCAGGGCGTCACCGTCGCGCCCTTCAGCACCACGGTGTTGCCGGTGATGAGCGCCGCCGCCACCGGGCCGGCGGCGAGTGCCAGGGGAAAGTTGAACGGTGTGATCACGACCCAGGCGCCGTAGGGCTTGAGCACGCTGCGGTTGTGGGACACGTGGCTCGCGAGCGGATCGTCGGGGAGCGCCCGCACGAAGCCGTCCGCGCGCTCGAAATCGTCGCAGTAAGTGGCGAAGAAATCCGCTGCCTCCTGCGCCTCGCCGAGCGCCTCCATGCGGTTCTTCCCCACCTCGAGGGTGAGCGCCGCGGCGAGGTCGTAGACCCGCTCCTCGATCAACCGCCCGACTCGCCGCAGCAGCTGCCCGCGCGCTGCGGCCGGAGTCCGGCGCCACGCCGGCCAGGCAGCGTGTGCGGCGCGCAGCGCCCGGTCCGCATCGGCGGCGCTCGCGGCCGCGAACGTGCCGAGCAGCTGCTCGCGGTCGGCGGGATTGCGTTTCTCGAGGCTGCGCTCCGCCGGTCGGTCGGCGCCGTCGAGATACAGCCGATGAGCCGCGCCGAGCGTGGCGCGCACCCGCTCGACGGCCGCCTCGAAGCGCGCGTGCAGCTCCTCGGGCGGATCAAACATGGTGGCGTAGGTCAGCTTGAAGGTCATGAGCTGCACCAGCTGTGGAGGACCGTCTCGCGCTCGGGAGCGGTCTCCGCCGCCTGCGATAGTTGGTGCGCCATGGTGCTATTTACGCTCAGCCGCCTCGCTCGGACAATAGCGGCCGCTGCCGGCGCGCATGGCGAAATAATACAGCGGACTCACCACCGCGATGCCGGCCGCCCAGGAGAGATCGACTCCGCCCATCGCCCGGGCCATCGGGCCGGTATAGAAGTCCGCGGCGATGAATGGGATCTGCACCACGATTCCCACGAGGTAGGCGGCCACTGCCGTTACGTTGTATTGACCGTAGACGCCGCCGTCCGCGGCGAAGAAGGACGGGACGTGGTAGTCGCCGTAGCGGATCAGGTAATAATCGATGAGGTTCACGGCGGTCCAGGGTACGAGCAGGTAAAGCAGCAGCTCGTTGAACTCGCTGTAGAGGGACAGGAAGTCCGAGGCCCCCTCGATGCTGATGAGAAGAGCAGTGATGAATATTCCCGAAGCGATCGCGATGCGCGCGCGGTGGGTGATGCGCCAGCCGGGAGCGAGCGTGTGTCCCAGTGTGATCATCGCCAGCGCGCCTCCGTAGAGGCAGATGGCACCGGCCACTGCGACTCCGGGCGCGAGTAACAGCGTGATCAGCCAGCTCACCCGCCCGGTGAGCTCGGCGATTGCAATGATCACGTTGCCGTCGACGACCGCCGGCCCGATCATGGCTCCGAGAATCATGGGCAGCACGCCGCCGAGCGCCGTGCCCCAATAGCAGGCCCAGAACGCCTGGCGGGGGCCCGAATCCGGGGGCAGATAGCGCGAGTAGTCTGAGACATAGGGCGCGTATCCGAGCTGCCAGAGGGCGCCCATGGAGACCATCTTGAAGAAGCCGACCGCGGAGAAGGATCCCTGGGTGAGGAAGTGTCCGGGTATGGGAGTGATGAACAGCAGCCACAGGTAGCACAGGAGGAGCGCGCTTCCCGAGATGAAGGTCATCATGCGCGTGGTGAAATGGATGAGGTCGTGTCCGTAGATCGCGCCCGCGAGACTGATCGCTCCGATGGCGAGGATCGCCGCCTGCTCGTTGAGTGTCGGGAGGATATAGTGCAGCGATTGCCCGCCCGTCACGAAGGCGGTGCCTGCGTAGCCTACGTACATGAAAGCCACCAGGGCGACCACGAATCCGGCTCCCTTGGCGCCGAACTGGCCGCGGCTCTGCACCATCTGCGGGACGCCGAGCCGCGGACCCTGAGCGGCATGCAGCGCCATGAAGACCGTGCCGATCAGATTTCCAACCAGGATGGCGAGCACCCCGGAGAGAAAGGATTGATGGAAGATCGTGGTCGCCAGGGCCCCGGTGACCACGGTGAGGACGTTCAGGTTCGCGCCGAACCACAGCGTGAACAGCTGGCGTGCCTTGCCGTGCCGCTGGTCGAGCGGAATCTGGTAAATCGTGTGCTGTTCGATGCGCGAGGATGCAGACACCAGGCGATCGACTCTAACATACGGCTCGCGGGGGAAATTCATGAGCGCATTTCCGGACTTCGGCCTGACGGAGGCGCAGCGGCGCGAGGCGGTCTTCGGCCATCGCTATGAGCGTCCCGGCATGGCCGGCGAGCGCGGCGAGATCTGGTGCTACACGGATTCGATCGCTTACCCGCCCGGCGCGAGCGTGCGTCTGTACGTATGCTCCACTGCCGGGGAGTTTCGGCTCGAGATCACCCGCGACGGTGCGACGCTGCTGCCGGTCTTCAGGCGCGAGGTGCGCGGCGCGCGCTGGCAGGACACGCCCGAGCAGTGTTCCGTGGCCGGCTGCGGTTGGCAGCCAACGCTCGAATTCCGGATCGGAGAGGATTGGCCTTCGGGCGCCTATCGGGTCACGCTGACCGCGCAAGGGCCGCAGCAGAGCGAGCTCACGGCGCATCACCTCTTCATCGTGCGCCCGCTCGCCGGCACCGGATCACGACGGATTCTGCAGGTCGCAGCGTCCTCGACCTGGACGGCCTACAACACCTGGGGCGGATCGAATCATTACCAGGGCATCACCGGGCCAAAGCGCAATCAATACGCGACCACCGTGAGTCTCGAGCGACCCTGGTGCCGCGGCTTCGTCGTGCTGCCGCAGGACGCGCCGCGGGTGCCGCTCGAGGTTTCCCCGCCGCCCGGCGCCGGCCCGCGCTACCCGCATCTCGAATGGGCGTTCGCGAACGGTTACTCCAACAAGTACGCCTCGTCCGGATGGGCGAGCTACGACCGGCATTTCCTGCGCTGGGCCGAGAGCACGGGCTTCGAGGTCGATCTCGCGAGCCAGCACGAGCTGCATTTCCATCCGGAGATTCTCGACGGCTACGCCTGCGTCGTGTTCGTCGGCCACGATGAATACTGGACGTGGGAAATGCGCGATGCGGTCGACCACTACATCGAGCGTGGCGGGAAAGTGGCACGATTCGCCGGGAATTTCATGTGGCAGATCCGCCTCGAGAGGGAGGGCAGGGCACAGGTCTGCTACAAGTACCGCGCGCGCGCCGAGGATCCGGTGTACCGATCCGCCGATCCCTCACGCACCACCGGCTCCTGGGAAGCCCGTGAGACCGGGCGGGCGGGAGCTGCGACTTTCGGTCTCAACGCCACCAACGGCCTCTACGCAGGGTGGGGCGCTTGTGCACCGCGGGGCGTGCGCGGCTTTCCGGTGTACCGGCCCGAGCATTGGGCTTTCGCCGGCACCGGTCTCTGCTACGGAGATCTGCTTGGGGCGGAAGGCCATGCGTTCGGCTATGAGGTCGACGGATTGGACTATGTGATTCGCGGGGGTCTCCCCGAGCCGACCGGGACCAGCGGCGCCCCGCCGGGGTTACAGATCCTGGCGCTCGGTATGTCGAGCCTCAAGGAGGAGCGCATGGACGTCGCGCTCGATGACAGGTTTCTGTCAGACGACGATGCGAAGTACGTGGCGGAGACCGTACTCGGCGACGGCAGCGATTCGGCCGTGGATCGGGTCAAGCGCGGCGCGGGGATGATTGTTGGCTTCGCCCGCGGTCGCGGAGAAGTGTTCCATGCCGGCAGCTGCGAATGGGTGGCAGCGCTCCTGCGGCGCGATCGCATGGTAGAGCGCGTCACCTCGAACGTGCTGTCGCGCTATCTGGGACGGTAGACTGTAGCGCGTGAACGCCGCCCCGCCCGCCGCGATTCCCTCCCACGCCCGTGCCGTGGTGATCGGCGGCGGCATCATCGGCACCTCGGTGGCATACCACCTGGCGGCGATGGGCTGGCAGGACGTGGTGCTCCTCGAGCGTGACCGGCTCACCTCGGGGACCACCTGGCACGCCGCCGGGCTGATGGTCACCTTCGGCTCGACCTCCGAGACCTCGACCGAGATGCGCAAGTACTCGCGCGACCTCTACCGGCGCCTCGAGGCGGAGACCGGCCAGTCGACCGGGCTCGCGCAGATCGGCTTCATCGAGGTCGCCGCGGACAAGGACCGGCTCGAGGAGTACCGGCGGGTCTCGGCCTTCAACCGCTACTGTGGCGTGGATGTGCTCGAGATCTCGCCGCGCGAGGTGCTCGAGCTCTTCCCGCTCGCGCGGGTCGACGACATCGAGGCGGGCTTCTACGTGAAGGACGACGGGCGCGTGAACCCGGTGGACGTCACGATGGCGCTCGCCAAGGGTGCGCGCCAGCGGGGTGTCAGGATCCTCGAGGGCGTGCCTGCGACCGCAGTACTCAAGGCGCGCGGACGGGTGACGGGCGTGCGCACCGCGCACGGCGACATCCGCACCGAGATCGTCGTCAACTGCGCCGGGATGTGGGCGCGGCAGCTCGGCGCGGCGAGCGGCGTCACCATCGCGAACCAGGCCGCCGAGCACTACTACCTGATCACCGAGCCCATCAAGAATCTGCCACCCAACATGCCGGTGCTCGAGGACCCGGGCGCCTACGGCTACTACCGCGAGGAGGGCGGCGGCCTCATGGTGGGCCTGTTCGAGCCGGTGTGCGCGCCGTGGAACGTCGGGGGAATTCCCGGCGACTTCTCCTTCGGCGAGCTGCCGCCCGACTGGGAGCGCATGACCCCGTTCCTCGAGCGCGCCATGGCGCGCGTACCGATCACGCAGGAAGTGGGCATGAAGCGCTTCTTCTGCGGACCGGAGAGCTTCACCCCCGACCTGCGCCCCGTCGTCGGCGAGGCGCCCGAGCTGCGCGGCTACTTCGTGGCGGCCGGGCTCAACTCGATCGGGGTCCTGACCGGCGGTGGACTCGGGCGGGTGCTCGCTCACTGGATCGTGACGGGCTGCCCGGACGTCGACGTCACCGGGTTCAACATCGATCGGCTGCACGTGACCCAGACCAATCCCGAATATCGGCGCGAGCGCACGGTCGAGTCGCTCGGCCTGGTCTACAAGTGCCACTATCCCTTCATGTCGCTCGCGAGCGCGCGCGGCGTGCGCAAGTCGCCGTACCACGAGCAGCTCGCGGCGGCCGGCGCGTACTTTCGGGAAGTGAGCGGCTGGGAGAGCCCCGACTGGTATGCCGGTGCCGGCAGCACGCCGGACCCGGGGCCGCTCACCTGGGGGCGCCCGAGCTGGTTCGCGCGCTGGCGCGAGGAGCATCGCGCCGCCCGCGAGAACGTCATCCTCATGGACATGTCCTTCATGGGGAAATTCCTGGTGCAGGGGCGCGATGCCGGTCGCTGCCTCAATCGCATTTCCGCCAATCAGGTCGACGGTGCCGCCGGCACGATCAGCTACACGCAGTGGCTCAACCAGAACGGCAGGCTCGAGGCCGATCTCACCGTGAGCAAGCTCGACGACGAGCGCTACTTCGTGGTCGTGACCGACACCATGGTGCGCCACGCCGAGACCTGGATGCGGCGCCACATCGGCGAGGATGCCCACGCCAGCGTCACGGATGTGACCTCCGGCTACGGCCAGCTCAACGTACAGGGGCCGAATTCACGCGCGCTGCTGCAGCAGCTGACGAGCGTCGATCTCTCCAACGCGGCGTTTCCGTTCCGCACGGCACGCGAGATCGACATCGGTTTCGCGCGCGTGCTGTGCATCCGCATCACCTATCTCGGCGAGCTCGGCTACGAGCTGTACGTGCCGGCCGAGCAGGCCACGCACGTCTACGAGCGCATCGTGGCGGCCGGACGCCCGTTCGGGCTCGCGCACGCGGGGCTCAAGGCGCTCGGGAGCCTGCGTATGGAGAAGGGCTACCGCGACTACGGCCACGACATCGACAACACCGACGTGCCCTACGAGGTGGGTCTCGGCTTCGCGCTCGACCTGAAGAAGCCCGACGGCTTCATCGGCAAGGAGGCGGTGCTCAGGCACAAGGCCGCGGGTCCCCTCAAGCGGCGCCTGGTGCAGGTGCTGGTCAAGGACCCCGAGCCTCTCATGTTCCACGCCGAGGTCGTGCGTCGCGACGGCGTGCCGGTCGGCTACGTGCGCGCCGCCTCTTACGGCCATACGCTCGGCGGTGCGGTGGGGCTCGCGATGATCGAGCCCAGGGTGACGGTCGATGACGCCTATCTCGGCGCCGGGGAGTGGCAGGTCGACATCGCCGGCAAGCTGTACCCGGCGGTGGTGTCGGCGCGGCCGCTCTATGATCCGGCGATGAAACGCATCCATGCCTGATGCCAACGGAGGATCGCGATGATCACCGGCTACCGCGATCATGCGGCGAACGAGCGCACGTTTCTCGCCTGGGTGCGCACCGGCATCGCCGTGATTGCCTTCGGCTTCTTCATCGAGAAGTTCAATCTCTTCCTGCGCACGATCGCGATTGTCGCCACCGGCAGGCCGGCGACCGAGCTCCCCAGGCTCTCCGGCAGGGTGGGGAACTACGAGGGGCTGGTGCTCATCCTGGGCGGCGTGGCCCTGGTGGTGCTCGCGACCGCGCGCTTCGTACGCATCACACGGCTGCTCGACGATGCGCAGCCGCATAGCGCCTCGAACGTGCGTACGGAGCTGACGCTGTCGGCCTGCCTGGTGCTGATCGTCGCGAGCTACAGCCTCTATCTCGCGCTGTCCTGAGGCAGCGCGGCGCCGCCGCTCAGGACTGCGCGGCACGCTCGATGAGCGGCGTGACGGCGGCGAGACCTGCGGCGAGGGCCGCGGGCAGGGCGTGACGCCGCACGATGTACTGCGGGTCGTTCCAGGCGATCCAGGTCTTGCCGGCGGCATCCTCGAAGACGAGGGCCTTGAGCGGCAGGTCGAGGCCGACCGCCGGCTCGCTCTGCATGAGCGGTGTGCCTGCCTTGGGATTGCCGAAGATGAGCATCTGCTCCGGCCGCAGCGCCAGGCCCGCACGGCCCGCGTCGCCGCTGAAATCGATGCGCGCGAAGATGAGGACACCGTGCTCCCTCAGCAGGCCTTCGAGACGCGCCACGGTATCGGCCACCGAGTGACTCGAGGCGACGCGCAGGACGCCCGACTCGGGCGCGGTGGAACTGCTCACGGCGGACCTCCCCGGGGGCTCCCTGCTTGTCATTTGATCACATCAGACACGCAGGACGCCGGGTATCATGCGGCCGATGAGATCCCTGGGAAGAAGGCCCGAGGGCTCCCCCCTCGAGCGCATCCGGGCCTCGCCGCGCTGGGTCGGCGAGGCCTTCCGCAATCTGCATCCGATCCTGCCGGGCTTGCGCGACCCGGGCGCGCCGATGCCGAGCCTGCGCGAGTTTCTCTGCGGGGGCGAGCGGCGCGTGCCGCCCGGCCCGCTGCCGGCCGTGGATCCGCTCGAGACCTGGGGGAAGCCCCCCGGCAGCGGCCTGCGCGCCACGTGGCTCGGACACTCCACGGTGTTGATCGAGATCGACGGGCTGCGCGTGCTCACCGACCCGGTGTGGGGCCCGCGTGCCTCGCCCTCGCGCTTCATCGGCCCGAAACGCTTCCAGCCCGTGCCGGTTGCGCTGCGCGCGCTCCCGCCCATCGACCTCGTCGTCGTCTCGCACGATCACTACGACCACCTCGACTATCCGACGATCCGGCAGTTGCGCAAGCACACGGTCCCGTTCGTAACCTCGCTCGGCGTCGGCGCGCATCTCGAGGCCTTCGGTATCGCGCCCGAGCGCATCGTCGAGCTCGACTGGTGGGAGTCATGGTCGCTGCCGAACGCGGACCTCACGGTCACCGCCGCGCCTTCGCAGCACTTCTCGGGTCGCACGATCAAGACGCGCAACAGCACGCTCTGGTCCTCGCTGGTCATCCGCTCGGCCCGGCACGCGGTGTTCTTCAGCGGCGATACGGGACTCACGACCGAGTATGGGGAGATCCGCACGCGGCTCGGACCGTTCGATCTGACGATGCTCGAAGTCGGCGCGTGGCACGCCGCCTGGGGCGACATGCACTTAGGTCCCGAGAACGCGCTCAAGGCGCACACGCTGCTCGGCGGCGGCCCGTTCCTGCCGATTCACTGGGGCACGTTCGCGCTGGCGATGCACGCCTGGGACCAGCCCGCCGAGACCCTGCTGCGGCTCGCCGGCGCCGCGGGTGCGCAGCTCGTGATGCCGCGCCTCGGCGAGCCGATCGAGCCGGCGCACGGCAGGGACGTCGAGCCCTGGTGGCGCACGGGGCGAGCGGAACGCCACGTACCGCTGCGCGAGACGCTGACCGCGGCCGTGGTGCCGAAGTCGATCGCCGTGCCGATGGACTAGCGCGCACCTGCCGGGTGGGTGCCGTCAGCGTCGCAGCGCCGCCCCCACCGCATCGAACAGCCGCTCGAAGCCGAACGACACGTCCTGAATCCGGCCGTCGACGAAGAAGCCGGGCGTGCCGCGGATATGGCTGCGCCGACCGCTCTCCTGGTGCTCGCGAATGCGTTGCGTGTAGACGCGGTCGTCCATCTCCGCGGTGAAGCGCGCCATGTCGAGCCCGAGCCGCTCGGCGTATGAATGCAGGTGACGCTCTTGCAGGTGTCCCTGGTTGGCGAACAGCAGGTCGTGCATCTCCCAGAACTTACCCTGCTCGCCGGCGCTCTCGGCGGCTTCAGCCGCCAGCAGCGCATGGGGATGGGCCTGCTCGAGCGGAAAGTGACGGAAGGCGATCCGAACGCGGTTGGGGAATCGTTCGAGCAGCAGCCGCACGGTCGGCGCAGCCTGCTTGCAGATCGGGCACTCAAAATCACCGTATTCGACTACCACGACCCGCGCGTGCTCGGGTCCGAGCGTGTGATCGGTGGCGACGACGGGCGCGGCCAGGTCCACGCCATGAAACGAAGGCTCGGGCATTGCGGTCACCTCGTCGTCGCATTCTGTTGCAGTGGCTGCCAGACTAGCCGCACACGGCGGCGGGGACAACGGCCATGGCGCGAGCGACCGCGGATATCGGCACCATCAACTACGCGACCGCTCTCGTGGCGGGGCACCATCCTCTCACCTCCGACGAGGGCCCGGCGCTCGGAGGCAAGGACACCGGGGCCGCGCCGCACGAGTTGCTGTGCGCGGCGCTCGCGGCCTGCACCGCGATCACGCTGCGCATGTACGCCGAGCGCAAGAGCTGGCCGCTGCGGGCGGCCCATGTCGACGTACTGTTCCGGCACGAAGGCGAGAGCCGCACGATGACGCGCCATCTGCGTCTCGAGGGCGAGCTCGATGAGGCGCAGCGCGCTCGTCTCGCGGACATCGCCGAGCGCACCCCGGTGACCCTGACACTCAAGCAGGGGGTGGCGATCACGACGATCCTCGAGCCCGGAGCGGCCTGAGAGCGTCAAGAGCGGCGAGCGTCAGCCGGGCGGTGGCGCCGTTGCGCGCGGCTCGGGGCGCGGCAGCGTAGCGGCCGCGGTCAGCGCGCCGGCGAGTGCCAGGGCCGCCGCGATCCACAACGTGAGCCGCACGGTCTCCTCGATCGAGGCGGCAACGATCATACGGGCGCGCCGACGCTCCTCGTCCGGCAGGCTGGCCGGGAGCTCCGGGATGACGAAGCCGCCGCGCGCGGCCTCGACCGCCCGCCGTACTTCGAGTGGGGCGGGCGGGGTCTCCAGGCGCCGCTCGAGGGAGCGAGACATGGCGCCGACTGCAACGCTCCCCAGCACCGCAATCACGAGCAGGCTGCCGACGGAGGCGACCGCGTTGTTGATCCCGGAGGCGACGCCGGTGCGGTGCGTCGGCA
The DNA here is from genome assembly GCA_035542535.1 of Steroidobacteraceae bacterium. Lineage (GTDB taxonomy): Bacteria > Pseudomonadota > Gammaproteobacteria > Steroidobacterales > Steroidobacteraceae > 13-2-20CM-66-19. Next base: position 9,878 of record DATKLG010000005.1, read on the forward strand.
CCGCGTTGAGGACGGCGGTGGTGAGCGGCGCGACCGTGACGGCCATGCCGAGCCCGAGCACGACCATGGGGACGAGGACGGTCCAGTAGGGCTGACGGCTGACAGCCAGCAGCGCAAAGCCGCCCGCGGCGATCGTCGGCCCGAGGATGAGCGGGCCGCGCGCGCCGAAGCGGTCGATCAACCCGCCGGACCAGCGCGACAACCCGCCGAGGATGATGGTGAAGGGCAGGTAGGCCGCGCCGGCCGCGGTCGCCGAATAGCCGCGTGCCTGAATCAGCAGGAAGGGCAGGAAGAAAAAGCCGCCGCCGAGTCCGCCGTAGAGCAGCAGGGTCAGCAGGTTGACGCCGCTGAAGGTCGGCGAGCGGAACAGCTCGGGCGGCATCATCGGCGCGGGGCTGTGCGATTCGGCGACGACGAACAGGGTCAGGAGTCCCGCGCCGAGGGCCAGCGACACGACCACCACGCCGTGAGCCCAGCCGAGGTCCGCGGAGGCAATCAGTCCGTACACGAGCGACCCGAGTCCGGCGAAGGCGAGCAGACTTCCCGGCCAGTCGATGCCGGGGGGCGCGTCCGGATCGCGGCTCTCCGGAACCCGTCGCAGCGAAATCCACAGAGTGGGAATTGCGAGCAGTGGGTTGACCAGGAAGATCACCCGCCACGACCAGTGATCGAGCAGCCCGCCACCGAGGAGCGGCGCCGCTCCGGCGGCGACGGCCGAGGCACCCGACCAGATGCCGATCGCCGCGCCGCGCTCGCGCTCCTCGAACGCCGCGCTGATCAGCGCGAGCGAGCACGGCACCAGCAAGGCGGCGCCGATGCCGGCCATGGCGCGCGCGGCGAGCAGCACCGCTACGCCGTTCGCGAGGCCGCAGCCGAGCGAGGCGACGGCGAACAGGCTCACTCCGAGCACGAAGACGCGGCGCCGGCCGAAGCGGTCCGCGGCCGCGCCGCCGACCAGCAGCAGCGCCGACATGCACAAGGTGTAAGCGTTGATCACCCACTGCATCGCCGCAAGCGTGGTGCGCAGGTCCGTCTCGATGGCGGGCAGGGCGACGTTCACCACCGACTCATCGACATACGCGAGGGTCGAGCCGAGTACCGCGACCGCGAGCACCCAGCCCTTGGCCGCGGCGCACGCCGGCGCGCTGGCGCCCGCGCGAATGGTGAGCTCGGCGCAGGGTAGTGCGTTGGGATTTGCCAGGCGGGCGGCCCTCTCAGTGCGCCGTGTCGGCCTTGAGCCGCACTTCCGGAAAGTACAGTCCGAGCAGGCGCCGCTGCCACCAGATGCCGCGGCTGTGCGCGTCGGCGCCGGCATAGGTGTAATCGTAGAACTTGGCGCGCAGGTAGAGCGGCGGCTTGTCGGGGAAGGGATTGCTCGCGAGCAGCGCGGTTACCGCCGGCTCGTTGTGCAGGAGCCGCTCGAGGAACAGCCAGAACCAGCGCAGGCGCTGCGGGTCGTCGAGCGCGGCGAACCACATCTGCCAGTCGAGCCGTGGCTGGTGCGGGATGTTCCAGCGCGGGCGGCGCGTCACATCGCCGGGCTTGTAGCGGAACTCGTACTCGCGCCAGTCGCGCCCGTCGTTCGAGCCCTCGATGACGATCTCGTCGCGCTCGGTCGTCATGACGGAGAACAGGCCGTAGGAGCCGACGAAGTGCAGCGGCTCGAGGAAGGCGTCGACGGCGCGCGCCGCGGCCGGCGGGCTGCCGCCGAAGCGCAGGTCCATCTCGATCAGGCTGCAGAACACGAGCAGCGCCGCGAACGCGCCGAGCGCGACTCGGACAGTCCGCGGTGCCGCGCCGCCGTTCGTCCGCTCCGGCGGCGGCCGCGCGGGCCGGAGCCGCCGCGGCAGCACTCGCAGCAGTGCGGCGTCATCGAGTAGCGGCAGGCACAGCAGGATGGTCTGCAGGTTGAACCAGTTGTAGTTGCCGGTGACGAGGATCGAGCTCTGCAGCAGCAGGATGCCGTACGCGGCGGCGAAGCGCAGCCGGCGCGGGCAGAAGATGAGGAAGGGCAGGCCGAGCTCGATGACGAAGGTGGCGGCCGTGCCGCAGCGCAGGACGAGCGGCGGGAGGTGCGCGGCATACCAGGCGAGCGGAGTCGGCAGCGGCTGGGTGAGAAAGTGGTAGGAGAGCGCCGAGAGGTTCCACCAGTTCGGGTCGCCCGAGAGCAGCTTCACCACGCCCGACATGAACAGGAAGCGGAACAGCAGCCAGCGCAGCAGCAGGATTCCCGTGCGCGTGGACAAGCTCATGAGCAGGGCGAGAAAGCCGGTCTCGAGCAGGAAGGTGTCCCACTGGTAGGTCATGAAGGCCTGGCCGGCGTACAGGAGCGAGAGATAGCAGATATAAAGGAGCAGCAGGCTCGAGCGGGGCAGCAGATTCAGTGTGAGGAGCAGCGACAGCCCCGCCCCGCCCCAGCACACCGCCTGGATCGCCAGGTCGCTCGAGTTGAGCCAGAACAGCATCGGCAGCTGGTAGAAGCGCTCCGGTCCCGCCTGCTGGCGCAGCGCCTCGACGAGCGCGGCGAGCGGCAGGATGCCGTGGCTGCCGATCAGCCCCTGCGCCTGTACCGCGAAGGAGACGAAGGCCGCGAGGTAGATCGGCCCGAGGAGCCGCAGGAACAGCAGCGAGACCTGCTCATAGCGGGGCGGCGCGTAGTCCCTGCCCCAGAGAAAGAGGCTGAGGCGATAAAAACCCGGGCGGTGCCGCGCGATGAAGGCGTAAGTCCATTCCGCCAGGGCCGCGAATCCCCGCAGCCTGCGGTAGAGCGCCAGCCACAGCCCCTTTCCGGGCGCGTGGCTGAGCGTGAGGAAGCTCGCCTCGGCGGCGCTCGCACGCCGTCCGTCGGGGGCCAGATACTGGACGGCGCGCTGGAAGTCGGCGAGGGGGATATCGGGATACTGCGCTGCCACTTCCTGGTACGGCTGGTAGCGCACGCGGTCTCCCGTGAGCTTCTGCCAGTAGCGCGCCCAGTAGCCGCAGAAACCGCAGTCGCCGTCGTAGATCAGCAGCGGCGTGCGAGCATCCATTTGACGAGCACCGCCCCCTGGTGTCGCGGATGTCGGCTCAGGCTGTCAGGCGAAGCGGTGTGCCAGGATCGCCAGACAGAGCGTGATGCTGCCGAGCGCGTGAATGGCCAGTGTGAGCTCGATGCTCTTCCTCAGCCGCGGCCGCGCGGCGGATTCCAGGCTGATGCCGCGGGCGGCCATGGCGCCGGCGGACGCGAGCGCCACGGCGGGCAGCGCGTACCAGAGCGGCAGCTCGCCGTTCGCGATCGCAGCCACGCTCGCGCCGAGCGCGAGCGCGGTCAGCCCGAGGTAGACGGCACGCGCACCGGGGGGGCCGAAGCGCACGACGAGCGTACGCTTGCCGGCGCGCGCATCCGCGTCGCGGTCCGGCACCTCGTTGATCAGCAGGATGGCTGCCACCCAGGCACCCACGGGGAGCGACACCAGCACCGCGCCCAGGTCGAGAGGGGCGCCCTGCAGCCATACCGCGCCGAGTACCGGCAGCGGCCCGAAGCCCACAGCCACTGCCAGCTCGCCGACGCCGCGGGCGGAGAGCTGCACGCCCGGCATCGAGTAGAGGATTCCGAGCGCGAGACCGGCGAGCCCGAGCAGCACCACGCCGGGACCCCGCAGCAGCGTCAGTACGCAGCCCACCAGGAGCGCCGCCACGGCCAGGCCGAGCGCGAGGCGTGCCATCTCGCCGCGTGTCAGGAGGCCCGTCTGGATGAAGCGCGATCCGCCCGTATAAGGATAGATGCGCGCGCTGTTGCCTTCGTCGGCGCCGATCACGTCATCGCCGACGTCGTTGTAGACGTTGGTCGCGCCGTGCGCCAGCACCGTGGCTGCGAGCGCGAGCGCAAGTAGCAGCCAGTCGACGTGCCCGAGGCTCGCGGCGGCCTGGGCCGTGCCGACGAACACGGGCAGCACCGAGGCCGTGAAGAACGCGGGCCGCGTGGAGAGAAACAGGCGCTTCGCAGTCGCGCCGAGGCCGGGTCCCGCGAGTTCCGGCGAGGGGCGGTCGGGAGGGTGTGAGGTCGCAGTCATGGGGCCGGTGAGTTCGGTGCGCGTCCCGGCCGAGCATAGCGCAGTTGCACTCAGTCGCGCCTCGCCGGCTCGCAGCGGCGCGCCACCACGACCTGATAGAGCCCGAGGAACAGCCGCCGCTCGCTCCAGTGGTAGAGGTCGGGCCGCTCGGCAAAGCTCGCGATGCTGTGGCGCCACAGGCTCGCCGCGTAGGGCTCGAGCCAGCGGTTCACGAGCCACATCAGGCCGCGCAACGGGTGATACCAGCGCGGCGCGGCGTAGTCGACGAACACCGCGCGCCCACCCGGCTTGAGCCGCGCGAGCAGCGCATCGACGGCGCGCCGCTTGTAGGCGTCCGGCAGCTCATGCAGCAGAAAGAAGCAGCACACGCCGTCGTAGCTCTCGCGCCCCCGCGCCGTGGCGTCGGCCAGTCTGACGCTGGCGTTCGCCCGGCTCGCGAGCTTCGCGCGCAGATGCGCGACCTGCAGCCGCGAGACGTCGATGACCGTGAGCCGGCCGGACGGGCCGAGGTGATCCGCGAGCTGCAGCGGCTCGCTGCCGTAGACGCTCGCCGCCTGCAGCACGTGCTCCCCCGGGCGGAACTGGGCGCAGGCGGCGCGCACCAGGCGCTGGTAGTTGCCCCACAGGATCGCATTGACGACGATGCCACGGTCGAGCAGCCGCACCGATCGCGGACGCAGGTACGCCCAGGCGTAGGTCTGCGCGAGATAGTCCGGGATGGCCACCGGGGGATCGGCGGCCGCCGCGGCCGCGCGCGGCTGCGGCCGTCTTCCGAGGCGCGGCGAAACCGCGAGATTGTCGGACGCGTCGATGACGGGTGACCGGATGCGGCGTCAGGGCGGCGCTTTGCCGGCCGCACCGAACTGGTAGCGGAAGGTGAGCGCCACCAGGTTCACATCGTGGGCCCAGGGCTGCACGCCGAGCGCCAGCAGGTTGGGAATGGTGCCGGGGCCGACGCCGTCGACAGCCCAGTCGCTGGAATCGTACTTCTCGTGGATGAAGCGCAGGTGCAGCTGTGCGGCCTGGGTCCACAGGTAGCGCAGGTCGACCCGCACGTTGTCCAGCCGGCTCCAGTTCTGCGGGAAGGACTCGGAGAGCCCGCCGACCTGGGTGCCGAAGTCGCTGTACGAGGGCGCGTGCAGATAATCGAGGGCGAGTGTCCAGCGCGCCGCCATCACCCATTGGCCGCCGGCGCCGACGTTCCAGAAGTGCTCGGAGTCACTCACCTGCCAGGGTGCCGTGAGCGCTCCCGTGAAGCCGTCCTGGAGCATGTACATCCGCTGGTAGCCGCCGTCGATGTAGGCGCTGAAGGTCTCGCGCGGCGCCCAGGTGAACGTGGTCGAGGCGCGCCGCTGGTGCACGCTCTGCAGCCCGAGCTGCGAGAGGCGATACTCGTCGTTGGCGAAGAATCCGTCGACCGACCACGTGAGGGTGGAGGTCGCCTGCCACGAGCCGGTCATCGTGAAGAACTGGCGGTCGCGCGGCGCGTAGTTGTAGGCCCAGACGAGCGGGTTCTCGGCCGGCGGCAGCGCGGCCGCCTCGAAACCCGAGGTCTTGCGCGAGGCGTTGCCGCCTTTCAGCATGAAGGTCAGCCCGGCGAGCGGATCGAAGGTCGCACGCCCCCAGCTCTCGTAGTCGTGCGTGTCGGTCACGATCTGGTTGGGTCCGTAGTGTGTTCCGAGGTATTTGCCGCCGATGCCGACCCGCACCCAGCGCGCGAGTGTGTAGTCGGCGCTGCCCTCGAGGCGGGTGCGGTCCTCGCTGTAGCGCGGCGTGGTCACGGGGCTCGCGCTCGGGAACGTGTCAGTGATCACGTAGTCGAGGGTCTGCGGCGCGGTGTGGTCGTCGCGCCCGTCGTAGGTCGCATCGCCGCGCAGCGCGAGTTTCGCCAGCGGGTGCATGGCGAGGTCGAGCGCGTAGTGCGACAGATGCACGTCGCCGTCGAGTGAGGCGGGCGTCGGCACGGTGGCGCCCGTCAGCGTGCTGACGGGCAGAAAGGCCTGGTCCTGCCGCAGGGTTCCGAGGGAGGCGGCATAGCTGAGCGAGGTCGCGAGCCAGGAGAACGGCACATTGCCGGCGAGCGCGAGCTGCTGCAGGTTGTTGTCCGGCGGCAGCGCCAGCCGTCCCTGCGTGGAGCCTGGAACCAGGGGCAGGTAGGGGTTGGCGAAGGTCAGCGAGTCGATGTCGTTCTTGAACCAGGAGCCCGTGTAGGTGAGCCGCGCGCTCGCGCGGTGATCGACCCAGGCGATCCCGGCCTCGACGGTGTCGGTGACATAGTCGATCGGCTGCGCAAGCTGCGTGGCCTCGGTGAGGAAGCTGCCGCTCATGAGCCCGGTGCCGTCCTTCTCCTGGTGGCGGAATTCGGCGTGCAGGGTCCACGCGGAGCTTGCGATGTAGGACCCGAGGATCGAGGCGGTGCGCCGGTCCCACTCGATCGCAACCGGCGCGAGCGTCGCGCCGAGCGCGCTCATGCCGGCCGTGCTGCCCGCCGGCACCCAGCTGCCGGGCAAGCTGAGAGTGCCGCCTCCCGCGCCGAGGAAAGGCGTGGCGCCGGTATCGTAGAGCCGCGTCGGGATGGCGTCGTAGTCGACTCTCACGTCGTAGCGGCCTTCCTTGCCGACCGCCGCGGTCCCCTGGCGCGAGGCGAGACCGAGATCCTCGAGATCGAAGCTCGCGTCGGTGCCGTCGGCGTTGCGGTACTGCCCCGCAGCCGAGACGTCGGCGTAGACGGTACTGCGGTCGATGCCCGTATAGCGGCCGTAGCTGAAGTTCGCGCCGTTGGCATTGATGGCGCCGACCTCGGCATCGGCGCTGAAGCCCTCGAAGAACGGACACTGCTGGCACTTCCAGTTGCTCGTATCGGGCGCGGGGCTGTCGGCCCAGGCGCTGGCCACCGCCGCCAGCGCGATGGCACCCGTGCCGATGGCTCGATGACGGTAGCGCGCAGCAGGTTTCACGGCAGGCATCCCCTTCCTAGCGCATCAGGGCGCGGCCCGAGGGGTGGTTGGAGCCGTGCACCTGGGTATGGCAGTTGACGCAGCCGCCGGCGAGCAGATAAGCGCTCGGCGCGCCGCCCGGCAGGCCCTGCGGACCGTTGAGTATCGAGGGATGGCCCGCGCCCTCGTGACACTGCTGACACAGGAACGGCGGTCGCGTCTTCAGCAGCGCCGGCTGCGCCGAGCCGTGCGCATCGTGGCAGTTCGAGCAGTCCTCGGCGACCGGCTGATGCTCCCACAGGAAGGGCCCGCGGTATTCGGAATGACAGGTCGTGCAGGTCTCCGTCACCGTGTTGTTCACCAGCTGGAACGGGCCTTGCGAGCCGTGCGGCACATGACAGGACGTGCAGGCCATCTTTCCTTCGCGCAGCGGATGGTGCGAGGGCTTGAAGAGGTCGGTGTGCTCGACCTGGTGGCAGCTCGTGCACACCTCGATCTGCGTCGCCGTGGCGAGCACCGGGTCGTGCGGTGCATGCAGGGTGTGGCAGGCGGCGCAGGGTACGTTGCCTGCCGCGTGCTGACTCGCGGCCCACTCGTGTGCGACGTTGGACTCGTGACAGCCGAGGCACTGCGCATTCTGCCGCGCGGGCGAGGCGAGCGCCTTCGGGCCGAAATCCACGATGCCCGCCGGCTGCTTGCCGCGCGCATCCACGTGTGCCCGGCCCGGTCCATGGCACGCCTCGCATTGCAGCCCGCCATGGCCGAAGGGGCCGCGATCGTCCTTGGGACGGGCGTGCTTGGTCCTGAAGAGGCCGGCCAGACCCGGATCGTCATGACAGCCGAGGCAGCTGTCGGCTCCCTTGGCGCTGTAGGCCGGAGCGCTGCCCGCATCGGCAGCGCAGACCGGCGTCATCGCGCCCGCGAGCAGCGCGATGAGCAGGACAGCCCGGGCGGCGCGCAGCCGCATCGCTCAGCGATCCGCGACCGGGATGTTATGCACCACCGCGACGTCCGCCAGCGAGCCCGGTCCATGGCACAGGACGCAGGTCTCGACGGCGGCTCCCGGTATGGTGCGTCCTTCGGCATCCTTGAGCACCGTGGTCGTGCCGCCCATCTGCATCATGTGCGTCGTCTCCAGGCTGGCGAAGTGGCAGGCCGAGCACACCGCCATGTTGGCCGAGGTCGAGATCGGATTGCCAGGCGTGGTCGCGTCCGCGGGATTCTTGGAAAGTCCCGTATCGAAGGTCGTCGCCTGCACCGCCGCGGCGTCTACCGGGTAGTAGGTGCCGGAATTGTGGCACATGGCGCAGTCGTTGAGCTGTCCCGGGAAGACTACGTTGGCGAAGTCGTTCACCGATGCGCCGAAGCCGTAGATCACGGTCGGCGCCCCGGCGGCCGCGCGCACGCTTCCCGCGTGCAGCATGTGGAAGAAGAAGCGGGAGTTGATGGACTGTTCCCACAGGCCGTCGGCACCGACCGCAGCCAGGCCCTGGCGCTGACTGACGTCGGTCGAGGCCGGATTGTGGCAGGCGACGCAGGCCTGCACGTTGTTGTTGCGATTACTGCCGTGCAGCTCCAGGCGGTAGTGGCAGACGTCGCACTTGGCGATATCCACCACCGTGCGCCGTGGCACGGCGGTCCCACCCGACACGTTGCCGTAGCCTACGGCGGTCGTCACCGGAATGCGGTCCGCGCCGGGTCCGGTGGTGACGACGCCCGGGTGTCCTTCGAGCACGGCCCCGACATTGGCGATGGCCGGGCAGGCGGTGGTGCTCGCGGGCGGACAGTTGGCGGCCGGCGCCGCCGGCAACGGCTTATTCGAAGTCAGCGTCCAGGATCCGTCCGCCTGCTGCACGGGCGTGATCGAGCCGCCCGCACAGCCGGTTCCGGCCAGCGGGTTGAGAGAGATCGGCTGGCCCCAGGTGGCCGCCGCCGGAGGGGAGGCGACGCCCCAATTGGTGTAGTCGCCGGTCTCCCAGGTGATGTCGATTGCGAGCCGCGCTGCGCCGCCCCCCGCGCACACCGGCTTGCCCGTGCCCGGATCGGTGCCCGCGAACGCCGGGTCCGTCAGGATGTTGTAGGGGGCGTTGTTGTTGGTCGGATCGACGACCGAGAAGTTCACGACCGGCAGGACGTTGGGAGCGGCTCCCGTGAAGCTGACGCTGTTGACGGTGAACTTGAACTTGGTCGCCGCCACCTCGTCCGGAATGGTGTGCACCGCCGCGACCTCGAGCTGCGGCAGCGTCGCGTTCGAATGGCAGGTCGTGCACTGCGCGTTGGTCGCTGCGCCGCCCTTGTGTGTCGGGCTCGCCCCGGAGAAAGTCGTGGTGTCGTGGCAGGCGCCGCAGGCCTCGATGGTCGGCACCGCGGCATAGTTGCCCGCTTCGGTCGCCGGTGGGAGGTTCTGGTTGTGGCAGGTGGTGCAGTTGCGCGAGTCCTGCGGGAAGAGCACGGTGTTGAAGTTACTCAGCGACTTCATAAAGCCGGCGATCCAGTAACCCTGGCCGAGGATCGGCGTGGTGACGGAGCCGGCATGGAAGTCGGAGCTGCCGGTGAGCGCCAGAGCCGGCGGCGTCTGGATGCTCGCCAGCGAGTTGCCCTGGTGGATCTTGTGGATCATCTGTTTGAAGTCGAGCGGGTTGCCGCTGTACGGGTCGGTGGTGCTCGGGTTGTGGCACATGACGCAGTACTGCGTCTCGACGCGGGCGCCGCCGTGCAGCATCAGCTGCGTGTGGCAGCCGTTGCAGGTCGCGAGCTCGATGATCTCGCGGCTGAATATGCCGGTGGTCGCGCCGGTCGAGGGCTGCCACGTGTAGGCGGCGTTGTTGGCCTGGGCGAAGCCGCGGATCTCGAAGGCGACGCGGTGGGTGAGTGTGGCGTCGTACTTCACGTTCGCATCCGTCGTGATGTCCTTCTTGAACGTGTACTGATAGGTGCCGTCGCCGTTGTCGACCAGCGTGCCCGAGGCGCCGTTCTCGGTGGTCGCCTGGACGGCCGCCGCCGCCAGGCAACTGGTTACCCCCGTCGGGCATCCGGACGGCGTGACGGTGTGATAGATATAGGATTGCCAGGTACTCGCCTCGCCGTTCTGGCCCGGGGTGAGTTTGGCGATCACCCAGCCGATGCTTGCAGCCGGCAGGCCCTTGAGCGGCACGCCGTTCTGATCGGCGAGCGAGAACTTCACGACCGGTGGCGAGGCGATGGCGACGCTGGTGATCTTGCCCGTGATCTGGGACGCGGTGCCGATATCGAGGGCCGCGACTCCCGCGCCGGGGCCCGGCTGGCCGGCGGGTCCGGGCGGCCCGGGCGGGCCCGCAGCGCCCTGTGGGCCGGTACTGCCGCTGCAGGCGACCAGGAGCGCGGTGAGACCGAGAGCGGTGAGGCGCGCCCGAGCCGTCCTGATCACGGAGCCTGAGCCGAATGGGGTTCCCCGATGCATATGCGCACTCCCCCCGCCATGGCGGCGTTTGCGGGGCATCGTGCCCGCGACAGCGTGGAAATGTTATGAGTACTTTCCGATGAATGCGGGCCGTCCCGGCGCGCAGCGACGTGCAAGACGTGGAAGGTTATGAGTACTTTTCCGTACGTGCGGGCTTGCCTCGGATACGGTAAAAATCGCTGCTCAGAGTGCCAATAAGTCAGCTCGAGCCGAGTCCCTCATGTTGGGCGCGGGCAACAACAGCCGCACAGGAGACCTGAGCCTATGAGAGCCGCACTGCTCGCTGCGATCGCAGCGCTTGGAATTCCGTCACTTACGCTCGGCGCCGCCGACCCGAAGCTCCTGGAGACCTGCCAGGATTGCCACGGCGCGGGCGGCATCACCAGTGCCCAGGACGTCCCGACGATCGCCGGCGTTTCGGCGACCGTGCAGAGCGATGCCCTGAAGGCCTACAAAGCGAAAGCGCGGCCGTGCACCAAGGTCAACTACAAGCGTGGCGATACCAAGCGCGAGGGTGACATGTGCACCGTCGCCAAGGACCTCACGGACTCGCAGATCGCTGATGTCACAGCATATTTCGCCGGCAAGCCCTACGGCGCGCTGAAGCAGCCTTTCGATGCCGCCAAGGCCGCCACCGGCAAGCAGATCCACGACCGCGATTGTAAGAAATGTCATTCGAACGGCGGCAAGGACCCCGCCGACGATGCCGGAATTCTCGCCGGGCAGCCCGCGACCTGGATGAAGGCCGTGCTGGCCGCCTACAAGAAGGGCAGCATCGACCAGCCCAAGAACATGAAGAGCGTCGTCACGAAGCTTTCCGACGCCGACATCGAGGCACTGGCCCAGTACTACGCCAGCGAGCAGTAACGGCGGTCGCGCGAGATGATCGTGAGGCCGGCTTAGGTCATGAGCGCTGCAGGCTCGCCGATTGCGCCCTTCGCGCCCGATCGGGCGTGGTGGGGGCGGCTGTTGGCCGTCATCGACGCGCGTGACGCCGACGGCTTCGTGGCCTTTCTGACACCGGATGCCGAGTTCCGCTTCGGCAATGCGCCCGCGGTGAACGGACACGAAGCGATCCGCGCGGCGGTTGCGGGCTTCTTCTCCGTGATCGGCGGCTGCCGTCATCGCCTCATCGGCACCTGGACCGGTGCCGGGACGGCGGTCGGCGAGGGTGAGGTGACCTACACGCGGATGGATGGCTCGACCGTGACGATACCTTTCGTCAACGTGTTCGGGCTGCGCGGGCAGCGCGTAGCTTCCTACCGCATCTACATCGACAACTCACCGCTCTTCAGCAAGCCCACCTGAGGATCCTCCATGAGCGCGAGATCTCTGTGTGCGAGCCTGGCCCTGTTCTTAGGGAGTATGAGCGTCGTGTCTGCAGCGGAGCCCCCCGCGGCAGCAGTCACGGAACCGTCGAAAGAGACGCGCGAGAAGATGGCGGCCTTCCATGAGCAATTGGCCGCCTGTCTGCGCTCCGATAAGCCGATCGCTGACTGCCGCAAGGAAGCCATGAAACACCACGAGGACATGATGGGCATGATGGGCAAGGAAGGCTGCACGATGATGGACATGGACCACACGATGCCGAGCCAGTCCGGCAGGACGGATCTGCCCAAGTAGATTCCTGCGGCCGCATTCAAGCGTGTCTGCGCTTCAGCAGATACGCGGCAGCGGATCGTCCTCGAGCTCATCGAGCACACGCTGGCCGCCGAAGGCCGTATCGAGCACTACCTGCGCAGCTCCCGCGGCCAGCTCGCCGATCACCGCCGCGTGCGGCGCGACCTGGCGCAGCTGTGTCACCGCCGCCTCGGCGGCCTCAGGGGCGACCACCGCCACGACCCGGCCCTCGCAGGCGAGATAGAGCGGATCGAAGCCGAGCAGCTCACAGACCGACTGCACGGCGTCGTTGACCGGAATGCGCGCCTCCGCGAGTTGCACCCGAAGCCCGGTGGCACGGGCGAGCTCGTGGGCGACGGTGGCGAGCCCGCCGCGCGTGGGATCGCGCATGAACCGCAGCCCCGGTACGCTGAGCAGCGCCTGCGCCTCCGGCAGCACGCTGGCGGCATCCGACCTGAGATCTCCGCGCAGGCCGAACTCCTGCCGTGCGAGCAGCACCGCGGCGCCATGATCGCCGACCGGCCCGCTCACCAGGACTCGGTCGCCGGCGCGCACCTGGTCGAAGCCAAGCCGCGTCGTGCGGGGCCGGAAGCCGAGCCCCGTAGCGGCCAGATAGATCCCGTCGCAGTCGCCGCGGCCGAGCACCTTGGTGTCTCCGGCCACCACTGCGACCCCGCAGTCGCGCGCCGCCTCGGCAAGCGAGCCGATCACGCGCCGCAGCAGCACGATCGGGAGACCCTCCTCGAGAAAAGTGCTGAGTGTCATGAAGCGCGGCAACGCGCCGCTCACGGCCAGATCATTGACGGTGCCATGTACGGCGAGGGAGCCGATGTTGCCGCCCGGAAACTCGAGCGGCTGCACGGTGAAGCCGTCGGTGGTGACGACGAGCTCGCGGTCCTCCGGCGTCGGCACGCCGACCGCATCGGCGCGTGTGTCGAGCAGCGGATTGCCGAGCGCTGGCGCGAACAGCTCCTCGATCAGCTCGCGCATCAGCCGCCCACCGTTGCCGTGTGCGAGGCTCACGTGCTGGTCGCGCCGCGCCATCGGAATGTTGCGCCTCAGCCGACCGTCGCGGCAGCTTCGACCAGCTGGCCGAAGCTGATCGATGCATCGTTGACGGGCAGCTGCGAGGGGATCAGTACCTCGAACCCCAGGTCGGTCAGCCGGGCATGGGCACGCTCCGTCAGCACGCGATTCTGGAACACCCCGCCCGTGAGTCCGACGCGGGTGACTGCGGTGCGCTCACGCACGGCGCAGGCCTGGTCGCAGAGCGCCTGCGCGAGGCTCGAGTGCAGCAGCGCCGCCCGCGCCGCTGGTGTCTGCGTTGTGTCGAGCAGCGCCGGCACCAGCGGCGCCCAGTCGCAGCGCCAGATCCCGGCCTCATCCTGCGCGAGTGGCAGCGGCAGCGGCCTGCCCTCGCTCTCGCACAGCGCTTCCAGGCGCATGGGCGCTTCGGCCTCGTAGCTGGTGTCGAGGCGCACGCCGATGAGCGCCGCCGCCGCATCGAACAGGCGCCCGACCGCCGTGGTCCGCGGCGCGTTCAACCCGGCATCGAACGCCTGTCGCAGCAACGGGTCGGCGCGGCGCTCGCCGGCGGGCCAGGCGCAGCCGGATTCCCAGCAGAGCGCGAGCGCCGTACGCCACGGCGCGCGCGCCACCCGTTCGCCCCCCGGAAGTCGAAACGGCCGGAAGCTCGCGACGCGCTGCCAGCGACCCGGCTGGCCGAGGAATGCCTCACCGCCCCAAAGTGTGCCGTCGGAGCCCAGTCCCACTCCGTCCCAGGTGAAGCACAGCGTGGGCGCGGTTCCCGGGTACTCGGCCGCGAGCGCCGCGGCATGGGCGTGGTGGTGCCACACCGCGATCGTCGGCAGCCCCGAGGCGCGCGCCCAGCGGGTATTGGGGAAGTCCGGATGGGCATCGTGCGCAATGCGCTCGACGCGCACGCCGTAGAGCCGCTGCAGATCGCTGGCGACCTGCGCCAGGATCTGGCGCGCGCGCGGGCTCGAGAGCTCGCCGATGTGGGGCGACACGACGGCGCGCCGGCCCCACGCGAGCGCCACGGTGTTCTTGAGATAGGCGCCGACCGCGAGCGTCGGGACTGAGACGCTCAGCGGGAGTTCGAGCTCGAGCGGCGCGGTGCCGCGGCCGAGACGCACCGGACGCGCCACGCCGGCGACGACCCGCACGACCGGATCGTCGGCCGGCCGCACGATGGGGCGGTCGTGGTGCAGGAAGCCGTCGGCTACGTGCGCGAGGCGCTGCTCGGCTTCCTCGGGCTCGGTGAGCACCGGCTCGCCGCTCAAATTTCCCGAAGTCGCGACCAGCGGCCCGGCGAAATCCTCGAGCAGCAGGTGGTGCAGCGGGCTGTACGGCAGCATCAGTCCGAGCTGGGTGAGTCCCGGCGCGACGCCTGCGGCAAGCGCGGTGTGCGGTTGACTGACGCACAGTACGATCGGCCGTACCGGGTCGACGAGTGCAGTCGCTTCCGCTGCCGACAGCCGGGCGAGCGCGCGCGCACCCTCGAGGCCGTCCGCGCCACGCCACGGCACCATCAGGGCGAGCGGCTTCGCCGGCCGTCGCTTGCGCTCGCGCAGGCGCTCGACCGCCGCCTCGTCGGCCGCGTCACAACAGAGGTGATAGCCGCCGATGCCGCGCACGGCGACGATCCGCCCGGTGCGCAGCGCGCTGAGCGCCGCGGCGAGCGAGGCGGCATTGCCGCGGACCTCGTGCCCGGGTGCGCGCCAGCGCAGCGCCGGGCCGCAGGCGGCGCACGCGAGCGGCTCGGCGTGGAAGCGCCGATCGAGCGGATCGGCATACTCGGCCGCGCACTCGGGGCACAGCGGAAAGCCGGCGAGCGAGGTATTGGCGCGGTCGTAGGGCAGGGCGCGGATCACCGTATAGCGCGGGCCGCACTGGGTGCAGTTGATGAAGGGATAGGCGAAGCGGCGCGCCACCGGGTCGCGCAGCTCCGCGAGGCACTCATCGCAGGCGAACAGGTCCGGCGGCACGTGCACGTGCGGCTGCGCCGTGCGGGCGCTCGGCAGAACGCGGAAGTCCTCGAGTGACTCGCACTCGGCCGCGCGCTGTTCGAGCAGGCGTGGGCGGGCCGCGGGAGGAGCGCGCTCGAGGAGTGCCGTGCTGAAGCGCTCGAGCGCCGCGGCCTCGCCCTCGGCGTGCACCTCGACCTCGCCGCCGCTGTTGCGCGCCCAGCCGTGGAGGCCGAAGGTCTGCGCCAGGCGGTAGACGAACGGCCGGAAGCCGACGCCCTGAACGCGACCGGCGATCCGCCAGCGCCGCGCAGCAACCGCTGCTGTTCCAGGCTCCATGACCGGAAGGAGCGCGCGGCTCATGGGCTGGCCGCGACCGGTCGGGCAGCGAAGCCGATGCGCCGATGCGCCGCGAGATGCAGCGGCGTCCAGGCGTGCGGCGTGCGGTAGACGAAGCGGTGGCGCGCGATGTGATAGCTCGGGTCGAAGCCGTAGAAGTTGAGGCGCATGTGCTCGAGCTCCCCGGCCCGATACGCCGCCAGCGCTCGCTCGCTCTCGTCGCGGGCCCGCCGGGCGCGCTTCTCCGCGAGGAGCAGCCCGAAGCGCGCCGGCTCCGCGAGCTCTGCGGCGCGCGCCTCGACGAACGCACGGAACTCGCCGCCCTCCGGGCCGGCGTGCTCATCGATCAGACCGAGCGCGCGGGCCTCGTGCACCCCGAGGGGCAGGCGTCGCGCCATGAGGGCGCTCGCCTCACGCGCGCCGACGCGCCGCGGCAGGAGATAGGTCCAGTATTCCGAGCCGTAGAGGTTGCCCATGTTGCGATAGTGGGGATTCAACACGATGCCGCTGCGCGCGAGGACCCGATCGGCGGCGAGGGCCACGAACACACCGCCCGCGGCGGCATTGCCCTGGAGCGCGGCTACGGTGAGATGCGTCCCGGTGGTGAGAATGTCGTGCGTCAGATCGTCGATGGCGTTGATGTTCGCCCACGACTCGTCGGCCGCGCTGGCGGCCGCCTCGATGCAGTGCAGGTGCATGCCGTTGCACCAGAAGTCGGGCCCGCCCATCAGCACGATGACGCGCGTAGGGCGCGCGCGGGCTTCGGCGTAGGCCGCGCGCAGCCGCTCGCACTGCGCGCGGCTCAATGCGCCGTTGTAAAAGGCGAAGTGCAGATAGCCGACCGCGCCGCGCTCCTCGTAGTGGATCTCGAGAGCGCGCGCGCCGTCGAGTTGCCCGGTGTCGGGTATACCTTCGGGCAGCGTCGGCGCGTCAGGCCCGAGCGCCAGAGCCGCGGGGAGCTTGAGGGTCTGCTGCGGGCCCTCGAGCGGCCTCAACTGCCCGAGCCATACCGCGCCGTCGCGGGTCGCACGGCAGATGGCCTCGTGGTGGCGGGCGATGAGCGTGCCGGGCCGGCCCGCGAGACGCCGCTCGGGATGGGCATCGAACAGCCGGAAGCGCCGCCCGAGCAGCAGGTCTTCAACTCCGGGCGCACCGTCGGCGCTGCGGATCTTGCATAGCACGACCGCGGTGCTGTCCCGCGCCCAGTCGATGGAGCGCCGTGCTCGCGGCACCGCGGGCTGCCAGCCGTGCGGCTCGCCGAGATTGTTCATCGCGATGGGGCCCGCGCCCTGCGTGAGCCGCGCGAGCGCTGCACGCACTGCGACCACCGCGCACTCGGTGACTTCGTTTCGATACAGACTGCTCTTGGTGGCGAGCCGCATGGGAAAGGGCACGCTCGCCCACACCGGCCCCGTGTCCCAGTCGTCGGCGGCCCCGAGCACCGTGACGCCCCAGTCGGGCACGCCCTTGAGGATCGCCCAGTCGAGCGCCGCGGGACCCCGGTCGCCCCGCGGTCCCGGATGCACGATGAGGCACGGCAGCCGCTGCCACAGCGACTGCGGGATGGCACGCTTCAGGAACGGGGCGAGCACCACCTCGGGCCGGAACAGCTCGACCGTCTCGAGGGTCACCCGGTCGTGAATATCGAGCTCGACCGAGAGCTCGTGGCCGTCGCGCGTCAGCTCGACGTACAGCCGCTGTGACAGGCTGTTGAAGGCCTGGCAGAGCAGCAGGATACGCATCAGCCTGCGGCCCGCACCGCGCCGCGCCGATACTTGTAGTACGCGGCGCAGGCGCCCTCGGCCGATACCATGCACGAGCCGATCGGATTGTGCGGCGTGCAGACGGTCCCGAAGATGGCGCAGTCGGTGGGCTTCTTGACGCCGCGGATGATCGCCGGGCACTGGCAGGCCTTGTTCTCCGCGACCGGCTGCGCCTTGAGCTCGAAGCGCCGCTCGGCGTCGAATTGCGCGTACGCGCTCTTCAGGCGCAGACCGCTGTAGGGGAGCTCGCCCAGGCCCCGCCACTCGAAGCTCGGCCGCAGCTCGAGCACCTCGGCGACCAGGCGCTGCGCCTTGCGGTTGCCTTCGCGCGTCACTCCGCGGGTGAATTCGTTCTCGACGTGTGCAACGCCCGCGTTCAGCTGCCGCACCAGCATGCGGATCGCCTCGAGCACATCGAGCGGCTCGAAGCCGGCGATCACCACCGGCCGCTGGTATTCCTCGGCGAAGAACTCGTACGGCCGGCTGCCGATCACCGCGCTCACGTGCGAGGGGCCGATGAAGCCATCGACGCGCACGCGGCCCCACTCGCGCACCTCGGGCGAGTCGAGGATGCTCTGGATCGCCGCCGGGGTGAGCACGTGGTTGCAATAGACGCTGAAATTCGTGAGCCCGCGGCGTTCAGCCTCGAGCACGATGTGCGCGGTCGCCGGGGTCGTGGTCTCGAAGCCGACCGCGAAGAAGACCACCTGCCGGCCGGGCTCGCCGGCGGCGATCTCCAGCGCCTCGATCGCCGAGTACACCATGCGCACGTCGGCTCCCTGGGCGCGCGCCTTGAGGAGGCTGCGCCGGCGCGAGGCCGGCACGCGCAGCATGTCGCCGTAGCTGACGAGCGTCACACCCGGCCGCTGCGCAAGCTCGATGGCGGCATCGAGACGCGGGATCGCCAGCACGCACACCGGGCAACCCGGCCCGTGCACGAGGTGGATGTTGACAGGCAGCAGGTCCTCGACCCCGTAGCGAAAGATCGCGTGCGTGTGGCCGCCGCAGAATTCCATCAGGTGATAGTCGCGCTCGCGGTCGACTTCCGCGGCCAGCTGCCGCGCGAGGGCGGCAGCGGCGGCGCCCTCACGGAACGCGCGGATGTAACGCATCGGCGCTCTCCCCGAGACGGGCGGCCAGCTCCTCGAACAGGGCCAGGGTCTTCTCGGCTTCCGCGACGTCGAGGCGGGCGATGGCGAAGCCGGCGTGCACGATGACGTAGTCGCCGACCGCGACTTCGTCGATCAGCGAGGCCGACACGCGCGTGCGCACCCCGCCGACCTCGGTCTCGATCCAGGACTCATCGAGCCGTGCCGCTACCCGTACCGGAATCGCGAGGCACATGAGGTCACACGTGCACGGTGGGGCCGGTCTCGAGCGGGCGCAGCGCAGCGAGGGCGCGCGGCGCGCTCAGCTGCTCCTCGAGCCACGCGAGCCAATCCTCGAGCCGCGGTGCGCGGCGGGCGGCCGTGCGGATGATGGGCGTGTCGCGTCCGAGTGCCCGCAGCGCGGCCGTGGCGCGCGCCGGGTCGAAATCCTCGAGCACCTCGAGCAGGTCCGCCTTACTCAGCACGACCAGGTCCGCGGCACGAAACATCACCGGATACTTGGCCGGCTTGTCGTCGCCCTCGGTGGTGCACAGCAGTACCACGTTGCGGTGCTGGCCGAGGTCGAAGCTCGCCGGGCAAACGAGGTTGCCGACATTCTCGATGAACAGCAGATCCAGCCCCGCGAGCGGCAGATCGTGCAGGGCCCGGTGCACCAGGTGCGCATCGAGGTGACAGGCGGTGCCGGTCGTGATCTGCACCGCCGGCACGCCCTGCGCGCGGATGCGTACCGTGTCGTTATCGGTCTCGAGGTCGCCCTCGATGACGGCGATGCGATAGCGGTCGCGCAGGGCGCGGATGGTGGCCTCGAGCAAGGTGGTCTTGCCCGCGCCCGGCGAGGACATGAGGTTGATCGCGAGCACGCCGTGCTCGTCGAAATGCGTGCGGTTGTGCTGCGCCGCCTCATCGTTGGCTGCGAGCAGGTCCTTGAGGACCGTGACGGTGGTAGTGGCCCCCGGTCCGGCGCCGGGGTCGCCGGCGGCGAGCTGCGCGTTTCCGGCCGTGACGGTGCAACCGCAGGTCTGGCACATGTGTCTCTCTCCGCTTCAGGACTCAATGAACCGCGGAAGGCTGCTCTTCCGGTACGTCGAGCTCGACACCCCGCAGTCGCAGCTCGTTGCCCTCGAGCACCTGCGTGCGGTAGCCACCGCAGCTCGCGCACAGCAGGCGGTTGGGCTCGGCGCGCGAGCTCACGCCACAGTCGCTGCAGCGCACCATGATCCCCGGCACCGCGATCGAGAGCTGAGCCTCGGCGGCGCAGGTGCCGATGCGCGCGATCTCGAAGGCTCGCGCGAGGAGCTCGGGCTCGACCCCCGAGAGCGGCCCGACCTCGATCGTGATGCGTCCGACCGCGCGGGCATCGTGATGGGTCGCAATCCTCGCTACCTCATCGATCAGAGCCTGGCATATCGACAGCTCGTGCACGCCAACCCCCCCATTCTCACGCGAGCGTCATGTTACGCCCCGCGTGCCGGCGCCCGAGTTGTGGAATGCACGTATTGTCGCGCGCGCGCTTTTGGTTGATTAATCGGCCACGTTTGCCGGGGGGAGGCTCAGATGGCGCACACCACCACACTGATGCGGGAGCTGGAGCGGCAGGGCGTATCGCGACGCGACTTTCTCACCTTCTGCGCCAGCATGGCGACCGTGCTCGGGCTGCCGAAGGGAGCTGCCGGCGCGATCGCCAAGGCCGTGGAGAGCGATAAGCGGCCGATTCTCGTCTGGCTCGAATTCCAGGACTGCGCCGGCAACAGCGAGTCCTTCCTGCGTGCCAGCCATCCGACGGTGGCGGACCTCGTTCTCGACACCATCTCGCTCAACTATCACGAGACGTTGATGGCAGCTGCGGGCGCTCAGGCCGAGGCCGCGCTCAATGACACGGTGAAGCAGAACAAGGGCGGCTACATCGCTCTCGTCGAGGGCTCGATCCCTGGCGACCCCGACAGTGGTTTCTGCACGATCGGCGGCAAGGCGGCGCTGCAGATTGCCCGCGAGGTGTGCGGCAACGCACTGGCCACGGTCGCCGTCGGCACCTGCGCGTCCTACGGCGGCATTCCGGCCGCGCGCCCCAATCCGACCCGCGCACTGTCCGTCGCGGATGCAGTTCCCGGGGTGAAGAATCTCATCAACATGTCGGCCTGCCCGGCCAACGCCGAGAACATCACGGCGTTGCTCGTCTACTACCTGACGATGAAGCAATGGCCGCCGCTCGATCGGTACCGCCGGCCGCTGTTCGCCTACGGCAAGTCGATCCACGACGGCTGCGAGCGGCGCGCACACTTCGACGCTGGGCAGTATGTGGAGGCCTGGGGCGATGAGGCCCACCGTCACGGCCACTGCCTCTACAAGATGGGCTGCAAGGGACCGGCCACCTCGCAGAACTGCCCGAATGTGCGCTGGAACGAGGGCACCAACTGGCCGATCGGCTGCGGCCATCCCTGCATCGGCTGCGCCGAGCCGAATTTCTGGGACACCATGACCCCGTTCTATCAGCGGCTGCCGGACGTGGCCGGATTCAATACCGACCGCTGGCTCGACACGGTCGGCCTCGGAGCGACCGGGGTGGTTGCCGCCGGCGTGATCGCCCATGGGATCGCGGAGGTCTCGCGCCGGGGCCGTGGCCGATTAGTGGTCGAAGAGAAGCCTGCCGCCGGTGCTAAGCCCGCGGGCGAGCAGGCGGGAGCCAAGAAATGACTCATGTCGTCGTTGATCCAGTGACACGGATCGAGGGGCACCTGCGCATCGAAGCGGAGGTGGATGGGGGCGCGGTCAAGGAGGCATGGTCGTCCTGTACGATGTTCCGGGGCATCGAGCTGATTCTCGAGGGACGCGATCCGCGCGACGCCTGGGCGTTCGCGCAGCGGATCTGCGGCGTGTGCACGACCGTGCACGCGATCGCCTCGATCCGCGCGGTCGAGCACGCGATCGGCGCCGTGCCGCCGCCGAACGCGCGGATCCTGCGCAATCTCATCATCGCCGCGCAGAACGTGCAGGACCACGTGGTGCATTTCTATCACCTGCAGGCGCTCGACTGGGTCGATATCGTGAGCGCGCTCAGCGCCGATCCGGTGAAGACCTCGAGCCTGGCACAGTCGATCTCCGACTGGCCGCTCTCGAGCGCGAAGTACTTCGCCGGCGTGCGCGACCGCGTCAAATCCTTCGTCGAGCGCGGCCAGCTCGGCATCTTCGCCAACGCCTATTGGGGTCATTCCGCCTACCGGCTGCCGCCGGAGGCGAACCTGATGGCGGTCGCCCACTACCTCGAGGCGCTCGATTGGCAGCGGCGCTTCATCAAGATCCACGCCATTCTCGGCGGCAAGAATCCGCACCTGCAGAGCTTCCTGGTCGGCGGCATGGCAACTCCGGTGGACCCGGATGCGCAGGCCTCGCTCAACATGGGCACGATCGCGGCGCTCCGCAAGCTGGTCGCGGACGGCCTGGACTTCGTGACCCGCGTGTATATCCCGGACGTGCTCGCGGTCGCGTCCTTCTACAAGGACTGGTTCGCGATCGGCCAGGGGGTCACGAACTTCCTGAGCTACGGCGACTTCCCCATGGACGACAATGCCCAGCCGGAGCTCTATATCCCCTCGGGCGTCATCCACAGCGCGGATCTCGCGCACGTCGAGCCCGTGGATCAGGCGAAGATCGACGAGTACATCACTCATTCCTGGTACGACTACTCCGTCGGCAATGACCAGGGCTTGAATCCCTACAAGGGCGAGACCCAGCCGCACTACACGGGACCGAAGCCCCCCTACGAGCGCCTCAACACGGGCGAGAAGTACTCCTGGCTCAAGTCGCCGCGCTACGAGGGCGCGCCGATGCAGGTGGGACCTCTGTCGCGCATGCTGGTCGCCTACGCCACGGGCCGCCCCGCGCGCGTCAAGGAGGTGGTCGACAAGGCACTGGCGCAGCTCGGTGCGCCGCCGACGGCACTCGTCTCCACCCTCGGGCGCATCGCCGCGCGCGCCATCGAGGCTCAGGTGCTGGTCGAATCGATGGGCATGTGGATCGATGCGCTGGCCGATGGCATGGCGCGGCGCGACTACCGCATCCAGGACACCTCGAAATGGGATCCGAGCACCTGGCCCAAGGATTGCTTCGGCGCCGGCTTCCACGAGGCGCCGCGCGGCTCGCTCGGCCACTGGGTGCACATCAAGGACGGCAAGATCGCCAGATACCAGTGCGTCGTGCCGAGCACCTGGAACGCAGGTCCCCGCGATGCCAAGGGGCAGCCGGGTCCCTACGAGGCTTCCCTGGTCGGGACGCCGGTGGCCAAGCCCGAGCAGCCGCTCGAGATACTGCGCACCGTGCACTCCTTCGATCCCTGCATGGCCTGCGGCGTGCACGTGGTCGATGCCACGCGGCGCGAGCTGGCGCGAGTGAGGGTGTCATGAGCGCGGTGCCCGCGGCGGCCGTGCCGCACGTGAGCCTCGAGCGGGTCTACATCTGGGAGCTGCCGATACGGCTCGTGCACTGGCTGCTGTTCTTCTCGATCCTGACCCTCGCGGCCACCGGCTATTACATCGGCCACCCCTTCATCAGTGTGCCGGGAGAGGCGCGTGCGCACTTCGTGATGGGCACGATGCGCAGCGTCCACCTGTACGCCTCGGTGGTGTTCACACTCGCGGCGCTGGTGCGCGTTTACTGGGCGTTCGCCGGCAACCGCTATGCCCGCTGGTCGGAGCTCATCCCCGTATCGCGCGAGCGCTGGCGGAGCCTCAGGCAGGCGTTGCTCTTCTATACCTTCCTCAGCCGCGAGTCGGTGGACTATCTCGGTCACAACGCGCTGGCGGGTCTGACTTACGCGGGCATCTTCGCCGTCTACTTCGTGATGATCGTGACCGGCTTTGCGCTCTACACCGTGTACGCAAGCCCAAGCTCGCCGATGCAGCTGTTCGGTTTTCTGATCCCGCTCTTCAATGGCCTGCAGATCGCGCGCCTCATTCATCACATCGGCATGTGGGTGATCCTGGTGTTCGTGGTGGCGCACGTCTATTTTCCCGTGCTGTACTCGCTCGTCGAGCGCAACGGCGTGTTCGATTCCATCTTCTCGGGCTACAAGTTCAAGGAACCGCACGGCCGTGAGTGAGACGCCCGCACACGCGAACGGCGCAGGCAGCCGCACCGGCGTGCTGGTGCTGGGGCTGGGCAACGTGCTGCTGGGCGACGATGGGACGGGCGCCGCGGCCCTCGATCGCCTCGAGCGCGACTACCGCATTCCCCCCGAGGTCCGCCTGGTGGAAGGCGGCACGCTCGGGCTGTCGCTGCTCGCTGAAATCGCCGAAGCGCAGCATGTCATCCTGGTCGATGCAGTGGCGACCGATGCGCCGCCCGGCACTCTGGTGCGGCTCGACGGCGCAGACGTCATCGATGCCGTGCGCGACCGTCTCTCGGTGCACCAGGTCGGCGTGGCCGACCTGCTGAATGCGGCGCGGCTCATCGGCCGCTATCCGGCCTCGGTGGTGCTGCTCGGCCTCGTCCCCGGCCTGATCGGTCTCGGGGTAGGGCGCACGCGTGAAGTGGACGCGGCAATCGATGCGCTGGTGTCGGCCGTCCTCCGGGAAGTACAGGCACTTGGCTACCAACCGTCTCTGCGGCCGCAAGGGTGTGGCGGTGATCGCCCTATCCACGCTCTTACCCGCCACTTCGGGATGTAGCGGACCGTCGCCCAGCCCGCCGGCAGGGCTCTTGAGCTCCGCCGCGGCGCAGCGCGCCGGCGCGGAGCTGTTCGCCGCCAACTGCGCCATCTGCCACGGCGCCCGCGGGGACGGACACGGCTGGCGACAGGAATCGGTGGTTCCGCCGCCTGCCAACCTCACCTTGCCGCCGTGGTCGGAGCGTTCCGAGGCGGCGCGCACTTTCCTCGCGATCCGCCAGGGAGTGCCCGGTACCGCCATGGCTGCCTGGCCGACTCTGAGTGACGAGCAGCTGTGGCAGCTCGTGGCGCACATCGAGACGCTGCCGCAGGGGCGTTGAAAGCGGAGGTGCCGTGCACGAGCTGCCGAGTCAATGGACCGCACTGTGTGTCCTCGTCTTCATGCTCGGCCTGCGCCACGGCTTCGATGCGGATCACCTGGCGGCCATCGACGGGCTGACGCGCATCAACCAGCGTCGCGGGCGCGCATTCGCGCCTCAGTGCGGCATGCTGTTCTCGCTGGGACACGGCGTCGTGGTGCTGGCCATTGCGCTCATGATCGGCATTGCTCAGCGCAGTCAGCGCGTTCCCGGTTGGCTCGAGCTGAGTGGCGCCTGGATCTCGATCGGATTTCTGGCGTTGATCGGGACCGTGAATCTGCGCGCTGTGCTGAGCGCCGCGCCGCAGACCGCGGTGGTGCCCGTCGGCGTGAAGGGCGCCTTCCTCAGGCGCGCGCTGCAGGCCGGCCACCCCCTGACCGTGGCGCTCGTCGGGACGCTGTACGCCATTTCCTTCGACACCGTGTCGCAGAGCGTCATGTTCGCCCTGACCGCGACCCGCTTCGGCGGGCTCGCTTGCTCGCTCTTCGTCGGCTCCCTGTTCGTGCTCGGAATGTTCGTCACCGACGGCGCCAACGGCCTGTGGATCTCCAGACTCATCGGCCGCAGCGACCGGATCGGGATCATCGCCTCGCGCGTGATGGGCCTCGGGATTGCGATCGTGAGCCTGTTGACCGCCGCCTACGGAGCGACACGGCTCGCGGCACCCGGGCTCGACGACTGGAGCAGCGCGCACGAGTGGCTGGTTAGTGCCACCGTGACGGGCGCGGTGTTGCTCTGCTATCTGATCGGACGGCGGTTGGCGCCCGCGGCCGCGGTGGCCAGTCGCAGCTGATCAATCGAGGCCGAACGCCGCGCGGGGGTGCTCCGCCGCCGGGTGGCCACGCTTGGCGGCGGTAAGCGCGGCGCGCAGGCTCGCCAGGCGCGCCGGTTCCTGGCCGAATTTCAGGTAGCGCTCGGCGCTCTGCAGCACCTGCTCGAGCAGCACGAGACGCCGCTGCAGGTAGAGGAGGCCGAGCGCCACCAGATCCACATCCTCGCCTGCGGCGATGGCCGCCTTGGCGGCGGCGAGGGCATGCTCGAATTCGGTCGCCGACATCTCGATATCGGGCGGCGTGTCCCGTGAATCGCCGGGCGCTGTGCTCCTCGTCGGGTGAGACTCGAGCGCCGCGTGCATCACATCGGTCGTCGTGATGATTCCGAGCAGCTGTCCCTGCTCGTCGACCACCGGCAACGCATGGACGCCGTTGCCCGCCATGGCGCGCGCTGCCTCGAGCAGCGTCGCGCGCGGACGCACTGCAATGACGGGCTTGCTCATGAGCGTCGCTACCTTGACGTGCTCATCCGGATACGTCCCGAGCGCGCTGCCCGTCCTGGGTGCCACCGCCGCCATTCTCATGACGTCGGCCGAGCTCAGCATGCCGACGACCTTCCTCTCCCTGAGCACGGGCAGGTGATGCACCGGGTAGCTCTCGAACAGACGCAGCACCTCGCTGGCCGGCGCTTCGACGCCGATGGAGAGCACGTCCCTGGTCATGAGCTGGTCGACACAGTCGGTGGCGCGCATGAGCTAAGACTGGCGGCTCCGGGGCCGCACAGCCATGTCGGACAGTACCTAGGCCTCGGGCGTCGTTAGGTAGTTCCACTGACTTGCCACCGAGGCCGGCCATCGGCTAAGAAGCTGTGGCCCTGCGACAACGCGAAGGGCGCGGTGGTTGGGAGGGGGGATGGGCCAGTTCGCGGGGTGCCTGCGTCGGTGGCTTCTGCCGGGTGCCGAAGCGTGGATGGCGTTGGCGCTCACTGTACTCGCAGGGCTCGCGAGCGGCACAGCCCTCGCGGACGCTCAGCCGCCCGAGCCGTCGAGCAATGACAAGTGCCTCGGCTGCCACAACGATCCGACGCTCAAGGATGACGCCGGGCATCCGCTCACCATAGCGACTGCCGTGTTTACCGGCTCGGCGCATCGCCGTCTCGGCTGCCTCGAGTGCCATAAGGATGCCCAGAGCGTCCGGCACCCGCGCGAGGACCTGGGTCCCGTCGCTCCCGAGACCTGCGCCGGCTGTCACCAGCAGGACATGGACGCACTGAAGGCCAGCGCCCACGTGGGGCGGGGCGTATCGCCGAAGACCTGCGCGGGCTGCCACGGCGACCCGCACGCGGTGCTCGACAGCCGCAATCCGAACAACTCGATGTCGGCGGTCAACCAGGTGCGCAACTGCGGCCACTGCCACCAGGACATGATGCAGGGGTATCTGTCGAGTGAGCATGCCCGGGCGCTCTTCGTCCTGGGCCTCGTCAGCGCGCCCGCCTGTACCGATTGCCACGGCGGCGGCCACGATATCCAGCCTGCAGCAGCGACCGCCGCGACGATTTCCCAGGAGCGCATTCCGGAGACCTGCGGCAAGTGCCACGCCGGGATCCTCGCCAAATGGCGCGACAGTGCCCACGGACCGTTATGGACGCACGACACCAAGAACGGTCCCGTCTGCACCACCTGCCACCAGGCGCATGCGATCCAGCCGCCGCAGAGCGTGGCGGCGCGGCAGGCCTTCCCGGGCGATTGCGGCGGCTGCCACGGCGCGTACTACAAGTCCTTCAGAGACACGCTGCATGGCAAGGCCACTATGCTCGGTGAGCCTGCGGCGGCGATGTGCTCGGATTGTCACACGGCGCATCAGAATCTCCCGGCCGCGGACCCGCGCTCGAGCGTCAACCCCGCGCAGCTCCCCGCGACCTGCGGCCGCTGCCACGGGGGCCAGGTCACGGCTTCGTTCCTGACCTTCGACCCGCACGCCGACCCCGCCGATCCGAAACGCAACCCCTACCTGCACTGGGTATGGCTGCTCATGACGGCGCTGCTGCTCGGGGTATTCGGATTCTTCGGCCTGCATGACCTCCTGTGGCTGCAGCGCACGCTGGTGGGTAAGCTTCGCGGCGAATACCGGGAGGCGCAGCCCGGCGGCGGTCGCTACGTGCGGCGCTTCACCACCACCCAGATCTGGGTTCACGTCACCGTGGTCGTGAGTTTCCTGGTGCTGGCTGCGACCGGGCTGCCGCTGAAATATGCCTCGGCCCGCTGGGCTCCGGGGGTGATGGCGCTCCTCGGTGGCCCGCACAACGCCGGCGTTCTGCATCGCATCGCCGCGGTCGTGACCTTCGGCTACTTCGGCTTTCATCTGGCGGCAGCGCTCTATCAGATGATCGTGCGGCGCCAGCGCGGCTACCTGTGGGGCCCGCGCTCGATGGTTCCGCAACCGAGCGACGTGCGCGACTTCATCGCCAACATCGGCTATTTCCTCTACCTGCGGCCGCGCCCGCAGTTCGACCGCTGGACGTACTGGGAGAAGTTCGACTACCTGGCGGTGTTCTGGGGCGTCGCCATCATCGGCTTCACCGGTCTGATGCTGTGGTTCCCCGGATTCTTCGCCCACTTTCTCCCCGGCTGGACGCTCAACGCCGCCTACATCGCCCACAGCGACGAGGCGCTGCTCGCCACCGGCTTCATCTTCCTGTTCCACTACTTCCATACGCATCTGCGGCCGGAGACGTTCCCGATGGATACGGTGATCTTCACCGGCCGCATGTCCCTCGAGCGCTTCGAGAAGGAGCGTCCGCTCGAGTATCAGCGGCTCGTGGCGGCGAACCGGCTCGACTCGGTGCTGACTTCAGCTCCGACGCGATCCGAGCTCCTGCGCGCCTACGTCTTCGGTTTCGCGGCGGTCGCCGTCGGTGTGGCGCTCGCCGTGGGCATTTTCGTCGCTCTGCTCGGCGCGTTGAGCCGCTGAGGGGCGCTGTTTTCGGGGGAGAGGATACGTGCCGAGATTACCTGTCGCGCTGACACCCAACCTGACGAGCCGCGTCGGCGTGATTCTGACTGCGGCTTGCGCGGGCCTCATCGTGCTACTGGCCGCTCTGGACCTCACCGGTCTCGGCGGCAACCTCAACTTCAGGATCCTGGCCTACCTGATATTGCCCACATTGCTCGTCCTCGGGCTCGTCGTCACTGCGATCGGGTTGTGGCTCGAGCGGCATCGCCGGCGCAAGGCGGCACGGCTCAGCGGGTCGCCCACGCCGTTGCCGGTCATCGATCTGAACGACGCCGCGGCGCGCGGTGCTGTGCTCCTGCTGCTGCTGGGCGGCGGCGCAACGGCGCTCATTCTTGCCGGGTCGGCTTATCAGGGGGTCCAGCTTCTCGAGTCGGTGCAGTTCTGCAGCCAGGCGTGTCATCTGCAGATGCAGCCGGAGGCGAGTGCGCATGACCGCTCGCCGCACGCCAACGTCGCCTGTGTCGAATGCCACGTGGGTCCCGGCTTCGGCGCGTGGGTTGCTTCGAAGATCAACGGCACCGACGAGATGCTCGAGGTGACCACGCACACCTATCCGCGGCCCATCCCCACGCCGGTGCACCAATTGCGTCCGGCGCGGGTGGTGTGCGAGCAGTGTCACTGGCCGAGCGCGTTCGTCGGTGACCGGCTGGTGGTGCACACGCACTACGGCGAGGATGAGGCCAACACCCCCAAGAAGACCGTGCTCATGCTCCACGTGGGCGGCCAGGCCGGCAAGACCAACTCCGGCATCCACTGGCACGTGGCCCGCGGGGTGCGCATCCGCTTCCTGGCCGATCCTTCCCGCGAGTCGATCTATACCGTGGAGCTGACGACGCCGGAGGGGGCACAGAAGGTATTTCAGACTCAGGCGGTGGCCCCGGTCGACGCCCAGTGGCGCACCATGGATTGCATCGACTGCCACAACCGCCCGACACACGTCTTCCGTTCACCGGCCCAGGAGGTCGACGCCGCGCTCCTCGATGGGCGGATCGACACCTCGCTGACCTTCATCAAGCGCGAGGCTATGCGCGTGCTGCAGGCACAATACCCGTCGCAGGAGCAGGCACGCACGGCGATCAGCGCCGACATCACCGCCTTCTATCGCACCAACTATCCCGAGCTGGCGGCGAGCCGTGCTTCGGCCGTAGCCGAGGCCGGGACGGCGCTCGGCAACATCTGGTCGAACAATGTCTTCCCGCAGATGAAGGTGACCTGGAACACCTATCCGAACCACCTCGGCCACGACGAGCGCTCGCCCGGGTGCCTGCGCTGCCACGACAACAAGCACGTGACGGCGGCGGCCGAGAAGATCCCGAGAAAATGCGAGCTCTGCCACAACGTGGTCGCCGAGGACGAAGCGGCGCCGGAAGCCCTCAAGCCGTTCGAGTGAGGCTCAGCCGGCTCCCCAGCTGCTGATCTCGGCCAGCTCCTGCAGCGGGCGCTCGTGGATGACGGGCAGCCTTCCCTGGTAGATGCGACCGCCATCGCCGTCGAGCGTGATGAGCTCGCCCTCGGCGAGACGCCGCCCGCCGATACTGCAGCCGTGCCCGTCGCCCTCGATCGTCAGCTGCGGGCAGGCGACCAGGCATACCTTGCCGAGCTGCCGCGCGATAACCGCGGCGTGGGAGGTGCGTCCGCCGGCCGCGGTGAGCACACCGTCGGATGCGGCGATGCCTTCGATGTCGCCGGTTTCGATCTGCGGGCGGACGAGAATGACGGGCTGACCTCGGGCGGCCAGCTCGACCGCACGGCGGCTGTCGAAGGCGACGCCGCCGGCTGCCACGCCGATGCCGGCGGCGACCGCCGTGGCGAGCGGCTCGGCGTGCAGGTCACGCTCGAGGCGCGTGCGCTCGATGCGGCCGAGGTCGTAAGGACGCAGCAGTGCGAGCGCCTCGCGCTGTGTAATCTGCCCCTCCCGCACCATCTCGACGGCCATGCGCAGCGCCGCCCAGGGCGTGCGCTTGCCCGCGCGCGTCTGCAGCAGGTAGAGCCTGCCGTCCATGACCGTGAACTCGAAGTCCTGCATGTCGCGGAACTCCGCCTCGAGAACCGCCTTGAGGGCGCGCAGCTCCTGCGCAACCAGCGGCAGCCGGCGCGCGAGCCGCGCCGTGTCATCGACCGCGTGCCGGCCCGAGACGACATCCTCGCCCTGCGCGTTGCAGAGAAAGTCGAGATAGAGGGAGTTTTCGCCGCTGGCCGGATCGCGCGTGAAGCCGACGCCGGCGCCGGAGGTGCTGCCGCTGTTGCCGAAGACCATGGCCTGCATCGTGACGGCGGTTCCGAGGGACTCGTCGAGATCGTGCAGGCGGCGATAGTGCCGGGCCTTGTCGCTCTCCCAGGAGCGGAACACGGCGTCCACCGCCTGCTCGAGCTGCTCCAGCGGCGACTGTGGGAACGCACGGCCGGACACGGCGAGCGAGGTCTCGAGAGACTCCGCGCAGAGCTGCGCGAGGGACGCGCTGTCGAGCTCGCGGACGCTCGCGATCCCCTGCTCACGGCAATGGCGCTCGGCGAGCGCGTCGAACGGTGCCGCCGCACGCCCGTGGACCACCACGGTGAAGTCGCGGATCAGCCGCCGGTAGCAGTCGCGTACCAGACGCGGGTTGCCGGTGGCGCGCAGGAAGCCGGCGAGATTGTGCTCGGTGAGCCCGACGTTGAGGACCGTCTCCAGCATGCCGGGCATCGACACCGGCGCGCCCGACCGCACGGCGAGCAGCAGCGGCCGCCGCGTATCGCCATACTGCCGGCCGGTCGCATCGCCGAGGCGCGCGAGTCCGGCCTCGAGCATGCCGCGCACCTCCGACGACAGCCGGCCGCCGCGCGCAAAGTAATCGCGGCACACAGGCGTGCCGAGCACGAAGGCCGGCGGCACGCGCAACCCCGCGCGCGCGAGCCGCGCGAGGCCTGCCGCCTTCGATCCGAGCACGGCCGCATCCGCGGCCGCGGGCATCGCGGCGCCGGGCAGAATGAAGAACGGGCTGTCGGTTGTCTCAGCCACGCGCGCTTCAGGCGGTCATGACGTCGTTGAGCAGGTGATCGCGCAACTTGAAGGCGCACAGCGCCAGGCCGTCGGCGGCCTGTTCGAGCACCTGCGAGAGGCGGGCGATGAGATGCAGCGCCCGGGCCTCGAAGTCGCCGGTGAGCAGCGTGCTGGTAACGGCACGCTCGGCGACATCCGACTCGCGCTCGATTGCGACGATGCGGTCCACCGCGGCGAAGAAGTCCTGCAGATCCTCGCGGGCACCCTCGCGGGTGACGTGGCTCGCCGCCTCGAACATCTTGACGGACTCCTGGGCGCCGGCCACCAGCAGCGCGGCGAGCCCCTGCAGCGGCTTCACCGCGCTCTCCGGCGGCGCCACCGAGGTGAGATGTGTGAGGAGGAACGAGGCCTCTTCGAGGCCGTCGGCAGCCTCGTCCGCCTCGTGCAGCAGATCCGCATAGACCTGGGGCTTCGACGTACGGCGGGCCAGCGAACGGATGCGCGTCACGATCGCATCGCCCTCCTGCTCCCATTTCAGCGCACGCTGTGCGCTGGCGCGCAGCGACTCAGCGGCCTGCGGCTCGGCATGACGCAGCAGGCCCTCGTGCACGGCGACCGCCAGATCGAAGACACGCTCGGCATGACTGAGCGCCAGGGTGAGCAGGCTCGCGTGCGCGGTGCGAAAGCGCCGCGCCAGCTCAGCCTTGATCTCGTCGCGGATGAACCTCTCCGAGCGCTGGGCGCGCAGCCCCGTGCTCGCCTCGCGCAGCACGAACTGCAGGTAGTCGTATGCCGCTTCGGTCCCGAGGGCCTCGTACAGGCGCTCGCCGTAGTGCAGCGGCGTGCGCTGGGCGAACTCGAGTGCCTCGTACAGCAGGCGCTCTCCGCCGAGCTGCAGGAAGCCGCGGTGGCCGAGATCCCGGTCCGCGGCCCATTTGAGCAGCCGCACCACTGCGTCCTTGGGCAGGAACTCGCGCAGCCGCTTGCGCGCGCGGTTCCAGTCGATGAGAAACACCAGGCGCGAGCCGAGGAACTGCAGGTAGGCGCTGAGCGCCGCCGCATCCTTGGCCGCGAAGCGCCCGACGCTCAGGTAATAGTCCTCGTCTTCGGCCAGGCCGTTGCCGGAGCGGCTGAGGGGCCGCGACCACTCGACGCCGCAGGGCTTGAGCAGGCTCTGCAGGAATGCGAGACGCTGCGCGTGGACGTCGGTGTAGGTGAGGGTGGCGGTGAGCTCCTCGACGTGCAGCACCAGCACGTGGGCGTCGGTCGTGCCGATGTCGTTCTGGATGATGAGCCTCGCGCCGGAGCGGGTCGCGGTGGTGCCGAGCCCGGGATGATCGAACTTGAGGGGCGCGGTCTTGTTGAGGCCCGACATGAACGCGCGCACCAGGGGCCGGTCGGCATCCGTCAGCTGCCACGCACGCGCGCCGTCGAGATCCTCTTCGGCGAGCGACCCCTGCAGCTCATTCAGCGCCCGGTGCAGGTCCATGACCAGGAGGTGCAGGCTGTCGCTGCCCCCCTCGCGCGCCGCCCGGGTGATCGCCGACACCGCATCGCGTGGGATGCGGTCGTGATCGAATGGGGGCAGCTGCCCGCCGAGTGAGCGGGCGCGTGCGGCGAGCGGCGCGGCGCGCTCCACCGTCGCGAGCTCGAGCGGCGCCTGCATCGCCTCCACATCCTCGAGGATCTGCGCGCGCATCGCCGCCGCCCCCGGCACGGCCAGCTCGCCGCCCGCTTCGCGGCGGCTGTCGGCGACCGCAAATTCGAGCTGACCGTCCAAGCCGGCGGCGTGACGTTCGGTGACGAAATCGGGCACCGCTTCCTCGGGGTGGTCGGCGTGTCGCTCGGCCGCCTGCAGCAGCGTGAAGCACACCTTCAGACGGTCATTGGCCGCCAGAGCCTCCCGCAGCCGCTGCGGCAGCAGCAGGGCGCGCTCACCCAGCACATCGATGATCGAGCCTTTGTTGGTCATGACACCCCGCCGCCCGAGCGCACGCTGAAGGCAAATTATGCCTTTGCGACCGCGGCGCTCGTCCTGTGGACAACCCCGCGGCACCCCCGTATTCCTACGTATCGACAGGCCCGCGCCCGACAGTGGATTCTTTTCGTTGCACTCGCATGACACTCGCTCTGAATGACTCCCGAGCGGAGGAATAACTCGCGACCATGTCCGGGGATCCGAGCAGCGGCCCTGCTGAGGTTGCGGCAACTGCCGCCATGGATCGCGTACTTCAGGCGGAGCGCGACGCGCTCGCCGTCGTGGCCGAATGCGAGCGGCTCTCCGCCGCGGAGCTCGAGCAGGCGCGCCAGCGGCGGCGCACGATCCTCGAACGCACCCAGGCGCGCATCGTAGCGCTGCATGCGCGCGCCGCGCAGGCGCTCGAGCGAGGCGCAGCCGAGATCCTCGAGCGTCACCTGCGCTCCGCGACGGCCGAGGTCGAGCAGCTCGCCGATCCGC
This sequence comes from Steroidobacteraceae bacterium, assembly GCA_035542535.1. Taxonomy (GTDB): domain Bacteria; phylum Pseudomonadota; class Gammaproteobacteria; order Steroidobacterales; family Steroidobacteraceae; genus 13-2-20CM-66-19. The sequence goes on from DATKLG010000005.1 coordinate 43,364, forward strand.
AGCGGCGCCATGCGGCGCTCGAGCGGCTGGTCGTGCGCCTTACGACCGCCGAGGGCGGGGCGGGTGTTGGGCGCTGAAGGCAACCTGCCGTACGCGGCCGCGCGTGTGCAGGCGCGTCACGGCCTCCGGCTGGATGAGCCGGCCTGGCGCAGAATCGAAGCCAGCCGGCAGCTCGGCCCGTATCTGGAGAGCGTGCGCCGCAGCGCGCTCGCGACGTGGATTGCGCGCATCGAGCCGGCGCACGATGCGCACGTCATCGAGCGCACCCTGAGGAGCGAGTGGCGCGAGTACGTACGCGGCGTCGCCCGCTGGCATCCGCGCGAATGGCAGGGTTGGCTCGAGTGGTGGTCCTGGCTGCCGCTGCTGCCCATGATCGCGCGGCTGGCCGATCCGGAGCCGGTCCCCGCGTGGCTGCTCGCGGATCCGACCTGCGCTCCATTCGCAGTGGGTACTCCGCGCGAGCGCGCCGAGGCACTCGCGCATACGCCGCTCGCACCGCTTGGCTCCGCGCTGCAGGCGGGCGGGGTGATCGGCCCGGCCTGGCTGGAGGAAGCCGCGCGGCGGGTGCCGCCCGTGGATCGGGACAGCCGCGCGCAGCTCGGCGTGCTCATGAATGAGAGCGGCGTCGGAGCCCCGGCGAGGCCGCCGGGCGCGGCGGCTGTGCTGCTGCGGCTGTTCCGCGCCTCGGCCGGAAGCGCGATTGCGAGCGGTTGCCATTTGGCCCTGCTGTCGCTCGATCTCGAGCGGCTGCGGGGCGGCCTCGCGGTGCGCAGTCTCTTCGGCGCGCCGCGCGCCGGGGCAGCCTGATGGTGCTGCGTGCGCGGGCTGCCCGATGGTTCGAGCTGCTCACGGCCCGGGAGGAGCTCGCCGGCGTGCTGCGCTGCCTGGCAGCGACCGGTGCCGTCGAGCTGGAGTCGCATACCGACGTATCCGCGGCCCATGTCCTGCCGCAACTGCGCGCAGCGCTCGATGAGTACCGCCGGCTGGCGCAACGCTACGCCCAGTATTGGCCCGCACCGGTGGACGCGAGCGCACGGCCAGAGCAGCATCGGGCTCCGGAAGAGCTCGCCGAGGCGGCGCTCAGACAGCTGCGCACCTGGGTTGCGACGGCCGAGCCGCTCGTCGAGCGCCTGCGGCAGCTCGCGTTCGAGCGTGCGGAGCTCGTGCCGCTCGAGCAGCTGCTGTCGGAACCTGAGCTGGCGCTGCCGGACCTCGCCCTGTTCGCCGCCGCGGGTCCGGTGCTGGCGAGCCGTGCCTACACGCTCGCTCCGGAGACCGGTGCGCTCGCCGTTCCGCCCAGTGTCCTGGTCGAGAGGGTCGACGGCGGCCCGCGCTCGTTTCTGCTGGCGCTCGGCATCAAAGAGCAGATCAGCGCCTTCGATGATCACCTGAGCGCGCTCAGGGCGCGCCGCATCAGCCTGCCGCGGGAACTGCCGGCCGGGCCTGCCGCGGCGCTGCAATGGATCACCTCGAGGGAAGAGGCCATCGACGAGGAGTCCGGGCGGCTGCAGCGTGAGCTGCAGAAGCTCGACCAGACGCTCGATATCGGCGCAGCGCTCGGCTCGGTCTCGTTCATCGAATGGCTGGTGAGCCATGTGCCGGAGCTCACCGTGACGGAGAACTTCGCCTGGGTCACGGGTTGGACCAGCGATGCATCCGGAGCCCTGATCGAAGGCGCGCTGCGGCGCTCGGATCTGCAGTACCTGCTGCGCTTCGCCGAGGCACCGCAGGGCCTGTCGCGCCCGGTGGTCTTGCGCAACCCAGCGTGGCTCAGGCCCTTCGAGCTCTTCTGCCGCCTGCTCGGAGTCCCGGCCGAGGGAGATGCGGATCCGAGCCTGATTGTCGCCATGCTGGCCCCGCTCATGTTCGGCTTCATGTTCGGCGATGTGGGCCAGGGGGCGGTATTGATCGTCACGGGCCTCGCGCTCAGGCGGCGTTATCCGGCCCTGGCATTGCTCATACCGGGTGGCGTGGCAGCCGTGGCCTTCGGGTTCGCATTCGGCAGCGTGTTCGGCCGCGACGACGTACTGCGCCCGCTGTGGTTGCGCCCCATCGAACATCCGCTGACGCTGCTGGTGATGAGCCTCGAGTTCGGTGCCTGCGTGATCGTGGTCGGGCTGCTGCTCGAGGCCGTGCAGTATTTCTGGGGAGGTCATGCGCGGCTCTGGTGGCGGACCCGGGCGGGGCTCGTCGTGAGCTACCTGGGTGTCCTCGGCGCGGCGCTCGGCAGACCCACGCTCTGGGCACTGCCGGCAGGACTGCTGTGGTTCTGGGTCGGCAGCGCATCGGGTGTGCCGGCGGCACGCTGGCGAGCCCTCGGCAGCGCGATCGGTGAATCGATCGAGACGCTGCTGCAGCTTCTGGTCAACACGATCTCGTTCGTGCGCGTCGGCGCGTTCGCTCTGGCGCATGCGGGACTCGCCGCGGCGATCGGCGGAATCGTCGCCGGCATCGAGGTGCGTCCGCTCGCCTGGCTCACCCTGGCCGTCGGCAATCTGGTCGTGATCTGCATCGAGGGTCTGGTGGTCGGCATCCAGACCACCCGCCTCATCCTGTTCGAGTTCTTCATCCGCTTCCTCAAAGCCGCCGGCAGGCCTTTCCGTCCTCTGCCGTCGCCTGAAACCCGAGGGCTCTCCCGATGACACCGACCGCGCGCACCTCTCAGAAGCTCGCTGCCCTGAGCCGCCACCTCCTCGTCGCTTTCCTGGTGATCGTGGCGGCGCTGGCAACCTGGCTGGCGTTTGCCGCGCACCCGGCCGCCGCGGCGGACCAGGCCGCGGCCGCCACCCGGCTCGACCCGCAGTTCGCCGGTTGGGCGCTCGTGGCCGCCGCGCTGTCGACGGCGCTCGCCGCGCTCGGGGCCGGCTACGCCGTCGGCCGCGTCGGCAGCGCCGCCGTCGGCGCGATCGCCGAGAAGCCCGAGCTCTTCGGACGCGTCCTGGTGCTGGTCGGACTCGCCGAGGGCATCGCCATCTACGGGCTGATCGTCTCCATCCTGATCCTCAACCGGCTCGGCTGAGCATGGACGTCGCGGTGATCGCGGATGAGCTGACGGCCGTGGGCTGGCGACTGGCCGGCGCGCAGGTGTCGATTGCGAGTCCCGCGGACGTCGACGAGCGCTTTCGGCAGGCATGGCAGCGCGCCGAAGTGGTGATGATCACGGCGCAGCTGGCGGCGCGCGTTTCCGCGCCGCAACTGCAGGCGGCGCTCGAGGCCTACCCGCCGCTCACGCTCGTCATCCCCGATCTCCGGCACAGCGAGGAACCGCCGGATCTCGAGGCGCAGGCGCGGCGGGCGCTCGGGGTATTGCCGTGAGCAGCCCCGCGCCCCGCAGCGTGCTCGAGGCGCAGATCGAAGCCATGCTCGAACGCGTGAATCAGCACCGCGAGCGGCACGCGGGCGAGATCCGCACCAGGGCGGCCGCTCAATCGCTCGAGATCGTGCGCGGCGCCCGCACTGAAGCCCGTGAGAGCCTGCATCGGGCCGTGGCCCGCGAGCGCGCGCGCATGGTGCAGGGCCTGCGGCAGGCCGAGGCGCGCGCCGAGCTCGAGTCGCGGCGACGCGCACAACTCGAGACGCGCACGCTCCTCAGGCACATGTGGGAGAAGGTCGCGGCGGTGCTCGAGAGCCGCTGGCGCAGCGATGCCGGGCGCAGTGCGTGGATTCAGGCGGCAATCGCGGAGGCCGCGCAGCTGCTCGCGGGCCAGAGCTGGCGCATCGAGCACGCCGCGGGTGTCTCGGCCGATGACCGCAGCGGCGCCGAAAGCCGTGGTCTCGCCGGCGGAGCGGGCGCGATCGAATGGCAGCTCGATGCACAGCTGCGCGCCGGGCTACGGGTGCGCTCGCCGGGGGCGTGCCTCGATGCGACGGCGGCCGGTCTGCTGGCGCGCCGCGAGGAGGTGGAAGCCGCTTTCCTCTCGGAATATCTCGGCCTGGGCGGCGCGCAGCCGCCGCCCGGGCAACCTGCGGACGCGACCGTGCCGTCCGTGGCGGCTGACCGGCCGTGAGCGGCGCGCGCATCCGCTGGATCAGCGGACCGGTGCTGCGCGCGCGCACTGCGGACACCTTTCACGTGCACGAGGCGATCGCGGTCGGCCCACAAGGCTTGCCCGGTGAAGTCATCCAGCTCAATGGCGAGGAGATCGTCGCCCAGATCTACGAGGACACGACCGGACTCAAGCCCGGGGATGAAGTCACGGGGACGGGAGGCCCGCTGTCGGTGCCGCTGGGACCGGGGCTGCTCGGCCGTATCTTCGACGGGCTGCTGCGCCCGCTCGAGGTCTCCTCGGGCGCGTTCATCTCGCCGCAGGCGCCGCGCCCCGCGACGCGGCGCTTCGGCTTCGCTCCGTCGATCGGGGTCGGTGACCGCCTCGAGGCCGGACAGCGCGCTGCGACGATCGCCGGCGTTCGCACGGAATCGCTGCTCGTGCCGCCGGCTACGGCCGGCACCGTGACCTGGGTGGCTGCCGCGGGCGAATACACCGGTGACGAGCCCGTGTATCGCCTCAGCGCGGCCGATGGCACGGAGCACGCCGTCTCGCTGACGCACCCGTGGCCGGTACGCCGGCCGCGGCCCTTCGCCTCGAGGCTCGCCGTGGCCGGACCGATGATCACCGGGCAGCGGATTCTCGACACGCTCTTTCCGGTGGCGCGCGGCGGGCGCGCGGCGCTCCCCGGCGGCTTCGGCACGGGCAAGACGGTGCTGCAGGAGGCGCTCGCCAAATGGTCGGACGCCGACATCATCGTCTACGTCGGTTGCGGCGAGCGCGGCAACGAAATGGCGGAAGTGCTCGATGAGCTGCCGCAGCTGGAGGATCCGCGCACCGGGCGCCGCCTCATGGAGCGCACCGTAATCATCGCCAACACCTCCAACATGCCGGTCGCCGCGCGCGAGGCGAGCATCTACAGCGCCATCACCGTGGCGGAGTACTACCGCGACCAGGGCCTGCACGTGGCGCTGATGGCGGACTCGACCAGCCGCTGGGCCGAGGCGCTGCGCGAGGTGAGCGGCCGGCTCGGCGAGCTGCCGGGTGAATCGGGGTATCCGGCCTACCTCGCCTCCCGGCTGGCCGAGTTCTATGAGCGTGCCGGCCGCTTCCGGACGCTGGGCGGGAGCGAGGGATCGGTCACCATCATCGGCGCGGTCAGCCCGCCCGCCGGGGATTTCTCCGAGCCGGTCACCATGAACACGCGCCGCTGCGTGCGCACCTTCTGGGCGCTCGACCGCGAGCGCGCCCAGGCGCGCTTCTATCCGGCCATCCATCCGCTGCAGTCCTACAGCGCCGACGTCGATACGCTGGCGAGCTGGTGGCAGGTACAGGGCAATCCCGACTGGCTGGCGCAGCGGCGCCGGCTGCTCGAGCTGCTGCAGGCGCAGGTGCATCTCGAGCGCATGGCGCGCATCGTCGGCAAGGATGCGCTGCCCCCCGCGCAGCAGCTGACGCTGCTGTGCGCCGAGCTGGCGAACGATGCGGTGCTGCGCCAGTCCTCGTTCTCCGAGGTCGACCGCTACTGCTCACCGCAACGGCAGACGGCGATTCTCGGCATCGTGGTGCGTTTCCTCGATCTGGCGCGCACCGCGGTCGATGCCGGAGTACCGCCCGATGAGGTGGCCAGCCTCCCGGTGCGCCTCACGCTGCAGCGCATCGGGGAGGAGTACGGCGAGCAGCAGATCGCCGGCATCCGCGCGCTCTGGCAGCAGCTCGAGCACGACTTCGACGCCCTGTCGCGGGAGCAGACGCGTGCGCGCTGAAGCCACCCTCGCGAGGGCCGTGCGCCGCATCGAGGGTCCGCTGCTCTACCTCGAGCGCACCGTGGAGCTCGGGCTCAATGCCTGCGTCGAGGTCGAGGGGAGCGACGGCACGATCCGCGTCGGCCGCGCGGCGGCGCTCGATGAGCACACCATCGTGGTCGAGGTGCTCGAGTCCACGGTCGGGCTCGGACTGCACGACACGCGCATCCGGGTGCGCAACGAGCCGCTGCTGTTCGCCGTCGGCCCCGGACTCCTCGGGCGCACCTTCGACAGCATCGGCCGCCCGACCGACGGCGGCGCGCCGATACCGTCGGCGGCGCGCATGCGCATCGACGGCCTGTCGATCAACCCGGCGTCCCGCGCGCTGCCGCGCGACTTCATCGAGACCGGGGTCTCCACCATCGATCTCATGAACAGCCTGGTGCGGGGGCAGAAGCTGCCGCTGTTCTCGGGGGCAGGCCTGCCGCACGACCGGCTCGCCACCGAGATCGCGCTGCACGCGCGGCTGCGCCGGGGAACCGGGGGAGACTTCGCCATCGTCTTCGTCGGCATGGGTGTATCGCACGACACCGCCGAGGCGTTCCGCGAGGCGATGGCGAGCAGCGCCGCGCTCGAGCACACCGCCATGTTCCTCAATCTCGCCCACGAGCCGGCGACGCAGCGGCTGCTCACGCCACGCTACGCGCTCACCGCCGCCGAGTACCTGGCGTTCGTCGAAGGCCGGCACGTGCTCGTCATCATGACCGACATGACCAACTACTGCGAGGCGCTGCGCGAGGTGTCCGCGAGCCACGGCGAGCTGCCGGCGCGCAAGGGCTATCCCGGGTACATGTACTCGGACCTGGCGAGCCTCTACGAGCGCGCCGGCTGCATCCAGGGGCTGCCGGGTACGCTGACGCAGCTGCCGATCCTCACGATGCCCAACGACGACATCGGTCATCCGGTCCCGGATCTCACCGGCTACATCACCGAGGGCCAGATCGTGCTCGATCGCGATCTCGACCGCGCCGGCGTCTACCCGCCGGTGCGGGTGCTGCCGAGCCTGTCGCGTCTGATGAATTCCGGCATCGGCGCCGGCTACACCGACGCCGATCATCCGGCGCTCGCCAACCAGCTCTTTGCCAGCTACGCGCGCGCCATGCGCGTGCGGGTGCTGGCGAGCGTCATGGGTGAGGACAGCCTGCCGCCGGTCGACCGGCGCTTCCTCGAGTTCGGCACGGCGTTCGAGCAGCGCTTCGTGCATCAGGAGGAGGCGCGCTCGCTCGAAGAGAGCCTGACGCTCGGCTGGGAGCTGCTGCGCGCATTGCCGGCGGCGGAGCTCACCCGCCTGAAGCCGCAGCAGGTCGAGCGCTATCTCGAGGGCGGCGCCCGTGCCTGAGCCGCGGCGCGAGCTCGCCACGACGCGCGTGGCGCTGCTCGAGCTCAGGGACGAGCAGCAGCTCGTGCAGGAGGGATATCGGCTGCTCGATGAGAAGCGCATCCTGCTGGCCGGTGAGATCCGCAACCAGCTCGCGCTGCTGCGCGAGCACCGCCGGGAGTTCGCCGCGGCGGAGCGGGCCGCGCGTGCGGCCCTCGAGTCGGCGCTCGCGCGCCACGGCCTGGATGGTCTCGCGGTGCACGCACCGGCCTCGTTCGCCCCCGAGGTGCTGGTGGTGGCCAAGTCGCGGCTGCTCGGGCTGGCCCTGCTCGAGGCGCGGCTGCGGCCGCCGGTCGCGCCGCTGCCGAGCGGCTTGGCCGCCGACACGGCGAGCGCCGTGGCGCGCGAGTGTGCGCGCGCCTACCGCGAGCTGCTGGCACGCACGGTCGCGCTGGCGGCCTGCGAGCTGAGTCTGCGGCGGCTCACGCTGGAGTACGTGCGCACCGAGCGGCGCACGCGCGCCATCGAGAACATCCTGCTGCCCGAGATCGATGCCGCCGTGCGGCTCGTCGAGGAGCGGCTCGACGGGCTCGACCAGGAGGAATTCGCGCGTCTGCGCGCCGTGCGTGGCGGCGGCGCCGGGCTCGGCGCTGCTCAGGAGCGTCCCGGCTGAGGCCGGGACGCCCGCGGCAGCTCCTCGAGCTCGGTGCGGATGTGCAGCCTCATCTGATCGCGGAACTCGTTCACCGCGTTGAAGAACTCCGCCATCATCAGCAGCCAGCAGTACATGCCGGTGTCGGTGAGCCCGATGCCGTCCGTGCCGAGGCGGATGGCTCCGAGCGCCCGCATCGCGGCGAGCTCCGGCGCCATGCGCCACCAGAATGCGCGGCCGTACCTGCGCCGCACGTCGGCATAGGGGAGCGACAGTCCGAACAGCCGCACCAGGAAGTCGTAGCGCATGCGCTCTTTGGCGCTGAGGCGCTTGCTCTGCGTGACGGCGCTGCCGCCCGCGGCGATCAGGCGGCGGTACTGATTGAGCGAGAAGGTGGTCGAGTACAGGCGGCGATCGAGATAGCTGAAGGCGCCGCTGCCGACGCCGATGAACTCGTCGTGATCGATGATGTACTCGTCGATCGGCGAGGCGTCCGCGACCCCCCCGGCGCGCGTGAAGCACCAGGCGGAGGAAGCGCGGTAGCGCGGGCGCAGCGCCGCGAGAATGCGCCGGTAGAACTCATGGCGTCGGCCGGGATCCACGCGCCCGAGCGTGCGGTCCATCCGCTGGCGCGCGCTGCTCGCCGTCATCAGGGGATAGAACGAAATCTGGTCGACGTCGAGCTCGAGCAGCGTCGCGAGATCCCGCTCGAGCATGGCCTGCGTCTGGTTGGGAAGATTGAAGATCATGTCGACATTCAAGGTCGCGAAGCGTCCGCGCGCGGCCGCGAGCCGCGCGCGGATCTGCGCACCGCTGCCGTAGGGACGCAAGCGCTGCATCTGCAGCAGGAGCGAGTCGTCGAAACTCTGCACGCCGACCGAGACTCGGCCGACGCCGGCCGCCGCGAGGGCGGTGAGCACCGGCTCGCGCAGGTGGTTGGGGTTGGTCTCGACCGAGATCGTGCGGACCGGCCACAACGAGCGGATCAGCCCGAGCGTCGCGCCGAGCTCATGCGGCGCGATCGTCGGCGTCCCGCCCCCGACGTATACGTCGGCAAAACTGAAGCCGCGCGCATGATAGGAGCGGATCTCCGCACGCAGCGCCTCGAAGTAGGGGGCGGCCTTGTCCTCCCTGAACTGCACGCGGTGGAAGGAGCAGAAGGGGCAGAGAGACTCGCAGAAAGGCACGTGCACATAGAGCTGCAACGGTCGAGCTCCAGTTGGCGGCTCCGGTTGGAGCGCGGCCGACCCGAAGTGCATCGAGGCGCGGTATTCGCGCCTGAGAGCTGCCAGCAGCAACGGCTCAAACCAGGGCATGACGCCTCAGGGAGTCTTCACAATGGGCCTTGAGCGGCCCAAGATTACGCGATCGGTCGGCCGCATCCGAGGTTCCGTCCATGAGTACCACGAGCCAAGCCCGCAAGACCGTCGCGATCCTCGGCAACGGCGTGGTCGGTACCGCGCTCGCCGGGGGATTCGCCGAGCTCGGGTATCAGGTGATCTTCGGTACCCGCGACGTCACGAGCGAGAAGACGCGCGCGGCGCTCGAGGCCGTACCCGGCTCGCGTGCCGCCTCGTTCGCGGAGGCCGCGGCCGCCGCCGAGGTCGCAGTGTTGGCCATTCCCTGGAGCGGGCTCGAGGCCGCGATCTTCACGGCGGGGCCCGACAACCTGGTTGGCAAGCTCGTCATCGATCCGAGCAACCCGCTCGACTTCTCGGGCGAGGTGCCGACCCTCGCCATCGCCGACGACTCGGCCGGGGAGCTGGTGCAGCGGCTGCTGCCGCGCTCGCAGGTCGTCAAGGCATTCAACACCGTCACCGCGGCTCACATGGTGCATCCGCGTCTGCCGGACGGGACGCCCGACATGTTCATCGCCGGCAACGACGCCGCGGCCAAGCAGCGCGTGGCAGAGCTGCTCGCGGGCTTCGGCTGGCGCGCGCCGATCGACGTCGGCGCGATCGGCGCGAGCCGCCTGCTGGAGGCGATGGCGATGCTGTGGGTGACCTACGGCTTCCGTAACGACCACTGGACACACGCCTTCAGCCTCCTCGGACAGAAACGCTAGGACGCCGCTCAGGCGGCGTCGAGCAGCGCCTGCGCGCCCCGCTCGGCGATCATGACGGTCGGCGTGTTGGTATTGCCGCCGATCAGGCGCGGCATCACCGAGGCGTCGATGACGCGCAGGCCCTCCACGCCGCGCACGCGCAGCCGTGGGTCGACCACCGAGGCCGCATCGGATCCCATGCGGCAGGTTCCCACCGGATGGTAGATGGTCTCCGCCTTGCGCCTGACCATCTGCACCAGCTCTGCGCGCGTGCGCACATTCTCGCCCGGGAAGATCTCGGCGCCGCGAAAGGGCGCGAACGGCTGCGAGGCAATGATCGCGCGCGACAGGCGCACACCTTCCAGCAGAGCCTCGAGGTCGCGCCCCTCGGTGAGATAGCCGGCGTGGATGCGCGGCGCATCGTCGGGGCGGCTCGAGCGCAGCGCGATGCGCCCGCGGCTCGCGGGCCGCAGCACGCAGGCGTGCACGGTGAAGCCGTGGCCCGGCAGGCGATTGCGGCCGTGATCATCGAGCTGTGCGGGTACGAAATGCAGCTGCAGGTCCGGCCGCTCGTCGGCGGCGAGCGGCGAGCGGGCGAAGGCGCCCGCCTCGGCGATGTTGCTCACTCCGGGACCGGAACGCGTCAGCACATAACGCAGTCCGACCAGCACTTCCTGCCACGCGCTGAAGTCGTAGGTCACCGGACGCGTGCACTTGGTGAGCGTGCAGAAGTCGAGGTGGTCCTGGAGATTGCCGCCGACCTCGGGAACGTCGGCAACCACGGGGATGCCGAGGCTGTGCAGCGCCGCGGCCGGCCCGACGCCCGAGAGCATCAGCAGCTGCGGCGAAGCGACCGCGCCGGCCGCGAGCAGCACCTCGCCTGCAGCGCGGGCGCGGTGCAGCGCACCGTTCCAGCGATATTCGATTCCCTCCGCGCGCGTCCCCGAGAACAGGATCCGCGTCGCGAGGCTGTGAGTGTGCACCTCGAGATTGGGCCGGGACAGCGCGGGATGCAGGTAGGCGCGGGCGCAGCTGCAACGGCGGCCCCGGCGCTGCGTCACCTGGTAGAAACCGACGCCCGCCTGCACGGTGCCGTTGAAGTCGGGATTCGGCTCGAGTCCGCAGGCCACGCCCCCGGCGACGAACACGGCGCTCAGGGGATTGCGGTACCTCAAGTCCTCGACCGACAGCGGCCCGCCGACTCCGTGGTAGGGACCGGGCCCGCGCGCCTGGTCCTCGGACCTCAGAAACCAGGGCAGCACCCGGGCGTAGCTCCAGTCCTCGCCCGCGAGTTGCGCCCACTCGTCGTAGTCGCGTGGATGCCCGCGGGTGTAGCACATGGCGTTGATCGAGCTCGAGCCGCCGAGCACGCGGCCGCGCGGCCAGTAGAGGCGCCGCCCGAGGAGCTCGGGCTCGGGCTCGGTGTAGTAACGCCAGTCGATGTGCGGATTGCCGACCAGGCGCGCGAGGCCCGCGGGCATGCGGATATAGGGGCTCGAGTCGGGGCCACCCGCTTCCAGCAGCAGCACACGCAACGTGCCGCGTTCCGACAGACGGTTCGCCAGCACGCAGCCGGCCGAGCCCGCCCCGACGATGATGTAGTCGTATGTCGAGTCAGTCATGGGCCAAACGGCGTGGCGCCGCCTGCCAAGAGCGCCGTGCAGAGGCGCGTCTCGCGCTCGCGAATGGCGTCGAGCATGCGCCCCGGGTCCTTCATGCTGCGGAATGCGGCAAAGCCGCGCTCGAGAAAGTCCTGCAGCGCGCCGAAGCCGGCGGCGTGCGCCGGAGCGCGCGCGGCGCGCAGTGCGAACCCCACCCAGGCGTGCCGCACCACGCGCTCGAGATCCGTTGCAATCGAGAGTACCAGATCGATCTGGCGGCGGCGCGCCTCGGGTCGGCCGACCGCGCGGTAGGCGGCCGCGTAGGACTCCTGGGTCACGGGCCCGGCGGCGAGCTGCCGCGCCATCGCCTCATCGAGCTCCGCCGTGAGCGTCTGCAGCTCGAGCGCGCGCTCGAGCAGCCCGAGCGCCGCCCGCGGCAGCGTTCTCGAGAGAATGCTCCACGCACGGGCGAGATCCTGATCGCGGCGGGTGTGCTCCTGCGGACCGTAGAGATCGGTGAGGAAGAACTTCACGGCGTCGACACACCCCGGATCGTGCAGCAAATCGCCATACGTCGAGGCGAGGCGCGCCGCCTGCCAGGCGCGCAGCTCCTGCAGCTGGCTCGAGGGAACACCCATGGCCTCCGCCGGTCTCATGGGCCCGCCAATGCCGCGAGTGTGTGCTCGAGCGACACGCGGGCACGCAGCAGGCTCAAATGCCCGAGTCCGGTGAGCTCGTGCACCCGTGCGCCGGCGAGCGCCGCGCTGCGCGGCGGTGCGATCAGGTTGTCGTGCAGGCTGTAGATGCTGGTCACGGGCACGGGCCAGGCACCACCCTCGCCGGCATTCAGTGCCTGCAGCCATGCGGACCCGGGGCGCATCTGCCGCGCAGGAACCGGGCGGAACAGCCGCGCGAGCGCGGTCCCATGGTGCGGGGAGGCTATCGTCACGATGCGGCTCACGAGCCCCGGACCGCCGGCGGCGAGCGCCGCGCGCGCCAGCAGCCCGCCCATGCTGTGCGCCACGATGGCGACCGGCAGCCCCGCGCTCGAGCGCTGCAGCTCGCGCAGCTCCCGCACCACGCTCGCGGCCTGCGAGTCGAGATCGGCGAACAGGGGCTCGAGACTCACGGCTCGCACGGGCGCGAATCCCTGCGCCGCGAGCCGCGCGAGCAGCGGACGCCAGACGGAGCGATTGCAGACGATGCCGTGAATCAGCAGCACCGGCGATGCGGCGCCCGCGCGCGCCGCCGCCACCCGCGGCGCCCGCCGGTAAGGCTCGGCGATCGTGGCGAAGGTCGCAGCGCAGAAGGCGAGCGTCTCCCGGAGAAGGGCCGTGGGGAGCCCGCGCAGCGGCGTGCGCTCCCCGCCGCCGTTGCGGCGAGCCGCGAGGCGCCCGACGAGAAAGCTGCTCGCGACCAGCAGGCAGGGGGTCGCGATCATCACCAGCAGCGCGGTCGGCACGAGCTCTGCGGCCGACAGGGACAGGGCTGCCGCGAGCAGCGCCGTGACTGCCGCTGCCGTCAGCAGCTGCCAGCCCAGCAGGTGTCGCCAGAAACGCGCCGCCATGCGCTGTGGCCGCTATGCCCGAGGCCGCTCGTGCGCGAGCAGTGCCTCGAGGCGGTGCAGCGCGTGATCGAGGCGCTGTGCCGTGCGCCGCACGCGCACCGCGCGCTCCTGTCCCGCCGTGGCGAAGGTCCGCCGGCGGTCGCGCAGGCGCTGGCGGTTCAGCGTCAGCCCGTGGCGCCCGAGCACGCGCGACAGTCGGTCGGCCTGCGCGAGCAGATCGTGGCGGGTGCGCTGATAAGCGTGCTCCACCAGGCGGCTGCGGCCCGTATAGCGGAACACATTGGCGAAGAACAGCCGCTCGTCATGGCGATCCGGCTCGAGCAGCAGCACGTCGGCGCGCGGAAAGCGCGCACCGTAGCTTGCCATCCCGACGTGCATGCGCGAGTGGATGAGCGCGCGCAGTGACTGCCCCATGATGGCGGGCAGGCCCTGGTCGGCGAGATTCCGGCGGCTCTGGCCGCCGCGGCCGCCCGAGGCATCGTATGGGACGAGCGGGTTGATGCAGATCAGGAGGTCGGCGCCTGCCTCGAGCGCGAGCGAGGCGTGCACGGTGCGGATCAGTGCGCCGTCCACGTAATGCTCGCCGTCGATCTGCACGGCGGGGTAGAGGCCGGGCAGCGCCGCGCTCGCGATCGCCGCACGCGAGATCGGTACATGCGAGTGGCGGGAATCGCCGAAGGCGACCGACTCGCCGGTGTTGAGATTGGTCGCCACCACGTAGAGACGCGAGCGCAGCTTGCCGAACCGGTCGCTATGGCCCGGGGAGCTGAAGACCTCGTGCAGGTAGCGCTCCAGAGGCCGATTGTCGAACAGCGCCGTCGGCACCATGCCCGAGAGCGAGCCGACCACGGACGGCCACGAACCGTGCAGCGGCTCACGCATGAATTGCCTTGCCAGCGCGGCGAGCGAGCGCGGAACCCTCGCCATGCGGCGCAGATACTCTCCCACCGCAGGCTCGAGCAACGCATCGGGCGAGAACGGAATCGTCGCCTCGTCGTGAATGAAGCTCGAGCCGATCGCGGTGGTATCGAAACCGTTTGCCAGGGAGCCCGCCAGCAGGGAACCGGAACTCACGCCGACGTAGATATCGAACTCGGTGAGCTCCCTGCCTTCAATGGCTTCCGAGAGCGCGTGGAGGGCCCCCAGCTCATAAAAGGCTCCGAGAGGCCCCCCACCGGCAAGCGCGAGCGCGAGCTTCCCACCTCCCGCGCGGCGCTCGCCTGCGGGCTGAATCTTCAGCATCGAGGCCTATGAGACGTGCGGCGGCGGCGTTACCGCCCGTGCCGGGGCACGCGGATGCGCGCGGGCACGGCCGAGTTTCTCGATGCTTCCGGTCAGCGCTTCGACCTTCTTGCTCAGAGTCTCGACGTCTTCAGCGGTCGGCACTCCGAGCTGCGCCAGTGCGCGATGCACGCGCGTCTGAAAGATCTTCTCCAGACCCTCGAACGCCTCGTTCGCCTTGCCGCTCACCTCGCCGATGCGCGCATTGACGCTCGACTGGACCTCTCCGAGTATCCCGCGTAACGCCTTCTCGGCCTTCGCGCGGGTCGCCACGTGCACCTTGGCGCCCTCGGCGATCAGATCCTCATAAAGCTGCGGAGCTCCCCGCTGCGCCTTCATGGCAGCACCGAGCCCTGCGAGCCACACCTCGTTCATTGCCTTCAGGAGCCGCGCCTGTGGGGTCTTCGGCGCAGTCACCCGGGCGCGTTTACGCTGCAGTTTTCTCTTGGTTGCCATATCGTCCTCTCTCTCATCTCTCTCTGTACATGTCCCTACTTCGTCCGTCTGCTCCTTTAATATACGGTGCTAACCGCGCGTGTGAATGCGTACTTGCCGCAGGAGCACCGGGAGTGGCATCGAGACGCCAGACGAGTCGAGAATCGCCGCAGAAGGCAGCAAAAAAGCCGCAGCGCGGGGCGCGCCGACCGGCCCCCGGCGAGCTTCGTTCCCGCTGGGACAGGCTGCATCGCGGGGACTGCGAGCCATGGCCCGACGCGCAGCGCATCGAGCGCCTGGCGAGGAAGCAGCGCGCCTTCGCCGCCACTCTCGAGGCGTACGCCGGACCCGAGGCGCTCGCCCGCGAGCTGCAACGCGCCTGGGGTGAGTTTCACGCCGGCGAGTTCCGCGCCGCGATCGAGCACGGCGAGCGGCTCGGCCCGCTCGGGGCTTCGGTCGCCAACAAGGCGGCAGCGGTCTCGACGCTGTATTCGCCGGCGGGCGCTCCCGCGGCGCTGGCCACGCTGGACGCGGCGGTCAGGCGCGCCGAGGCGGCGGTCGAGATGCTGCCCGACTATCCGAACGCGCATTACCTCCTGGCGCTGGTACTCGGCCGGTACAGTCAGCGGATCTCGATCCTCAAGGCCCTCGCCGAAGGCCTCGCGGGCCGGGTGCGCTCACACCTCGAGCGCACCCTCGCGCTCGAGCCGCGGCACGCCGAGGCGCATCTTGCCTTCGGTCTCTACCACGCCGAGATCGTCGCCAAGCTGGGCGCACTCGCCGCGGCTTTGACCTATGGAGCCGGCCGCGACGCGGCTCTCGAGCACTTCGCGCGCGCCCGGCGGCTGGCGCCCGATTCGCCGATCGTGCTCATGGAGCACGCCAACGGTCTGCTGCTGCTCGATGCACGGCGCAACCGGGACGAGGCGCGCGCGCTGTACCGCGAGGCGGCAGCGCTCGCCCCAGGCGACGCGATGGAACGGCTCGACATCGAGCGCGCGCAGCGCGGGCCCGGTTGAGGTTCGCGCCTCAGCTGGTGAGCGCTGCGCCGCCGAGCAGCACGAGATAAACCAGGCGATCGAACTCGGACGCCATCTGCGCGGTGAGTGTGGCGGGCTTTGGGATCAGCTGCTTGTCGGCGATCACGCCGAACTGTACGCGGCCGTTGTAGCTCAGCATGCTCACGCCGATGCCGATGCTGCCGGACTGCGGCACCCAGAAGAGCACCTGCGAGGCAGGGACTCCCCGGAAGCTCAGCGGCTCGCGTGGACCGGGAACGTTCGAGGCGACGAGGCTCGCCTTGGCACTGAAGAGCGCCGTGGCAGGCTCTTCGACGGGAGACGGCAGATTGCCGATGAAGGACATGAGGCCGAGCACGGCGAGCGCCTGGTGAGAGCCCTTGAGGCGCTGCATCGCGCCGTGCACCGCATACAGCCGCTCCAGGGGATGGTGGATGCCGACCGGCAGCTCGACGAACACCAGTCCGAAGCGGTTGCCCATGGGCGGATCCGAGCCATCGGGGGCGCGCAGGTCGACCGGCACGGCGGCGCGGATCGTGAGGCCGGCCACCTCGTCGTGATGAGCCTCGAGGTAGCGGCCGAGCGCACCGGCGAGCGTCGAGACCAGCACATCGTTGATCGTGCATCCCAACACGTGGCTGATGGTGCGTACTTCCTCGAGCGGGATGGGCTCGAGCCACGCAGCGCGCCGGACCCCGGACAGCGGCCCTTTGAGCCGCGTCGGCGGATCATCCGCCATGGTGCCGAGGTGGGTCAGCTCGCTGGCGAGTGCCACGGCGTCCCAGGCAGCCGTCGTAGCTTCGAGCGGGTGCAGCGCGTAGTGAAGGCCTTTCTCGAGGAGTGCGCCGACGCCGAAGGGCAGCTGGAGTGCCTGTGCCTCGTGGTGCTGCGGGGCGGGCGCCGCACCGACCCCGTCCGCCAGCGACAGCAGCACCCGGCTGAGAGCGATCCCGTCGGCATAGCAGTGATGGATGCGGATGATGGCCGCGCTGCCGCCCTGCCAGTGCTCAATCAGATGAAAGGTCCAGAGCGGCCTCCCGGGTTTGAAGGGTGTGCTGGCAAGCCGGCCCACCAGCCGCTCGAGGTCGTGCTTGCCTGCGCCCGCGGGGAGCCGGGTCGTCAGCACGTGGTTGGCGATGTCGAAACCCACATCGGGCACCCAGCGGGCGCCGAGCGCGTCGGTTTCCGGATAGCAGCGAAAACGCCGGTGGGCGAGGAAGCGCTCCTCGACCAGCGCGCGCAGATCCGCAATCGGGAGGGGGCGCGAGTAAATGACCAGGCCCACGATCGTCATGCGGTTCGTGGGCCGGTCCATCATGAGCCAGGCCCGATCCGCTCCGGACAGACGCTCTACCGCCGCCAGCATCTGTTCAGTGTCGCCCAAACGGGCCCTGGTGTGCCCCTCGGTTTGCCACGATACCGGGGCTGTGCGGGGCGGGTGTAGCGTTGCCGGGCAACTCAAGGGCGTGCCGAGGCACGATGGCGTACTTTGTCACCGGCGGCACCGGCTTCATCGGCCGCCACCTCATCAGCGAGCTCGCCAGGCGCGGCGAGTTCATCTATGTGCTCGTCAGGCCCGGCTCGCACGCGCGCCTCGAGCGCATCGTGCGCGACCTGGGCGAGCACCGCAGTCTCATCGTGCCGGTCGAGGGCGATCTGACGGACGAGCTGCTCGGCGTCAGCGCGGGCGATCGTGCCCGTCTCGCGGGCACGATCCGGCATTTTTTCCATCTCGGCGCGGTCTACGATCTGGCGGCCGAGGCGGGCGAGCTCGAGCGCGCCAACGTGCTCGGGACGCGCAATGCGCTCGCGCTGGCGCGCGAGGTCGACGCGGGTTGCTTTCACCTGGTGAGCTCGATCGCGATCGCGGGCCGGTATCGCGGCACCTTCACCGAAGAGATGTTCAGCGAGGCGCAGCACCTCGACCATCCGTACTTCCGCACCAAGCACGAGTCCGAGGCGCTGGTGCGCGCCTGCCGCATTCCCTGGCGCGTCTATCGTCCGGGGATGGTGGTCGGTCACTCCGTGAGCGGAGTGATGGATAAAGTCGATGGGCCTTATTATCTCTTCAAGCTGATCCAGAAACTGCGCGGCGCGCTGCCCTCCTGGGTACCCCTGATCGGCTTCGAGGGCGGGCACGTCAATTTCGTGCCGGTGGATTTCGTGGCGGCGGCGCTCGCACATCTCGCGCACCTGCCCGGACAGGACGGACGCTGCTTCCATCTGACCGATCCCGAGGATCGGCGCGTCGGCGAGACCCTCAACGTGTTTGCCCGGGCCGCGCACGCGCCCGTCATGTCGCTGCGGCTCGAGCCGAGCGTGCTCGGCAGCGCCGTCGGGCTGGCGACCGCGGGCGCCGGCAGGCTTCGTCCGCTGCAACGGATCCTGGAGCAGCTGCTGCGCGAGCTCGGCATCCCGCGCTCGGTGGTCGCGCTGCTCGACTACCCGACGAGCTTCGATTCGGCTCACACCCAGCGCCTGCTGAGTGCGGCCGGCATCAAGGTTCCGAGGCTGGAGGAGTACGCCTGGCGCCTGTGGGACTACTGGGAGCGTCATCTCGATCCCGATCTCTTCAAGGCGCGCAACCTGCGCGATGCAGTCCGGGACAAGACGGTGCTGATCACCGGAGGCTCATCGGGTATCGGCCGCGCGACGGCGCTCAAGCTGGCCGCCGCGGGCGCGCGCGTGCTCATCGTGGCGCGCGATGAGGCGCGTCTCGCGCAGGTGCGCGCCGAGATCGAGGCCAAGGGCGGCACGGTGCGCGTCTATGCCTGCGACCTCACCGATCCCAAGGCGTGCAGCGAGCTCCTGGCGCAGCTGCTCGCGGAGCATGGCCACGTCGACATCCTCATCAACAACGCCGGACGCTCGATCCGGCGTGCCATCGAGAACACCTACGACCGCCTGCACGACTACGAGCGCGTCATGCGCATCAATTACTTCGCGGCCGTGCAGATGACGCTCGGAGTGCTGCCGGCGATGGTCGCGAACGGCGGTGGACAGGTGGTGAGCGTCTCCTCGATCGGCGTGCTCACCAACGCGGCGCGCTTCGCCGCCTACAACGCCTCGAAAGCGGCGCTCGAGGCGTTCACGCGCTGCGCGGCGGGAGAGTACGACGCCCGCGGCGTGCACTTCGCGGTGGTCAACCTGCCGCTGGTACGCACGCCGATGGTGGCGCCGACCAGGTTCTACGAGCAATTCCCGCTCATCCAGCCGGAGCAGGCCGCCGACATGCTCTGCCACGCCATCGTGCACCGCTCGGACCGCCTGGCTACGCGCCTCGGGCGTTTCGCGCAGCTGCTCGACATTCTCGCGCCGCGCCTCACGCGCGCGGTGATGAGCGAGGCCTTCAGCATGTTTCCCGAGTCGGAGGCCGCGGGAGGGGTGCCGGGCTCGGACACCCGGACGACGCCCGACATGGCGGTATTCGCCTCACTGATGCGCGGCGTTCACTGGAGCTGAGAGTGCGATGAAGCGCAATCCGCAGGTCATCGCGTTCATGACGCCCTTTCCTTACACGGTCGACCTCGACGCGCCGCTCGCGGCCGCGCACCGCGTGATGCGCGAGCACAATTTCCGCCATCTGCCGGTCACCTCGGGCGGCGCGCTCGTCGGTATCCTCACCGATCGCGACCTCAAGCTGATTCTGGGACCGGACTTCGGCGGTGCGAGCGAGCAGGAGCTCAAAGTTCGCGATGCCTGCGTGGAGCGCCCCTGCGTGGTGCCGGCTTCGACCCCGGTGGCGGTCGTGGCGCGCACCATGGCGGACAATCACATCGGCTCGGCCATCGTGACCAAGGACGACAAGCTGGTCGGAATCTTTACGGTGACGGACGCCTGCCGGGCGCTCGCCCGGGTGCTCGGCGGCGGCGGCGGCGAAGAAGAGGGGGCGGCCGCCTGAGCGGCGGCGCGCGGGCGCACCGGCTTCACTTGAAGTAGGCGTGAATCGCGTCGATCAGCTCGTCGGCAGCTTCGGCACGGGTGCCGGTCGAGACCCGTCCGAGCAGGTGCTCGCGTACGTGATCCTCGAGGACCTCGGCGAGCAGGCTGTTGATCGCGCCGCGCGAGGCGGTGAGCAGATGCATCACCTCGGAGCAGTCGGCCTCGCCCTCGAGCGTGCGCTCGACCGCTTCGACCTGGCCGCGGATGCGCCGGATGCGGTTGAGCAGCTTCTGCCTGTCGCGAACGGTGTGAGCCACGGCATCACCTCAGCTTATACCTTAGAGGGGTATACTAGCAGCAGCGCCGGGCGGGGCGCAGCGGCCGGGGCCGCGGCGATGCGTAGTTCTACTGATGACAGCGGCCGAAGCGCTGTGCGAAACATGAAACCAACTGGCGCTTACGACGCCTGAGAGAGAGGATGAAGTCATGAAGCGGTCGTTCGCTCTTTTCTGGGGTGCCGTGCTGTTGATGGCGGCCGCAGCCGTCTGGGCTGATGAGTACAGCGACACCATCACGCTCTTCAAGAACGCCGGCCAGAGCGCCGGGTTCTTCAAGAACTGCTATGGCTATGCGGTATTCCCCACGATCGGCAAGGGTGGTCTCGGGATCGGGGGTGCGTACGGCAAGGGCCGCGTCTATGCGAAGGGTAAGCACATCGGCGACACCAGCATGACCCAGGTCAGCATCGGGTTCCAGGCCGGGGGCCAGGGCTACAGCCAGATCATCTTCTTCGAGGACAAGCGCGCCCTCGATGAATTCACCAGCGGGGAATTCGCCTTCGGAGCCGACGTGAACGCGGTGGCGATCACGGCTTCTGCGGGCGCGAGTGCCGGCACGAGCGGCGCGAGCGCCGGGGCCGCAGGAGGCAAGAACGACGCGACCACCGCGGGCAAATACTATAAAGGCATGGCGGTCTTCACGATCGTGAAGGGCGGCGCCATGTATCAGGCGGCCGTCGCCGGACAGAAGTTCAAGTACACGGCGAAGTAGGCGGCGGTCAGCGCGCGCTCCCAGGCAGCGCGCGCAGCCAGATGTTGCGATAGCGGACCGGGTCGCCGTGGTCCTGTAGCGCGAGCGGCAGCTTCTCCGGCTGCTCCGCGTAGGGTGGACGCTGGTGATGCGCCGTCGGCCCGCTGAGCTCGACGTCGTCCTGCACCAGCACGCCGTTGTGCAGTACCGTCAGGCGTGCCGGGCGGGTGAGGTGCCCTGCGGCATCGAAACGCGGACCGTGGAAGATGATGTCGTAGCTCTGCCAGACCCCCGGGGCGCGTGCCGCGTTGACGAGCGGGGGAAACTGACCGTAGACCGCGGCCGCCTGGCCGTCGGGGTAAGTCTGGCTGCGGTAGGAGTCGAGCACCTGCACCTCGTAGAGGCCGTGCAGGAAGACGCCGCTGTTGCCGCGGTTCTGATCCTCTCCCCTCGGAGGGTCCGGCTCCGAGAACTCGACGTGCAGCTGGCAGTCGCCGAAGGCGTCGCGCGTGTACAGGTAGCCGCTTCCGGGAACCACCTCGAAGAAGCCGTCACCGAGCTTCCACTTGGGCGCACCGCCGTCCTGATGCTGCCAATGCGAGAGATCGCGCCCGTCGAACAGCACGACCGCGTCCGACGGCGCGCGTCCCGCCAGCGCCTGCGTGCTCGCCGTGCCGGGATCGATCGCCGCCGGCTGCGGGCGGTTGCGGTCATGGATCGGGTAATTCGGATCGATGTGCGTCTGGGCACGCGCCGCCCACGAGCCGGCGAGCAGCACGGTGCCGAGGAACGCGAGCGGCGCGAGTGGCTTCACAGACTCTCTCCCCGGGGGACGACAGCGCGGATTCTAGCCAACCGGGCTTCGTCAGTGTTGCAGCGCCCGCTCGGCTTCGTGCAGCCACTCGTCACGGTCGGCTGACTGCGGCAGCTCGAGTGCCGCCTCGTGCGCGCCCTGGTACGCCTCGCGCGCGGCAGTCGCCTCGCCGTTGCGAGCCAGGGCCTCGGCGAGCGCCAGCTGGTTGGGCGGATACTGCGGCCTCAAGTTCACGGCGCGCCGTGCGGCGACCACGGCGGCCGCGGGATCCCCGGGGCCGAGCGGCCATCCCGGTGCACGCGTCAGCACCAGCGCCCGCACGCGCGCCGGGCCTGCTTCATCGTAGAGGGCATCCGCAGCCTCGGCGGCCTCGAGCTCGGCGAGCATCCGCTTGAGTGACTCGCCCGCGTGGGCCGGATGAGCACGTGCCTGCAGACCGAGCGCGAGCGCGTATCCGTAGAGACAGCCGGCGGCCTGCGGCTCCGCGGCGCGGCAGCTGTCCGCTTCGCGGCCGGCGTCTTCGGCCAGCTGCGCGCGGACGTTGGCGTCGGCCTCGTGCTCGCTCATGCGCGCATCCCTCAGGATCGCCTCGACCCGCTGCTCGGTCGACATCGGGGCGCTCGATGCCCGAGGTCGCTCGGGCGGAGCCGCACAGGCGGCCGCGAAGAGCGCGAGCGCGGCAGCTGCGGCCGGACGCCTCACGGCCCCGCCGCGTGTCCGGCGAGCTCGCTCGGCACGAAGCCCCGCAGGCGCATCTCCGCGAGCAGCTGCGCGTCGGCCGGCTCGTGGCCGAGGCCGAGGAGCGCCGCCCGCAGGCTGCGGGCGCGGGCCGCCGGGAGCCGCGCGCCGACCACGGCGAGCACGGCGACCGGGAGCTCGGGAGACTGCACGACCGCGGCCAGCTCGCCGCCAAAGGGCAGGCTGGGAAGAGCCGCCGTGCCGGTCTGATCGAGCAGCACCGCGACCGGCTCGCCCGCCGCCGCACGCCGCAGCGCGCCGAGCACCTGCGCCGTCGCCTCGATGTGCACGTCGCCTGGCAGCGGCCACGTGGGGAGCGCCGAGCGGGTGATGAATTCCGGGGCGTAGCCCGCCGTACTGAGGAGCGTGAAGCCTGCAAGCGATGCGGGTCCCGTGACGCGGCCGCGCTTGGCGATGAGTGTCCAACGCTCGCGTGGACCGACGTCGGCCACATCCGCCAGGACGAGCGGCGCGAGGTGCAGCGCCTGCGCATGCGCGACGAAGAAAGGATAGGGGATGAAAGCGAGCGCGGCGTCGGCGCTCGCGAGCCTCGCGAGCCCGCCCGACTCGGTTGGATCATAGATGGCCGTGAGGCTGCCCTTGGGCCAGCCGGCGGCTGCCGCCACTTTCTGCGCGAACTGATCGAGGGTCGGTTGAGCGTCGCCGGTGTCCCCCGGATAGCCCGGAGCGCAGAAGACCAGCGTCACGGCTGCGGCCGCCAGCAGAGTAGCCATTCGTTTAGGCTATCATCAGTGCGCGCCAGGAACCCGCGCGGTCGGCAGGAGCGCCCCTTTTCATGAGTGTGCCGGCCTCGCCCGGGGCTGTACGAATCTTCAGCCGCGTCCTGCTGCTTCGGGGCTGGATCGCAGCGCTCTTCCTGGCATTGAGCATCGCCGGTGCATACGGGGCGCTGCACGTTCCCGACGATCTTGCCATCGAGCATCTCATGGTCGCGAGCGATCCGGTCGCGCGCGCCACGCGCGACTTCGAGCGCCTGTTTCCCGAGGGCGAGCAGGCGCTGCTGATTCTCGAGGCGCCCGATCCGCTCAGTCCCGCCGTGTTGGCCGCTACCGATCGGCTCGAGGGCGAGCTCGCGCGGATTCCACAGGTCGAGCCTCACAGCCTTCTCACCCTCTACCGCCTCGCGGTCCCCGGCGCCGCGGTCGGCGCGGCGCAGCTCGAGCGTGTGCGCGCCTTCGCGACCGGCACGGCGCTCTTTCGCCGTGCCGGGCTCCTGGGCGACCACCATCTCGGCATCGCGCTCGAGCTGCGCGTGCACTCCCCGGCCGAGCGCAACCGTGCGCTCGAGTCCATCGAGTCGTGCCTCGCGCCGCTCGAGGCACGCGGCTCGCCTCTCACGGCGGTGCGGCGCGTCGGCTCGCCGTGGCTCGATGCCTGGCTCGAGCGGCAGACGGGACTCGCGACCAAGCGGTTCATGCCGCTGTTTGGCGTCTTCCTGCTCACGCTGGTGCTGCTCGTATACCGTTCCTGGCGCACGCTCGCGGCGGTCGTCCTGACGCTCGGCGCGGTGGTCGCCATGGCGATGGGCCTCGCCGATCTCGTCGGCTTCTCGCATACGGTGGTCTCGGCGCTGGTGCCGCTCACCGTGATGGTCACGACCACCGCCACGCTGGTCTACATCCACTCGCGCTACCTCGACACAAGCGACGCGGTGACGCCCCGCGAGCATCATGTGCGTGCGCTGGCCGACAAATTCCTCCCGTGCACGGCCTCGATCCTTGCGACCGCGGTCGGCTTCGCAGCGCTCGCCGTCTCGGACATCCGCCCGGTGCGCGAGATGGGCCTGTGGACCGCCGGCGGGCTGCTCGTGGCCTGGATTGCCAGCTTCAGTCTTTTTCCGGCGCTGCAGTCGCTGCTGCGGGTGCCGATCCGCGCCGCGCGCACTCCGGCCAGCCGCTGGTTCGAAGGCGCGGCCGACTGGCTCGTGCCCTGGACCCGGCGCTGGCGCTGGGTGCTGGTCGGCGGCGCGATTGCCGTGATGGCATGCGGGGCCGCGGCGCTCTTCGGCCTTCCGGGGACAATCGCGCCGCTGCCGCTCGAGACCGACTCGCTGAGCTACGTCAATCCCAACGAGCGGGTCGCGCAGGACACGCGGCGCTTCCGCGAGCTGAGCGGGCTCGACGTCATCGAGCTTTGGCTGCAGACACCGCCCGGACATGCGCTCGATCCTGACCTGCTGCGCGCCGTCGAGGAGCTCAGCAAGCGCCTCGAGCGCGATCCCCGCATCACCGCCGTCGACGGACCGACCTCGGTGCTGCGCTGGGCGCACTACGTGCAGACCGGCTCCGATCGGCTCCCGGCGGAGGCAGCCGCCTGGCCGAAGCTCGCCGCCGACCTCGAGCGCATCCTGCTCACCGAGCCCGGCGCACGCGGCTACGTGGACCTCCGCGACCTCGCGAGCGTGCGGCTCAGCGTCCGCGGGCGCGCCGAGCTCTTTGGGCCGACGAACGCGATGCGCATCTTCATCGAGCAGACCCTGAGTGCGCTCGCGGCGCAGGAGCCGGCGCTGCAGGGCGTACGGGCGCAGGCTGTCGGCAGCGGCGTGCTGGCGGCGCGGATCAGCGAGCACCTGGTGCCGACGCTCACCGAAAGCTTCGCGTTGACGGCGAGTGTCATCTTCATCGCCTTCCTGTTCGTATTCCGCAGCCCCGCGGGGCGGCTGATGGCGATGATTCCGTCGGTGTTCGCGATCCTCGGCGTCTTCCTCGTCATGCGGGGCACCGGCATCCCGCTCAACATCGCCACCATCCTGATCGGATCGACCGTGCTGGGCGCGACCGAGAACGACCAGATTCACTTCTTCTACCACTTCCAGCAGGGTCGCTCGAGCGGCACGGCGGCGGCGCTGCGCCGCGCGCTCATCGTCGCCGGGCGGCCGATCGTGTTTGCGACCGTCATCAACGCGAGCGGTTTCCTGGCGCTCGCGTTCGCGGACCTGCCGCCGATGCGTCAGTTCGGCATCGTCACTTCGACCGCATTCGTGCTCGCGCTCGTGGCCGACTTCACCGCCCTGCCGGGCGCCCTGTGGATCCTGAGCCGCGCGCCGCCGCGCGCACCGGCCGCAGCGGCAGTCTGACCTTCAAGCTCGCGAGCCACTTTGCTTGATCGCGGCGGTTCGTCGCCGCATGATGCGCTGAGGAGGTCTCGATATGCGATTCCCGAACCGGTGGAGAGCGTTGGCGGCGCTGACGCTTGCGCTCGCTGTGGCCGCAAGCCCGGGCCTCCCGGGCGCGGAGAACAAGGGCGCCGCCGGCAAGCCCGATTACCTGTTCAACGACTCGCACTTTCATCTCACCAACTACGTGCAGAAGGGCACGGACATCCACAAGTACGTCGAGCAGATCATGGGAGACAAGATCGGTCGCTCGACGCTCTTCGGCATCCCTCTGCAGCAGACCTGGTCGTACGCCAATTCGGGGGATTTCGCGCCCACTTACTATCTGCAGTCGGACGCACCGCTTTACTACTATTCCTTCACCGACGCCTACATTGCGCGCGTCTATCAGTCTCTGCCGAGGGAGCAGCAGGCGCGGCTGGATCCGATGATCACCGGATTCAATCCGGCGGACATGTACGGAGTCGATCACATCCGCCGTGTGCTCGAGCTCTTTCCGGGAATCTTCAGCGGCATCGGGGAGTTCTCCATTCACAAGGAGTTCGTCTCCTCGAAGGTAGCCGGCGAGACTGCGAGCCTGACCAACCCGGCGCTCGATCGGATCCTCGACTTCGCGGGCGAGGTCGGGCTTGTCGTCATCATCCACAGCGATATCGACATGCCCTTCGCCAAGACAGGCGCCGAGCCGGTATACCTGCAACAGATGAAGGACCTCCTGCGCCGGCACCCGAAGACCACGATCATCTGGGCGCATCTGGGCCTCGGGCGGGTGGTGCACCCGACGCAGGTTGAGGCGAGCAGCGGCAGCTCCGAGCGCAGCACCGCCTACCAGCAGATCGTGGAGGAGCTCGTCACGGACCCGACGCTCAAGCACCTCTCCTTCGATATCTCCTGGGACGAGGTGGCCAAGTACGCCATCGCGACGCCGGAAAGCGTCAAGCGCGTTGCGCACATGCTCAATGCGCATCCGGAGCGGTTCCTCTTCGGCACCGACAACGTCGCGCCAGCGGATCAGGCAACGCAGCTGCGCGTCTACGAGCTGTGGGCGCCCGTGTGGGCACTGCTGACGCCGGATGCGAGCCTCAAAGTGCGCAAGGGCAATTACGAGCGCATCTTCGATGCGGCGCGCGTCAAGGTGCGCGCCTGGGAGAAGGCCAACGTAAAGCCGCTGTGAGCCGCTCGGTGAGCGAGTTGGGTATATCCCGCGGCCGGTAGACTCGCCCAATTGGCCACGAATCCCCGCGGGAACATCGACCGCCGCATCTCAGTTGAAGACCGCTAAGTTGTTCAAGAACGGCGACAGCCAGGCTGTGCGCTTGCCGAGGGAGTTTCGCTTTGCCGGGAAAGAGGTGCTGATCAAGCGGGTCGGCAGCGCAGTCGTGCTCCTGCCGAAGGCC
Source organism: Steroidobacteraceae bacterium (assembly GCA_035542535.1). Classification (GTDB taxonomy): domain Bacteria; phylum Pseudomonadota; class Gammaproteobacteria; order Steroidobacterales; family Steroidobacteraceae; genus 13-2-20CM-66-19. The sequence continues at coordinate 70,068 of DATKLG010000005.1, forward strand.
AAGTCGTGGGACACACTGGTCGAAAGCCTCGATAAGTTTCCGCCGGACTTCATGAGTGAGCGCGAGCAACCGGCGGAGGCGGAGGCTCGGGATTCGCTGCCGTGAAGTGGATGCTCGATACCGACACCTGCATTGCCGTCATCAAGAAGCACCCCGGCGCCCTCAAGAAGCTGCGCGGCAAGTCAATCGGCCAAGTGGGAGTATCGTCGATCACGTTAGGCGAGCTTGCATTCGGCGCAGGCAAGAGCAGCCGTCCAAGGGACGCGCACGGTGCACTCAGCGAGTTTCTGCTGGCACTCGAGATAGCCGCATTCGATGATCACGCGGCGATGCGCTATGGGGAAGTTCGGGCCGCGCTCGCAGGGCGGGGCAGGCCGGTTGGGCCGCTCGACACTCTCATCGGGAGTCACGCGCACTCACTGGACGCGATCCTGGTTACCCACAGCACGCGAGAGCTTTCACAGATCGCGGGTCTTCGTCTGGAAGACTGGATCGCTGCGTAACCTGAAACTGAGACGGCGTCGTTGACGCCAACAAACGCCTCGCACTCATCGAGCCCTAACATGTCGACCAATTCGACGCGCTGATGGATTGGCCGGACGAAGGCGTATCGACTTTTGGAATCAGATAGTTGGCGGCGCGCCGAATGCTTGCCTCCTATATGTCTCCCCGAAAGATCCGTCAGTTGCCGCTCGTGACGTGCTGCCCTTTCTACCAATATTGTCGCCGATGTAATAACGCGTTATAATTTATGGGATGAAAGTCCCGCTGCGGCGAATCGGCAACTCTCTTGGCGTTCTGCTACCGAAGACAACTCTTGACGCGTGGGGCTTGAGCGAAGGTGATGCGCTAGACCTCACCGAACGCGGTCTTCGCCCCCCGTCAAGAGGGGGGTTCTTACATCAGGAATTGGACGAGCTCAGGCGGTCCATCTCGCTGGCGATCGTACGGCGGTTCACGCCGCGCGAGATACGCGCTCAGATCCTCGCGAACCTACATCGGTGGGAACGGCAGGGCGTTTGGGGTGCGGCTTACGAGGAATGGCGAGACATTGCGGAGGGAAAAGACGACGGAGAGCTTTTTGCCGCGATGCTCGGACGCGACGACGACGCGGTCAGACTTCGGCAGTCGGCGCCATTCGTCGGCTTGCTTCCGAAAGAGGAAGTGAAAAAACTGAATGAAGAAGCAGCAGGTTGATCATGTGCTGCGGGCTGCGGGCCGCATTACGGGCGAAAAGCAGTTCGTCATCATTGGTAGTCAGTCTCTCCACGGTAAGTACCCCGATGTTCCTGACGAGATTCTCACCTCGTTTGAGGTGGATCTAATCGCCTCGAAACATGCAGATCGAACCGAGTGGCTGAATGCGATTGGGGTCGATTCGCCGTTTCACGAGACTTTCGGCTACTACGCGGATCCGGTTGATGTGAGCAGTGCGACTCTGCCAAGAGGCTGGAAGGGACGGTTGGTGAACTTGCCTCCCGGCGAGACCGAGGGTGTGAAAGGACTGTGTCTGGAGCCGCACGATCTGGCTATAGCAAAGTACGCCGCCGCACGCGCCAAGGACCTGATATTCACGCATGAGCTTGCTCGTCGCGGAATAGTCTCCGAGGAGCGGCTGTTATCGTTGCTCGACCAAACTCCGGTCGACGGAGAACTGCGCGAGCGAATGCGCGGCCAGATCGCCCGAGACTTTCATGCCGAGCGAGCTATCGAGACCCAGGCAGCTGAGAAGCAAGCGCAGACGGTTGATCCGGAGACCATCAAGGCACGCTGAAGGGCGCACTGGCT
>DATKLG010000006.1:0-27567 GCA_035542535.1 Steroidobacteraceae bacterium
GCAGATCAGCCAGGCCATCGAGACGCACGGCATCGAGCGAGTCGAGGCCGCGCTCGATGCGGCGCTCGCCCTCGAACAGCACATCGACATCGACCAGCGGCTGCGGCGGGAGCGCTATCCCCAGTTCCTGCCGGACGCCAAGGCCCTGGTCGACGATGATTTCCGGCGCCGCTTCGCCTCGCTCGATCCGGTGGCGGCGCATGGCGTGTTCGAGACGCGCAAGCGCGCGCCGGTGCCGCCGCATCCGGAGCGCGACCTGCTGTGGTTCATCGCCCATTACGCGCCTGAGATGGAAAGCTGGGAGCGCGACATCTTCCTCGCGGTGCGCGAGGAGTCCTTCTATTTCTACCCGGTGTTCGCCACGCAGATCATGAACGAGGGATGGGCATCCTACTGGCACGCACGCCTGCTGCGCGAGGCCGATTTCATCCCGCAGCAGTCCTACGTGGACGCCATCAAGTGCCACTCGGACGTCGTGCGGCCGATCGCCGCCGACGCGCAGGTGTCGCTCGCCATCAATCCTTATCACCTCGGCTTTGCGATGTGGGAGAAGATCGTCGAGCGCGACGGGCTCGAGGCCGCGCGGCACATCATGGAGCAGGACGACGACTTCGCCTTTGTGCGCAACCATCTGACGCGCGAGCTCGCCGACGAGCTGGGACTGTTCCGCTACAGTGCGCGCAGCGACGGCCAGATCAAGGTTCTCGAGCCCGAGCTCGCCGGGCTCCACGAGGCGGTGCTCGCACCGAAGTACAACTTCGGCGCGCCGGTCGTCTCCGCGCAGCACGTGCGCAACGACGGCACGCTCGAGCTCACGCACGACAGCGGCGTGGACGGACGCGGTCTCGACCTCGAGCGTAGCCGCAAGGTGCTGGATTATCTGCAGCGCGTGTGGCGGCGGCCGATCGTGCTCACGACCGTGAATCAGGCGGGTTCGACTTTGGAGCTGACGGCGCCTTAGTGCCGGGCGCCTGGCTCTCACCCGGCTCCTCGGCCTCCTCGCCCCAATCCTCCTCGTCCTGCGAGGTCACGATCGAGACCGGGTCGCTCGCGGGAAAGCTGTCCTCGAGCGCCTCGTCCAGCTGGCGCTGCACCTTCTCGCTCTTCGGGCGCTGCTGCGGCGCCTGCGGCCGTCGATCGCTCATGGTGACAAGGCTCCCTGGCGGCATACCCGCCGGCTTCTGTCGCATGGTACTCCGCCGAGTAGCCGCCGGTACGCCCCCGGAGTAGGCTTTGACGAACCGGTGATGCTCCTTGCGGGCGTCCAAATAAAAGATCCGGGAGCATCCGCCATGGGGAACGCGACGTCGGGCATCCGAAACATTGCGCTGGTCGGCCCGGCCGGCGCAGGCAAGACCTCGATCACCGAGACACTGCTGCTGCAGGCTGGCGCCATCCGCAACCGCGGCAGCCTCGCCCGCGGTACCACGGTCTCGGACTTCGACCCCCAGGAGAAGCGCCTGCAGCACTCGCTCGATACCGCGATCTGCAGCTTCGCGTGCGATGGCATCCGCATCAATCTCATCGATACGCCCGGATACCCGGACTTCCTCGGCAAGACGCTCTCGGTGCTGGAGGCGGTCGAGGCGGTGGGCGTCGTGGTGAGTGCCGCGAGCGGCGTCGATACGCTCACCCAGCGCCTGATGGATTTCGCACGCGACCGGGGGCTGTGCCGCTTCATCATCGTCAACAAGATCGACAGCCGCGACGCGCACTGCGCGCAGGTCCTGGAAACGCTGCGCGAATCCTTCGGCAACGAGTGCCTGCCGCTCAACCTTCCCGCGGGCAGCGGCGACTCCGTGGTGGACTGCTTCTTCCAGCCGCACGGCCGCGCTGCCGACTTCTCTTCGGTGGAGGCCGCCCACACCCAGATCATCGACCAGGTGGTCGAGCTCGACGAGAAGCTGATGGCGCTCTATCTCGAGCAGGGCGAGGAGATCTCCCCGGAGCAGCTGCACGACCCTTTTGAGCAGGCCCTGCGCGAGGGCCATCTGGTGCCGGTGTGCTTCGCCTCGGCCGAGAGCGGCGCGGGGATCCCGGAGCTCCTGCAGGTCATCGTGCGCCTCATGCCGAATCCCGCCGAGGGCAACCCGCCGCCGTTCCTCAAGGGCACCGGCGCGGACGCCGAGCGCGTGCCGGTTGCGCCGGACCCGACCCAGCACGTCATCGCGCACGTCTTCAAGGTGAGCATCGACCCCTATGTCGGCAAGCTCGGCGTGCTGCGCGTGCATCAGGGCACGGTGCGTCAGGGCAGTCAGCTGTTCGTGGGCGATGCGCGCAAGCCGGTGAAGATCGCGCATCTCTACAGCCTGCTCGGCAAGGACACGACGGAGATCGCCGCGGCCGGGCCGGGCGACATCTGCGCCACGCCGAAGGTCGACGAGCTGCACCTCGATGCGGTACTGCACGATTCGCACGACGAGGACCAGTATCACCTGAAGGCGGTGTCTTTCCCGCCGGCGATGCTCGGGGTCGCGATCGAGCCCGAGCGACGCGGCGATGAGCAGCGTCTCGCCGACACGCTCCACAAGCTCACCGCCGAAGATCCGTGCGTGCGTGTCGAGCACCATGCCTCGGTCAATGAGACGGTCCTCTACGGCATGGGTGAGTTCCACCTGCGGGTGCTGCTCGAGCGCATGAGCGAGCGCTACGGCGTGCACGTCAAGACGCATCCGCCGAGCATTCCCTACCGCGAGACGATCACCCGCCCCGCCGAAGGGCACTGCCGCCACAAGAAGCAGACCGGCGGCGCGGGACAGTTTGGCGAGGTGTACCTGCGCATCGAGGCCCTGGCGCGCGGGGCGGGCTTCGAGTTCGTCGACGACGTGGTCGGCGGCGCGATCCCGGGGCAGTACATTCCCGCGGTCGAGAAGGGCGTGCGGCAGGTGCTCGCCGAGGGCGCGCTCGCCGGCTTTCCGATCCAGGACGTGCGCGTCACCGTGTACGACGGCAAGCATCATCCGGTCGACTCGAAGGAGGTGGCGTTCGTGTCCGCCGGACGCAAGGCGTTCCTCGATGCGCTGGGCAAGGCGACTCCCATCGTGCTCGAGCCGATCATGCGCATGGAGATCACCGCGCCCGCGAGCGCGATCGGCGACATCACCGGCGACCTCGCCACCAAGCGCGCGCGCATCTCCGGCAGCGACACGCTGCCGGGACAGCGGGCGACGCTCCAGGCCATGGTGCCGCTCGCCGAGATCTCCGAATACCAGTCGCGCCTCAAGGCCCTGACCGGGGGGCAGGGGGCCTACACCATGGAGCTGAGCCACTACGACCCGGTGCCGCCGCGCAAGCAGCAGGAGCTTGCCGCAGCCTGGCGGCCACGGGAAGCGCAGGAATAGGTGGAGCAGGAAGCGCCGCGCGCGCGGCGGCCCTTCCTCGCGTTCGTGCGGGCCGGCGCCGCGTCGCTCCACGGCCGCCTGATCGCCGAGGACCCGCAGCGCAACTGGGACTGCTGCGTCAGCTGGTATGTCACGCCTCGCGAGGAAGCGCTGGCCGAGTTCTACTCCCACGGCGGCTTCAACAAGCTCGACGGTTTCCTAGAATTCGCCCGCGAGCATCCCGGCTACCGCGACTATCGCTACGTCATGTTGCTCGACGACGACGTATACCTGCGTCCCGGGGACCTGTCGCGCTTCTTCGCCCTGTGCGAGCGCTACGCGACCTACCTTTCGCAGCCGGCGCTGCGCTGGCTCACTCACACGACCATCAACGCGCTGGTGCGCAATCCGGTGTGCGTGCTGCGCCGGGTGAGCTTCGTCGAGGTGATGGCGCCGTGCTTCTCGCAGGCGGCACTCGCCGAGCTCCTGCCGACCTTCGGCATGACGCGCAGCACGTGGGGTAACGACCTCGCGTGGGCGGGTGTCATCGGCGGACGTCACCCGATCTACGTGGTGGATGCGGTTGGCATGGACCATACGCGGACCGGTGACGGGCGTCCCACCGCCTTCTACCGCAAGCTCACCGAGATGGGCGTCGATCCCGGCGAGGAGCTGGCGCGGGTGCGGCGGATGTATCCCGGGTTCCGGGGCTCGCGCACGCTCTCCTCCGGCCACGTGTACCGCGCGGGCGTGCCGCGCTGGGCCGCGCCGGCTCTGATGCGACTCCTCGAGCAGCTCAAGTTCATCGTCCGGATCCGCAAGCGGACCCTGGTCCGTTGGCGCGCCTGGCGCGCCCGGCTCGAGGATATGGTCCGCTAGCCCGGTTGCCTGTCAGGACTTCGGCCGCGAATCGAGCAGCGCGCGGATCACCGGCCAGCGGTTCTCGAGGAGCCCGAGCCTCTCGGCCTTGGCCGAGCCGAGCACGCTGAAGTCCGTGGCCAGGTACTGCGCGATCAGCTCATCGAGCCGGTCGGAGAGGACGCTCGATGCGGGGTTGGGATTCAAGATGAGGCCGAGCCCGGTGGGCCGGGTGGCGATGGTGCGCACCGTCAGGTCCGCCCGCTCCGTGCGCAGCAGCAGCAGCAGGCGCCAGATGTCGCCGCTCCAGAAGCCGGTGGTCTGCTCGCGGCGTGCGGTGCGCTCATCGAGCGGGTAGCAGTCGTGGATCAGGATCACCGAACTGCTCGAGCACTCGCGCTCGACGTTGATGAAGTCGCGCAGCGCGTACTCGAAGTGGTGCATGCCGTCGATGAAGGCGAGCTCCACCGGCTGCCCGCCGAGCTCGGCGCGCGCCGAGTACCTGGCGAAGAAATCGTCGCTGGTCTCGGCGTAGATACGCACGTTAGCGGGCGGCGTGCGCGCGAGCCTGGGCTGCGGATCGATGCCGATCACCTGCGTCCCGGGCAGCACGCATTCGAGCGAGTCGCCGCGCGAGACGCCGATCTCGAGGTAGCTGCGCGGGCGCAGGTGGCGGTGGATGCGGGCCAGGACCTGGAAGTAGTCCTCGCCCGGCAGCGCGAGCTGCGACATGAGCGTGTAGGCGCGCGAGTAATCGGCGCGCTCGACCGCCTGGCGGCACAGCGCGAGGGCTGCGCCGCGCCGTCCGAGCCAGCGTTGCAGCCGGGCGCGGCGGAACAGGGTGCGCGCCGCGCGCTGCGCTTCGTCGGGGCTCGAGGGCTGGGTAGTGCTCATGTGCGCTGCGCCTGTGGGTACTGGCGAGCGTACCACCGCCGGTATTCGCCGCTCGCCACGCCGCGCCACCAGCCCTCGTTGTCGAGATACCAGCGCACCGTGGCCTCGAGGCCCGCCGCGAGCGGCGTCGCGGCGCGAAAGCCCAGCCGGCGCGCGATCTTGCCCGAGTCGACGGCGTAGCGGCGGTCGTGTCCGGGGCGGTCGCGGACGTGTTCGATCAGAGTGCGCGCGGCGCGGCCCTGGGCGGGCGGGCTGCGCGGAAAGCGCGCGGTGAGGCCGGGCTCGGCCGCGAAGGCCCGGTCCACCAGATCGCAGACCGTGCCGACCACCACGAGGTTCGGATCCTGGGTGGAGCCGCCGATGTTCCAGGTCTCACCGGGCGGGGACTTCGTGAGGATCAGCTCCAGGGCGCGGCAGTGATCGCTCACGTGCAGCCAGTCGCGGATCTGCTGACCGTCGCCGTAGATCGGCAGCGGCCGGCCCTCGAGGATGTTGAGGATGCACAGCGGCAGCAGCTTCTCCGGGAACTGATAGGAACCGTAGTTGTTCGAGCAGTTGCTGATGGTCGTGGGCAGATCGAAGCTGTGCGCATAGGCGCGCACCAGGTGATCGGCGGCCGCCTTGCTGGCCGCGTAGGGAGAGTTGGGCGCGTAGGGAGTGCTCTCGGTGAACGCGGCCGCCTCGGGCGACAGCGAGCCGTAGACCTCATCCGTGGACACATGATGGAAGCGGCAGCCGCGCGCACCGGCGTCGGGTCCCCAGACGCCGCGGGCCGCCTCGAGCAGCGCCTGGGTGCCGAGCACGTTGGTGCGCAGGAACTGCGCCGGGTCCTCGAGCGAGCGGTCGACGTGCGACTCGGCGGCGAAATTCACGATCGTGCCGATCGACTCCTCGGCGAGCAGCGCGGCGACGCGCTCGTGCTCGCCGATATCGCCGCGCACGAAGCGCAGCTTCCCCGCATCGAGCAGCGTGGCGATGCTCGCGAGGTTGCCGGCATAGGTCAGCGAGTCCAGCACCACGACGCGGTCGGCCGGATGCGCGCCGCACCAGTAGTGGCAGAAATTCGCGCCGATGAAGCCGGCGCCGCCGGTGACCAGCAGCCGCCTCATGCGGACGCTCCGCCGACGGCGAGCGGCGCCAGGGTCGCGCGCAGCGCGGTACGCCAGTGCGGCGCGCTCACCCCGAGGAGCTTCTCGGTGGCGCGCTTGTCGAGCACGCTGTATGCGGGCCGCGCGGCCGGGGTCGGGTACTCGGCGGTGTCGATCGGCGTGATCGGCGGCACGGTCGGCAGGAGCTTCAGGCGCAGCGCCTCCTCGCCGACCGCGACCGCAAAGTCGTACCAGCTCGCGACGCCCGAGTCGCTCCAGTGCCACAGCCCCGCGGCGCGCCGCGCCGTGAGCGCCCACAGCACCCCGGCGAACCCGGCGGCGTGGGTCGGCGCGCCTACCTGGTCGCTCACCACGCGCAGCTCCGGCCTGGTTCTCATCAGGCTCAGCATGCGCGCCGCGAAGCCGCCGGCGGCGCTGTACAGCCACGAGGCGCGCACCACCGCGCAGCGCTCGCCGAGCTCGCCGAGGACCGCCCGCTCGCCGGCGAGCTTGGTGCGGCCGTAGACCGAGAGCGGATTGGGCTCGGCGCCAGGGCCGTAGGGGCGTCCCTGGCGGCCGTCGAACACGAAATCGGTAGACACGTGGGTCAGCCACGCGCCTGCGGCGCGGCAGGCGGCGGCCAGCGTCCGCGGGCCTGAGCTGTTGGCGCGCGCGGCGGCCTCGGCGGCGCGCTCGGCGTCGTCGACCCGGGTGAAGGCCGCAGCATTGATGACGAGCTCCGGACGCAGGTCGCGAAACAGCGCGCCGACGGCGGTCTCGTCGGCGATGTCGAGCTCGGCGTGCGCGCACGCCCGCAGCGTGACGCCCGCGGGAGCCGCGGCGCTCAGCGCGCGGCCGAGCTGTCCGCCGGCGCCCGTCAGCAGCACTCTCACGGAAAGCACTCCGCGCGCTCGAGCGGCTGGCCCTCGCGGTCCTTGGCCGAGAGCAGCGGCTCGACGCCTGCGGGCAGCGGCCAGTCGATGCCGAGCGCGGCGTCGTTCCATTGCAGCGTGCGCTCCGCCGCGCGCGCCCAGAAGTCGGTCACCTTGTATTGCACGCGCGTCTCGTCGGCGAGCGCGAGGAATCCGTGCGCGAAGCCTGCCGGCACCCACAGCGAGCGCGCATCGGGCCCGAGCCGCACGCTCAGGCTGCTGCCAAAGGAGCGCGACGAGCGGCGCAGGTCCACCACCACGTCGAAGATCTCCCCCGACAGCACCCGTACCAGCTTCCCCTGACTGTGGGGGATCTGGTAGTGGAGCCCGCGCAGCACGTAAGCACGCGAGCGACTGACATTCTCCTGCACGAAGCGCGCCTCGACGCCGGCGGCGGCGAAGGCCCGCTCGTTCCAGCTCTCGTAGAAGGCACCGCGCGCATCCTCGAACACCTGGTGCTCGATCAGCAGCACGTCGGGGAGCGCGAGCGCGGTCGCGCGCATCAGAACACCCGCTCCTTGAGCACGCTCTCGAGGTACTCGCCGTAGCCGGTGCGTTTCAGAGGCTCCGCCAGCCGCTCGAGCTGTGCGCGGTCGATGAAGCCCTGGCGGTAGGCGATCTCTTCCGGGCAGCAGATCTTCAGGCCCTGGCGCGCCTCGACGGTCTCGACGAAGTTGGCGGCCTGAAGGAGCGAGGCGTGCGTGCCGGTGTCGAGCCAGGCGACGCCGCGACCGAGCACCTCGACCGCGAGATCGCCACGGGCGAGATAGGCGCGGTTGACGTCGGTGATCTCGAGCTCGCCGCGCGCGGAAGGACTCAGCTCGCGCGCCACCGACACGCAGTCGGCGTCGTAGAAGTACAGGCCGGTCACCGCATAGTGGGAGCGCGGTGCGGCGGGTTTCTCCTCGAGCCCGACCGCCCGGCCGCGGGCATCGAATTCCACCACCCCGTAACGCTCCGGGTCGCGCACGTAGTAGGCGAACACCGTCGCGCCGCGCGCGCGCGCGGCCGCCGCGCGCAGCTGCTCCGGCAGGCCGTGCCCGTAGAAGAGGTTGTCGCCGAGCACCAGGCACACGGCGTCCGTGCCGATGAAATCGGCGCCGATGAGGAGCGCCTGGGCAATGCCGCGCGGCGCGGGCTGGATCGCGTAGCGGATGCGCACGCCCCATTGCGAGCCGTCCGCGAGCAGCCGCTCGAACAGCGGCCGGTCCTCGGGCGTCGAGATGAGCAGTACGTCGCGAATTCCGGCGAGCATGAGCGTCGCGAGCGGGTAGTAGACGAGCGGCTTGTCATAAAGCGGCAGCAGCTGCTTGGAGACTGCCCGGGTGACCGGATAAAGTCGGGTGCCTGAGCCACCGGCGAGGACGATACCTTTGTTGATCATGAGAATGAGGCGGTTGCAGCGGGCGGGGCATCCTAGCGTGCCGCCGCGCGCGGTACCAAGGGGCCGTGGGGGCGCCCTGGTGTGTGCGGCGGCTTTGCTGGCGCTGATGGCCGGCCGGAGCGCGCTCGCCGATCCTCCCGACAGCACGCATAAGCACAAGGCGAGCTCGTTCGCCCCCCACCACACGGCGAGCCATGTCTACGGCACGCCGGTCGGCAAGCCGATTCTGCACAAGCACAAGAAGCCGCCGCACACCTCGGACCACTCGGGAGCGGCCGCGCCGCTCAAGTAGTCGTCCGTACGAGTCGTGGATTGATTAGAGTGGCCGCGTGCTCACTGCGGCCGAACTCGACACTCAGCTTTCCCAGGCCTCCGCCTCCTTCAACCGCGGCGAGCTCGCCGCGGCCGAGAGCGCCTGCCGCACGGTACTCGCCGACCAGCCGAACAACGCCGCAGCGCTCCACCTGCTCGGGCTGGTGCGTGCGCGCGGGGGCGACCGTCGGGGGGGCGAGCAGCTCCTGCGGCGCAGCGTCGAGCTCGACCCCGCCGACACGCGGCTGCGGCTGAATCTCGCGACGTTCCTGCGCCGTGCCGAGCGCCTCGAGGAGGCCGAGCGCGTCTATCGCAGGGTGCTGCAACTCGCGCCGGGGGAGCGGGGCGCGCGCCACGGACTGGTGCTGACGCTCGACAGCCTCGGGCGCACCCGTGAGGCGGAGATTCACTGCCGCACGCTGGTCGACTCGGATCGCGCCGCTCCGGACGGCTGGGCGGCGCTCGGGTTCGTGCTTGCCAAGCAGAACCGCCTGCTCGAGGCCGAGGGGGCGTACCGCCAGGCGCTCGCCTTGAAGCCCGCCGGAAGCGGGGCCTTGTATCGCCGGCTCGGGTCGATCCTGGCGCGGCTCGAGCGCGCCGAGGAGGCGCTCGCCGCGCTCACCCGTGCGCAGGCGCTCGGCGTGCGCGGCTTCGAGCTCGAGCTCGCCCGCGGCCAGGCGCTCGGTCAGCTCGGGCGGCTCGAGGACGCCGAGCGCGCCTACGCCGCCGCCGTCAGCCTGCGGCCGCACCATGCCGATGCGCAGCTGTATCTGGCGCGCGTCCGCCAGGCGCTCGGCGATGCGGATTTCGCGCGCTCGCTGGCCGAGGCGGTGCTGGCGGCGCGCGACGACGTCAATCTGCAGGAGGCGCTCACCGGGCTGCTCCTCAATGCGGGCAGGGGCGACGTCGCCGAGCGGCTGCTGCGCGAGGAGCTGAAGCGCGCGGGTCCGGTGCCGCGCCTGCGTTACCTCCTGTCGCGAGTCATCCGCCAGGGGGAGCAGCTGGCCGAGGCGGAAACGGAGGCGCTGGAAGCGGCCGCGGCGCTTCCCGAGGACGCAGGCGTGGTCGAGAACCTGGTCTCGATCCTCCTGTCGCGCGAGCGGCCGCAGGAGGCGCTGGCCTTCATCCGCACCCAGCGCGCGCGTACGCCGCGCGCGCAGGGCTGGATCGCCTACGAGGCGCTCGCCGCGCGGCTCCTCGGACTACCTCTCTACGAGGAGCTGCACGAGTACCAGCGCCTGGTGCGCGTCTATCCGCTCCAGCCGCCTCTCGGCTACTCCTCCATGGCCGAGCTCAACGCGGCGCTGCTCGCAGTGCTGGCGACGCGCCTGCGCGGCGACGCCTTTCCCCTCGGGGAGAGCCTGCGCAACGGCCGCCAGTCGACGCGCAATCTGGTGATGGATCCCGACCCGGCGATCCAGGCGCTCATGCGCAGCTTCGACGAGCCGCTGCGCGCCTATCTCGGGGCCGTGGGCCGCAACCCCGACCATCCTTTCAGCGCCCGCAACGTCGGGGCCGTGCAGATCGCGGCAGCCTGGTCGGTACGGCTCAATCGCGGCGGCTTTCACGTCAACCACTTTCACAACCAGGGCTGGATCAGCTCGGCCTACTACCTCGAGGTCCCGGACGAGGCGAGCGATCCGGAGCTCAAGAGCGGCTGGCTCAAGCTCGGCGAGCCGCGCTTTCCGACCCCGGGAGCCGGCGTCGGCTGCGTGGTCCAGCCGCATGCCGGGCAGGTGGTGCTGTTTCCGTCCTACATGTGGCATGGAACCAATCCGATCCACGGCTCGCAGCCGCGCACCGCGCTCTCCTTCGACGCGGTTCCGCCGGGCGGAGCGTAGGCACGCGCCTAGTGTGCCGCGGAGTCGACCCGCTTCCAGCTGACGCGATCTCCGACCTTGAGCCCGAGCAGCCCCGCCTCGCCGCCGCGCAGCTCGAGGACCGCTGCGACCGGCACCTCCGAGCTCAGCAGATCGAGCCTGAGCGGGGCTGCGCGCTCGATCATCCTGACGACGCGCCCGTCCGCGTCGATGAACAGCATGTCGAGCTCGATATAGGTGTTCTTCATCCAGAAGGACACGACGCGCGGCGGCTCAAACGGAAAGACCATGCCGCGCCCGGCGGGTAAGTCGCGCACGAACATCAGGCCCTGCTCGCTGCGCGCCGGCGTATCCGCCACCCACACGTCGAAGTGCAGGCGGCGCGGCTCGGAGGGCGGGCGCTGCTGCACGACCTCGAGCGCGGCGCGCGGGAAGGTCGCGAGGTCGAGCGGCGGGCCCGATTGCGCGAGAGCGGCGCCCGCCACACACATCAGGACGGCGGCGCACCGGGCGCGCGTGACACCTCTCATCATGGGTCTCCTGTCACCGGATCGCATCGTCGCCGAACACGGCGTTGCCCGCGAAATCGAAGCTGCTGACGAGAACGTGCTCGGCACCGTTCAGCGTGCTCGCCGGGGCGACGCAAAAGCCGCGTGCCACGACGCGATACCTGCGCGGAGTGCCCGGCGCGCGCAGCCGCTGCTGGCTGAGCCTGTCGACGGTGCAATGCTCCGTGCCGCGCGTCGTGTAAAGGCGCTGGCCGCCCTCGACGATCAGGGTCAGATTGGTCGGCAGCGTGCGGCCGCCGTGTCCCTCGCGCGCCGCATTCACCCCGAACACCATGCGCAGCCGCTGCCCGTCGGCCCGTTTGGGTCCCGCGAAGCTCATGCGGATGCCGCTGCCGTCGGGTCGCGGGCCGCCATCGCATTCGATCTCGGCGTTGTGCCAGTCGATGTCGAGGTTGAGCGCGCCGCGGATGGTCGCCTTGAGGTAGCCGTTACCGGTCGGCAGGCAGCCGGGCGCGGCGGCGGGAACAGCCTGCGGCGTCGGCACAGTATCTGCGGGCATGACGATCGGCGGCAGGGTGAGCGGAGCTGAGCTCGGCGGCGCCGGCAGCGCGGCGCAGGGAAATACGGCCGCGAGGCCCAGGGCGCAGGCGATTACCCGGATGAGGCGCATCCTGCGCAGTGTATCGCGCTTGCTCTGCGCCGCCGCGCCTCACGCCCCCGGCACCACGAGGAGCGCCTTGGCGAGATGCGCGTGCCCGCGCCCGATCGCACGCGCAGCGTGCATGAGGAGGGTGACGATCAGCACGCCGATGGCGCCGAGGATCAGGGCCGAGACCATCGAGTGGTCGGAGAGCGCCCAGCCGCCGATGTGCACATCGTCGGAGAACACCGTGGCATTCGTGTCCCATCCGAGCCACCGCGCCAACACCAGCAGGGGCAGGCAGGTGAATGACAGGCCGACGGCGAGGCCGGTCACGGCGAGCGTGAAGTACACGATGCCGAGCGGCAGCATGAGGAGCATGTACAGGAGCGTCGTCCAGGTGCGCACGTCCCTCAGCATCTCGCCGATGCGGGTCAGCCAGCCGGCCGGCGGACCGGGGTGCATCGGTCGGCGCGGCATGCGTTCGCCGGTCACCGCCTCGAGCAGGCGCCCCTCGCCGAGGGCGATGATCCGCGTGATGCCGATGAAGGCGAGGAAGAAGGGGATGCCGATGATGAGGATCGCAAAACCAAACGACAGTGACAGGCCTGTTACCACGATCGTGAAGTAGACGATGCCCGTGGCGAGCGTGAGCAGCATGTAGAAGAGCGAGGTGTAGCTGCGCGGGTCGAGGTAGACGCCGAAGAAACGCCGCCAGCCGCTCGTGCCCGCCCCGGCCGCCGCAACCGGGGTCCTGAGGGCCGCCTTCACCTTCGCCTCCGTGTCCCGGTAGGCCGCGGCCACTTCCTCGGGCGCGCCATAGGTGCTCGCGATCAGCTCGAGCACGTCGGCCTCGGACTTGCCCGGATGGGCCGCGACCTCGGCGCGCAGGTATTCCTCCGCGTCGTAGAGCGCGTCCTGAATCAGCGCCGGGTCCTGACCCGCGAGCGCGGCGCGCAGTTGCTTCAGATACTCATCGATCGAGCGGGGGGCATGAGCACTCATGAGTCGGTTCCTTCGATGAAACGATCGACGAAGCCGCGGGTCTGGCGCCAGATGCCGCTCCACTGAGCGAGCAACGCCCTTCCTTCGTCGGTGATGCGGTAATAGCGCCGCGGCGGGCCGGAGTAGGAAGGCACGACCCGGCTGGTGAGAAGTCCCCCGGCGGCCAGGGTACGCAGCACGGGGTAGATCGTTCCTTCCTTGAAGAGCGCCTCACCCTCGTTGGCCCGCTGCAGCCGCTTGGCGATCTCATAGCCATAAAGGTCTTCGGGACTTCGCTCGAGCACCGCGAGCAACACGAGCGCGACGAGCCCTGAGTTGAGGTCTTTCTGAAACTTGCGTGCCTGGGTATCGTCCATTTGCCAGTACTGTAGACATACTAATATTACCTGTCAACTAGTACTATGAACATACCTGCCATATTTACATAAGGGCCTGCTCTCGCTTGCGATGCGGACGAGCCGGGCGATGGCGTGGGGTGGAACGGAGCGGCGTGTCCGGCTGCTAGACTTTGACCTGCAATCCAGCAAGGCCGGTGATGAGAAACTCGCTCCTCGAAGTCACTCCGGTGATACCCGCGAGCCTGGCCCGGCTTACGGAGCTGGCCGGCAACCTCTTTTTCAGCTGGCATCGGCCCATCCGGGCGCTGTTCGAGGATCTCGCCCCCGAGCTGTGGCAGCAGACCGGCGGCAACCCGCGGCTGATGCTCCGATGCGTCGATCAGTCAGCGCTCGAGCGCTGCGCGAGCGACCCCGGCTATCGCGAGCGCTACCACGCGGCGCTCGAGCTGCTCGATGCCTACGTGCGCGTGAGCTCCCCGGACGGCGAGCAGCCGTTGATCGCGTACTTCTGCGCCGAGTACGGCTTTCACGAGAGCTTTCCCATCTACTCGGGCGGACTGGGCGTGCTCGCCGCCGACTACTGCAAAGGCGCGAGCGACGAGCGCACCAACTTCGTCGCGGTGGGCCTGCTCTACGAGCAGGGTTACTTCACGCAGACGGTCGACAACGACGGTATTCAGCAGGCGGAGTATCGCGAACGGGACCCGCGGGATCTGCCGGTCGAGCCGGTACGGACCGCCGCCGGCGAATGGCTCAAGGTGAGCGTGCGCATCGCGGGGCGCGATGTGGTGGCGCGTACCTGGAGAGCCCAGGCGGGCCGCGTCCCCGTATACCTGCTCGACACCAACTGCGCCGAGAACGCGCCCTCGGATCGCGACATTACCCATCGCCTCTACGGCGGCGACGAGTCGACCCGCATCCGCCAGGAGATGATTCTCGGCATTGGCGGGGTGCGCGTGCTGCGCGCGCTCGGCAGGCAGCCCGCGGTGTGGCATTTGAACGAAGGTCACGCCGCGTTCCTCATCCTCGAGCTGCTGCGCGAGCACCTGGCGGCGGGGCTGGCCTTCAATGCGGCGCTCGAGGCCGTGGCAGCCGAATGCATCTTCACGACCCACACGCCGGTCGCCGCGGGGCACGACGCCTTCGGGCACGACCTGGTGCTGGCGCACTTCGGCGAATTCATCCGTGAGCTCGGCCTGCCGGTCGAGCGCTTCCTCGACCTGGCGCGCGCCCCGGCGGCGCCGCACCTCTTCAACATGACGCGCCTCGCGCTCAACGGCGCGCGGCACGTAAACGGCGTGAGCCGCGTTCATGGCGGGCTGTCGGCACGGCTGTGCGCGGACCAGTGGCCGGAGCTGCGCCCGCAGGACAATCCGGTCGGGTTCGTCACCAACGGCGTGCACGTCCCGACCTTTCTCCATCAGCGCTGGACCGATTTCTTCGACCGCGAGCTCGGGCGCGAGTGGCGCGAGCGGCAGAGCGATCCCGCCTTCTGGAGCGCGCTCGAGCGTGTGCCGGACGAGCGCTACTGGGCGACCGCACAGGACGTCAAGGCTCGCATGCTGGCGAACGTGCGCGAGCGGCTGCAGCGCGAGTACGAGCGCAAGGGCCTGTCCTCCGCGCAGCTGCGTCACGTCACCCGGCTGCTCGATCCGTCGCGCCCGGGAGTGCTCACGATCGGGTTCGCGCGGCGCTTCGCCACCTACAAGCGCGCGACCCTTCTGATGCGCGACCGCGCGCACCTGGCGCGGCTGCTGCACGACCCCAAACGCCCCGTGGTGCTGCTGTTCGCCGGCAAGGCGCACCCGGCCGATGAGCCTGCCAAGCAGGTGCTGCGCGAGATCCGCCAGCTCATGATGGATCCCGAGTTCCTTGGGCGGGTGGTGTTTCTCGAGGACTACGACCTGCAGCTCGCACGCAGCCTCGTCACCGGGGTCGACGTCTGGCTCAACAACCCGATCGCCCCGCTCGAGGCGAGCGGCACCTCGGGTATCAAGGCCGCGATCAACGGACGGCTGAACCTCTCGATCCTCGACGGCTGGTGGGCCGAGGGCTGGATGCACGACAACGGCTGGGGCATCCAGCCGGCGAGCGTGGCCGATCCCGAGCGGCGCGATCGGCTCGAGGCGGACATGATCCTCGACACGATCGAGGAGGAAGTGCTGCCGCTCTACTACGACGAGAGCTCGCCCGCGAGCCCGCCCGAATGGGTGCGGCGCAGCAAGCGCGCCATGATGACCGTCATCCCGCGCTTCAACATGGGCCGCGTGGTCTGCGACTACACCCGCGGCGTCTATCAGCCGGCGATCGCCCAGTACGGGCGGCTGGCGGCCGAGGGTTTCACCGGAGCGCGCACGCTCGCCGAGTGGAAGCAGCGCGTGCGCGCGGCCTGGCCCAGGGTGAGTCTCAAGCTCGTGAGCGATGCGGCGCGCGAGCTGCCGCGTGGCGAGCGGTTGCGCCTCTCGGTCGCCGTGGCGCTCAACGGACTTGCGCCCGCAGACGTGCGGGTCGAGTTCCTGGCCCGGCGGTTGCTGCCGCTGGCCGACCGCACGCCGCCGTCGCTCTCCTCCTACGGGCGGCCGGCGCCGGACGGCGAGTGGCGCAGCGCACTCGCCGCGGCCGACGAATCGGCAAACGGCGAGACCGTGTTCGCGCTCGACGTCGACCCCAGGGAATGCGGCCAGTTCGCCACCGAGATCCGTATCTACCCGTACCACGAGCTGCTCAGCCACCCGTACGAGCTCGGGCTGATGAAATGGCTGTGAGCTGCGCCACTCGCCCGGTTGCGCCGCGGCGGCGGCTTGCGCTGTAGTAGCGCCCATGGCCCGACAGCCCGCCCGCGCCTCTTCAGGCCGCTACGTGAGCCGCCTCACCGGCGGCACGCTCGCGGTCATCATGGCTGGCGGCCGCGGGGAGCGCCTGCGCGACCTGACGCTCAACCGCTGCAAGCCGGCGACGCCCTTCGGCGGCAAGTTCCGCATCATCGACTTCGTGCTGTCGAACTGCGTCAATTCCGGCATCCGCCAGATCTCGATCCTCACGCAATACAAGGCGCAGTCCCTCATCCAGCACGTGCAGCACGGCTGGAGCTACCTGCGCGGCGAGTTCAGCGAATTCATCGAGGTGGTGCCCGCGCAGCAGCAGACCGGCCCCAACTGGTACCGCGGGACGGCGGACGCCGTATACCAGAACGCCGAGCTGATCGCCTCGCACCGGCCCAAGCACGTGCTGGTGCTCGCCGGCGATCACATCTACAAGATGGACTACGGTCCGATGATCGCCTATCACGTCGAGAAGGGCGCCGACATCACCGTGGGCGTGGTCGAGGTGCCCGCGGAGCAGTCGCGCCACTACGGGGTGCTCACGGCCACCGAGTGGAACCGCGTGACGCGCTTCGCGGAGAAGCCGGCGGTCCCGGACACGCTGCCGCAGCGCCCCGACATCGTCCTCGCCTCGATGGGCATCTACGTGTTCAACGCGGCGCTGCTCGAGAGCATGCTGAGCGCGGACGCCGCCAACGATGCCTCCTCGCATGACTTCGGCAAGGACATCCTGCCGGAGGCGATCAGCGCGGGCCGTCAGGTGTTTGCCTACCCCTTCCAGGACGTCAAGACGCGCGCCCAGAGCTACTGGCGGGACGTCGGTACCGTGGACGCCTACTACGACGCCAACCTCGAGCTGGTGCACGTGCACCCCGAGCTCAACATCTACGACGAGGACTGGCCCATCTGGACCTACCAGCTGCAGCAGCCGCCGGCGAAGTTCATCCTCGACGAGGACGGCCGGCGCGGCATCGCCATCAACTCCATGGTGTCGGGCGGCTGCATCATCTCCGGCGCCGTGGTGCGCGAGTCGCTGCTGTTCTCCAACGTACGGGTCGAGGAGGGTACGACCATCCAGCGCTCCGTGGTGCTGCCGCACGCCCAGATCGGCCGCGGCTGCCGCATCGGCAACGCGATCATCGACGAGGACTGCGAGGTTCCCGACGGCCTCGCGATCGGCACGGATCGCCCCGCGGACGAGCAGCGCTTTCACGTCACCGAGAAGGGCGTGGTGCTGGTGACGTCCGACATGTTGCGCAAGCTGCGCACCTGAGGAGGCGCCGATGGCATCCGCCATGCGGCGCGCCGGCGCCGGCTGAGCGCGCAGCGTACGCATGGCCGGCATGCGCTTGCCCGTGTTCGACCGGCGCCGCGCCGGGGCGCTGCTGCCGCTGTCGGCGCTCGACGCCGCGCTCGGCCGCGGCGGACGCGCCTTCGTCGACTGGCTGAGCGAAGCGGGCTTCTCCGTGTGGCAGATCCTGCCCGTCGGTCCTACCGGAGCGGACGGCTCGCCCTACTGGGTTCGCTCGGACTGGGCGGGCAACCCGCAGTTCCTCGACTCGGACGAGCTGCCCGGCGCCGGGCTCGCGCCGGATGCGCAGTTCCTCGCGGCCGCAGCCGGCTGGCTGCCCGACTATGCGCTGTTCGAGGCGCTCACTGCGGCCCACGGCGGCGCGCCGTTCTGGTCATGGCCCGCGCCGCTGCGCGACCGTGAGCCGGGGGCGCTCGCGATGGCGCGCCGCGAGCTGCTCGCGGAGCTCGAGCGCATCACGCGCGAGCAGTACGCCTTTCATCTGCAATGGCAACGGCTGCGTGACTACGCGCGCGGCCGCGGAGTGCGCCTGTTCGGCGACCTGCCGTTCTATGTCGCGCCCTCGTCGGTGGAGACCTGGACGCATCGCCAGCTCTTTCAGCTCACCGCCACCGGCGAGCCCGCGGCCGTCGCAGGAGTGCCGCCGGACTACTTCACCGAGCTCGGGCAGCTCTGGGGTAACCCCGTTTACGACTGGCACGGGCAGCGGCGCGAGGGCTTTGCCTGGTGGGTGGCGCGGGTGCGGGCGCAGCTCTCGCGCCTGGATCTGCTGCGTCTCGATCACTTTCGCGCGCTCAGCGCCTACTGGGCGGTGCCGGCCGGCGCGCCCGACGCGCGCGGCGGCGCGTGGCACAGTGCGCCGGGCGCGGAGCTGCTGACGCGCCTGCGCGAGGAATTCAGCGATCTGCCGCTCGCGGCCGAGGACCTCGGCGTCATCACGCCGGACGTGCTCGCACTGCGCGAGAGCTTCGGCCTCCCGGGCATGCACGTACTGCAGTTCGCCTTCGACGGCAATGCCGACAATCCGCACCGCCCGTATCTCTACGAGCGCTCGAGCGTCGCGTATACCGGCACACACGACAACGACACGACGCTCGGCTGGTATTCGCACCTCGACGCCGACAGTGCCGCGCGCGTGAATCTGTACCTCGGCGCCGCCGCCGGCGCGCTGCCCGAAGCGCTGATCCGCGCGGCTCTCGCTTCCGTGGCGCGGCTCGCGATAGTCCCGGTGCAGGACCTGCTCGGCCTCGGCTCCGAGGCGCGCCTCAACACTCCCGGTACCGCGCACGGCAACTGGGCCTGGCGGCTGCCCGCGGGCGCGCTCACCGGGGAGCTCGCGCGGCGCTACGCCGCGCTCAACGCCGTGTACGGACGGCGCGCATGAGAGCGGCCCTGGTCGCGCTGGCCGCGCTGGCCGCGCTCGGCAGCTGTGCGCTCGTGCCGAAGTTCACGACCCCCGAGCTCACGGTCGTCGGCTTGCAGCTCGAGGGCGGTGACTTCTTCACCCAGCGCCTCAAGGTGCGCGTGCACGTCCGGAACCCCAACGACCGCGCGCTTCCCATCAAGGGGATCGAGTACACGCTCGAGGTCGACGGACAGCCGTTCGCGACCGGTGAGTCGGCTGCGAGCTTCGTCGTGCCGGCGCTCGGCGAGGCGGAGTTCGACATGAACGTCACGACCCACGTGACCAGCGCCGTGCTGCGGCTGCTCGGGCGCTCGGCCGATGCCGCCGGCGCGAGCATCCCCTATCGGCTGTCCGGGAAGGTCTCGCTGTCGGAGGGGTGGCTGCAGACGATTCCGTTCGAGCAGCACGGCACCTTCGAGCCGTGAGCGCCGCGGGCCCTCAGGCCGGGACGATCTGCCGGTAGATGCCGAGGTATTCGGCAACCGCGCGTTGCCAGGAAAAATCCCGGCTCATGCCGTTGCGCATCATGCGCGACCAGTGCACCGGCTGATCGTACAGGTCGAGCGCGAAGCCGAGCGCCCACTCGAGCGCCGGCGCGTCGAAGTCGTTGAACACTACGCCGGTGCCGCGGCCGCTCGCCGTATCGTAATGCTCGACCGAGTCGGCGAGCCCGCCGGTGCGGCGCACGATGGGCACCGTGCCGTAGCGCAGGCTGTACATCTGGTTGAGCCCGCAGGGCTCGTAGCGTGAGGGCATGAGGAAAAGATCGCTCGCCGCTTCGATCCAGTGCGAGAGCTCCTCGTCGTAGCCGGCCTCGAACGTCACCCGTTCCGGGAAGGAGAGCGCGAGATCCGCGAAGAAACGCTCGTATTGCGGCTCGCCGCTGCCGAGCGCCGCCACCGTCAGCGGCCGCGACTCGAGCATCTTCGGCAGAGCCTCGAACATGAGCTCGATGCCCTTCTGTGCCGCGAGGCGGCTGACGATGCCGGCGAGCGGCACCCCGGGCGCGCTGCCGAGACGCCGGCTCGCGAGCAGCCGTCGCTTGAGCTCGGCCTTGCCCGCGAGATGCTCCCGGTCGTAGTGCACCGGCAGGAAGCGGTCGCGCCGCGGGTCCCACTCGTCGTAATCGACGCCGTTCAGGATGCCGCTGAGCGCGGCGCCGCGCGCGCGCAGGCTGTCCTCGAGGCCCATCCCGTACTGCTCGGTGCAGATCTCGCGGGCGTGCGTCGGGCTGACGGTGGTGAGCGCGTCGGCGTACAGGATCCCGTGGCGCAGCGCATTGATGCGCCCGGCGGCGAGGTCGCCCTGGTGGAGCAGCGACTCGTCGCCGGCCGAAAGGCCCAGGTCGGCGATGTCGGCGGCTGGAAAGATGCCCTGATAACCGATGTTGTGGATCGTGAGCAGGGTGTGCGCCGCGGCGAGCGGTCCGGCGCGGCCGTACTCGGTGCGCAGCAGCAGCGGCCCGAATGCGCTATGCCAGTCGTTGCAGTGGAAGACCTGCACCGGCCACTTCATGAGCGTGCAGCTCACGAACACCGCCCGCGTAAAGGCGATGAAGCGCACGTGCTCGTCGGGATCGGCCGTGTAGAGACTCGCGCGCGCGTACAGCTCCGGGCAGTCGATCAGCAGCACGGGCAGCCCGCCGGCTCCCGGAAGCGCGGCTTCGAATACCGAGAACACAAGACGCTGCACGCCGACGGCGAGCGGCACCTGCTGCAGCCCCGGCACCGGCCGCAGCGCGAGCGGCGCGCGCTCGATGCTGGCATAGAGCGGTGTGAAGAGCCGCACGTCGTGCCCGTCCGCGTGCAGGTACTTGCCGAGCGCGTGGGCGACGTCGGCGAGCCCGCCGGTCTTCGACAGCGGCGCCACCTCGGAGGCGAGCAGGCAGACGGTGAGTCTTGCGGGGGCGGCGCTCATTATTTCGGGATCGACGTCAGGTTAAGATGAACCCATGCGGCGCTTCCTGGTCGGGCTCACGCTGGTGTTGCTGTTCGCGGTTTCGATCGGCGTCGGGGTGACGGTCGCCCGCTGGCCCCACTGCCGCCACGTTTGCCCATGGGTGTGCGCCCGGTGAGGCAGTGTAACCGAAGGCCCGAGGGCCCCGAGGCACCGCAAGAAGCGGGTCGCGCCGGGCGCGGGACTGCCTATCATTCCGCGCCATGAGCACCGTCACCGAGACCTTCGTAGACAGCCGCGATTTTCGCCGTATCGCGCGCGCGATCCGCTTCATCGCCGCGCATGTCCGCGAGCAGCCGCGCCTTTCGGCGATCGCCGCTTCCGCCGGACTCTCCGAGTTCCATTTCAACCGCCTGTTCAGGCGCTGGGCGGGCGTGACTCCCCGGCAATACCTGGCATTCCTCACCGCACGGGCGGCGCGCGGGGCACTGGCGCTCGAGAGCTCGGTGCTCGAGGCCGCCTACGCGGCGGGCCTCTCCGGGCCCGGCCGGCTGCATGATCTGCTGGTGACGCTCGATGCGGTGACGCCGGGGGAGCTCAAGGCGCGCGGGGCCGGCCTCGAGATACGCTACGGCTTCACCGACACGCCGTTCGGCACGGCCCTGATAGGGAGCACCGCGCGCGGTGTCTGCCACCTGGCCTTCGAGGATCGAGACCGCGAACGCGCCGCGGCCGCGGAGCTTGCGGCCCGGTGGGAGCGCGCCCGACTCACGCGCAGCGATGAGGGGGCACAGCGGCTGGCGCTCGGGATTTTCGGCGCCGACCGGGCCCACACCGGGGTGCCGCTGCGCCTCGCCGTCCGAGGGACCAACTTCCAGCTCAAGGTGTGGGAGGCGCTCCTCGCGGTCGGAGCACGGGGGCCGACGACCTACGCGGAAGTGGCGCGGGCGGCGGGGGCCACGGGCGCCGAGCGGGCGGTGGGCAACGCCGTGGGTGCCAACCCCGTCGCCTGGCTCATCCCCTGTCACAACGTGCTGCGCACCGACGGGTCGCTCGGAGGATACCGCTGGGGCGAGGAGCGCAAGCGCGCGATGCTCGCCTGGGGGCCACGCAACATAATCCACGAGGCCCCGAGGCCCTCGAACATGCGCAGCCTGTCTGCGTAAGTATTTGTTTCTTATATAAAAACACACAAATTGGGCGGGCGGGGACCTGAGGGAAGTGGTAAACTGACTGCTGTACCTCTGGTGCCACCAAGGCTCTCTCGAGACCGCGTGCCAGAAGCCGATCGGGCTTCCGGGCGCGCCGACGAAAGATCATGTCCGCCCCGCCCTACAAGCAGCTCGAGCAGGAGTTCAAGCGCCTGCATGCCTTCCGTGGCGCGCTGTCGCTGCTGCGCTGGGATGCCGCCGTCATGATGCCTCGCGGCAGCGCTGACGTTCGCGGTGAGCAGCTGGCGGCACTGGAGACCGAGCACCACGCGCTGCTCACGGCACCCCGCATCACGCGCCTCCTCGACCGGGCGCAAGCCAATACCCAGGGACTGGCCGACTGGCAGGTAGCGAACCTGCGCGAGATGCGCCGTCAGCGCGACCACGCCATCGCGACGCCCGTCGCCCTGGTGGCGCGCCTCGCCAAGGCGGCCTCGCGCGCCGAGTCACGCTGGCTCGAGGCGCGGGCTCAGGGCAAGTTCGACACCTTCGCGCCTCATCTCGAGGAGATGGTGCACCTGGTGCGCGACAAGGCCGCGCTCCTCGGACAGGCGCTGAACCTCGCCCCCTACGACGCCCTGGTCGACGCGTTCAGTCCGGGCATCACGACCGCGGACATCGATGCCATGTTCAAGGCGCTCTCCCGCCGTCTTCCCTCGTTGATCCGCGAGGCGATCGCGCTCCAGGAGGGCCGCCCGCTGCTGCCGCTCGCCGGCAAGTATTCGGCCGGCAAGCAGCGCTCGCTGACGGTGGAGGTGATGAAGGCGGTGGGCTTCCCGTTCGACCGCGGGCGGCTCGATGAGAGCGAACAGCCGTTCACCGAGGGCGTTCCCGGCGACATCCGCGTGACGACGCGCTTCGTGCCCGAAGACGTCTTCTCGGGTCTGCTCGGCGCACTGCACGAGACCGGGCATGCCATGTATGACCTCGGGCTCCCCCAGGACTGGCGCGACCAGCCGGTCGGACGCGACCGCGGCATGGCGCTCGAGGAGAGCCAGTCGCTGCTCATCGAGATGATGGTTTGCCGCAGCCGGCCGTTCGTGCGCTACGTCCAGCCGCTGCTCGCGAAGCACTTCTCGGTGAGCGGCCCCGAGTGGGACGTCGAGAACCTCTATGCCCACCTGACCCGTGTGCGACGCGGCGTCATCCGCGTGGATGCCGACGAGCTCACCTATCCGCTGCACATCATGCTGCGCTATGAGCTCGAGAAGCAGCTGCTCTCGGGCGAGCTTGCGGTGCGCGACCTCCCCGAAGCCTGGAATGCCGGCATGGAGGCGCGCCTCTCGATCCGCCCGGCCAACGACCTGGAGGGATGTCTGCAGGACATTCACTGGGCCGTGGGCTCGTTCGGCTACTTCCCGTCCTACGCGCTCGGTGCCGTCATCGCCGCCCAGCTCTATGAGAGCCTGCGGGCCGAGGTTCCGGCGCTCGATGAGCAGCTCGCCGGCGGCGAATTCTCGGGACTGTTCGGCTGGCTGCGCACCCACGTGCACGGCCTCGGTGCCAAGGTGCCGGTGCAGGAGCTGCTGAAGAGCGCCACCGGCAAGCCGGTATCGGCCACTTCCTTCATCCGCTACGTCGAGGCAAAGTACCTGGAAAGCGCGACCAGCGTCGCGGCGGCCTGAAGCCGCGCGCCGCGAGGGCGCGACCGCCGCGAACCTGCCAGATCTGACGACGTGAAGCGCGCCGACGCAAATTCCTCCCGGACTCTCGACCGCCTGGCTGCGCGCCTGCGCGGCTCGGTCGGCAAGGCTATCGCCGACTTCCGCATGATCGCGCCGGGCGATCGCGTCATGGTGTGCCTGTCGGGCGGCAAGGACTCCTACACGCTGCTCGATCTGCTGCTGTCCCTCAGGCGCAGCGCGCCGGTGGACTTCGAGCTCATCGCCGTCAACCTCGACCAGAAGCAACCGGGCTTTCCGAGCGAGGTCCTGCCGCGCTATCTCGAGAGTGTCGGCGTTGCGTACCGGATCATCGAGCAGGACACCTACCGCGTCGTCAGGCGCGTGGTGCCCGAGGGCCGCACGCTCTGCGGGCTGTGCTCGCGGTTGCGGCGCGGCGCGCTGTACCGCTTCGCCTCCGAGCACGGCATCAGCAAGATCGCACTCGGTCATCACCGCGACGACATCGTCGAGACGCTGTTTCTCAATCTCTTCTTCGGCGGGCGGCTGAAGGCGATGGCGCCGAAGCTCCTCTCCGACGACGGGCGGCACGTCGTGATCCGTCCGCTCGCCTACGTCGCCGAGCGCGATATCGCGCGCTACGCGCGCGGGCGCGCCTTTCCGCTGATCCCCTGCAAGCTGTGCGGCTCGCAGGAGAATCTGCAGCGCGTCGCGGTGAAGAAGATGCTCGCCGGCTGGGAGCGGGAGTTCCCCGGACGCACCGAGACGATCTTCCGGGCGCTGCGCAACGTCGAGCTCGAGCATCTCGCCGATCCGCGCCGCTTCGACTTTGCCGGCCTCGACTTGCGGCGCCTGGCGCCGATGAGCGAGCGCGAGGAGCACCGGCTCGAGGAGGCGCTCGCTTCCCCCCCGGTGCGCGCCTGAGGTGCAGGACTCGAGCGCGAAGCCGCCGCTCGCCAACAGCTACTGGGTGCTGCCCGGCAGGCTGCTCGCCGGCGAGTATCCCGGCGGCTCCGGCCCCGGGCCGATCCGCGAGCGCCTGGAGCTGCTCCTCGGGGCGGGCATCGGCTCCTTCATCGACCTCACCCAGCCCGGCGAGCTCGCGCCCTACGAGGCGGAGCTGCCCGTGGGAGTCACGTACCGGCGCTTGCCCATCCCCGACCACGGCCTGCCCGCCGAGCGCGCGCACATGGTGGGGATTCTCGAGTGCCTGCGGCAGGCGCTGCGCGCAGGGCGCCCTGTGTACCTGCACTGCCGCGCCGGGATCGGCCGGACCGGCACGGTGGTCGGGTGCTTTCTGGCGGAGGAGGGCTCGGGGGGCGAGGCCGCGCTCGAGGAGCTCAACCGTCTGTGGCAGCAGAGCGCGCGCGCTCAAGCCTGGCCGTCCGTCCCGGAGACCGAGGCGCAGGTGAACTATGTGCGCGGTTGGAGGCTGGAGGGACCGGCCGACCGCGACCCGCTGCTCGAGCCGGCGACGCTCGCGGCCGTGCGCGGCGTGCGCGAGCGCTTTCTCGGTGCGCTCCTCGGCCTCGCGGTAGGGGACGCGGTGGCGGCGGCGACCCAGTTTCGGCGGCCCGGGCGATTCGCGCCGGTAGGAGACGTGCTCGGCGGCGGGCCGTTCGACCTGCCGCGCGGCGCCTGGAGCGACGACACCGCGATGGCGCTGTGTCTCGCCGAGAGCCTGCTCGAGAGCAACGGTTTCGACGCCCGCGATCAGCTCGAGCGCTACAGGAGCTGGCAGCAGAGGGGACATCTGTCGGCGACCGGACAGTGCGTGGGGATCACGGCGAGTACCGCCGGCGCGCTCGCCCGGGCTCAGTGGCGGCGGCAGGCGTTCTCGGGCTCGCACGATCCCGAGACCCTGGATCCAGAGCCGCTGTCGAGGGTCGCACCGGCCGTCATGTACTTCTTCGCCGACGCGAGTGCGGCCGAGGAGCATGCCGCGCAGGCCGCCCGCACCACCTGCCAGGCGCCGGCGGTGCTGGCCGCGTGCCGCACGCTGGCGCGCGCACTGCATGTGGCGCTCTCGGGCCAGCCTCGCTCGAGCATCCTGGCGCTGCGCCCGCAGGCGGCGAGCCCTGGCGGTAGCGCGTCCGCCGAGCCCGGCGCGACCGCTCCGGATGCGCTCGGCGCGGCCTTCGAGGCCCTCGGGAGCACCGGCAACTTTCGCGATGCCGTGCTCGCGGCCGCCAATCTCGGCGGCAATTCCGATGTCATCGCTTCGGTCACGGGCGCGCTCGCCGGCGCCCACTACACTGCAGGCGCCATCCCCACTTTGTGGCGCAACAGTCTGATGAAGCAGCAGTTGATCGAGGGCTTCGCCGATCGGCTGCTCGGACGGGCACTGGTCGCGCTCGGTGACTGAAGACATCGCCCGCGCGCTTGGGCTAAGCTGCGCCTCGCCTGCGATTCCAAGAAAATTCGCGCTCGCACGTATGTCCCCGACACGCGCCGCCCGCCGGCGTTCACCTGCAATGCGCTCACGTGGCAGCCGCCGCGGGCTGCGCCCGCCCGCGTGGGCGCGCCTCACGGACGAGGAGCTGCTGCGGCTGCGCTTCTGCGATCTGAAGCTCTCGATCGCCCGCTCGCCGCTCGCCGCACACGTGCGGCAGCTCTATTCCGATCTCGAGCGCCGCGGACTCAGGGTTCGCCCGCACGTATGGCTGTCCGAGGAGTGGTTCTCGCCGGATGGCGTTCCGGGATTCGCCGTGCCCTTCTACCTCGCGCACCCGCGGCTCGAGCGGCTCGAGCGGCGCATCATGCATGAGGCCGAGGGCGGGAACTCGCGCCTCCTGATGCGCATCCTGCGCCACGAGGCGGGGCACGCGCTCGACAATGCCTACCGCCTGCGCCGGCGCAAGCGCTGGCGCGAGGCCTTCGGGCCGGCCTCGCTCCCTTATCCCGCGCGCTATCGGGCGCGCGCCGGGAGCCGCCGCTATGTGCATCACCTCGGAGAGTGGTATGCGCAGGCGCATCCCGCCGAGGACTTTGCCGAGACCTTCGCGGTGTGGCTCACCCCGAAGTCGGGCTGGCGCAAGAGCTACGCCGACTGGCCGGCGCTCCACAAGCTCAAGGCCGTGGATGAGCTCATCGCGAGCGTGCGCGGCCGGCGTCCGCCGGTACGCGATCGAACCCGCATCGAGCCGCTCGATCTCAACACCCGTACGCTCGCGCAGCACTACCGCCGCAAGCTCAGGCACAACGCCCTGATTCGCCGCGGACTGGCCGATGAGCTGCTCAAGCGCGCCTTCAACCGCGAGCCCCCCCGCCGCGGCGCGGGCCGCGCGGCGACGCTGTTGCGCGCGGATGCGCGGCGCCTCAGCGGCGTGGTGGCGCGCTCGCTCAGGACCGAGCGCTACAGCGTCGAGCAGATCCTCAACATGCTGATCGAGCGCAGCGAGCGGCTCGGGCTCTACGTCCGCGGCAACCGCCGCGACGCGCGGCGCTATACGCGCTGGATGCTCGAGCGGCTCACGGGCCTGTACTCCCAGGGCGAGACTCCGCAGCTGCCCTTATGAGGCGACTGCGCGCGCTCGTCGTGGTGCACGCGAGCCTGGTGCCACCGGAGAGCCTCGCAGGCCACGACGAGAAGGAAATCGAGGAGTGGCGCACCGAATACGACGTCACCTCGACGCTGCGCAAGCTCGGCCACGACGTGCGCTGCGTGGGCGTGCTCGACAGCCTCACGGAGCTGCGCGGCGTGATCGCCGACTGGGAGCCGGACATCGTCTTCAACCTGCTCGAGGAATTCGACGGCATCGTCACGTACGATCAGCACGTGGTGGCCTTTCTCGAGCTGCTGCGCCAGCCCTACACCGGCTGCAATCCGCGCGGACTGCTGCTCTCGCGCGACAAGTCCCTGTGCAAGCAGCTGCTCAGCTTTCACCGCATCGCCACCCCGCAGTTCGCCGTCTTCCGGCGCGCGGCGCGTGTGCACGTGCCGCGCAAGCTGCGCTTCCCGCTGTTCGTGAAATCGACGGTCGAGGATGCCTCGCTCGGTATCGCCCAGGCGTCGGTAGTGGAGGACGCAGCGCGGCTGAAGGAGCGCATAGCCTTCGTGCACGAGCAGGTGAAGTCCGACGCGCTGGTGGAGG
Organism: Steroidobacteraceae bacterium; assembly: GCA_035542535.1. Lineage (GTDB taxonomy): Bacteria > Pseudomonadota > Gammaproteobacteria > Steroidobacterales > Steroidobacteraceae > 13-2-20CM-66-19. The sequence goes on from DATKLG010000006.1 coordinate 27,463, forward strand.
AGTACATCGAGGGCCGCGAGCTGTACGTCGGCATGCTGGGCAACGAGCGTCTCACGCGGCTGCCGGTGTGGGAGATGGTGTTCGGCTCCATGCCCGACTCGCTCG
>DATKLG010000007.1:0-109225 GCA_035542535.1 Steroidobacteraceae bacterium
GTACGTGCGTCGGGACCGGCTCCTGAGGTAACGTGCCGGTCTCATGAAGCACCTGAGCCGAAGTCTCGTTGCGGCGCTCGCTCTCGGCCTGGCGCTGGCCGCCGTGGGATGCGGCTCCAAGAACGCGCCCGCCCCGAAGCAGGCCAAGGCCGCTACGGTGAAAAAAGTCGCGAGCCCCGCCGACAATCTGTCCCCGAACCTCGTGACGGCGGTGACGACCGGCAAGAACGGGGCGGCCATGCTGCAGGTGAGGTTCGAGCTCGGCGCACGGCCCGAAGTCGGCGATCCGCTGGATGTGGACTTAGTGCTGATACCGGCGGCCGATAACATCGACCGGATCTCCGGGAGCATCCAGGGCGACGACGGCCTCGAGGTGGTGAGCGGCGGGACGATCGCCCCGACGGAAAAGCCGGTCTTCGGCACGCCCATTCATCAGAGCCTCAAGGTGCGCCCCAAGCGCGACGGGATCTTCACGCTGAGTGCGCTGATATCGGTCGAGACCGGCGGTCAGACGCTTGCCCCGATTTACTCGATGCCGATCATCGCCGGGAACGGTCTGGTCGATGCAAGCGCGACCGCTGTCCCCTCGTCGAGCCCGCCGAAGCCCACCCCGACCGCCTCGGCGAAATAAAACCGTCCAGAAAACCCGACAGAATCGGGAGAGGCTTCACGGGCAGCCCGGGAGCCCACCCGTATCATTTCAATCGGGCCTGAACGACTTCATTATGTCAAACCCAAGGACCATGCGGACGGTCGCCGAGCCTCAGGAGGCGACGCCAGGGCAGACGACCACGCTGGTTCGCGCGGATCCGCACACCTCCGCGCAAGGGGCAGCAGACCTTCACCCGGCGCTGCGTGCTCAGCTCAAGGAGCTGCAGCTGCGCACCGGGAGCCCGACCCCGGACCTGGGGATGCTGCTCAACCTCATCAACGATCACTATCACACGGTCGAGAAGGAGCGGCGCGGCATCGTCGAGTCGATGCGTCTCATGGCCGATGAGGCCCGTGCACTCGCGCACGAGGCGCGCGAGCAGAGCTCCGAGCATCTGCAGGTCATTCTCGATCACATCAAGGACGTCGTGCTCGCTCTGGATGAGGACGGCGTCATCCGCACGTTCAACCCGACGGGCGAGCGTGTGTTCGGCTACGCGGAAGCCGAGGTGATCGGACAGCGCATCGATCTGCTCCTGCCGAAGCTCGCCAACGGCGAGACGATTCCCGAGGCGTTGCAGCGTTACGCCGCGAGCACCGGCGACACCGGGCTCGACTTGAAGGCGCGCGAGCTGTGGGCGCGGCGCAAGGACGGCGAGACCTTCCCGGCCGAGATCGCCGTCAGTAAGGCGCCGTTCTCGCGGCGCGAGATGTTCGTGCTGTGCCTGCGCGATGTCACCGAACGGCGCGAGTCCGAGCAGGCGGTGCGCGAGAGCGAGGCGCGCTACCGTCTCCTCGTCGACCACGCGCCCGAGGCGATCGTAGTCCTGGACGTCGAAACCGGCCGCTTCGTCGATGCCAACGTGAACGGCCAGAAACTCTTCGGCATCGAGCGCTCGCGCCTCCTCGAGATGGGGCCCGTGGAGCTGAGCCCCCCGCTGCAGCCCGATGGGGCACCCTCGGGCGAGCGCGCCCGCGCCTACATCCAGGAAGCGCTCGAGGGCGGCGCGCCGGTGTTCGAGTGGTCGCACCGCAATGCTGCCGGTCGCGAGATCATGTGCGAGGTGCGGCTCGTGAGGCTGCCGAGCGGCAGCCGCCGCCTGGTGCGCGGCAGCATTGCCGACATCTCCGAGCGCAAGCGCTTCGAGCGCATGGCCGCCGCCGAGCGCGCAGTGTTCGAGCAGGTGACGCGCAATGCCTCCCTGGCGCAGGTGCTCGCCGGAGTGACGAGCCTGGTCGAGTCGGTGGGCGTCGGCACGGTGTGCTCGGTGAGCGTGCTCGCCGAGGGTGGCGGCTCCTTCGCCTATATGGTCGCGCCGCAGCTGCCCGAACCGATGCGCGCCGCGCTCGAGCGCGTCAGCATCGACATCCGTCACGGCTCGTGCGCCGCCGCCGTATATCTCGGGCGCCAGGTGCTGGTCGCCGACGTCGCCAAGGATCCCTTCTGGCACCAGCGGCGCGAGGTGGCCCTCAGCGCCGGGCTGCGAACCGCCTGGTCGACACCGATCAAGGCGGCCAACGGCACCGTGCTCGGGTCGCTCGGCGTGTACCGGGCCGAGCCCGGGCTGCCGGCCCAGCACGAGTCGCAGATCATGGCGCGGGCGGCGCAGCTCGCCGGCATCGCCATCGAGCGGCGGCTGGCGGAAGAGGCGCTGCGCGGCAGCGAGTCGAAGTTCCGCGGACTCTTCGAGAGCATCGCCGAGGGCGTGTACCAGAGCGGTCGCGACGGCCGGCTGCTGTCGGTCAACCCGGCGTTCGTCGCGATGATGGGCTACGACAGCGCCGAGCAGCTCTATGCATTGCCGAGCGCAGCGGCGCTCTACTGGGACCCGGCCGACCGCGCCGAATTTACCCGCCGCATGGAGTCGGAGGGCGAGATGCGCGACGCCGAATTCCTCATGCGCCGCCGCGACGGTCAGCAGCTCGTGATCCTCGAGAACTCTCGCCCGAGGCGCGACGCTGCCGGGCTCATCGTCGGCTACGAAGGCACGATCGTGGATATCACCGCGCGCAAGCGCGCCGAGCAGGCGGTGCTGGCCGAGAAGGAGCGCGCGCAGGTGACGCTCCAGTCGATCGGCGATGCGGTCATCGCCACCGACGCCGAGGGGCTCATCGAATACCTGAACCCGGTCGCCGAGAGCCTGACCGCCTGGAGTCTGGCCGAGGCGCGCGGGCAACCACTCGGTGCGGTGCTCAAGCTGGTCAACGAGCTCACCCGCGAGCCGATCGGCAACTCGCTCGCCGGCGCGCTCGGGCGCGCCGAGAGCGGCTCAGCCGGCGATCACACCGTGCTCATCACCCGTGCCGGCAACGAGGTCGCGATCCAGGAATCGGCCGCCCCGATCAGTGATCGCGCCGGACGTGTGATCGGCGCCGTGGTGGTGTTCCACGACGTCACCAAGGAAAGACGCCTGAAGCGCGCGCTTGCCTACCAGGCGAGTCACGATGCGCTCACCGGGCTCATCAACCGCCGTGAGTTCGACAACCGCCTGCACGCGGCACTGCTCTCGGCGCAGCGCGGCGAGGGCGCGTATGCGCTGCTCTATATCGACCTCGACCAGTTCAAGGTGGTGAACGACACCTGCGGCCATCAGGCCGGCGACCGGCTGCTGCGCGATGTGACCGGGCTGCTGCAGACGCGCGTGCGCACCACCGACACCATCGCGCGCCTCGGGGGCGATGAGTTCGGCGTGCTGCTCGAGGGCTGCACCGGCGAGCAGGCGGCCCGCATCGCCGAGGGCATCCGCCAGGCGATCCGCGACTTCCGCTTCGTGTGGGGCGCGAGCACGCTCTCGGTGGGGGCGAGCATTGGCATCGTGCAGATCCGCGCCGAGACCGAGAACGTCACCCAGGTGATGAGCGCTGCCGACATCGCCTGCTACGCGGCCAAGGACGCCGGCCGCAACCGCATCCACGTGTACGAAGCCGACGGCGTCTCGAACCGCCACCGCGAGATGCAGTGGGTGTCGCGCGTTACCCGCGCAGCCGAGGACAATCGCTTCGAGCTTTTCTTCCAGCCGATCATGCCGCTCGGGACGCAGACGGGAGCGAGCTTCCATGAGCTTACCGTGCGGCTGCGCGACGACGGCGGGGAGCTGGTGCCGCCGTCGGAGTTCATACCCGCGGCCGAGCGCTACAACGTGATGCCGGTGATCGACCGCTGGGTGGTGAATCGGGCGCTCGAGCTTCTCTCGCAGCGTGCCAAGCGCGGCCAGCCGCTGCCGCTGCTCGCCGTGAACCTGTCCGGGACCTCACTCAACGAGCAGTCGTTCGTCGACTTCGTCCTGCAGAGCGTCAACGACCCTGCCATCGCAACCGCCCTGTGTTTCGAGATCACCGAAACGGCCGCCGTCACGAGCCTGTCGAATGCGCGCTATCTCATGCGGGAGCTCAAGACGCGCGGCTGCAAGTTCTCGCTCGATGACTTCGGCACCGGCGTGTCGTCCTTCGTGTACCTCAAGACCCTGCCGGTGGACTTCCTCAAGATCGACGGCCAGTTCATCAGCCACATCGCCCAAGACCCGGTCAACCGCAGCATGGTCGAGGCCATCGGCCGGGTGGGGCGTGCGCTCGGTATCGCCACCGTGGCCGAATGCGTCGAGACGCAGGCGGTGCTCGATGAGCTCAAGCGCATCGGCGTCGACTTCGCCCAGGGCTTCTACCTGGCCCGCCCCCAGCCGATCGCGAAACTGCCTTAAGTGGCAAATAGCCCCGCCTCTTGGCGGCGGCCGACGGAGTAATGTCCGCCAAAATCGCTTCCTGCGATTTTGGCCCATGAACTAGAATGCGCGCCGTTGTCGGCTTCCCCGGGGGGTTCCGTGCTCACTTCAAGCGGTCTTCCGCGGCGCGGCGCGCGCGGCGTCACCCTGGCAGCGTTGGCTCTGCCGCTCCTCATGTCCGCGCTCCAGGTACGCTCCGCTGCGGCGCGCACCGTCGAGCCCTCGCAGCCGACCGACGAGCAGGTCGCGGCTCAGCTGCGCGATGCGGCGCTCACCGGGGAGAATCTCGCCTGGGACTGGGTGAGCGAGCTCACCACGCGCTTCGGCCCGCGACCGGCTGGCTCGGATAACGAGCGCCAGGCCGCTGACTGGGCCATGGGGCGCCTGAAGGCTCTCGGGTTTGCCAACGTGCACGTCGAGACCTTCCCGATCACCGCCTGGGTACGCGGCGTCGAATCCGCGCAAATCGTGGCGCCAGTCGCACAGCCGCTGGTAGTCGCAGCACTCGGGGAATCTCCGCCGACTCCCCCGGGAGGGCTCGAAGGGGACGTGGTCATCCTGCCGAGCTTCGCGGATCTCAAGGCGGCGCCAGTGGGCTCACTCAACGGCAAGATCGCCTTCGTCTCCGCGCGCATGGTGCGCACCCAGGATGGCGCCGGCTACGGCGCGGCGGTCGAGGCGCGCTCCAACGGGCCGGCCGAGGCCGCCAAGCGCGGCGCGATCGCCTTCGTCATGCGCTCGGTCGGCACCGACAGCAACCGCATCGCCCACACCGGTACGACGCTCTACGTGGATGGTCGCGTGCCGCTGCCAGCATTTGCGCTTTCGGCGCCCGATGCCGAGCAGATCGAGCGCCTGGCGGCCCTGGGCAACAAGGTGCGCCTGCGGCTCTACTCGAGCGCCTCCTACGTGCAGGATGCGCACTCGCAGAACGTGGTCGCAGACGTCCCGGGACGAGTACATCCCGAGGAGTTTGTGTTACTCGGCGCGCACCTCGACAGCTGGGACCAGGGTACGGGGGCGATCGATGACGGCACGGGAACCGCCATCATCACCGCGGCCGCCAAGCTGATCCTCGACCTGCCCCACCGCGCGCCCCGCCGCACCGTACGGGTGGTGCTGTTCGGCTCGGAGGAGGTGGCGCAGCCGGTCGCGCCGTTCGGGGCGTTCGGCGGCCATGCCTACGCCGACAGCCACAAGGCCGAGCTCCCGCGCCACGTGCTCGCCGGGGAGAGCGACTTCGGCACCGACCGCATCTACAGCCTCGCGCTTCCCGCGGCGGTCGCGCAGAGCGACTTCACCAACACGGCGTCGCGCGTGCTGCAGCCGATCGGCGTGCTCACCGCGCGCGGGCCCGTCGGCGACGGCGGCACCGACATCGGTCCCGCGGTCGAAGCCGGCGTGCCCGTGTTCGCGTTGCGCCAGGACGGCTCGCAGTATTTCGACATCCACCATACTGCCAACGACACGCTCGACAAGGTCGAGCGCGAGCAGCTCGATCAGAACGTCGCCGCCTGGGCGGCGCTCGTGTGGCTCGCGGCCGACAGCGAGGTGGACTTTCGCCCGCCCGCCGCCGTGGGGCCCGCGGCCGCGCATTGAGGGACCGGCAGGCCTCGGCGCACCCGGGGTGGTCTGCGCCTTGCGCATGGCCGGCGCCAGCGGCAAGCTCTTCAAATGAGCGAGCAGATCCTGGCCTCACGCGCCGCGGGCGTCTGTGAGCTGCGCTTCAATCGCCCGGAGAAGCGCAACGCCATCACATTTGCGATGTACCAGACACTGGCGGCGCAGCTGCACGCGGCGCTCGCCGATCCGGCGGTGCGCGTGGTGCTGCTCTCCGGGGCCGGAGCGGGCTTTTCCGCGGGCAACGATCTCAACGATTTCCTGAGCGGCCCTGAATTCTCGCCTGCCCACCCGGTGATGGACGTGCTGCGGACGCTCGCCACGTTCGCCAAGCCCCTCGTTGCCGCCATACACGGACCGACGGTCGGCATCGGGGTGACGATGCTCCTGCACTGCGACCTCGTGGTGGCCGCGCAGGGCGCGCAGCTCACGATGCCGTTCGTGACACTCGGCCTCGTCCCGGAGGCGGGCAGCTCGCTACTCCTGCCGCGCCTCGTTGGCCAACAGCGCGCGGCGGAGCTGCTGCTCCTCGGCGCGCCGGTCGATGCCGCGGGAGCCGAGCGGCTCGGCCTCGTCAATCGCGTCGTCGAGGCCGACAAGTTACTCGATGAAGCGCGCTCGCTCGCGCAGCGCCTGGCCCGGCAACCGGCCGAGGCTCTGTGCGCCACCAAGCGGCTGCTGCGGGGCGATCCTGCTGAGCTGCTCGCGCGCATCGAGGCGGAGGCGGAGCTTTTCGCGACGCGGCTCAAGTCCGCCGAGTTTCGCGCCCAGGTGAGCGCGGTGCTCAGCAAGGGCCGCACCTAGGCCCCCCGGCCGCTCGCGGGTAGGTCATGCCCTGTTACGCCTTCGAGGGATTCACGCCGGTGGTGGATGCGCGTGCCTTCGTGCACCCGCTCGCCGTGCTGATCGGGGATGTGAGCGTGGCGGCGGAGTGCTATGTGGCTCCCGGCGCCTCGCTGCGCGGGGATTTCGGCCGCATCGTGCTCGGTACAGGTTCGAACGTGCAGGACAACTGCGTGCTGCACAGCTTTCCGGGCGAGGACGTGCTTCTCGAGGCAGATGCGCACGTCGGCCACGGCGCGGTGCTGCACGGCTGCCGCGTGCGGCGCGGCGCGCTCATCGGCATCCATGCGGTGGTCATGGACGACGTGGAGGTCGGCGAGCAGGCTTTCGTCGGGGCGGCGAGCTTCGTGCGCGCGGGCTTCGTCATTCCGCCACGCACGCTCGTGACCGGCATCCCGGCACGCATCGTGCGCGAGCTCAAAGCCGAGGAGCTCGCCTGGAAGGCGACGGGAACGCGCGAGTACCAGGAGCTCGCCGCACGCTGCCTCGCGACGCTGCGCGAAGTCTCGCCGCTCGCAGCTCCCGAGCCCAATCGTCCGGTGCGCCCGGTCTCGGCGACGGTCCCGCTCCATACGATCGAGCGCGCCAAGTGATCGCGCGTGGTTGACTCCGGCGCGGCGATTCCCGTAGCGTGTCGTTGAATCCAAAGGGGATGGGGTTCCCCTCAAACCGCCCGACCGGCGCGCTGCCAGACGGCTGATAACCCCTACGAGTGCAGCGCACGCTGCGGTAGGGGGCGCAACCATGGCGAGCATCTGGCTTCACTCGGCGCTCTGGCTGGGTCTGGCATTCCTTGCGGCGCTGATATCGATTCGCGTCGCGATCTCGGTGGCGCTGATCGAGATCCTGCTCGGCGCGGTGGCCGGGAATCTGGTCGGGCTTCAGATCACCGACTGGGTCAACTTCCTGGCGGGCTTCGGCGCGATTCTGCTGACCTTTCTGGCCGGCACCGAGATCGACCCGCGCATCGTGCGCAAGCACTTCTGGTCGAGCACCACGATCGGCGTCGTCGGCTTCGTCGCCCCCTATCTCGGCGTCCTCGCCTATGCGCATTGGGGCATCGGCTGGGCCTGGCCGCAGGCCCAGATCGCCGGCATCTCGCTGTCGACGACCTCGGTCGCGGTCGTCTATGCGGTGATGATCGAGACCGGCTTCAACAAGACCGAGATCGGCAAGATCATCCTGGCGGCCTGCTTCATCAACGATCTCGGCACGGTGTTGGCGCTCGGGATCGTCTTCGCCCACTACGGTCTGTGGCTGGTGGTTTTCGGCGCCGTAACCGCGGCGGTCATTGTCGGCCTCACGCGCTACGCGCCGCGGATGTTCAGCTATCTCGGCGGGCGGGTGAGTGAGCCGCAGACCAAATTCGTGGCGCTGGTGCTGCTCGCGCTCGGGGGGCTCGCCAGCATCGCGGGGAGCGAGGCCGTCCTGCCGGCCTATCTGGTCGGCATGACGCTCGCGCCCACCTTCCTCAAGGAGCCCGAGCTGCCGCATCGCATGCGGATCATCGCCTTCTCGATCCTGACGCCGTTCTATTTCCTCAAGGCGGGCTCGCTGGTCGAGGCGCAAGCCGTCATGGCGGCTTTCGGCCTGATCGCGATCTTCCTCGCGATCAAGATGGCGACCAAGTTCATCGGCATCCTGCCGCTCACCGTCTATCATGAGTTCGACCGGCGCGAGGGCATGTACACGACGCTCCTGATGTCGACGGGGCTGACCTTCGGGTCGATCTCGGCGCTCTTCGGGCTGACCAACAAGATCATCGATCGCGGGCAATATACGATCCTCGTGACCGCGGTGATCGGCAGCGCCGTCGTGCCGACCCTGATTGCGCAGCGCTGGTTTCAGCCCAGGTTCGAGCCCGCGGACCGCGAGATCATCGAGGCGGAGGCGGTGGCGGGTGAGGAGCCGTAGGACCGCAGCACCGCGCTGCGGGAACGGCCGCAGGCCTCACTCCCCGGTCGGGTCGGCGCGGTCGGGGTGCAGGATGCCGAAACTCGCGGGGATGTGCGCGTAGAAGAGGCGCACCGCGTGGGGCTCGAGATGCGCGAGGAACCGCTGCGCCTCGTCCTCGGTCACGAGGAACTCGACTTCGACGGTGAGCGTGCCGGCGAGCTCGAAGAAATGACTCTCGTGCAGCACGTGGTGACGGCCGAAGCCCGCCATGGCCCGAAAGGCAGAGCCGCCCCGGATCCCGAAGCCATTGGCCTCTTGCAGCAACCACTCCCACACGGGCCGCCCGCGGTAGCGCTGGCCTTCGTGCACGTAGAAACGGAGAAACGACCCCTGCATGGCTGATCCTCAGGCAGCGCCGGCTCTTCGACCCCTCAAGCCGGCATAGTCCCAGACATCCGTCCGGGCCTGCTTGAGCCAACGGCGGAGCCGCTTGGTATCTACCCCGTCCACCTCGCTGAACTGTGTCTGCGCTGCCTTGAATTTCCCCGCGGCCTTGAGGCCCGGCTCATGGAGGGACTGCCCGTTCCAGAACAGGAGGTTGACGTGCTTAGCTGTCACCTTGTAGCCGACGACCGGGTTCTTGCCGATGAACCACACGGGCATGGCATGCCAGAGCTTCGCAGTCGCCTTCGGCATGGCCGCGCGGATCTCCGAACGCAGCAATCGGCAGATCGCGGCGCTTTCGCCCGGGAACTTCCGTCCGTAACTCGCAATAGGGTCGGTCATGGAGACTCCAATCCGATGAGGCTGCACACTGCGGCCTAACTCCTCGCCCAGACCACCGTACCGATGCCGGCGAGCGTCATGAGGAGCGATCCGCCGAGATGCGCGGCGGCGGCGGCGAGCGCCCAGGTGGCGCGCCCCTGCTGCAGCAGCGCGACGAGCTCGGCGGAGAAGGTGGAGAAGGTGGTGAGCCCGCCGCAGAAACCCGTGATCACGAGCAGCCGCCACTCGGGGGCGATCGCCGTGTAGGTGGCGAAGAACGCGACCGCCACTCCGACCACATAGCCGCCGATGAGATTCGCCGCCAGCGTGCCCGGTGGAATGGGAGGGAAGTGCGTGTTCAGCCGCGCGCCGAGCCACCAGCGCAGGAGCGCCCCGAGGCTCGATCCCACACTGACGGCGGCAATCGATCTCCACATAGCGTGCCTCTTGTACCTCCGGGCGCGGGGCGCGCGCAACGGCTTGCAGTATGCTGTCGCACCCTCGAGGGACCCGAAAGGACGTCTCATGCTGGAATTCCGGCCCCAGGTGGCGGCAGTGCTGCTCGGCGCGCTCGCTGCTGCGCTCGTCGGCGGCTGCTCACCCGAATCACGCCAGCATGCGGCGGATGAGCGCTTCCGCGCCATCTACGAGGCCGAGTGGCGCTGGCGCAAGGAGCAGTTCCCGGGCGGCGAGGACGACCAGAAGCCGCTCGCCGATCACCTGCCGAAGGTCGACCCGGTCTCGCAGCAGGAGCGGCGCGCGTACTGGGAGGAGACCCTCGGTAAGGTCAATGCGCTCGCGCGCGCTGCGCTATCACCTGCCGAGCAGGTGAATTACGACATCTACCGTTTGCAGCTTGAGGGGCTGATCGACAGTCAGCGCTTCCGCGACTTCGAGATGCCGGCCAACTCCGACTCGACCTTCTGGACCGACCTCGGCTACACGGCGCGCCGGCCGTTTCGCACCTTGACCGACTATCAGAACTGGATCGCGCAGATGCGCGATATTCCCCGCTACTTCGCCGAGCAAGCCGATGAGATGCGGGCCGGCGTGAAGCGCGGTTTTACGCCGCCGCGCGTCACGCTTCAGGGCCGGGATGCCTCGATCACCGCGGTCACCAATGCCACGCCCGAGGAGAGTCTCTTCTACACGCCCTTCAAGGAGATGCCGGGCATCGCCCCGGACAGGCAGGCAGCGCTGCGCGCGCAAGGCCTCGCGACCATCCGCGACGTGGTGCAGCCGGCGTACGTGAAGCTGCTGCAGTTCTTTCGTACCGAGTACCTGCCCGGGACGCGCACCTCGCTCGCCGCCGAGGCGCTGCCCGATGGCAAGGCCTACTACCGCGCCAAGATCCGCGAGTTCACCACGCTCGACATGGAGCCGGATGCCATCCATCAGCTCGGAGTTGCGGAGGTCGAGCGGCTGCATGCGGCGATGCTCGAGCAGATGAAGGCCACCGGCTTCACGGGCGACTTTGCGCAGTTCCTCGCCTTCCTGCGCAGCGATCCGCGCTTCTACGTCAAGACCCCGCAGGAGCTGCTGATGCGCGCGGCATGGATCGCCAAGGTGTTCGACGGCAAGGCCTCGACCTACTTCGGCTACCTCCCGCGGGCGCGCTTTGCGATCAAGCCAGTGCCGGATGACCTCGCGCCTTTCTACACCGCCGGCCGCGGCGGCCCGGGCGTCTACCTTCTCAACACCTACGACCTGCCGAGTCGCCCGCTCTACAACCTCGCGGCACTCACCCTGCACGAGTCGGCGCCCGGGCACGCGTTCCAGATCCCGATCGCCATGGAGCACAAGAACCAGCCCGACTTCCGCCGTCACAGCTACATCTCGGCGTACGGCGAGGGCTGGGCGCTCTACTGTGAGAAGCTCGGCGAGGAGATGGGGATGTACGACACGCCCTATGACCGCTTCGGCATGCTCGGCTACCAGATCTGGCGCGCCGTGCGGCTGGTCGTGGACACCGGCGTGCATGCGCAGGGCTGGACGCGCGAGCAGGCGATGGACTACATGCGCCAGTACACGGCCTTGCCTGAGCGCGAGATCGGGACCGAGGTGGACCGCTACATCGCCTGGCCCGGGCAGGCGCTGTCCTACTACCTCGGCGAGCGGACCATCCTCGAGGGCCGTGCGCGGGCCGAGCGTGCGCTCGGGGAGCGCTTCAATATCCGGGCCTTTCACGATGCGGTGCTCGAGCTCGGCTCGGTGCCGCTGCCAGTCCTCACGGCGCGCATCGACCGGTTCATCGCCGACGGCGGCAAGGGACCTTATCCGGACATGGAGTAGGGCGCCTCGAGGGGCTAGGATACGGGCGTTTTTTCACTTCTTACGGGCAAGGGGAGCAGCACATGAGACGCACGACTTGGGCGGTGACGGTAGGGGCAGCGCTCGCGATTCTGGCCGGTCAGGCGGTCTTCGCCCAGGCAGCGAGCACGGGCGCGGCGGCCAAGCCCGCCAACAGTCAGCAGGAGAAGATGAAGGCCTGCAACGCGGAGGCGACCGCCAAGGCACTGAAGGGCGATGAGCGCAAGACCTTCATGAGCGGCTGTCTCAAGGGCTCCGGGTCCGCGGCGGGCAAGTGAGCCATAAACGCCGGTTGCGGTGAACCCGGCGCCGTTTGCGAGAATGACCGACCCTGGCGAGTCCCTGGCGGCCGGCGGCTGCACCTGCCGCGCCGTGCGCTATGCGATGCGGGGCAAGCCGCTCATCGTGCACTGCTGCCACTGCCGCTGGTGCCAGCGCGAGACCGGGACGGCATTTGCGTTGAATGCCGTGATCGAGGCGGATCGCGTCTCGCTTCTCGAGGGGCCTGCGGAGGCGGTGCTCACGCCGAGCGCCAGCGGCAAAGGCCAGAAGATCCATCGCTGTCCGACGTGCCGCATCGCGCTGTGGAGCAACTACGCAGGCGCCGGCGATGCCCTGCGCTTCGTGCGGGTCGGAACGCTCGATGCCCCGGACGCCTTCCCTCCCGACATCCATATCTACACCGAGTCCAAGCAGCCGTGGGTCGTGATCCCGGCGGGCGCCCGCGCGGTGCCGCAGTACTACAAGAGCGCGGAAGTCTGGAGCGAGGAGAGCCTGGCACGACGCCGGGTGATCTTCGGCAGGTGAGCGGGGGGGGGCTCCGGCGGCTGAGCGATATAGATAAAATGCATACCAAAGGATAAAAATACAATTATTCCTTGGTAGCGGCGGGTCACTACAATCCTGGCCCAGATGCGCAGTCCCACGCCCGCGGACCAATACCCCTTCATCGGTCAGCAGCTGCCGTGCTTCATCGACGGCGAATTCGTCGCTACCGAGCGCAGCTTCCCCAACGTCAGCCCGGTGAACGGCCGGGTGATCTCGACCGTGTCCGAGGCGGATGCGGCGCTGGTCGATCGCGCCGTGCAGGCGGCGCGCGCGGCGCTGCGCGGGCCGTGGGCACGTCTCGCGATGCAGGAGCGCTGTGCGCTGCTGCGGAAGGTCGCCGACCGCATCGAGCAGCGCTTCGCCGAGTTCGTGAGCGCCGAGATCGCCGATACCGGCAAGACACTCACCCAGGCGAGCTCCCTCGACATCCCGCGTGGTGCGGCCAACTTCCGCGCCTACGCCGATCTCGCGCTGGCGCGCGCCTCCGAATGCTACGAGATGGGGACGCCCGATGGCCGCGGCGCCCTCAACTACATCGTGCACAAGCCCGTCGGAGTGGTGGCAGTGATCGCGCCCTGGAATCTGCCGTTCCTGCTCCTCACGTGGAAGGTGGCGCCGGCACTCGTGTGCGGCAACGCAGTGATCGCCAAGCCCTCCGAGGAGACGCCGTCTTCCGCTCAGCTTCTCGCCCAGGTGATGCAGGAATGCGGCGTGCCGCCCGGGGTCTTCAACCTGGTGCACGGCTTCGGGCCCGGCTCCGCGGGCGAGGCGCTGGTCGGCCACCCGGACGTCGCCGCCATCGCCTTCACCGGCGAGTCCGCGACGGGCTCCGCCATCATGAAGAGCGCCGCCCCGACCGTGAAGGCCCTGTCCTTCGAGCTCGGCGGCAAGAACGCCGCGCTCGTGTTCGCGGATGCCGACTTCGAAGCGGCGCTGGCGGGTACCGTGCGCTCGATCTTCTCCAATTGCGGCCAGGTGTGCCTGTGCTCCGAGCGGGTTTATGTCGAGCGGCCGATCTTCGAGCGGTTCCTCGAGGCGCTCGCCGCACGTGCCCGCAAGCTGAAAGTAGGCGGGCCGTTCGAAGGCGCGGACTTGGGTCCCCTCATCTCGCGAGCGCACCGCGACAAGGTGCTGTCGTACTACCGGCTCGCGCGCGCGGAGGGCGGTGAGATCGTCTGTGGCGGCGGCGTGCCGCAGTTTGGCGATGAGCGCGATGCGGGCGCTTTCATCGAGCCCACGCTCGTAAGAGGCCTCTCCGAGCAGGCGCGCTGCGTGCGCGAGGAGATCTTCGGCCCCATATGCCACCTCGCGCCGTTCGACTCCGAGGAGCAGGCGGTGCAGCTGGCGAACGATACGCGCTACGGGCTCGCCGCGGCGCTGTGGACTTCGAACCTGCAGCGCGCGCACCGCGTGGCGCGGCAGATGGAGGTCGGGATTGCCTGGGTGAACGACTGGTTCCTGCGCGACCTGCGCACGCCCTTCGGCGGCGTGAAGCTCTCGGGGATAGGCCGCGAAGGCGGAGCGCATTCGCTCGCCTTCTTCTCCGAGCCCATGAACATCTGCGTGAAGCTGTGAAGAGCGCCGCCAGCGGCGTGGTCGCAGACAAGGCCCGGCCGCGGGGCACCTTCCCGCATTTCCGTCGCGCCGGCGACTTCATCTTCGTGTCCGGCACCAGCGCGCGGCGCGCCGACGACTCGATTGCCGGCGCCGAGCCCGGGCGCGGCGGCGCGCCGGCGCTCGATATCCGCGTCCAGACACGCGCCGTCATCGAGAACATCCGCGACATCCTCGCGGCCGCCGGAGCCGGACTGGCGGATGTGGTCGAGGTGAGCACGTTCCTCGTGAGCATGGACGACTTCAAGGCCTACAACGAGGTCTACAGCGAGTTCTTTGGCTTCGAGGGGCCGGCGCGCACCACGGTCGCCGTGGCGCAGCTCCCTCATCCGCACCTGCTGATCGAGATCAGGGCGGTGGCCTGGCATCCCCGCAGCGGGAGCTGAGTGTCAGCTGGAGGCATAGTTCCGTGAGCATCGATATCCACACGCACTTCCTTCCGCGCACCTGGCCGGATCTCGCGGCGCGCTTCGGCACGCCCGACTGGCCGTGGATGCGCCACGGTCCCGGTGGCCAGGCGATGCTGATGGTGGGCGAGCGCGAGTTCCGGCCGGTGAGCCAGGCCTGCTGGGATGCGCGGACGCGCATCGAGCACATGGATCGCGACGGCGTCGAAGTGCAGATCATGTGCGCGACGCCGCTGCTCTTTGCCTATCAGCGTCCGGCGGCGCAGGCGCTCGATTGCGCGCGCCTCTTCAACGATGCGGCGCTCGAGATCTGTGCCCACGCGCCGCGGCGCTTGAAGTCGCTCTGTCAGGTGCCGCTGCAGGACACCGCGCTCGCGTGCCGCGAGCTCTCCCGCGCCATGGACGATGGCCACATCGGCGTGCACATCGGCAACCATGTGGGTCTGCGCGAGATGAGCGACGAGGGCATTCTCACCTTCCTCAGGCACTGTGCGCAGGAGGGAGCTGCGGTGTTCGTGCATCCCTGGGACATGATGGCGCAGGAGCGCATGCCCAGGTACCAGCTGCCGTGGCTGGTTGCGATGCCGGCGGAGACGCAGCTGTCGATCCTGTGGCTGATCCTCTCCGGGGCCTTCGAGCGGCTGCCGCGCTCGCTCAAGCTGTGCTTCGCGCACGGCGGCGGCAGCTTTCCCTACCTGCTGGGGCGCGTCGACAACGCCTGGCGCAACCGTGACATCGTGCGCGAGGACTGCCCGCACCCGCCCTCCTCGTACCTCGACCGCTTCTCGGTCGACGGCGCGGTGTTCAGCCACGACGCACTCGAGTTCCTGGTGCGTACCATGGGCGAGGACCGGGTGATGCTCGGCTCCGACTACCCCTATCCCCTCGGCGAGCAGCACGTCGGCAGCCTGGTGCAATCGCACCCCACGCTCGCGGCGGGCACGCGCGCGAAGCTCCTGCACTCGAACGCCGCCGCGTTTTTCGGCCTCGAGACCGGACAGCCGGCACGCGCCGGCAGCAACGCGCGGCTGAGCGTCTGAAGGCCGGTCCGGGGCGCCCCACGCGCCCGGCCGCCGAACCGTTAAGATCGGCGGCATGACATCGGTACGGCTCGAACGCTGGATCACACGCAAGTTCCGTCTGCGCCACCTCGAGCTGATCGCCGAGCTGTACGACTGCCGCAGCATCCTCAAGGCCGCCAAGCGCCTGAGCCTGACCCAGCCGACGGTCACCAAGGCGCTGCAGGACGTCGAGTCGACGCTCGGGGTCAAGCTCTTCGGGCGCAGCAACCGCGGACTCGTGCCGACCGCCTACGGTGAGATCTTCGCGCGTCATGCCAAGATCGTCCTCGCGCAGCTGCGGCACGCGGCCGAGGAGCTCGAGAGCCTGCGTGCGGGCTACAGCGGCAAGGTAACCGTCGGGACGCTGCTGGCGGCTTCAGCCGGCATCCTCCCGGATGCGATCGTGCTCCTGAAGAAGCAGCGCCCGGGCGTTGCGATCAGCGTGGTGGTCGGCACCTACGATGTGCTGATGCCGGCGCTCCTCGCCGGGGATCTCGACATGGTGCTCGGGCGGCTGCCACGGGAGGGTCGTAGCCGCGCCCTCGTCTACGAGGAGTTCTATGCCGAGCCGATCTGCGTCGTGACGCGGCGCGGCCATCCGCTCGCGCGCAAGCGGCGGCTGACGCTGCGCGATCTCGCCAACGAGGCATGGCTCCTGCCGCTCCCCGAGACCGACCTCCGGCGCCAGATAGAGCGGGCCTTCGTCGAAGCGGGCGCGCCGTCGCCGCGCAACGTGATCGAGTCGGTCTCGATCCTCACCAATCGGGTACTGCTGCGCAAGTCCGACTGCGTCGGAGTCATGCCGTATCACGTGGCGCTCGATGACGTCGAGCAGGGGCTGCTCGCCATCCTGCCGGTGAAACTCAAGTCGATCGAGAGTCCGGTGGGAGCGATCCTGCGCGCGCCCGGCACGCTCCCACCGGCGGCCAGCGCTTTGCTCGACTGCCTGAGGTTGGCCGGGAAGCAGGCGCCGACGTGAGCCGCGACGCGGCTGCGCCGGGCCCGTACCGCGCGCCGGCAGAACGGGCTATGCTCGCTCCGCCATGATTGCTTTCCTGCGTGAGGTGAGTCCGAGCCTCGCCACCTGCGAGCTGAGCTTCCTCGAACGCTCGCCGATCGATGTCGAGTGCGCACGCGCGCAGCACGCGCACTATGCGGCGGAGCTGACCGCCCTCGGGTGCAGCATCGAATGGCTCGAGCCGCTCCCCAGGAACGCCGACGCGGTCTTCGTCGAGGACACGGCCGTGGTGCTGCCGGAAGTGGCGGTGATCACGCGGCCCGGCGTTGCTTCACGGCGCAACGAGGTCGAGAGTGTCGCCGCGAGCCTCGCCAGCCATCGCCCGCTGCGGCGTATCACCGCGCCCGGGACGCTGGAGGGGGGCGATGTGGTGGTGATCGGCCGCAACCTCTACGTCGGCGCTTCCGCGCGCAGCAACGCGGCCGGCATCGAGCAGCTGGGCGCGGCGCTCGCGCCCTTCGGCTACCGCGTCGCCGGCGTCGCCATGCGGGACTGCCTGCACCTGAAGAGCGCAGTCACCTACATCCGACCGGACATCCTGTTGGTGAACCCGGCGTGGGTCGAGCCCGAGGTGTTCGACGCACGCACGCTCATCGAGGTGGACCCGGATGAGGCCTTTGCCGCCAACACGCTCACCGTGCAGGGAGTGACGATCATGAGCGCGGCGTTCCCGCGCACCGAGCGGCGGCTGCGCGCGGCGGGCGTCACGACGCGCGCGCTCGATGTGAGCGAGCTGCAGAAGGCGGAAGCCGCGCTGACCTGCCTGAGCCTGATTCTCAGCTAGCTGTCCGGCGGCTCAGGCGCTCTTCAGCACCGCGGGCAGTGCGGTCAGGAAGGCGTCCACCTCGCTCTCGGTGCCGATCGTGATGCGACACCAGTTGTCGTAGGGCGCGAAGCGCCGCCCGACGAGGATATTGCGCGCGTGCATGAGCTCGGTGAAGCGCTTGAGCGGCATGCCGGTATCGAAGAACACGAAATTGCCCTGTGGCTCGCCGTAGGGGAGCTTGAGGCCGGCGAGCGCGGTGGTGATGCGCATCCGGCTCGCCAGGATCCGCTTGCGGGTCTCGGCGAGATAGGCCTGATCGCCCAGGCTCGCGCGCGCGGCGCGCACCGCGAACACGTTGGGGGTCGTCATGCGCGCCGCCGAGAGCTCGCGCGCCACGTCGGCGCGCGCGATGGCGTAGCCGCAGCGGATACCGGCCATGCCGTGGATCTTGGAGAAGGTCCGCAGCACCACGACGCGCTGCGCTCCCCGGGTCAGGTCGACGACCGAGGTGACCTCGGGCGCCGTCACGAAGTCGAGGTACGCCTCATCGACGATGGCGGTGACGTGCTCGGGAAGCGCCGCCACGAATGCGCGGATGTCGTTGGACGCGACCGTCGTGCTGGTCGGGTTGTTGGGATTAACGATGTACACCGCGCGCGTACGCGGCGACACCGCCGCCTGCATGGCCGCCAGGTCGAGCCGCAGCCGCTCGTCCACGGGCACGAACTTGAGGGTTGCGCCGCAGCTGTGCGCGTATTCGGTGATCTCGGTGAAGGTCGGCTGTGCCGCGATGATCTCGCCCCCTTCGCGCGCCGCCAGCATGCCGAGCGCACGCAGCAGCTCGCCCGAGCCGGTTCCGGTGACGATGCACTCGGGGCTGACGCCTTCGCGCGCCGCGATCGCTGCATGCAGCGGCGTCACCTCATCGTCCGGGTAGCGGCAGCTCACGCCGATCGCTTCGCTCACCGCGGCACGGGCGGCCGGGGAGGGGCCGTACGGGTTCTCGTTCCAGCAGAGGATGATCGGATTGCCGAGGCCCCCGGCGACCGATTCACGTCCGGCGGCGCGCATAGCGAACCCAGGCCCGGCCAGCAGCAGCGCAGAAGCGGTCAGGAGATCGCGGCGACTCAGGCTCATGGCGGTGCTCCCCGAGGTGTTCGCCGCAATACTGGACGAGGCGGACCCTCCGGGACAAGAGCCGAGCGGACGGAATCGGGCGGCGCTCGGCAGTCGTCGGCGACAGGCCGGATCGTGCGCTGTTAGACTCTCGGCCATGACCCCAGCACGTGCCGCGAGAGTGCGGATCAGCGCACCGAATGAGCTCGTGTTCGAGCGTGGTGGCGGCCAGGTCGAGTCGCTCCACCTCCTCTGCACATGAGTCGCGTGGTCAGCTTCCGCGCGATGAAGGACGGCACGCGGGAGGACTACCTGCTGCTCGATGAATCCGAGCGCGCCTACGCGGTCGGTCTCGCCGACCGCGTGCTGGAGCAACTCCGCCGGCTCGATCACTCGCTCGAGGGGTATCCCCTGACGCGGCTCGGACACTCGCTCCAGGCGGCGACGCGCGCCGCGCGCGACGGGGCGGATGAGGAGCTCGTTGCAGCGGCGCTGATCCACGACATCGGCGATGAGCTCGCGCCCTATAACCACGCGGAGCTCGCCGCGTCGATCCTGCGTCCCTATGTGCGCCCCGAGGTCGCCTGGATCGTCAAGCAGCACGGGCTCTTCCAGAACTATTACTACGTGCACCACCTGGGCGGCGATCGCCATGCCCGCGACCGCTTCCGCGATCATCCGTGGTACGCCGCGTGTGCGCACTTCTGCGCGAGCTGGGACCAGTGCTCCTTCGATCCCGAGTACCCCTCCGAGCCGCTCGGGTTCTTCGAGCCGCTGGTGCGGCGGATCCTCGGCCGCACGCCGCACGATCCGCGTTACCTGTCCGGCCCGGTGAGCTGAGACTCGCCAGCGGCCCTCAGCCGGCGCTCGTTTCCACGAGTGCGCGGTCCACCCACTCGATCCAGTGCCACACCGGCACCTCGCTCGCCGCTCCGAGGTGTGCGATGCAGCCGACGTTGGCCGAGAGAATCAATTCGGGTTTTGCCGCGAGCAGGTGCTCGAGCTTGCGGGCGCGGAGCGTGCCCGAGAGCTCGCTCTGCAGCAGCGAGTAGGTGCCCGCCGAGCCGCAGCACATGTGCGCCTCCGCCACGGGCACGAGCTCGGCGCCCAGCGCTCGCAGCAGCTCCTCGGTGGCGTCGGCGCAGCGCAGCGCGTGCTGCTGGCTGCAGGGCTTGTGCAGCGCTACGCGCGCGGACGGCGCGGCCCCGACACGGCGCTCGAGTGTCGGGCGCTCGGCGGCGAGGAATTCCCCGAGGTCGCGCGCCGCGGCGCTCACGCGCCGCGCCTTCTCCGCGTAGGCGGCATCGTCTGCCAGCAGGTGCGCGTAGTCGCGTACCTGCGCCGCGCACCCCGAGGCGTTGAGGACGATCGCCTCGACCGCGCCCGCGGCCAGCGGTGGCCACCAGGCATTGATATTGCGCCGCGCGTCCGCGAGCGCGCCGCCCGGATCCCCGAGATGGTGGCGGATCGCTCCGCAGCAGCCCGAGCGCGGATCGATGCGCGCCTCGATGCCGATCGCCGCGAGCACGCGTGCGGTCGCCGAGTCGATCGCGGGGGCAAGCGCTCCCTGCGTGCAGCTGTTGAGCAGCAGCACCTTGCGCGCCTCACCTCCCCGTGGCCACTTGCCGGGCGGACGTGCGCGCGGCACCGCGGCACGCAGCGGCGCCGGCAGCGCCCAGCGCAGGGCGCGGGCGAGGGCGAGCGATCCCGCGAACAGCCTCCGTCGCGTGAGTCCTTCGCGCAGCAGCCAGCGCCAGGCGCGCGAACGCACCGGCCGGCGGACCTGGGCGTCGACGGCCGCGCGGCCGATGTCGAGGAGTCGGGCGTACTCGACGCCGGACGGACAGGTCGCCTCACAGTTGCGGCAGGTGAGGCAGCGGTCGAGATGCAGCTGCGTTACGGCCGTGGCCGGGGCTCCCTCGAGCACCTGCTTGATCTGATAGATGCGCCCGCGCGGCCCGTCGAGCTCATCCCCGAGCAGCCGATAGGTAGGGCAGGTGGCGTTGCAGAACCCGCAGTGCACGCAGGCGCGCAGGATCGCCTCGGCGGCCGCGCCCTGCGCGGTGCCCTGAAATGCGGTGGCGAGGCGGGTCTCCATCGGCTCTCAGAGGCCGGCCACCAGCCGGCCCGGATTGAAGATGCCGTGGGGATCGAAACGTGCCTTCAGGCGCCGATGAATCTCGAGTACGGGACCGGCGAGCGGGTGGAAGCGCTTGCCGGCGGCGCCTCCGCGCCAGTGCAGCGCCGTCCCTCCGGCGGCAGTTGCGATGCGGCGCATTTCGGTGGCCGGGAGGGTGCTCGCATACCAGCGCAGCGCCCCTCCCCACTCGATGAGTGGCGGACCTTCGAGCGCGAGCGGTCGAGCGCTCGAGGGGACGGACAGCCGCCACAGACTCGGTGCGGCGCCGAAGAGCGCATGTCGCTGACTGCGCAGCTCCTCCCACCAGCGCACCGCCTCCTCGGCCTCGACCGGCTGACCGCCGAGTTTGGCGCGTGCCGCGCGCAGCGCGGCGGGCGCGCCCGACAGCCGCAGCCATGCCGCTCCGTCCCACCAGGCGGTCGCTGAGATCGGCAGCGGCTCGCCGGCCCAGCGGTTGAAGGCCGCGAGCGCGGCTTCCTCGGTGAGCTCGAAGCGCAGCGTCTCTTCCGCGCGCGGCCGCGGCATCACCTTGAGCGACACCTCGAGGAGGGGGCCTAAGATGCCGAGCGAGCCGCACAGCAGCCGCGAGACATCGAATCCCGCGACGTTCTTCATGACCTTGCCGCCAAAATGCAGCGCCTCGCCGTCGACCGCGAGCAGTACCGCACCGAGGACGAAGTCCCGGGCGGCTCCGGCTTGCGAGCGGCGCGGCCCCGAGAGACCCGCCGCGATCACCCCGCCGAGCGTCGGATCGCCGCCGAAACGCGGCGGCTCGAACGCGAGGAACTGCCGCTGCGACTCAAGCAGCGCCTCGATCTCCGAGAGCGGGGTGCCGCAGCGCGCGGTGAGGACGAGCTCGGAGGGCTCATACTCGATGACGCCGCGGTAAGGGGTGAGGTCGAGTCGCGCGCCCGCGTCGCTCTCGCCGTAGAAGTCCTTGGTGCCGGCCCCGCACAGGCGCAGCGGCGTGCGGGTGCGATGGGCCTCCGACACCCTAGCGCGCAGCTCGGCGAGCGCCTCCTCCATACTCTCTAGAACCGCGGCAACTCGGGATGCGGCAGCTGGCCGCGGCGCACGTGCTGACGGCCATACTCGACGCAGCGCGCCAGCGTCGGGATGGCCTTGCCGGGATTCAAGAGTCCCGGCGGATCGAAGGCCTCCTTCACGGCGAAGAATGCAGCCCGCTCTGCGGGCGAGAACTGCACGCACATGGGGTTCAGCTTCTCGACTCCGACGCCGTGCTCGCCGGTGACCGTGCCCCCGAGGCTGACGCACAGCTCGAGGATCTCGGTGCCGAAGCGCTCGGCGCGCTCCCATTGGCCTTCCCGGTTGGCGTCAAAGAGGATGAGCGGGTGGAGATTGCCATCGCCGGCGTGGAAGACGTTCATGCACTTGAGGTCGTACTTGCGCTCCATCTGCCCGATGGCCCGCAGGACGTCCCCGAGCGCCCGGCGGGGAATGGTGCCGTCCATGCAGTAGTAATCGGGCGAGAGCCGGCCTGCGGCGGGGAAGGCGTTCTTGCGCCCCGACCAGAAGCGCAAGCGCTCGGCCTCCGAGCGCGACACTGCGATCGCGCTGGCGCCGGCGCTGCGCAGCACGGACTCGATCGCAGCCACCTCGTCGGCAACTTCATCCGCCGTGCCGTCCGATTCCGCCAGCAGGATCGCCTCGGCGCTGAGGTCATAGCCCGCCCTGACGAACGGTTCGACGGCGGCGGTCGCCTGGCGGTCCATCATCTCCAGTCCCGCCGGGATGATGCCGGCGGCGATGATCGCGGCGACCCCATCGCCCGCCCTGCCGACGTCGTCGAATGAGGCCATGACGACCTGGGCACGCTCCGGCTTCGGCACGAGCTTGAGCAGCACCTCGGTGACGATGAGGAGCAGCCCCTCGCTGCCTAAGGTGATCGCGAGCAGATCGAGGCCCGGTCCATCGAGCGCGGCTCCACCGAGCTCGACCACTTCGCCTTCGATGGTGCAGCCGCGCACTCCGAGCACGTTGTGCACGGTGAGACCGTACTTGAGGCAGTGCACCCCGCCGGAATTCTCGGCCACGTTGCCGCCGATGGTGCAGGCGAGCTGGGAGGAGGGATCGGGCGCATAGTAGAGACCGAAGGGAGCCGCCGCCTCGGAGACCGCGAGGTTGCGAACGCCGGGCTGGACGCGCGCCGTGCGCGCCACCGGATCGACGTCGAGGATGCGGTCGAAGCGCGCGAGCGACAGTAGCACGCCCGCGGCGTGCGGCAAGGCGCCCCCCGAGAGTCCCGTGCCGGCGCCGCGCGCGACCACGGGCACCCCGAGCCGCCGGCAGGCGCGCACTACGGCGCGCACCTGGGCCTCGGTGCGCGGCAGCGCCACGAGCAGCGGCCGCTCCCGATAGGCCGCGAGGCCGTCGCACTCGTAGGGGCGCAGCTCCTCGTCGCGGGCGAGCAGGCAGTCTCCGGGCAGGTGTTCGGCGAGCGCGCGCGCGACCTCGAGACGGCGTGCCCGGGTAGCGGCGCCGTCGCCCGCAGCCGGTTCGCCGGGGCGGGCGCTGCGCGGTGCTTCGGGGGCGGCGGCGTGCACGCGACTATGCTAGAGCCCGTTCTTGATCCGCGTCCAGGCGCGCGTCTTCAGGCGCTGAAAGCCCACGTCGGACTCTGCCGGCAGATACAGCCGCGCCCGTACCGCGGGCGGTGGGTAGATGGCCGGATCGGCGAGGATTTCCGGGCGCACGAAGGGGCGGGCGGCGAGGTTGTCGTTGCCGAAGTAGGTGTAGTTGGTGATGGCGGCGATCACGTGCGCATCCAGCAGGAAGTTGATGAAGCGGTGCGCGGCGCGCGGATGCGGCGCGCCAGCCGGGATGAGGAAGGCGTTGTAGGTGATGTTCGAGCCCTCTTTGGGCACGGTGAACGCGAGTCGCAGATCGAGGCCGGCGGCGCGCGAGCGTATGACCGCGGACGAGTAGTCGCTCGACCAGCCCATGGCGAGGCACAGCTCGCCCGAGGCGAGTTGCAGCACGTAGTCGTTCGAGTCGAAGGTGCGGATGTAGGGACGGACGCCGAGCACCAGGCGCTCGGCGGCCCGGAGATCCTCGGGCCGATGCGAGTTCGGATCGATGCCGAGATAGCGGAGCGCGAGCTGCAGCACGTCGTCGGGTGAGTCGAGGAAGCTCACGCCGCAGTCGGCGAGGCGCGCCACGACTTCGGGCTTGAACAGCATCTCGAGACTGTCGAGCGGTGCGGCCGCGAGTCGCTGCCGCACCAGGTCGACGTTGTAGGCGAAGCCGTTCATCGAGTGCAGGTACGGGGCGGCGTAACGGTTGCCGGGATCGGCCTGCGCCTGGACGGCGAGCACCGCAGGATCCAGGTTCTTCCAGTTGGGCAGCAGCGTCTTGTCGAGCGGCTCGTAGAGGCCGGCGCGGATCTGACGCGCGTACCAGCCCATGGTGGTGCTCACCAGGTCGTAGCCCGAGTCCCCCACCATGAGCTTCGACTCGAGCGTCTCGTTCGAGTCGAACACGTCGTAGACGACCCTGATGCCGGTCGAGCGCTCGAACTGCGGGACCGTGTCGGGCGCGATGTACTCGTCCCAGTTATAGATGTGGAGTACGGGCTCCTCGACCGCCGCCTCGCTGCCGCTCCCGGAACCCGAGCAGGCGCCGAGGCACGCGGCGAGGAGCGCGGCGGAGGCAATGAGTGCCGGGCGTGCGGCGCGCAAGACTTCAGGGCCGGGCGAGCTCCGCTCTCACCCAGTCCTGGAACTGGCGGATCGCGTATTCCTCGGGCATGAGCACGCCGGCGGCGTGCGGCAGGGCATGGAGCCCGCGCTGATTGAGCTCACAGATCGCGGCATCCTCGCTCATCACGATGTCGGTGAACTCGACGGCCTGCATGATGTCGCGCGTGGGATCGGCGAGCGTCTCCGGCAGGAAGAGAAACTCGATGCTCATCGAGGTCTCTTCCGGTCCCCGAGGCAGCAGCCGGACGACGCGCACGTAGTCGACGTGCGCCACGATGAATACCGACGGCACGGAGGTCATGTAGATGTGACCGGCCTGGCGGTCGGCGGCGCTCACGCCGGGGAACGGCACGCCCGCGGGCCTGCCGTCCATGGTCCACGACTCAGCGCCCGCACGCAGGCCGCCCCCGTACCGCGGATCCTCGTCCGCGGCATGGTCCTGCCAGGCCGGATCGTCGCGGCGCTCGAGGAGCGCCCGGCCGTAGATCGGCACCAGCTGCGCGAGGCGTGGATGCACGCCCGGGCAGTGCAGGCACTCGTTGTAGTTCTCCCAGAACACCTTCCAGTTGCAGCGCAGGGTCTTCTCGAGCCGATGGCCCACCACGAGGTCGGCGAGGCGCCAGTCGTCGAGGCGGCCGAGCGGCAGATCGAAGCTCGCGTTGAAAGGCGGCGGATTCGCACTGAGCGCGGTGAAGAGGAACCCGTTCCACTCGGTGACGGGGAGGCTGTAGAGCGGGAAATCCCTGAGCTCGAAGCCTTCGCCGTGCACCTTGGAGGTAGTCTGCAGCAGCTCGCCCTTCAGGCTGTAACGCCAGCTGTGGTATGGGCAGACGATGCCGGCGGCGGGCAAGCGGCCGGCGCGCTCGCGGCAGAGCGCGGCGCCGCGGTGCCGGCAGGTGTTGTGAAACGCACGTGCGAGGCCATCCTCGCCCCGTACGAGGAGAATCGACTGGTCGCCGACCTCGAGCGTGCGGAAGGCGCGCGCGCCGGCGAGGTCGGCGGCGCGGCAGGCGTAGATCCAATGGCGGTACCAGATGCGGCTCAACTCCAGGCGGTAGTGCCCGGGGTCGAAGTAATAGGGCGAGGGGAGGCACCGAACCGGGTCGGTCAAACCCAGGTAGCCGGGATCGCGTCTGAGGGAGGGCTGGCTGCTCATCGGGTGGCCTCAGGCGGAGGCTTCGATCACCTTGAAGTATACGGCGTAGCGCTCATCGAAGATGCGGTTGAGCGGAACGAGCGTGAGGTCGTCCTTCTGTCCGAGGGTGCGAAACTCGAGCGGCCGGTCCGCTACCGGCGTCAGCCAGCGGGTGGGATCGTCGCTCGGCACGATGAGCGGAGCGACCGCGGTCGGCTCGCTGGTGTACTCGGGTATGTGACGCGGGCGCGTCGGGGGTGCGCGCAGGTTCCCGGGCGTGAGTCCCGCGGTACCGAGGCGCGCGGCGAGCACCAGCGGGCCGTACATCAGGGCCTGGACTGAAGGGTCATCCGGCATGGGCGCGAGGTGCAGCCGCATCGGCAGTCGAACCTCGAGCGTGTCGCCGCTCCTCCACATGCGCTGGATGCTGAGGTAGCTCGAGGGAGCCGCGCGGCTCGCGAGCGGCCGGCCGTTGAGCACGGCGGCAGCGCCGGCCGTCCAGTAAGGCACGCGCACGCGCAGCGCGAGGCGCGTCGGGCGTGCCATGTGCAGCGAGA
This sequence comes from Steroidobacteraceae bacterium, assembly GCA_035542535.1. Classification (GTDB taxonomy): domain Bacteria; phylum Pseudomonadota; class Gammaproteobacteria; order Steroidobacterales; family Steroidobacteraceae; genus 13-2-20CM-66-19. The sequence continues at coordinate 26,166 of DATKLG010000007.1, forward strand.
GACGGATCGTCTCCTCCTCGGGGAAGCGTGTATCGAGCCTGAGCTGCACGCCGCGCTCCGCCCACTTGAGCTCGGACGGCACGAATAGATTGACGTACACGCCCGCATCGTCGTGGAAGTAGATGCTGTCGCCGAGCTTGGCGAAGGACTCGGCCATGCTGCCGGTGCAGCACCAGAAGTCCTGCAGCGGCGTACCGAAGAGCTTCCAGTAACCGCTCTCGAGCGGCAGGTAGTAGAGCTTGTCGCCATCCTCGGGATGTTGCACCCCGAGGATGCCGTTGTAGTAGGTGCGCTCGTAGTAGTCGGCGAGGCGCGGGTCCGCCGTCCAGGCGTACAGATGGCGCGTCAGCTTCTGCATGTTGTAGGTGACGCACGACTCCTCGGTGTAGCCGGAGAGCTCCTGCGCCAGGACACCGGGCGGCGTGTTCCACGACTCGCCGTTGCTCGTGCCTCCGGTGCAGTAGCAGCGCCGCTCCGCGACCGTATGCCAGAAGGTGCTGGCGACGGCCTGCAGCTCGGGGCTCCCCGCGACCTCGTAGCCGCGCGCCGCGCCGATGATCTGCGGGATGGTGGTGTTGACGTGCAGCCCCTTCAGCTCGTCGCGCCCTGCGGCGAGAGGGGTGAAGACGCGCTCCTTGTCGAAGCGATGCGCGAGGCGGCTCCAGCGGTCGTCCGCGGTGAGCGCGGCGAGGTTGTAGAGCAGCTCGTTCATGCCCCCGTACTCGCGCTCGAGGACGCGCGCCATCTGCGCCCCATCGAGCGGCTGCGTCCAGCGCTCGACCCAGCCCGCCATGCGCAGCAGCGTCTCGAGCGAGCGCGGATCGGCGCTGAGCGTCGCCGTGTCGAGGAGCCCGGCCATGATCTTGTGGAGTGTGTAGAACGGCGCCCACGCCGGCTGGCCGACCCGCAGCCGGTCGAAGAGGTCGACCGGGAAGGCGCTCAGGTATCCGGTGCCGATCGCATGCTGGCAGCGCGCGAGCTCGGCGGCGACGCCGCTACCGCGCTCGCGCGCCGCGGAATCGCCGTTCTGTGCGCCGAGCAGCGCACACGCCGACAGGTAGTGGCCGGTGAAGTGTCCGCGCAGCTCGTTGTCCGGCGCTTCCCAGCCGCCGAGCGGCACGGCGCTGCTCGGCAGGCCCGCGGTTACGCGAAACGTGTGCAGCAGGCGGTCGGGATCGAGTCCCATGAGATAGCGGCGGTTGATCTCGAGCGCATCCAGCGCCGCACCCGGGCGCAGCCGCACCGCGGTCAGATCGAACGGGCGCACCTTGAAGCGCGCGCGAGTCTCGCGCGAGGCGTCCGCGAGCGCGGCGCGCACGCCATGCGGGAGCAGCGGCGCCGCCGCGGCGAGCGCCGTCATGGACAAAAAGTTACGACGTCTGAGTCGGGTCACTGGGGTCAACGCTGTTATCCTACTCCGGATCGCCTCAGGGGGACCTCACATGTGCACACTCGACCGGGGCCGCGCCGGCCGTCGCGTCCGCGCCGCCGTGGCTCTCTTCTCCGTTGCGGTGCCGCTCGCGGCGCTTGCCGAGACTGCGCCGACGCGTACGCCGATCACGCATGAGAAGCTCTGGATGATGCCGCGCGTCGGCTCTCCGAGCGTGAGCCCGGATGGCAAGTGGGTGGTGTTCCCGGTCCTCGAGCCTTCCTATGAGCCCGACAAAGAGGTGAGCGATCTGTGGCTGACGGCGGCCGACGGCAGCTCGCCGCCGCGGCGGCTCACCCACACGCGCGCTGCCGAGAAGGGCGTCGCCTGGTCGCCCGACAGCCGCGCCATCGCCTTCGCAAGCAAGCGTGAGGGCGATGAGGCGGAGCAGATCTACCTGCTCGATCTCGCCGGCGGCGGCGAGGCGCGCCGGCTCACCAACCTCTCGACCGGGGCCGCCAATGCGCAGTGGCGGCCGGACGGCAAGGCGATCCTGTTCGAGTCGCTCGTGTACCCGGGGGCTCTCGATGACGAGGCCAACAGGAAGATCGCGGCCGAGCACAAGGCCCGCAAGTACAACGTGCGTGCGTACGAGCACTTTCCGGTGCGTTACTGGAACCAGTGGCTCGATGACCGGCGGCCGACGCTTCTCGTGCAGTCGGTGGAGGAGGGCTCGAGCGCGCGGGACATTCTCTCGCCGACCGCGCTCGCACGCAGCGCGGGCTTCGATGGCGCGGCGCAGGGCGAGAACCCGGTGTCGCTCTCGGCGATCTGGAGCCCGGACGGTTCGGAGATCGTGTTTGCAGCGACCACCGAGCGCTGGAATGCCGCCTTCGCGCACGTGGGATATCGTCTCTACCGGCTGCGGGCCGGGGGCGGAGCCGAGCCGCAGCCGATCTCCGCCGCCGCGGGCGTCTACACCGAGGCGAGCTTCGCCCCGGACGGCCACGCTCTGTTCTTCAAGTACGCGCCGCAGGACGAGGAGATCTATCACCTCCCGCGCCTCGAGCGCGTCGGCTGGCCCGCGGGCGGAGAAGCGACGCTGGTGACGCGCGACTTCGATCGGGAGGTGGCCGCCTACGCGCTCACCCCCGACTCGAAGAGCGCCTACCTCCTCGTGCCCGAGTCCGGGCGCGAGAACCTCTATCGCGTGGCGAGCACGGGCGGAGCGCCGCTGCGCGTGCTGGCCCACGAGGTGGGCGGCTACACCGCTCTCGTGAGCGCGCGCAAATCGGCCGCTCCGGTGCTCATCGCGAGCTACGGCAGCTCCGTCAGTCCCGCGGAAGTCGTGCGCGTCGAGGCGCAATCGGGCAGGTTCCGCAACCTCACGCAGATCAACACTGCGGCGGCCGCCGCGCTCGACTGGCAGCCGCCGCAGCACTTCTATTTCACCAGCGCCAGGGGGCGCACCATCCACAGCATGCTGATTACCCCGCCCGCGTTTGACGCCGCGCGCAGGTATCCGCTGCTGCTCCTCATCCACGGGGGCCCCGCGGCCCACGATTCCGACCAGATCGGGCTGCGCTGGAACTATCACCTGCTGGGAGCGCCGGGCTACGTCGTGCTGACGGTCGATTACACCGGCTCGACGAGCTTCGGCGAGAAATTCGCGCAGGCGATCAAGCTCGATCCCCTCAGGACGCCCGGGGATGAGGTGAACCAGGCGGTCGATGAGGCGCTCAAGCGCTTTGCGTTCATCGACGGGACGCGCATGTGCGCGGCCGGCGCGAGCTACGGCGGACACATGGTCAACTGGCTCGAGGCCACCACGACGCGCTTTCGCTGCATCGTCAGCCACGCCGGTGAGGTGGATCTCACGACGCAATGGGGCGAGAGCGACTTCAACTACGGTCGCGAGCTCGCCAACGGCGGTCCACCCTGGGCGGGCAATGCGATCTGGCGCGAGCAGAGCGCCATCAGCTACGCGGCCAACTGGAAGACGCCGATCCTGATGAGCATCGGCGAGCGCGACTACCGGGTGCCGATCGGCAACACGCTCGAGGCCTGGAGCACGCTGCAGCGCATGCAGGTGCCGAGCCGGCTGCTCGTGTGGCCGGATGCCTGGCACTGGATCCTCAAGCCCGAGGACAGCCGGCATTTCTACGAGGAGGTGCACGCCTGGCTGGCGAAGTATCTCGAGGGCACGGATCCGCCGGTCCACGCCGCCGGGCGCTGAAGGCGGCGCGCGCCGTGAGGCTCAGGGAGCCTGCGTGTCTCCCGGACCGAGCGGCCGCTGCATCAGCACGGTGTCGACCCAGCGTCCGAGCTTGAACCCGACCGACGCGAAGGTTCCCACGGACCTGAATCCGAGTCGCCGGTGCAGCGCGATGGACGCGGCATTGCCGCTGTCGCCGATGACCGCCAGCATCTGCCGCCACGGGCCGGCCTCGCACCGCTCGATGAGTGTCGCGAGCAGCGCGCTGCCGATGCCACGCCCGCTGAGGGCCCCCTCGACGTACACCGAGTCCTCGATGGAGTATCGGTAGCCGGGACGCGATCGGTAGGCACTCGCGTAGGCATATCCCACGACCTCGCCGTCGAGCTTGGCGGCGAGAAAGGGCAGGCCGGCACGCAGAACCGCCGAGCGACGCGCGCGGAACTCCTCCACCGAGGGCGGAACCTCCTCGAAGCTCGCAAGTCCGTGGCGCACGTGGCGCGCGTAGATCCTCGCGATCGCATGGAGATCCGCCTCGGCTGCATCCCCGATGAGCGCCGCCGACAGGGGCCGTGGCGGCGGCTGTGTCTGAATCACCCAGCCGTGATAGGTCATACCGCAGCCGGTGCAAGCGGCATGCCACGTGACGGGGCCGGCCTGGCGCGCGTTTGGCGCATCCTCCCGGGCGCTGCCGCGAGCACCGGAGAGGTTCCTTGCGCACATTCGGGACGGGCCGCACCAAAGCGGTGCGCCAGCTTTGCGGGCGGCCCGGGTGCGGGAGGCCGCGTTGCGGGTCAGGCCGTGCTGCTCTGCGGCGCCGCGCAGCTGCTGCGACGCACGGTTTGCAGCCCTGGCAGCCGGACCCGCGCGGCGCGTGCCGCCGGATCCGGCCGTCGGGATGTCAGGCTGCGCCGGTCATTCGCTTCACGCCGCTGCGCACGCGGAACGCGAGCAGGATGAGCAGCACGCCGAATGCGATCGCGTAGACCGCGAATAGCCAGATGAGCGTCAGGGCGCCGGCCACCGGCCGCGCGATCAGCAACACGCCAAACACGACCGAGGCGAGGCCGGCGAGAATCAGCCACAGCTCGCCTGAGATCTGCTTGCGCAGCCGGATCGCCGCGGCGATCTGCAGCAGTCCCGTGGCGATCGCCCAGATGGCGACGTAGAAGACCAGCGCGAGCGCCGTCGCCTGAGGGCTGTAGAAGGTGAGGAGGCCGATGCCGATACCCGTCAGGCCGATGAGCAACAGCACCCACCAGTCATCGTGCACGTGCCGGCCCGCGAAAGCGTTGCCGACGTTGAGGATGCCGTCGGCAAAAATCACGATGCCGAGCGCCAGGGTGAGCGACAGCAGCGAGATGCCGGGCCAGGCGAGCATTACGACTCCAAACAGGATCCAGCAGACGCCGCGCAGTACGGTCATCCACCAGTAGCGCGAGAGGATTTCCCCGATCATGTCGTTCTCCTTCCGGCGGGTAAGCCGCTTGTTGTTGAAGTTGGCGAACGTGACAGGCGTCCACTTCCGCCTGCGAAGCCCGTCAAGGAATGACGAACCGGCCCCACTTAATGTTAACTCATGCTTGGCAAATGGCGCGGATTCCCAAGACTTGTCCGCTATGTCGCATGCATTGCCCGCTGAACTGCCTCTGACGCTCATCGAGCGGCTGCGCTCCGAGGGGGTCGCCACGCTCGAAGCCTGGGTCGCCCTCGGACGTCGCCGGCGCCAGATCTTCGGCGTCACGCGCGCCGCGGTCGAGCAGCTCGATGCGCTCGCCAAGGCGGCGCTCCGCCCCAAGCCCTGAAGGCTCGCAGCGGCGGCGGCTGCGATCAGCGCAGCCGGCCGGCGCTCCCCGCGGATACCCCGGACGACACGCTCGCGTGTTGGTGCTCGTGCGCGCCGCTCAGGGTCGCGATCGGCATCGCCGCGGTCCACAGCCCGCACGCCACCAGCGCCGCACCCAACAGGCGGGCCAGCGAGCCCCCCGGTCGCGGCAGCCGCGCGCCCGCGTAGCTGAGGCCCGCCATCGCCGGAATCGTTCCGAGCCCGAAGACCAACATGGTGGCGGCGCCGCCCGCAGCGCTGCCGGCGACGGCCGCGGCCAGCAGCACCGAATACACCAGGCCGCAGGGCAGCCACCCCCACAGGAGTCCGAGCGCAAGCGCGCGCGCGGATGGGGAGGCTGGGAGCGAGGCGCGCGTGAGCGGCGCCAGGCGCCGCCACAACCGTGCTCCCCAGCGCTCGGGGAGCTTCAGCCAGCGCCCGCGCGCGCTGCCGCTCAGGGCGAGATCGAGGCCGATGACGACGACCATGGTCGCGGTGGCCAGGCGCAGCACCGCGCTCCAGCGCGAGATTTCGAAGGCGAAGCCGGCCGCGGCACCGAGAGCACCCACGACGGCTCCCGCGCTCGCATAGCTCGCGATGCGCCCCAGATGATAGAGATGCAGCGGCCGCCTGGCGCGCACCGTGCCCGGTACCGTGCCGAGAGCCGTGGCGATGCCGCCGCACATGGCGGCGCAGTGCGCGCTGCCGAGCAGCCCCGCGAGCAGCGCCGTGACCAGGGTGAGCTCATGCATCGCGGCGGTCCGGTGCGGCGGGCGGCGGCGCGCGATCGTCGTCGAGGAGAATCTGCACGCCCGGGGAGTCGAGATCGTCGAACTGCCCCGAGCGCACCGCCCAGAAGAACGCCCATACCGACAGGGCGAGCAGCACGAGCCCGAGCGGAATCAGGAGGTAGATGACGCTCATGCGGGCACCGGCCGCGTGACTCGCGGCGGCAGCGATTCGGCGCGCGCGTCCGTGCGACCCAGCAGCCGGATGGCATTCAATACCACCAGCAGGGAGCTGCCCGACATGCCGATGGCCGCCATCCAGGGCTCGAGCAGCCCGCTCGCAGCGAGCGGCACCGCAGTCAGGTTGTAGAGCACCGCCCAGGCGAGATTCTGGCGAATGATGTGCATCAGTCGCCGCGAGGTCTCGACGGCGCGAGTGATTCCCGCGAGCCCCTCGCCGAGGAGCACCAGATCCGCGCTCACCCTGGCGAGCTCCGTCCCCGCGGCGATCGCGGCCGAGACATCCGCCGCGGCCAGCACCGGCGCATCATTCACACCGTCACCCACCATCACGACCCGGTGGCCCGCGGCGCGCAGCGAGCGCACCAGCGCGAGCTTGTCGTCGGCGCTCAAGTTCGCGCGGGCGGCGGGGTCGCCGAGCTGGCGTGCCGCCGCGGCGACCGGACCCGGGCGGTCGCCGCTCGCGATGCCGGGAGTGAGGCCGAGCCCGGTGAGGCGCCGGATCGTCTCGCGCGCATCGGCGCGCAGCGCATCGCTCAAGCGGAACTCAGCCAGGAGACCCGCGCCATCTCCCAGCACGACACTCGTGTGCCCCGGGTCGGTTGCGGGCGAGGGCGGCGCGCGCTCGCAGCCCTCCAGCACGTACTCGAGCCGGCCGATCCGGTAGCGAGTTCCCGCGATCACGCCTTCCAGTCCGCGCCCCGCCACCGACTTGAGCTCGCTGACCCCGGCGGCTGGTGCCAGATGCGCGAACGCCCGGGCCAGGGGATGCCCCGAGTGGGCTTCGAGAGCCGCCGCCACCGCCAGACAGTCGGCCGCCGCGAGGCGCGGCGTGAGCACGACCAAGTCCTCGAGGCGCGGCTCACCGCGGGTGAGGGTGCCGGTCTTGTCGAAGAGGATGTGATCCGCCCCGGCGAGACGCTCGAGTGCGCGGCCGCGCGTCACCAGCACCCCGGCACGCGCCAGGCGCGTGGTCGCGGCGGCGAGTGCCGCCGGCGTCGCGAGCGACAGTGCGCAGGGGCAGGTGACTACGAGAACTGCGAGCACCGTGCCGAAGGCACGCGTCGGATCCGCGTGCAGCCAGTAGAGGGCGACGCCCGCGGCGAGCAGCAACACGCCCGTTACGAACCAGGGGGCGACGCGATCCGCGAGGTCGGCGACGGCGGGCCGCGAGCCCCGGGCGCGCTCGAGGAGGCGCGACACGGCCGCCAGCGTCGAGTCCTGCCCCGTGCGCGTCACCGTCATCTCGAGGACTCCGGTGAGGTTCAAGGTGCCGGCGGTGAGCTCATCGCCCGATCGGCGCACGCGCGGGGCCGCTTCACCGGTGAGGAGCGATTCGTCCACGTCGGTGCTGCCGCACTCGATGCGGCCGTCGGCCGGCACGCGCTCCCCGGGGAGGATGCGCACACGATCCCCGGCGCGCAGCTCATCGGGCGTGACACGCTCGGCTTGAGTACCGGTGAGGCGCAGCGAGCTGTCGGGCAGGAGCCGCGCCAGCGCATCGTGCTGCAGTCCGGCGCGGTGCCGTAATGACATCTCCACGTAGCGGCCGAGCAGCAGGAAGAAGGTGAACATGACGACGGAATCGAAGTACACCGCTCCGTGGCCGCGGAGCGTCGCGACCACGCTCCAGAGGTAGGCTGCGCCGATCGAGAGCGCCACGGGCACGTCCATACCGGGGCGGCGGGCGAGGAGACTGCGCCACGCGAAGATGAAAAAGGGCTGCGCCGAGTAGAGCACGACGGGGGTGGCGACGACGAGGCTCACGAAGCGCAGGAACTGCTCGAGATCCGGCGCGATGCCCTGCATGAGACCTGCGTAAAGCGATACGGCGTAGGTCGTAACCTGCATCATGCCGAGGCCGGCTACCCCTAAGCGCTTGAGCGCGGCACGGCGCTCAGCGGTTCCCTCGGCGGCATCGCCGGCGAAAGACAAGGGCAGGGGAACGAACCCGAGTGCATGAATCCTCGCCAGCAGGCGGCTGAGTGTGGTCGCGTGCGGGTCGAAGCGCAGCTCGGCGCGCGCGCTGCTCGCGTTGACATGGATCTGGCGGACTCCGCTCGCGCGCCGCAGGCTCGTCTCGATGAGCCAGGCGCAGGCGGCGCAGTGCAGTCCCTCGATCTGCAGGCTCAGCTCCCGTTCGCCGCCGGCGCACTCGTGCGTGTAACGGCGCAGCGCCGCCTCCCGATCGAAGGCCGCCCAGCTGTGCGTCCCGCCCGCCACCGGCTCACCCGGCAGCTCGCGGAACTCGTAGAAGCGCCCGAGGCCCTGCGACAGAATGAGGTTGGCCGCCGCCTCGCAGCCCGCGCAGCACACGGGATGCGCCACATCGTCGACATGCACCGCGAAGGAAGTGGCGGCGGCGAGCGCGCTGCCGCAGTGAAAGCAACGGCTCGCGGTGGGCCCGTGATCCAAGGTGCGCCTCCTATTGCGCGGCGTCCGCGTGCTCGAGCACCACGTCGGAGGTGTGCACGGCGAAGTAGAGGCTGACGAAGCTCCCGGTCACGGCCAGGCTGAGCATCGCGATGATGAACCACGGCCAGAAGTGTCGATACCAGGGAGCGCTGCGGACGACGGTGCTCATGAGGCGGGTCCTATGAAACGGGTTTTCTCGTGGACTTCGATGCGCGGGGCATCGAGCGCCGTGAGCGTCAGCACGATCGGGTGCACGCCGCTCGCTGCGGTCGCGGGGGCTTCGAGGCGCGCCGGGATGTTGCTCACGCTGCCGGATGCCACCGTGATCGGCCCGGCGGGCGCGGTCAGCTCGAGCCCGGGCATGCCACTCACCGCCAGGCGGTAGGCATGGGGCTTGTCGTCGAGGTTGATCACCTTGAGCGAGTAGGCGTTCTCGATGCGCTCGCCGCGCACCTCGCGGTAGAGCGCGTTACGGTCACGGATGACGTCGAGAATGAGCGGCATGCGCGTGAACAGCGAATAGCAGAGCGCTCCGCTCGCGAGCGCGAGCAGCGAGGCGTATACCACCATGCGCGGACGCACGACATGGGTCGTCCTGGCGTGCAGCGCGTGCTCGGTGGTGTAGCGGATCAGGCCGCGAGCGCTCCCCATCCTGTCCATCACCTCATCGCAGGCATCGATGCAGGCGCCGCAGGCGATGCACTCGTACTGCAGTCCCTGGCGGATGTCGATGCCGGTGGGGCAGACCTGCACGCACAGCGTGCAGTCGATGCAGTCCCCGAGGCCCGCGGTGCGCGCCACGGTGCCGCGCCGCCGCGGTCCGCGCGGCTCCCCGCGCGCCTCGTCGTACGAGATGATCAAGGTGTCCTTGTCGAACATCGCGCTCTGAAAGCGCGCGTACGGACACATGTACTTGCAGACCTGCTCGCGCAGGAAGCCCGCGTTGCCGTAGGTCGCAAGCCCGTAGAGGAAGATCCAGAACGTCGACCAGGGACCGAGCGAGAGGCTCACGATACCGGATCCGAGCGAGCGGATCGGGGTGAAGTAGCCGACGAAGGTGAAGCCGGTCCAGGCCGCGAGTGCGACCCAGAGGAATTGCTTCACGCTCTTGCGCAACACCTTCTCGGCGGTCCACGGTCCGCGGTCGAGCTTCATGCGCCGCGACCGCTTGCCTTCGGTCCACTGCTCGATCCACACGAACAGCTCGGTCCATACCGTCTGCGGACAGGCGTAGCCGCACCACAGGCGTCCCGCGAGCGCGGTGACGAAGAACAGCGACAGGGCCGCGATGATCAGCAGCAGCGTCAGATAGAGGAAGTCCTGCGGCCACAGTGTCAACGCGAAGATATGGAACTTGCGGGCCGGCAGGTCGAAGAGCAGTGCCTGATGGCCGTCCCACCGAAGCCACGCCACCCCGTAGAACAGCCCGAGCAGTACGACGACGGCGATCTCCCGCAAGCGAGTGAATCGGCCGCTGATTTCGCGCGGATAGATCTTCTCGGCCGCTGCGTAGAACGGCGCGGGCTCGGGTTGCGGCACGAGTCTCAGGTGCGGGGATGTCATGGCAGCCGCGGCCCGGGGGCGCGCGCCCGTGAGCGCTCGGTGCGGATCAGATAGACACTGAGCGTGCTCGCGATGGCGCCCACGACCCAGAAGAAGATGAAGCCGAGCGCGTAGCCCGCCTCGCGATCGAGGTCGGCGAACAGCCGCGGGCCCGCATCGCGCAGCAGCGCCGGGTCGACCGCCGCGAAGAACAGCAGGCTCGCCGCGCAGGAGGCGAGGAACGAAGGCCACAGCACGAGCCCGACATCCACAGCCCAGCCGCGCCGCTCGGGCTCAGTGGGCTCGGGTGGGCTCGAGCTCATGCGCGCTCACTGGCCGTGCGACAGGCTGTAGACGTAGGCGGCGAGCAGACGGATCTTGTCCTCGCCGAGCCACTGGTGCGCCGGCATCTTCCCCTGACGGCCCTGCGTCACCGTCTTGCCGAGCGTCGCCGCGGAGCCGCCGTAGAGCCAGACGTCGTCCGTCAGGTTCTTCGAGCCAATCGCGGGATTGCCCTTGCCCTCGGGTCCGTGGCACGCCGCGCAGATCACGAAACGCGCCTTGCCAGCCGCCACCTTGTCGGCGGGCTCCGCGTGCCCGCTTAAGGAAAGCACGTAGTCGACGACTTCCTCGACACCCTGCTCGCCGAGCGCCGCCCCGAGCGGCGGCATCACCCCGTTGCGGCCAAAGGTGATCGACTTGACGATGTCGTCAGGCTCGCCCCCGTAGAGCCAGTCGTTGTCCGTGAGATCGGGAAAGCCGGGCGCGCCGCGCGCATCCGAGCCGTGACAGTTGATGCAGTTGGTGGCGAACAGGCTCCTGCCCAGGGCGACCGCCTTCGGGTCCCTGGCGAGATCCTCGATGCTGCGGCCCGCGAAGGCGGCATAGATCGGGGCGTACTGGCGCTGCGCGCGCTGCATCTCGTCCTGGTACTGGCGGTCTTCCGTCCAGCCGAGAGTGCCCCGGCCGATAGCCGGGTACAACAGGAAGTAGACGAAGGCAAAAACAATCGTAGCGAAGAACAGAATCAGCCACCAGCGCGGCATCGGGTTGTTGCGCTCGCGCAGGTCGCCGTCCCAGACGTGGTCCTTGACGGCGCCCTCGGCGACCTCGCCGGGCTGACGGCGTGCGGTCCACCAGATGAGCCAGGCGCAGGCGAGGACGTTGAGGAGGGTGACGACCGCTACGATCGTCGTCGTCAGGGGTGACATCAGCGGCCCCCTTTGCGGCCTTCGGCCGCGCGCTCTTTGAGGTCTTCGAGCGGCAATTGCGCCGCGGCGTCGAAATCCTTGCGCCGCCGGCTGCTCCATGCCCACACGCAAAGCGCCAGGAAGGCGAGGAACCATATGATGGTGACCGCGCTGCTCAGGACATCGGGGTTCAGACGCATGGTGGGCAACTCCTGTCAGCCGCGCGGGCGCGCGAGGCCGAGCGACTGAAGGTAGGCGATGAGAGCATCGAGCTCGGTCTTGTCCTCGACCGCCGCGGGAGCCGCGGCAATGTCGGCGTCGGTGTAGGGAGTGCCGAGGAAGCGCAGTACACGGAGCTTGCGCTGCAGCAGCTCGCCGTCGATCCTGCTCTTCTCGAGCCACGGGAAGCCGGGCATGTTCGACTCCGGCACGACATCACGCGGATTGTGCAGGTGCAGCCGGTGCCACTCGTCGCTGTAGCGGCCGCCGACGCGTGCCAGGTCGGGTCCCGTGCGCTTCGAGCCCCATTGGAACGGATGGTCGTACTGTGATTCCGCCGCCACCGAATACGGCCCATAGCGCTCGGTCTCGCTGCGGAAAGGGCGGATCTGCTGCGAATGGCAGAGATAACAGCCCTCACGCTCGTAGATGTCGAAGCCGGCCTGCTCGAGCGGCGTGCGCGGAGTGATGTGCGCCGCGCCCTGCTTGGCCGCGGCGCTGGTGGCGAGCGGGATCACCTCCACGAACCCGCCAACGCTGATCACCAGCACGATCAGCACGATGAGCAGGCCGAGCTTGCGTTCGACGACGTCATGGTTCATGAGCGTGCTCCCGTGGCGGCGACGGCGGAGGCCGGCAACGGCTCCTCGGCCGGGGTCGGCAGGGGAACCGGCACCGGCTGGGGCGTCTCGCCGCGGATCGTCATCCAGACGTTGTAGGCCATGATCCACATGCCGCTGAAGAAGAGGGCTCCGCCCATCAGGCGCACCAGGTAGAAGGGATAGGTCGCCTTGACGCTCTCGATGAAGCTGTAGGTGAGCGTGCCGTCGTCATTGACGGCGCGCCACATGAGCCCCTGCATCACGCCCGCGATCCACATGGCGCAGATGTACAGCACCACGCCGATGGTCGACACCCAGAAATGCACGTCGATGAGCTTCACGCTGTGCATCTCGCGGCGGTTGAACAGCCGCGGAATGAGGTGATACATGGTGCCGATGGTCATCATCGCGACCCAGCCGAGCGCGCCCGAGTGCACGTGGCCGATCACCCAGTCGGTGTAGTGCGAGAGCGCGTTGACCGTCTTGATCGACATCATCGGACCTTCGAAGGTCGACATGCCGTAGAAGGACAGCGACACGATCATGAACTTGAGGATCGGATCGGTGCGCAGTTTGTCCCAGGCACCGGAGAGCGTCATGATGCCGTTGATCATCCCGCCCCAGGACGGCGCGAGCAGCAGCAGCGAGAACACCATGCCGATCGACTGCACCCAGTCGGGGAGCGAGGTGTAGTGCAGGTGGTGCGGCCCGGCCCAGATGTACACCGAGATCAGCGCCCAGAAGTGCACCACCGAGAGGCGGTAGGAGTAGATCGGGCGCTGCGCCTGCTTCGGCACGAAGTAATACATCATGCCGAGGAAGCCGGCGGTGAGGAAGAATCCCACCGCGTTGTGTCCGTACCACCACTGCATCATGGCGTCGATCGAGCCGGCGTAGATCACGTACGACTTCGTGAGGCTCACCGGGATCGCGAGGTTGTTGAAGACGTGCAGCACCGCGATCGTGATGATGTAGGCGGCAAAGAACCAGTTGGCGACGTAGATGTGCTGCACGCGCCGTTTGGCGATGGTGCCGAAGAACACCACCGCGTACGCGACCCAGACGATGGTGATGAGGACGTCGATCGGCCATTCGAGCTCGGCGTATTCCTTGCCCTGGGTGATGCCGAGCGGCAGCGAGATGGCGGCACAGACGATCACCAGCTGCCAGCCCCAGAAGGTGAAGGCGGCGAGCTTGTCGCTGAAGAGCCGCACGTGGCTGGTACGCTGCACGCAGTAATAGGAGCTGGCGAACAGCGCGCTGCCGCCGAAGGCGAAGATCACCGCGTTGGTGTGTAGCGGACGGAGGTGACTGTAGGTGAGCCAGGGAATGTCAAAATTGAGCGCCGGCCAGTAGAGCTGCGCGGCGATCAATACCCCCACCGCCATCCCGACGATGCCCCAGACGACCGTCATGATGGCAAACTGGCGCACGACCTTGTCGTTGTAGGTCTCTGTCAGATGCATGAGGATCCCTCGAGCGGTACGCGCTGGCGGCCGGTGGTCACCGGCCGTTCCGGGCCGAAGCACACCATCTTTAGCGGGCTCGACCTATCAGTAGATGTCCGATGAGTAGATGTGCGTATCGCAGGGGCCGGAACCTGCGTGTCCTCGGCCTGCCGCCGGGGCGGCCGGTGGCGGAGGGCTGGAATGGGTGCTCGAGCGCGCGGGGCTCCGCTTGAGGACCTGGATCGCACTGCTGCGGGGCATCAACGTCACCGGCCGGCGCAAGCTCCTCATGAAGGACCTGGTCGGCAGTCTCGAGCGTGGCGGCCTGTGCTCCGTGCGCACCTACCTCCAGAGCGGCAACGTCGTATTCGAGAGCGCGCGCGGCAGCGCGCCGGCTCTCGCGGCGCGCATCGGCGCTCTGATACTCGAGACGTCCGGATTCGAGCCACAGGTGATGGTGCTCTCCGTTCGGGAGCTCGCGGCTGCGGTCAGAGGCAATCCTTTTCCCGAGGCGGACAGCGACCACAAGGCGCTGCATCTTTTCTTTCTGTCGGCGCGCCCGCCGCGCCCCGATCTCGGCTCACTGAGCCGATTGAAGCAGGGCCGGGAGGGGTTCGCTCTGCTGGATAAGGTGTTCTATTTGTATACGCCCCACGGCTTCCCGCAGTCGGCGCTCCACGACAAGGTCGAGCGCTACCTCGGCGTGCACGCCACCGCGCGCAACTGGCGCACGGCGAATGAGCTCCTGTCGATGTGCGCGCCGGCGCCGCGCTCAGCCCAGCGGCCGAAGAAATCGCTCTGAGCGGGGCGCGTAGTAGCGGTCGGGATCCAGGGAGACGAGCACGCGCGTCGCGCGTCCGATGATGTCGCGCCGCGGCACGAAGCCGAAGTAGCGGGAATCGGCGCTGTTGTCGCGGTTGTCGCCGAGCATGAAGTACATGCCATCGGGCACCACCACCGCATCGAGAGAGCGGCGCGCCGGACGCCCCGGGAGCAGCATGACCTCGTGTGAGGGACCTAAGCCCGACTCGCGCAGCAGCAGCGGGTGCTCCGCGGCCGTCGCGGCGCGCAGTTCCCGCAGGCCCGCCAGGCTCCCGGGCGAGTAGCTCGCGGGATGGCCGTTGACGGTGAGCCGATCGCCCTCGAGTGCCACCACGTCACCCGGGACACCCACCACCCGCTTCACCAGAGAGATGCCATCCGCGGGGGAATCGAATACCACGATGTCCCCGCGGGCCGGGTCCTCGCCCGCCGTGAGGTGTACCCGGGTGAAGGGGATCCGCAGGCCGAAGACGTGCTTGTCGACCAGTACGCGGTCGCCCTCGACGATCGTGGGATTCATCGAGCCCGTGGGCACCGTCACCCAATCGGCCCACGCCGAGCGAAAGCCGAGCATCAGGCACAGAAACAGCAGCGTACCGCGGTAGGCGTGCCACCACGCGCGCAGTCGAGGGGTCATTGCACTCATGCCGGAGGCTCCCTGGGACACGGGCAGTTCGACCGCTCAGGGAACCGTATGTTCCAGGTGCAGGCCGGGTGGCGCGGCCAGCGGTTGGCCTTGCGCGTCGAATCGACCCCGGGCGGTGCGTGACGCCACCGCCCGGGGCACATCCTCAGGGCTCGCTCGCCGGAGCGATCGTCCCGAAGAGTCCGTTGGTCTCGCCGTCAGGACCTGCCGCGAAGTACAGCGCGTCCGAGCTCGAGCCACGGCCGCCGCCCAACGTCAGCGTCCACAGCCCGTCGATCGCCACTGGCTTGCCGTGACCGTCCTCGAGCTCGCCGGCGAACCGCCCGTCGTTGTCGAAGGCGTTGATGTGCCCGTTGCCGAAGTTGCCGATCAGGATCTTGCCGCTGAAGCGCCCGAACGCGAACGAGGCCCGGGTCACGGCCCAGGGCGAATTGAGCGGACCGCGGCTCGCGAAGCGGCGCAGCAGATGCCCGTCAGTGTCGAACACATCGACGAAGCCGTGACCTCGCCCTGCCACGTCGTCGTGCATCTGGTCGTTTTGCTTCGCGTAGGTGACGAAGAGATCCCCGTCGATGCTGGCAATGCCAAAGGGCGCGTAGCCCGCGGGGATATTGGCATCGACGAAGCCGCCGTCCGTGGTCGCCGGAGTGAACATGCCACTCGCGCCGTTCGGGCCGAAGACATCCACCGTGGCATGGCGGAAGTTGGCGGCGTAGAGGAAGAGTCCCTTGGCGCTCAGGCCGAACACGAGGCTCTTGTATACGGCGCCTGTGGCTGCCGACGGATTCGCGGAGTTATCGACCGCGAGCACCGCGTCGGTGGCCGGCGTCAACCCGCCGGCCCATGCGGAGAGAGTGCCGTCCTCGGTCGCGAAGATGAACGTTGCGGCAATCTTGGTTCCCGGGACGAGGAAGGCGGTCGAGGGATTCCACACGATTCCGGTCGGCGCGGCGGGAGTCGTGGCAGGCGGATTGCTGAAGTCGAAAGGCTGGCAGGAGTTGGGCGCGATGATGTTACCGGGAAGCGGAATGGATACCTGCAACCCGATCTTGGTGCCATCGCCCGCGTAGAGCGTGGAGCAACCCGTGGCGTTGTCGTTCACCCAGAAGGGACTTCCAGCCGGAGTGAAGGCGATTCCCCAGGCATTCTGCAGCACGGGGTCCTGCTTCGCGGCGGCCCCGGGCAGGTTGCCGACGAGCGGAGTAACTACGAATGCGTTGCGGTCTGCATGCGAGTCATCCTGATCGGCCTGAGCGACGGTGGCGCTGGCGGCGATCGCGATGACGACCGCCGCAAGAGAGATCCGGACCACTTGACGCATGATGACACCCTCCTGGTTTGAGCTTTGGGAGCGTCGGGCCGGAGTGAGTGCCCCGCCTGGGCGCGAGGGTTCAGGGGCGCGCGGCGCGGGAACGCCCGCCGGCATGTCACAAAGCCTTCACGTGGCTGCTGAGGAGGCGCAGCGCAATCCTGCGCCTCATTGAATTCTGCGCAGTGGATCCCCATAGCGCGGCTCATGGCCGAAACGCTGCATCTCGTTTGTCCGCACTGCGCGGCGACCAACCGGATCCCTTCCCCGCGCCTCACCGAAGCCCCGAAGTGCGGGCAATGCCATCAGCCGCTCTTCACCGGACATCCGACCGAGCTGGGATCGGGTAACTTCCGCAAGTTCATCGAGCGGAACGACGTTCCGGTCGTCGTCGACTTCTGGGCTCCCTGGTGCGGCCCGTGTCAGATGATGGCGCCGGAATATTCAGCCGCTGCGGCCGAGCTCGAGCCCAAAGTGCGCCTGGCGAAGCTCAACACCGATGCGGAGCCCACGCTCGCCGGTGAATTCGCAATCCGCGGTATTCCCACCCTGATCTGCTTCAGGGCGGGCAAGGAAGTGGCGCGCCGCTCGGGCGCGATCAGCCGTTCAGAGATCGTGCGCTGGGCGCTGTCGCAGGGCTGAGAACACAGCGAGGAGGGCGAGGAGCGCCAGCTCGAGGGCGTCGAGCGCACCGCCACCGCCACCGCTGCGACTCGCCGCCGGCGCGACCGGGGTGGCGCTGACTTCCGCGGATGGCCCGGATACGCCTCCCGCGTTCACCGCCGCTACCTTGAAATAATAAGCGCTGCCGTTCGTGAGCCCGCTGAGCGCAGCAGTCGTGCCATTGGCGGAGGTTGCCGGCGCCGCGCCTTCGCCGCCTGCCGAGGTTCCCTGATACACGTTGTAGCTCGCAGCGCCGGTCGCAGCGCTCCAACTCAGCATCACCGTACCGTTGCCCGCAGAGGCGGACAGTCCCGCGGGCACCGCCGGGACGGCCATCGCAGAGGCCTCGTTTGAGTTGGGCGATGTGCCGAAGCCGGTGACGGCCGCAATCTCAAAGTAGTAGGTCTGGCCGGGCGTGAGGCTCGCCTGGGCGACGACGGTCGAAGTGCCGGTGGCGCCTGTTTGCACCGGGCTGGCCCCCTCCTGGCCGGATGCCGTCCCCTGATAGACATTGAAGCTGGTCGCCGAGGCGTCGGCACTCCACTGCAAGGTGATGCCGCTCGCTCCCGAGGTCGCGGTCAAGCCGCTGGGCGCCGCGAGCGCCGACATGGCCACGACGAGGTTGGCCGCATCGATGCTGCCGAGTCCGCTCGCCAGGTCGTAACCCTGTCCGGCGGGGTAGGAGCCGGCGCCGCTGGCCGAGCTCGCTGTCATGAGTCCGGTCGTGAATGCGGCATTGCCGGCGTTGTCGCAGACACTGGTCGGGGCGCTTCCCTTGTCGGTAAAGCTCGCGACCGAGCACGGCTCGGCGTTGCTGCCGAGAGTGATGTCGTAGAACACGCATGCCCTGCTCGTGATCGCGCCCTGACTGGCGTTGCAGGCCGTGAGATTCGCCGCGGACGAGTACTCGGCCGCCGCGAATTGATAGAGCAGCGGGTTGATCAATCCCTGGCGGCCGTCGGCGTAGGCCGCGCCGGGCTTCTGCTGCGATTGATCCACGAGAGCCACGATGGCGGCGACGACCGGTGCCGCTGCCGAGGTGCCATAGAAATCCCTTCCTCCGGGGAGCGTTGGTTCCACGGTACAGGGGTTATCGCTGTAGGAGCAGATGATCCAGCGGGTGGCGATGGCCGAGACGTCGGGTACGGCTCGGCCGCCGAAACTGGAGATGCCGAGGACGTTCTGCTGCCAGGCGGGCTGCGCGTAGCCGCCGGTGCATGTGCCCGCATTGAGGGAAGTGCAGCTGCTGATGCCACCCCCGCCACCCAACACCTCGATGTAGGGGTTTGCGTGGGTGCCAAAACCCGGCGCGGAGAGGTTGGCCTGGTTGCAGAAGGCCAGCGTGCTGGCCATCGCGAAGTATTGGCTCCACTCCTCGTTGCCGCACGACGTGTTCCAGACCATCTCGGGCACGTGGGCCGCTGCGCTGTAGAGAGTGGGCCCGGTGTTGGACTTGCTCCAATGGGCTCCGCCCGCGGAGCCCTCGAGGTTCGGGTCGAAGTCCGTGCCTCCCACTGCGAGTGCGTAGGGTGTCGAGGCAAAGGCGCTCACTGCCAGACCGGTCGAGGCGACATCACCCTGATTGGCCTGGTCCGAGGAGCTCATGCAGCCCGCGGTCGCTGCGGGAGCCGTCTGATCGGCCCCGGCATCCCCGGCCGACACCGTAATGGTGATTCCCTCGGTCGCAGCCTTCTGGAACATCGAGTTGATCGCGGCATTCGCGGCGCCCTGGGCGGCCTCGCAGGCACCGAAGGAGATGTTGATGATGCCTACGCCGCTCGTTGCCCCCGCCGCCTGGCCGCCGCTCGCGGGGAAATCCTGGTCGATGATGTATTGAGCGGCGATTCCGGCACTCTTGTCGCGCACCAGGAGCAGCGTGGCGCCGGGGGCCAACCCACCGATGATTTCGGTGTCGAGGTAGGCCTCGTCCTCGTTGCCATCATTGGTCTGGCCCGGATCATGACCGCCATCTGCGGCGGGCACCGGGATACTCGAAAACGCCTGCCCCTGGTCCACGCCGAATGCCGTCCAGTAGGCCGTGAGCTGCGACGCGCTGACATCGCTCTCGGCGACGATCGCGACGGTGACGCCCTTGCCGGTGATGCCGTTGGCATACAACGGCGCCAGATCGTAGATGTTGGCGGCGTCCGCGGGCCCCACGAACCCGGGAATGGCATAGTCGAAAGCGCCAATCGTTCCCTCGTACACGTTCGGCTGCAGCGCTGGCGCGGCGCCCGTTGGCGGAGTCGTCCGCTGCGTCCTCACGCCCGGAGTCGGATGGAAGTCATTCAGCCCGCCGATGGCCGCGATCACTCCCTTGAAGCCCGCCGGGACACTGGGATCCGTGATGTTGGAATAATGCCGGGCGCCTCGGATGTTGAAGGCGTGAATCTCGGTGCGCAGGGCGGCCTCGACCTGCGCCCTGGTGCCAGTGAAGGGCAGATAGTCGCGGCCGGCAGGGATCCCGCCCACCTTGAGCCCCTGAGACTGCAGCCAGTTCGAGAGCGCCGCGATGATGGCGTCGCTCGCGCCGAAGCGTGCGCCAAACTCGACCGCGGTGAGCCAGTGGTGGTATTGCGGCGAGCGCGGGTTCTGCTGGTCAGCGATGAGCTTCGTGAGCGCTGCTTGCTGCGCGGGCGTCTTCGCGAGGACGAGCTGCAGCCCGCTCATCCTGAGAGACGGATCAGCTTCTCCAACATCATATTCCGGGCGCGCCAGCGTGCTCACGTGACCGGGCAGGCGCACCACGGCAACACTCGGCCCCGCCAGGGCGGCCGCGCACACCATCAGGGCTCCGAGCAAGGAGCCACGTGCGGCTACGCGCCGCCAGGGGCGATATCTGGTCGTTAGGTTGGGCACTCCTCAGCCCCCTGTCCGTCGACTCCGGGCCGATATGTAAACAGAGTTCACCGACATCACGAAGGGAGAAGGTGCAGAATTGTGTGCTTTGACTCACTTCGCTCCAGGGACTAACGCGTATGCGCACCCAGCCGTCGATGCAGCAGCACTCGGGCTCGGACCTCAGTCCGAGCGATTCATGAGACAGACAATCCTCGGCGTTGCAACGACGCTGCTGGTCCTGGCCACCTCGGGTGACGGTGTGGGCCAGCCGGTGCCCTCTCCGGGCGGTGCCGCGCAGCCCGGCTGGAGCACGCACTCGACTCCAGCGCAGCTCGAGCAACTCGCCGCTCCGGTCGCCCTTTATCCCGTTGCGCTCGCGCACGGCATCAACGAGTACGTGCCGGGCGCCGCCTCAGCTCAGACCTGAACCTCGTCATGCTCGACCTGGCGGACGCAGCCCGGGCATTGCTGCTGCTGATCCTCGCCAACTCCCTGCCGTGGGTTGCGGCTCGCGTGCTCGGCCACCGCTGGGAACTGCCTCTCGACCTCGGGATCGCCTGGCCGGACGGCCGGCGCGTGTTGGGGAGCCACAAGACCTGGCGTGGGGTCGTAGCCGCCGTCGGCGGCTGCGCGCTCGCCGCGGCGATGGTGGGTGTCCATGGGTCGAGCGGCGCCACGTTCGCGCTGCTGGCGTTGCTCGGGGATGCATGCTCCAGTCTTTGCAAGCGGCGATTGGGAGTCGCGCCGGGCCTGGACGTTCCGCTGCTCGATCAGCTTCCTGAAGCGCTGCTGCCGCTGCTCGGATTGCGCGCCTCACTGGCACTGGACTCGACCAGTATCGTCGCGGTGGCCGGCGTCTTCACGCTGCTCGATATGCTGGCGAGCGGCATCCGGCGCCGCGGCTCGGCGCATGCCCGGCGCGACTCGCGCCGCTAACCGCCGATCCAGCGATCGCGTACCCTGGCCGACTCGCGTCGCTGCTCGCGGGAACGCGGGGTGCGTGCCATGATAGCCGCCCCCCAGGAAGAGCTGATGAGGTGATTCATGGACAAGCGGCGATCCGTCTTACTGCTCGCGTGCCTCGCCTCCCTGCCGGCGATGGCCGCGTTGCAGGCGGGTGACAAGGCGCCCGAGTTCACCACGCAGGCATCTCTCGCCGGCAAGCCGTTCACGTTCTCCCTGAAGGACGCGCTCGCGAAGGGACCGGTGGTGGTCTACTTCTATCCCTCCGCCTATACCTCGGGCTGCGACCTGCAGGCTCACACCTTCGCAGTCAACAAGGACAAGTTCACCGCCGCCGGAGCAACCATCATCGGCGTATCGCTCGACAGTATTCAGCGCCTCAATGACTTCTCGGCCGACCCCGCCTACTGCGCCGGAAAGTTCGCCACCGCCTCGGATGCCGACGGCAGCATCGCGAAGTCCTACGATCTGAAGGTGAAGGAAGGGCCGCCGGGATTCAAGGACGTCCGTGGTGTGGAGATCGGGCATGCCTTCGTCGAGCGCACGACATTCGTGCTGACCAAGGACGGCAAGGTCGCCCAGACCATCACGGGAGTGGCACCTGACAAGAATGTCGAGCAGGCACTGGATGCCGTCGAGCACCTGGGCAAGTCGAAACCCGGCGGCTGAAGCAGAGTCCGCCCGAGCGGCGCCGCCGGACGGCGACTTCACGCCTCCGGACGAGCGGCGCCGCGCCCTGCTGCGCGCGGGCGCGCGGCCAGACCCGGGGTACTCGCGAGCTGGTCGTCCTGGGCGGTGTACGCGCCAGGCGCGGCGGCGCCGAAGGCAAGCGCGAGCGCCTCGTCGACGTCCTCCACCCAGATGAGCTCGAGCTTTGCGCGGACGCTCTGCGGGATGTCCTCGAGATCACGCCGGTTGCGCGCCGGCAGAATCACACGCTTGATGCCGGCGCGCGCAGCGGCGATGGTTTTTTCCTTGATGCCGCCGACCGGCAATACCAGCCCACGAAGGCTGATCTCGCCGGTCATCGCAACATCCGGGCGCACTGCCTCGCTCTTCATGAGCGAGGCGAGCGATACGAACATGGCGACGCCGGCGCTCGGTCCGTCCTTCGGTATGGCGCCCGCGGGTACGTGCACGTGAATGTCGGCCCCCTCGAACAGCTTGGGATCGATGCCGAGCTCACGCGCCTGGGCCTTGAGCAGACTCAAGGCAGTCTGGGCGCTCTCTTTCATGACCTCACCGAGCTGCCCGGTCAGAATGAGTTTGCCGTCCCCCGGCAGGCGTGCCGACTCGATAAAGAGAATGTCGCCGCCGACCGGCGTCCATGCCAGCCCGGTCGCGACGCCGGGAACGCTGGTGCGGGATGCAACCTCGCTCTCGAAGCGCGCGGCTCCGAGCACCGCCTCGACATCAGCCGCATCGAACGCGACCTTCCCGACTTTGCCCTCCGCGATCTGCATGGCGGCGTTGCGGGTCAGGGCGCCGATCTGGCGCTCCAGATTGCGGCAGCCCGCCTCGCGGGTGTACTCGCCGATCAGACGGAGCAGCGCCGCATCGGTAACGCTGAACTGCCCGGCATCGAGGCCGTTGGCCTGCAGCTGGCGCCGTACCAGATAGCGCTTGGCTATCTCGAGCTTCTCCTCCTCGGTGTAGCCGCTGAGCTCGATGATCTCCATCCGGTCGCGCAGCGGGCCGACGATCGTCTCGAGCACATTCGCGGTCGCGATGAACAGTACGCGGCTCAGATCGAAGGGCTGCGCCAGGTAGTTGTCGCGGAAGGTCGCGTTCTGCTCGGGATCGAGCACCTCGAGCAGCGCCGAGGCCGGGTCGCCGTGAAAGCTCGCCGAGAGCTTATCGATCTCGTCGAGCATGAAGACCGGATTACGTGTGCCGGCCTTGCGCAGCCCCTGGATGATGTTGCCGGGCAGAGCGCCGATGTACGTGCGGCGGTGCCCGCGGATCTCCGCCTCATCATGCACACCGCCGAGACTCACGCGCACGAATTTGAGCCCAAGCGCCCGGGAAATGCTCTGCCCGAGCGAGGTCTTGCCGACGCCGGGCGGACCGACGAAGCACAGGATAGGACTGCGGCCCTGTGGGTTGAGCTTGCGCACCGCCAGGTACTCGAGGATGCGGCGCTTCACTTTCTCCAGGCCGTAATGGTCCTCATCGAGCACGCGCCGTGCACGCTCAATGTCGATATCCTCCACGTCCGATTTGCTCCACGGCAGCGCCACCAGCCAGTCAAGATAGCTGCGCACCATGGCGTGCTCCGGGCTTGCCTCCTGTATCCGCTCCAGGCGCTTCAATTCCCTGCGCGCATGCTCCTCCACCTCGGCCGGCATGCCCGCGGCGCTGATCTCCTTGGCGAGCTCGGCGAGTCCCGCCTCCGCCCCCTCGCTCTCGCCGAGCTCTTTCTGCAGCTGGCGCAACTGCTCGCGCAGCACCGCCTCCCGCTGGCGCTCGCCGAGAGCCGCCTGGGTCTGCTCGCTGATGTCCTTGGTGATCTTCAGCACCTCGAGGCGGTGGGCCAGCTGCTTGAGGACCTTGTCGATGCGCTCCGTCAGGTCGAGTGTGGCGAGCACCTCCTGCTTTTCGCCGGGTGTCAGATCCATGAAGTTGGCGATGAGATCCGCGAGCTGTCCCGCCGAGTCGATGTTGGCAATCATGCGCTGCAGCTCGGGCGGTGCCTGCGGCAGCAGGGCGAGCGCAGCCATGGACCGTTCCTTGAGCAGCGTGAAGCGCGCTTCTATCTCAGGTCCCGCCGTGGTGGGCTCGGGCAGCTGCTCGATGCGCGCGGCGAGAAACGGCGTCTCGCGCAGTATCTCCACCACGCGGAAGCGGCTCTCGCCCTGACAGACGAGGTGGTGAGCACCGTCGGGCGAGGTGACATAGCGCAGCAGCGTCGCCAGCACGCCGATCTCGTACAGGTCCGCGGCGCGCGGCTGTGCCGTGCCGGGATCGCGTTGCGCCAGCAGCGCGACTTTGTGGCCGCTGCGCACCGCCTCCTGTGCGGCGGCGATGCTCAACTCGCGTCCGATAGTGATCGGCGCTACGGTGCCCGGAAACAAAGCGACGCTGCGCACAGGCACGATCGGAATCGCATCCGCGGGCAGCGGCGGCAGCTCGAGGGTCGGCTTCGAACCGGGGCTCGCTGTCTCGGCAGTCATGATCATTCTCCGCTGACCGTCGGGACGAGGCGGATCTCGAGACAGCCGTTGCGGTACCGGGACTCCGCGATGCGGGTCGGCCCGGCCAGCATTATGCGGCGCACGAAGCGGCCGTGCGGGATCTCCAGGCGGCGGATGAGGCTGCCGTCGGGCGGGCAGGACACGAGGCGTGTCGCGCTCACGGTGAGCGCCGCATTCTCGAGGCGAATCTCGATGTCTTCGGGAGCGACGCCGGGCAGCGCCAACAGCAGCACGACGCCTTCGTCACACTCGTAGATGTCGACCGGCGGCTCCCAGCTGACGGCCTGCTCTCCGCGTCCCAGGTAGCGCACGAAGCCGCGCTGCAGACGCTCCGCCTCCTCGGCGATGGCGAGTGCCTGGAGCCACATCCAATGCGGCCCCTCAACGTTCATGCGCGCTCAGGACGTTCCCGCGACCACGCGAGTTCACGCCGCCGCAGAGTCACCGCAAGCGTAAGCGCCAGCGTCGCGAGACCAGTGAAGACGACGTAGGCCATGGTTCCTTTCCTCAGTTACGCCGCCGCCGACGAAATCGGGGCCAAGTTACCGTGCCGGGGGGCGCGCGCAATCAGTAGAGGTACGCACCCGGCCGGGGGCACGTCGCCCGCTGAGGGGTCTTCTACCTAAGCCGGCGCGTCTTTTGCGCATGGTAATGGGCGCCCGCGTCCTGCTGAAATGATTGGGTGTGAGAGAGCGGAGATGGAGATGAACACAGTAGTACCCGTAGGGCGTCCCGAGATCGGACAGTGGTATCTGCATCAGGACAAGGGCGAGATGTTCCTCGTCACCGCCTTCGATGAGGAGACACGCACCATCGAGATCCAGAATTTCGACGGTGACCTGGACGAGATCGATGCGGCGGCATGGGGCACGATGCCGCTCGAGCGGGCGGAGCAGCCGGAAGACTGGACCGGGCCCCTCGACGATGTCGAGGTCGATGACCTGGGTCTCTCGGAGACGGCCATGAGCGCTGCCGACTGGGTGGAGCCTTTGCAGTCGTTCGAGCCGCAGAAGGAGGCCTGGGAGGACGAGACACCCGAGGAGGAACGCGATCCGGAGGGGGAGGGAGTCCCGGAGGAGGAGCTGTCGGCGGACAGCCCGGATTCCCCACACTGAGCGCGCACACACACCTCCCGTGAGGGAAGAGCGCTGCATGAGCCGCGCCGCGGCGCCGCCGCGGAGCTAAGCCGTTCCGAAAGCCGCGCTCACGGTGCCGCCACGCTGTGCGGCGGGCGCGCTTTCGGTCGTCGCCGCGAAAGGCATATATTCGCGTCAACGCGAGCCTCGAAGCGGGTGCAGTCATGCGATATCGACTGAACGTCAATGACGCCACCCGGGAAGTGGACGTTCCTCCCGAGATGCCTCTGCTGTGGGTGTTGCGGGACGAGCTCGGTCTGGTCGGCGCCAAGTACGGCTGCGGCGCCGGGCTCTGCGGCGCCTGCACGGTCCATGTGAACGGCGCCGCGCAACGCTCCTGTCAGCTCAAGGTCGCCGACATCGGTCAGGCAAAGATCCATACGATCGAGCACATCGGAGCGACTCCGGTCGGCGAGCGGCTGCAGCAGGCATGGCTCAAGATCGATGTGATGCAGTGCGGCTACTGTCAGGCCGGTCAGATCATGTCGGCGTGCGCACTGCTTGGCCGGAACGCGCGGCCGAGCGATGCCGAGATCAACAGCGCCATGGCGGGCAATATCTGCCGCTGCGGCTGCTACCACCGCATCCGCAGCGCCATTCGCATCGCCGCCGGCCTGGCGGAGGAGGACGGCCATGCCGCGTGAGCTCCTCGCTGGCCGCCTCGACCGGCGTGCCGTACTCAAGGCCTCGCTGCTCGCCGGCGGGGGCCTCGCACTCGACGTGCTGATTCCGTTCCCGGTGAACGCCCTCGAGGCGCAGGGCGCGGGAGCCGCTCGGCTCTCGGCCTTCGTCTCCATCGCCAGTGACGGAACCGTCACCATCATGTCGAAGAATCCCGAGATCGGGCAGGGGATCAAGACCTCGCTCCCGATGATCGTCGCCGATGAGCTCGACTGCGACTGGGGCCAGGTGCGCATCGCACAGGCCGACCTCGACCAGGCGCGCTACGGCGAGCAATACGCGGGTGGCAGCACGGCGACGCCGAGGGACTGGATGCCGATGCGCCAGACGGGCGCGGCGGCGCGCGCCATGCTGCTGCAGGCAGCCGCGCTCAAGTGGGGCGTGGATGCGGGCGAGCTGGCCACGTCGAAGGGACGGATTCACCACGCGGCGAGCGGGCGCTCCGCCGGCTACGGCGAAGTCGCATCCGCCGCCGCGGCGCTTACACCGCCGGAACTCAGCACGCTCACACTCAAGCGGCCCGATCAGTTCACCGTCATCGGCCGTCCGGTCGTGGGCGTCGACAGCCACCGGATCGTGCGGGGCGAAGGGATCTTCGGTGTCGATACGCGTCTCCCTGGAATGCTGTATGCGGTCTACGAGGTGGCGCCCGCGCACGGCGGCCGCCTCGTCAAGGCCGAGATCGCGGCGGCAACGCGCTCGCCCGGCGTCAAGCACGTCCTGCCGATCGTCGGCAACGGCGATGCCGATTCGGGTCTCGCGGATGGCATCGCGATCGTGGCGAGCAGCTGGTGGCTCGCGAATGAGGCGCGCTCGAAGCTCCAGGTCGAGTGGGATCTGAGCGCTGCACAGGGACACAGCTCGTCGGTGTACCGGGCCAAGGCCGACGCCGCGATCGCCTCCGGCGCGGGCGCGGACCTGCGCGTCGATGGCGATCCGACCGGGCAGCTGGCTGCGGCGGCCCGGCGTATCACGGCGCGCTACGACTATCCCTTCATTGCACACGCGCCGCTCGAGCCGCAGAACTGCACCGCGCGCTACGCGGACGGCAAGCTCGAGATCTGGGCGCCGACTCAGACGCCGCAGCGCGGACTCGATCAGCTGCACAAAGTGTTCGGCATCGATCCGCAGGCGGTGACGCTGCACCTGAGGCGCTGCGGCGGCGGCTTCGGCCGGCGGCTGGTCAACGACTACATGATGCAGGTCGTGGCGATCGCCAGGGAGTTACCGGGCGTACCGGTGCAGCTCCTGTGGTCGCGCCACGATGACATCCGCCGCGATTACTATCGCCCGGGCGGCTGGCACCACTTCGAGGCGGGGATCGGCGCAAAGGGCGAGCTCGTCGCCTTTAGCGATCACTTCGTGACCTTCGGCGACGGCAAGACCACGGCGCGCGCTGCCGGCTTCAACGCGGCGATGCCGCCGGCGGGGCTGGTCGAGCACCTGCGCTACAGTCAGTCGATGATGCCGACGGTCGTGACGACCGGCGCGCTGCGCGCGCCCGGGTCGAATGCCCTGTGCTTCGCCTCGCAGTCCTTCCTCGATGAGGTCGCGCTCGCGGCCGGTACGGACCTTCCGCACCTCATGCTGACGCTCCTCGGGGCGCGCCGCGAGATTGCGCCACCGGGCGGGGGCGTCCCCTTCGACACCGGCAGGGCCCGCGATGTGATCGAGAAGGTAATCGAGACCTCGGACTGGGCACGCCGGCCGGCACAACCAGGCAGGGCCAAGGGGTTCGCCTTCTATTTCTCGCATCGCGGTTACTTTGCCGAGGTGGTCGAGGCGAGCGTCGCGGGCAGCGCCGTGACGGTCCACAAGGTGTGGGTTGCGGGCGACATCGGCAGCCAGATCATCAATCCCATGGGTGCGGACAACCAGGTGCGCGGCGCGGTGATCGACGGCCTGGCCCAGGCGCTCGCGGGTCAGGCGATCGAGTTCGTCGACGGCGCAGTGCAGCAGAGCAACTTCGACAATTTCCCGCTCGCGCGCATGCCGGCGACGCCCGAGGTCGACATCGCCTGGGTGAGGCCCGACAAGTCGCCGACGGGGCTCGGCGAGCCCGCGCTGCCGCCGGTGATCCCGGCGCTCACCAACGCGATCTTCGCCGCCACCGGCACGCGCATCCGCTCGCTTCCGGTGCGCCTCGCGAGCGCATAAGAGATCTTCCGGCAGCCGATGCAGGCGCCCGCTCAAGCGCCGCGAGGCGAAGCCCGGTCCCTGGTGGCCGCCGCCGCGGCGATTCTCCTCATCACGATGGGCGCGCGGCAGTCGCTCGGACTGTTCGTCGCGCCCATCAATCACGCGACCGGTGTCGGGATCGTCGCGATCAGCCTCGCGATGGCGGTCGGGCAGTTCGTCTGGGGCCTGGCACAGCCGATTTTCGGCGTGGTGGCGGACCGCTTCGGTTCCGGAGCCGTAATGATGGCCGGCGCCGTCACGCTCGCGGCCGGCGCGATCCTCACCACCGCAGTCTCGAGCGAGGCCGGACTGATTTTCGCCGTCGGCGTGCTGTTCGCCGCGGGCGCGGCCGGCGGCAGTTTCTCGGTCCTGATCGGCGCGACGGCTCGGCGGCTCTCCCCCGAGAGACGCGCTCTTGCCTCCGGCGTCATCAACGCCGGCGGGAGCCTCGGGCAGTTCCTGCTGGCTCCGCTCAGCCAGCTCCTGATCTCGACGTTTGGCTGGATGACCGCGATGTACGCGCTCGCCGGGGCGGCGCTCGCGACGATTCCCCTGGCACGACCGCTCACTCGCGCCAAATTCCCGGATCAGGCCGCCGCTGCGCCGGTCGCCGCCGCCCCGGGGGCGGAGCCGCTGCGCGAGCAGCTGCGCCGGGCGGCGCGTGATCGCAGCTACTGGTGCCTGCACCTCGGGTTCTTCACCTGCGGCTTCCACATCGCCTTCCTGGTCACGCATCTGCCCGGCGAGGTGAGTCTCTGCGCCCTTCCGGCGAGCGTTGCGGCCGGCTCGCTCGCGATCATCGGGCTTGCGAACGTCGCCGGGAGCCTCGCGATCGGCTGGCTGGGCGGCGTGTTCCGCATGAAGTGGCTCCTTTTCCACGTCTATTTCATGCGCGCGGTCGCGATCGGGGTCTACCTGCTGATGCCGCGCACGCCCCTCACTTTCTATCTCTTTGCCGCGGTGCTGGGCCTGACCTGGCTGTCGACGGTGCCGCCGACGGCGGGACTGGTCGGCAAACTCTTCGGCGTGCGCTATCTGGCGACGCTGTTCGGTCTGACGCTCCTTTCGCATCAGATAGGGGGCTTCTTCGGCGCGTGGCTCGGCGGCCTTGCGCTGGTGCGCTTCGGTGACTACGGCTGGATGTGGTACGCGGACATGTCGCTGGCGCTCGCCGCTGCGCTCGTCAACCTGCCGATCCGCGAGGCGCGGCCAGTGCGCGCGCCCGCGGCACCGCTCGCTTCGTCCGCCTGAGAGAGCTTATGTTGAATCCGCACGGCATATGTCCAAATGAAGTCGCGGCGCACGGTCACGGGCATATCCTAGCGACCACGCGGCCGACAATTGTCAAGCCGCGGGCACGGTGGCAGGGACGTGGCTGGGGAAGTGCGCTATGGACTACAAGGTTGAAGAGATTCAGCCGAACGTGTGGCGCGTGAGTATCGGGACTGTCACCCGCTTCGTGCGCTATCGAGCCGACAGCATGACTTTCGCGCCCTGGGACGTCACGGGCGCCGACGGCCAGACGCTCTGGAGCGCCGCCTCGCTGGCATCCGCCTTCCGCTGGATCCAGGCGCGCACCGGCTACCCGGTGGAGGCGCTGTTCGCCCAGGCGCTCCTCGAGCGCAGCACCGGCGCCGATTCCCATCCAGCGCAGCCCGCGGGCGACTCGACCGGGACCGGAGAGACTCACAAGGCGGTCGGCGACTGACCGGCGCGGCCTGAGGCGGCCCGGACCGCCTCGTTCGAGCCGCCCGGTTCGAAGGCACCGGCCGGTGGGGTGATAATCGGCGCACCGCCACCGTTTTCGGGACCGCCATGAGCCAGGGCACGGTCAGCTTCATCTTCGATCTCGACGGAACGCTGGTCGACAGCGTCTATCAGCACGTAGCCGCCTGGCAGCAGGCCTTGCACGCCGCGGACATCGAGCTGTCGGTGTGGCGCATCCACCGGCGCATCGGCATGAGCGGCGGGCTGTTCGCCGACATGCTGCGGCGCGAAATCGAGCGGGAGATCACGCCGGCGCTGCTCGAGAAGCTGCGGGCGGACCATGCCGCAGCCTACATCGGCATGCGACAGTGGGTGCGGCCGCTGCCGGGCGCGGTGCGCCTGCTCGAGCATCTCGGGCGTACCGGCATCCGCTGGGCCATCGCTACCAGCGGCCGGATGACCACCGCGAGACACAACCTGCAGGCGCTCGGCGTCGATCCCGCAGGCGCAGTGGTCGTCACGCGCGACGACGTGCGCCGTGGCAAGCCGGACCCGGACCTGTTCGTGGCGGCGGCCGAGCGGCTGGGTACCGACATCGAGTCTGCCGTGATCGTCGGCGACAGCATCTGGGACATGCTGGCGGCGCGGCGCGCGCGCGGCCTCGGGGTGGGCCTCCTGTCGGGAGGCTATGGGCGGGACGAGCTCGAGCGCGGCGGAGCGATCCGCGTGTATGACGACCCGGCGGACCTGCTGCGCCACATCGATGAGATCGGCGGGCGGACTTAAGCCGCCGGCGCGGCGCGGCGGCGCTCCGCCGCGGCGCTACTGCAGGCCGCTGCGCACCGAGGTGATGCGCTCGGTGTTGAAGCCGAGCCAGTGCATGCGTCCGGCGTAGCGTGCGTGCTCGACCTTGATGCAGCGGTCCATGATGACGGTGAGGCCGCCCCGCTCGGCGATGCGCGCGCCTTCCTCGTTGATCACCCCGAACTGACACCACAGGCACTTCGCGCCGATCGCCACGGCGTCGGCGGCGATCTCAGGCAGCGCCGCCGGCGCGCGGAAGACGTCGACGATGTCGACCGGTAGCGGCACCTCGCGCAGAGTCGCGAAGCTGCGCTCGCCGAGGATCTCGCTCTCGCGCGGATTGACCGGGATCACGCGATAGCCGTGGCGCTGCAGGTAGAAGCCGACGAAGTGGCTGGCGCGCAGCGGGTTGCCCGATAGTCCCACCACCGCGATGGTTCTGGCGCTGTTCAGCACACGCTGGATGGCGAGCGGATCCTGGTAACGCCCGAGGTCGAAGCTGCTCATCGCGCGCCCTCCGGGGATCCCGCCGTCCGGGCGCGCGCGAAGCCCCGCTCGAGATCCCAGATCAGATCGTCGGCATCCTCGATGCCGACCGACAGCCGGATCGTCCCCGGGCGGACACCCGCCGCCAGCAGCTCCTGCTCCTCGAGCTGCCGGTGGGTGGTGCTCGCCGGGTGGATGACCAGGCTCTTGGCGTCGCCGACATTCGCGAGGTGCGACCACAGGGTGACACCGCGGATGAACTCCTGGCCCGCCTCGCGGCCGCCGCGCACGTCGAAGGAGAAGACCGAGCCCGCGCCGCGCGGCAGGTACTTCTCCGCGAGCGCGCGGTAGCGGCTGCTGCGCAGGCCCGGGTAGGTCACGTGCGAGGCGAGCTCGTGCGACTCGAGGTAACGGGCAATGGTCATGGCGTTCTCGACGTGGCGCGCCATGCGCAACGACAGCGTCTCGAGTCCCTGCAGAAAGAGGAACGCGTTGAAGGGGCTCAAGCACGCCCCCAGGTCGCGCAGCGTCTCGGCGCGCAACTTCATCAGATACCCGTAGGTGCCGAAGGTCTCGTGGAACTGCAGGCCGTGATAGGCGGGGGAGGGCTCCGCGACCACCGGGAAGCGGCCGTTCGACCAGTCGAACTGCCCGGAGTCGACCACCACGCCGCCGATGCTGGTGCCGTGGCCGCCGATGTACTTGGTCGCCGAGTGCAGCACGATATCCGCCCCCCACTCGAGCGGACGGCACAGGTACGGAGTCGCGAAGGTATTGTCGACGAGCAGCGGCAGTCGGTGCTCGTGGGCGATGGCCGCCACGCCCGCGATATCGAGCACATTGCCGCCGGGGTTGCCGATGGTCTCCGCGAAGAACGCCTTGGTGTTGGGGCGCACCGCCGCCTTCCATGCGCCGAGGTCGTCGGGATTGACCCAGGTCAGCTCCACGTTCATCTTGCCCAGCACGTGCTTGAACTGGTTGACCGTGCCGCCGTAGAGCGCCGCCGAGGACACCACATGATCGCCGGGCGTCAGCAGGGTAAAGAGCGCGGCGGCCTGGGCCGCCAGTCCGCTCGCGAAGGCCACCGCCCCGCAGCCGCCTTCGAGGCTCGCGATGCGCTCCTCGAACACCGCCACCGTCGGATTGACGATCCTCGAGTAGGTGTTGCCGTATTCCTGGAGGTTGAAGTACGCGGCGGCGGATGCCGGGTCCTCGAAGACGTAGCTGGACGTCTGGAAGATCGGCACCGCGCGCGCACCGGTATTCGGATCCGGACGCTGACCGGCGTGTACCTGACGAGTCTCGAAGCCGAAGTGACGAGAGGCTTCCACGGACGGGCTCCCCGATGGCGCAATGGACTCGCGGATCATAGGCCGGAGCTGCGGCGGCTCCAATTGCCGCAGCGCAGCTACTTATAACCGATTGGTCATGGAGTCTGCCGGGAAGCGCGAGTAGGCTTGTCGGGGGAGCGCGGCCTCGATCGCGCAGCATACGCACCATCCGTCGGGACGTTCCCGGCAGCTCAGGAGACAGAACATGGCACAGCCTGCCGTCAACAAGTCCAGCGTCAACAACGGCGTCAACGTCCAGGCGCTCCTCGATGCCCGGGAGGCGCTCAGAAACGCACCCGCCGCGGCCGAGTTCACCTGGCGCGCCTCCTGCAAGTGGAAGAACGGCACCCACGCCCACTCGACGGTGCGGGGCTTCCACGGCCTCGGTGAGGAGCAGTCGCACAAGAGCGAGTTCTCCTTCGAGACCGATCACCCGGAGATCTTCGCCTCCGAGGACCACGGCGCGACCCCGGTTGAGCTGGTGCTGGTCGGACTTGCGAGCTGCCTGACGGCGGGCGTGGCCGCGGTGGCCCAGAACCGCGGCATCCAGCTGCGCTCCGTCGAGGCGAAGCTCGAGGGCAAGATGAACCTCTACGGCATCCTCGGCATCGACAGCGGCGTACGCAACGGCTACGACGACATCAAGGTCACCTTCCATATCGACGCCGACGCGTCGAAGGAGGACATCGAGGCGCTGGTGGCGCAATCGCAGAAGCGCTCGGCCGTGTACGACATCGTCACCAATCCAACCAACGTCACGGTCGAGGTCGTCAAGCGCTGACTCCGCGGCGGCCGCGTCATCGAACAGGTCACCACGGTCATCGTCGGTGCCGGGCACAGCGGTCTCGCCGCCAGCCGTGCTCTGTCCGAGCGCTCGATCGATCACGTCGTCATCGAGCGGGGCGAGGTGGCGAACTCCTGGCGGCGCGAGCGCTGGGATTCGCTGCGGCTGCTGACGCCGAACTGGCAGAGCCGGCTGCCGGGCTATCCGTACCGGGGCGCCGATCCCGACGGCTTCATGACCATGCCCGAGGTGGTGGAGCACATCGCGGGTTTTGCCACGGCGATCTCGGCGCCGCTGCGCACCCACACGACCGTCACGTCCGTGCGGCGTGTCGACCGCGGTTATCTCGTGACGACCGATCGCGGCGCGCTCCGCTGCCGCGCCCTCGTGCTGGCAAGCGGGGCCGCGAACATTCCGCGGGTGCCGGCCGTGGGCGCGGCCATACCGCACGGGATCCTCTGTCTCACGCCGTTCGAATATCGCCATCCGGAGCAGCTGCCGCAGGGTGGCGTACTGGTGGTGGGTGCCTCGGCCACGGGCGTGCAGCTCGCCGACGAGCTGCGGCGCTCGGGACGCGCGGTGACGATAGCGGTCGGCGAGCATGTGCGCCTGCCACGGAACTACCGCGGCCGCGACGTGCTGTGGTGGATGGAGCGGTCGGGTGTCTGGAGCCAGCGTTACGACGAGATCGACGATATCGAGCGGGCGCGGCGGCTGCCGTCACCGCAGCTCGTGGGAACGCCCGAGCATGCGAGTCTCGATCTGAACGTGCTCCGGGCCGCGGGCGTCGAGATCGTTGGGCGGCTGAGCATGGTGCGCGACGGGCAAGCGCTCTTCTCGGGGGGGCTTGCCAATCAGTTCGCACTCGCCGACCTCAAGATGAACCGCCTGCTCGAGACCTTCGACGCCTGGGCTGCCAGCAGCACGCCCGAGCAGCAGGTGCGCGCGCCCGAGCGTTTCGAGCCGACGCGCGCGCCGACGGCGCCACGCCTGTCGCTCGACCTGCGCAGCGGTGAGATCCGCTCGATCGTCTGGGCGACCGGCTTTCGCCCCGACTATCGCTGGCTCGAGGTACCGGTCCTCGACCGCCGGGGCGAGCTGCGGCATGACGGCGGCGTCGTGCCGCAAGCCCCGGGACTCTACGCGCTCGGACTACCGGTGCTCCGGCGCCGCAAGTCGACGTTCATCCTCGGCGCGGAGGACGACGCCCGCGAGGTCATCGCACACCTCGCAGGCCACCTCGCCGGGAGCGGACGCGATTGACCGCGCGGCGATTGCCCGGCGCCATTTGAGGAGTTCAGCCGATCGGTCTACTTTAGATTGCGGGCGCGAAGAGGCCGCACGAACTTGGGAGGAGACCCATGTCGACGATGATCCGCCGGAGGCTCCTGTCCTCCTCGCTGGCCGCGGCCCTCACCTTCGCCGCGCTCGTTTCCCCTGGATCCCTGCGGCTCGCCCGCGCCGCCGAGGTGGCCAAGGAATGGGACGGTCTCGAGCTGCGCTCGAGCAAGCGCGTCGATCGCCTGTACGTGCGGCCCGGCGCCACGCTCGAAGGCTACAAGCACGTCCGGCTCGAACGCCTCGAGGTGCACTTCGCCAAGAACTGGGATCCCAACAGGGGCCGAAGCGGCGCGGAGCGTCTCACGGGCGAGGATTTCGCGAGAATCAAGGAAGCGCTCGCGGACGCGTTCGCGGCCGAATGCACCAAGGAGCTCGCCAAGGGCGGCTACGACGTGGTGACCGCCTCCGGCGAGGACGTGCTCGACGTGACGCCGGTCGTCGTCGACCTGTTCATCGCGGCGCCCACCGTGCCCGTAGCGGGTCGCACCACCAGCTACACCGCCGACCCGGGCCGGATGGCGCTGATAGCCGAGCTCCGTGACTCCGAGACGGGTCAGAGCATCGCGCGGGTGATCGACCGCCGCAACCTTCCTTCGACGGGTAATTTCCAGATCACCACCTCGGTCAGCAACCTCGGCAGCGCGCGGCAGGTCATCGCGCGCTGGGCGTCGGCACTGCGCGCGGCGCTCGATGCGGCGAACGGCAAGGGCAACTGAGCCGCTCGAGCGCCACGCTTGCGCGCGCGTGCTCACTGGAACAGATACGTGACCTGTGCGCCTGCCGTTGCGCCCACCGTGGCAAACCCGCCCGCGCCGAGACTGGTCGCATCGCCGGCAATCGATACGCTCGTGCCGAACTGCCCCCGCGGCAGGGGCGTGACCGCTTGAGTCGCGGTTGCTACGAAGCTCTGGGTTGCATTCAGGGATCCGCTCCAGGTTCCCGGCGGTGCCTGAAACACGTATAGCGCGCCAGGTCCCGGCGTACAGCAGGAGCCGTTCGGGGCCGAGGGCGCGCCCGCAACGATAGTGGATCCGTCCTGCGAGATGCTCGTGCCGAATCCCAGCTGATCGCCGACCAGTCCGCCGGACGCTTGCAGCACCGCGGTCGCGGGGACGGGATTGGGCGAAGCCCAGGCACCTGGCTGCCCGGCGTTGAGGTAAACGAACACAGCGCCCGGGCCTCCTATATTGCACGGCTCCGGCGAGCAGTTTGTATAGTCCGGTGCACCGACTGCGACGGTGTGACCATCCCTGCTGATAGCCACCGAGAAACCGAAATAGTCGCCCAAAGTTGCCTTGGTGTTGAGAGGCGTGCTGGCCTGCGTCAATGTTGCCGTAGGCGCGCTGATGATGCCGCCGTTGGTCGGCCACCCTCCGGTCGGTTGGGCAAAGATATACGCTGCGCCCGCGTTGACGACGGTCCCAAATCCCTCAGCCCCGGTCACGATCGTGTCCCCGGTTCCGTCAATTCCGACTGAAACCCCGACATCGGGTGCACTGGCCGTCAATTGCACGTCATCCTGCTTCGACGGCGTAGCGGTCCATGATGACCCTTGACGGATGAAGACGTAGACGAGACCGGGTTGGTTGTGGGTCAGGTCGCTTGGCGCGCCTGAGGCGATGATGTCGCCGCCATCGTCCACCGCGACCGAGAAGCCGAGATTGCCGGGGGCAGTGAGTACCGAAACGGGACTGAGGGTCCCGCTCCAGCTGTTGTTGCTGACCTCGTACACGTAAACGACGTTGCTGGTGCAGGGTGAGCCGATGCAGAACCCCGCAGCGATCGTGTTGCCGTCGCCGCTGATCGCAATGGATGGGACGGTTCCGCTTGTCCCCGGGGGAGCGGCGAGATAGGCAGCAGCATTCCCCGTCCAATTTCCGGACATGTCCCGCATGAAAACGCTGCCGAAAGGAACTCCGGCCGCGATGGTCACCCCTTTCACGGCGACCGCGGCGATCCCGTGGTTGTTGTTAGCGGTGCTCACGCCCTCATCCATCGCTAGCAGCAGTCCCGGACCGCTCGAGCCTCCCGTGGGCGATGCAGATATGACGGGACCGGGTGCGTAGGCGATCGGCTGAGCTGCGCTGATGATGAGCGAGAGTTGCTTAGTGCCATTCTGCGGGCTGGGGATCGATTGATCCTGCACCTGAACGATCAGGTTGAATGTCCCGGCGGCGGTCGGGGTTCCACTGAGCGTGCCGCTGCTGCTCAGGGTGAGTCCGGGCGGCAGGCTGGAGCCGGCGGCTGCCATCCAGGACCACTGATAGGGGGGTGTTCCTCCCGTCGCGGTCAGCGACTGGTTGTATGCGGCGCCCACGGTACCGTTGGGGAGAGATGCGGTCGTGACGGAGGGTGGACTGCCCGCACTGGCGACCACGATCGAGAGCGCTTTACTGTCGGTTTGGTTCGACGCATCGGTGACCTGGACCGTGAAGCCCGTGGTGCCGGCGGCGGTGGGCGTTCCGCCGATGACGCCGGTACTCGCGTTCAGCGCCAGCCCGGCAGGTAATGTTCCGCTCTTCAGCGTCCAGGTGTAGGGAGTCGTTCCGCCCGCCGCGCTGAGCGTCTGGCTGTATGGGGCGCCGACCACGCCGTTCGGCAGTGACGTGGTTGCGATCGCGACGTTCGGGACGGCCGGGGTGGCCGGGGTGGCCAAGGGGTGCTTGCAGCCGACGATCGCCACGGTCAGCAGGAGGACTGCGAGCAGTCTCGACAGTTTCCCGGTCGAATTACGCCCCGCGGGCATTGCCAGAGTCTGAGCGTTCATGGGCCCTCCGAAAATGCTGGAATTTCGAGCACTTGAGATGAGCTTTGCGTTCATCCCGGGTCGCGTTTGACTCGCGATTCTTTTAAGCGCAATGTTTTCGCGAAGTCTTTAAGTGGCGATCAAACTTTTCTCAAATCGCCTTTAAGAGCGGCTTTCCCTTCGTTGAAAAGCAGTTCAGGACCACGCGCTCAAGGGCTCTGCCAGAACCCGAAGGTGCCAGGCGGGTATGTCGCAGCCGGTTGTGTATGAATTTGGATCCTACCGCCTGGATCCCAGCCAACAGCTCCTGACGCACGGAGGCAGGGAAATCCCGCTCACTCCCAAGGCATTTCAGACCCTGCTGGTGCTGGTAGAGAGCCAGGGACGAATCGTCGGGAAGGATGAGCTGCTACGGAAGGTCTGGCCTTCGACCGTGGTGGAGGAGGCCACGCTGGCACAGAACGTGTTCACCCTGCGCAAGCAGCTGCAAGGTGAAGACGACGTTCAATACATCGAGACCCTCCCCAAGCGCGGCTACCGCTTCGTTGCCAAGGTGCGCATCGCGCCGCCGGCGCACGCTGAAACCATTCCGGCGGAGCCAGCTCCCGCGACGGCAGGGACCGCTCCACCTGCAAAGAGGCTTCCTTATTATCTGGGCGCTGCGGCGGCCGTCTGCGCCGCCACGCTGCTCCTCTGGCGTCCGTGGTCGCACGCAGGACCGGAAGAGAATCGCCGGATCATGCTGGCCGTGCTGCCGGTGCAGAACCTGACCGGAGACCCCGGGCAGGAGTATCTCGCCGACGGGCTGACTGACGAGGTGATCGCCGATCTCGGTGGCCTGAATCCCGAGCGCCTCGGAGTCATCGCCCGCACCTCCGCCATGGTTTACAAGCAGACCAACAAGAACATCCGGCAGATTGCCCGCGAGCTCGGCGTGGACTACGTGCTCGAGACCAGTGTGCGCGAGGGCCCGGGACAGATCCGCTTCACGGCGCAGCTCATTCGCACCCAGGACCAGACGCACGTGTGGGCGCAGAACTACCAGCGCTCGATGTCGGATATCCTGGCGATGCAAAGCGACCTCGCCCGCACCGTAGCGGAGCAGATCCGCGTGAAATTGCCGCAGGCGGTGGTTGCGCGCCTGGCCTCGCAACATCCGGTCTCGCCGGAGGCGTACGACGCCTACTTCAGGGGCCGCTATTTCTGGAACAAGCGCACGACCGAGGCGATGAGGACCGCGGAGCGCTACTTTCAACAGGCGATCCAGGCGGATCCGGCCTTTGCTCCAAGTTATGCGGGACTCGCCGACTGCTACCAGGTCATGGTGAACCTGAATCAGATGTCCCCCGAGGAGGGCTTTTCACGGGCCAGGGCAGCCGCAGAGAGGGCCCTGCAGCTCGATGGCGCGCTGGCCGAGGCCCACACCTCTCTCGCTTCCATCAAGGGCGACTATGAATGGGACTGGCAGGGTGCTGAAAGCGGCTATCGGCGGGCCATCGAGCTCAACCCGAACTATGCGACGGCTCACCATTGGTATGGCGACTTCCTGGCGGGCACGGGACGCATCGAGGAGGGAATGGCCGAAATGAGGAAGGCGCAGGAGCTCGATCCGCTTTCTCCCGTGATCCGGGTGAGCGCCGCGAACATGTACTGCCTGCTCGACCGCTGCAGCGAGGCGATCCAGGAGTTGCAGCGCACGCTCGACACCTTCCCCGATTTTGTGGAGGCGCATGAGGCGCTGGCGGAGATCTACGGCTACCTCGGGCGATACGAACAAAGCGTCGCCGAGCTCGGGAAGGAACATGAGCCTCCGCTCGGACACGTACAGGTGTTGCGCGGCTTTGCCGCAGCGAAGGCCGGGCGCACCCAGGAAGCTGTGGAAATAGTGCGGCAAATAGAGGCGCAAACCGCCGAGCCGCACGCGAACTACTGGGCCGCTATTGTGTATACGGGGCTCGGAGACAAGGAGCGGGCATTCGCGAGGCTGGAGAGTGCACGGCAAGCGCGCGATCCGTACATGCCTTACCTGCGCTCCGCCCTTCCCTTGAAAGACCTGAGCCCGGACCCGCGTCTTGCGGAGCTGCTGCGCCGGATGCAGATGCCGAACTGAGGACGGCGGTGCCCGTAGGCGCGATTGCGCGCTTCCTCAAGGCTTGGCCCACACCATCTGCAAGAGCCACACGCCGGCCATCGGCACCGTCGGACAGTGCTCGGTCACCCAGTTGCGCTGAGCCGCAATGCTGTCCCTGGAGTCGCGGGAATCCGGATTCTCCATGGCCGAGAGCTTGTCACGCTCGACCGCACATTCCGGCGAGCGCGCGGCATGCAGCTGCTCGGCGGCGCTCTGTTGCGCGGCCCGCGCGGCCGGGTCGCTGCTGCAGGAGGCGGCGACGATCGCGCTGATCCGCGCGAGCTCGGCCGGGCGGTCGGCGTCCTTGAGATAGTGGCGCTCTCCGCCGGGCAGCTGCTTGTAGACCGCCACATCCGTCTTCAGGGTCGTAAGCTGCTCGAGCGCGTCCACGCACGGGGAGCCGGGCAGGTCCGCGGGCATACCCGCTGCGGGAAACAGCGTCGCGCCGATGACCAGCCATGCGAGCTTCGGCATATGCGCATGATGCTCGGTGCGCCGCGCGAATGCGAGTCAGGCGCCGTGCACCAGGCGGCTCGCGATTCGCACGACGTGCTCGCCCTGATAGCGGCACATGTCGAGCTCGAGTGAGGTCGGCATGCGCAACTCGCTCCCCGCGCCGGTGACACAGCTCGCCCCGTAGGGCGTTCCGCCCGTGATCTCCCGCATCGTCGCGAGGTCCTTGAAGGTGTACGGCAGCCCCACGATGATCATGCCGTGATGGAGCAGGGTCAGGTGGAACGAGGTGATCGTCGTCTCCTGGCCGCCGTGCTGACTCGCGGTGCTGCAGAAGACACTCCCGACCTTGCCGACCAGCGCGCCCCGCGTCCACAGGGCCCCGGTCTGATCGAGGAAGTTGCGCATCTGCGCGGCCATGTTGCCGAAGCGCGTCGGCGTTCCGAACAGGATGGCGTCGTACTGCTCGAGCTCGTCCGGGGTCGCCAGGGGGGCCGGCTGGTCCAGCTTGAAACCCGATGCCTTGGCGACCTCGAGCGGGGTGAGCTCGGCGACCCGCTTGACGGTCACCTGCGCCTTCGGCACGCGGCGGGCCCCCTCGGCCTGGGCATTCGCCATCGCCTCGAGATGACCATAGCTGCTGTAGTAAACGACGAGAACTTTGGGCATGGGCGCTCCTTCAGAAGGGATCGCGCGGGCAGTGACGCGCGAGAAATTCGCGGCAGAGTCTGCCGTAAGCGTTTGGGTTGTCGAGACTCGGCAAGTGGCCCGCCGCAGGAATCACTGCAAGCTCGGCCTCGGGCAGTCGGGCCGTGAGTGCCTCGGCCGCCGCCCGGCGCGAGGCGAGGTCGTACTCGCCGCTCAGGACGAGGGTGGGGACCCGCAGCGATTCCAGGGCGAGGCGTGCCGGAGCGAGCTCGACCCGCAGCGCCGGCTGCGCGAGATCGTTGCCGGGATAGCGCGCGAGCAGGGCCGCGAGCAGTGCCTGCGCCTCGGGATCCTGCGTGCGCAGTTGCATCAGCGGATGCCGCGACCATTCACGGCGAAACGCCTCGATGCCGTGAGCTCGCACCAGCGCCGCATACCGCTCCAGGGCCACCTCCGGATCCGCTGCGGAATCGAGCGGCGGCGGCCCATCGAGAATGAGCGCCTGAACCCGTCCGGGCGCGGAGCAGGCGAAGCCAAGTGCCGCGCGTGCACCCTGCGACATGCCGAGCAGCGCGACTCGGGGTAACTCCAGGCGCTCGCACAGCGCGCCGAGATCCGCGCCGTCGCGCTCCGGGGCAGGCGTCCCGCCCGAAAGCCCATGGCCGCGGCGATCGAAGCGGATGAGGCGAAACCGGTCCCGCAGCACGCCGACCAACGGCTCCCACATCTCCAGATCCAGCGTCCAGCCGTGCAGCAGGAGCACCGCCGGGCCACGACCCTCGTCGCGCAGGCGCAGCCGCGCTCCGTTCACGACGACGAAGCGATCCGCAGCGTGGGTTGGCGGTGCCGACACCGGGGCGTGCGCAATCATGCCGTTGGCGCTTTTTCGAATAGCGAAAGAACTTTCGCTTTCAGGCTACGGCGGGCGCCGGTGGCCGTCAAGCATGCCGCGGCGGCGGCTTCACATCTGGGCGCTGAGTGACAGCCAGGGGACTGCAGCGAGGTCGGTGGAGATCTCGCGACTCGCCTCCTGCAGCATGGCAAGACGTTCGCGCACCAGGCGCGTGCGCGTCGTCCGGCGCGAATGGCTCGAGGAGTTGAGCGCCGCCACCACCCGCTGCTGGTGATCGAACACCGGTACGGCGAGCGCGATCACCCCGTACGCCAGCTCGTCCTCCACCGCCGAGTAGCCGAGGCGCCGGCAGTCCTGAATGAGGCCGCGCAGTTTCACCGGATCGGTGACCGTGCGTTCCGTCAGGGCGTCCAGCGGCGCGCGCTCGAAATAGTGGCCGAGCCGTTCCGCGCTCAACCCGGCGAGCAGCACCCGCCCGGTGGAGGTGGCGTGCGCCGGGAAGCGGCTGCCGACGTGCGCCTCGAGGCGCAGCAGGGTCCGGACCGAGGTGCGCGCGACGTAGACGATATCGGTGCCGTCGAGGACGCACAGCGCCGCGGAATCGGCCGTCTTGCGGGCCAATTCCTCGAGATGGGTCTTGGTGACCTGCTCGATGTTGATGGATTCGAGGTAGGCCGCGCCGAGCTCGAGCACCTTCGGGCGCAGGAGGAAGGTGCGGCCGCTGCGCGTCACGTATCCCAGGTCCTCGAGCGTCAGCAGGCAGCGCCGTGCCGTCGCCGCCGGAATGCG
Organism: Steroidobacteraceae bacterium; assembly: GCA_035542535.1. Classification (GTDB taxonomy): domain Bacteria; phylum Pseudomonadota; class Gammaproteobacteria; order Steroidobacterales; family Steroidobacteraceae; genus 13-2-20CM-66-19. Next base: position 68,465 of record DATKLG010000007.1, read on the forward strand.
GGCGCTGCGCGCCACATCGCTGAGAGTCAGGGCCGCGTGATCGCGCGCGAAGGCGCGAATGACGGCCAACCCCTTGGCAAGTCCCCCCATGGCCTCGCGGCGCAACGGCGTTGTCTTGCGGCGTACCACTCGCCCAGTCTATTTCGATATGCGAAAAACGGAAAGCCGTGGCGGGCTCACCTTGACGCGCCTTCGGCCACGGGCTCACTATTGTTTCGAATATCGACGGTTTATTCGCTATGCGAAAAGCCGCGAGGGGACGTGTAGCTTGAAGATCGGTCGGCAGGAGGAGCGCCGCTCGGCGCTCTCGACTTCGAACGCAGACACCATCCTGGTCCGCGGGCGCGACCTGGTGCGCGAGCTCGTGGGCGCGGTCAGCTTCACCGAGCACTTCTGGCTGCTGGTAACCGGCGTCCTGCCGTCCCCCGCGCAGCGCCGCATGCTCGATGCCACGCTCGTCGCCATCGCCGAGCATGGACTCGTGCCGAGCGTGCAGGCGGCGCGCATGACGCTCGCCGCGGCTCCCGAGGCGCTGCAGGGGGCGGTCGCGGCGGGGCTGCTCGGCTGCGGCTCGACGGTGTTCGGCTCTTCGGAGGCCGCCGGCAGGTTCTTCGCGGAGATTCAGGGCCGCGCTGCGGGCGGCGCGAGCCTCGAGGACGCCACAACCGCCGTGGTGCGCGAGCAGCGTGCGGCGAAGCGGGCCATTCCGGGATATGGCCACCCGCTGCACCGGGGCGGCGATCCACGCGCCACTCGGCTCCTCGAGCTCGCCTCCGAGACGGGCATCGCGGGCCGCTACGTCGAGACCGCGAGGCTCGTCGAGCGGCTCATCCCGGGGCTCCTCGGTCGTCCGCTGGCGCTGAACGTCTCGGGCGCGATCCCGGCCGTGCTCCTCGACGCCGGCTTTCCGCTCCTTGGCCTGAAGGGCGTGCCGCTGCTCGCACGCACGGCGGGGCTGGTCGCCCATCTGGTCGAGGAGCAGCAGCGCGGCATCGGGTTCGTGCTGTCGCACGCCGCCGCCCAGGCGATCGAGTACGACGGCGAGATGCCTGCCGGTTTCAAGCCGAGCGACGAGGCCTAGCAGCTCTCCCATGCAAGCGACACTCGCCGGCATTCGCGTCGTTGAGCAGGGCACCTTCATCACCGGTCCCTGCGCCGGCATGATGCTCGCCGATCTCGGCGCCGACGTGATCAAGATCGAGAGCCCCGAGGGCGACCCCTACCGGGCGTATCAGGGCGGGCAGTATTCGCCGCACTTCCAGGCCTATAACCGCAACAAGCGCAGCCTCGCGCTCGACATGAAGCGTGCGCAGGACTGCGAGGTCTTCCGCCGCCTGGTGCGCGAAGCCGATGTCTACATTCAGAATTTCCGTCCCGGCACCGCCGCACGCCTCGGCGCCGGTCCCGGGCAGCTGCTCGAGTTGAATCCCCGGCTGGTGTACTGCTCCATCAGCGGCTTCGGTTCGACCGGCCCCTATGCAGGACACCCGAGCTACGACTCCGTCGCGCAGGCCCTGAGCGGCTTCCTGAGTGTGGTCGTCGACTACCGTCGTCCGCAGTTCCTCGGGCCGGCGCTCGCCGATGCGATCACGGGACTCTATGCCTCCCAGGGAATCCTCGGCGCGCTGGTGCAGAGAGGGCGTACCGGCCGTGGCTGTCACGTCGAGGTGTCGATGCTCGAGGCGATGGCACATTTCGCCGTCGAGCCGTTCGCGGCTTTCTTTGCGCTCGGGCAGACGCCGAGCTCGAGCGATCGACCGCGCCTCGCGCAGGCCTACATCCTGCATACCTCGGACGCGCGGCTCATCGCCCTGCACCTCTCCTCGCTGGAGAAGTTCTGGGAGGGGCTGGTGGCGGCGCTCGAGGCCCCGGAGCTCGCGCGTGACGAGCGCTTCAATTCGCGCCTGCGCAGGATTGCCGAGTACGAGGCCCTCAGGCAGGAGCTGGACGCGCGCTTCGCGAGCAAGCCGCTCGCGCACTGGATCGAGCGCCTGCGGGCGCAGGACGTACCCCACGCGCCGGTCAATCGCATCGACGAGGTCGTGCACGACCCGCAGGTGGAGCATCTCGGAGTGATCGTGCCGGTCGAAGCACCCCATGGGGCGGCGAGCTCCGTGCGGCCGGCATTCCAGTTCGACGGCATGCGCGCGCACTCCGTTCGTGCGGCGCCGCTCCTCGACGAGCACGGGAAAACGATCCGCGCCGGGTTGGCGCACGGCGAGTCCTGGCCTGCGCCGCAGCCAGCAGCGGCAGCGCGCGGCTGACGCGGACCGCACGAGAGGGTAACGAAAATGCTCTTGCCCACGATGCTGGTTGGAAGTTACCCGCAGCCGGACTGGCTCATCGATCGCGAGCGCTTGGCCGGCCGCTTTCCACCGCGGGTGCGGGCGCGCGAGCTGTGGCGCGTTCCCGAGCCGTATCTTGCCGAGGCGCAGGACGATGCGACGCTCACGGCGATCAAGGCGCAGGAGGAGGCCGGGCTCGACTACATCACCGACGGCGAGATCCGTCGCGAGAGCTACTCCAATCGCTTCGCCACGGCTCTCGAGGGGATCGACCTCGACCATCCGGGCACTGCGCTCGATCGCAGCGGACACCCGAATCCGGTGCCACGCGTGGTCGGTCCGATCCGCCGCCGGCACGCCGTCGGCGTTCGCGACCTCGAGTTCCTGCGCCGTCACACGAACCGGCAGATCAAGGCGACGGTACCGGGCCCGTTCACCATGGCCCAGCAGGCGCAGATCGACTATTACGACGGCAGCCGCGAGCGCGCGGCGCTCGACTATGCCGCGGCGCTCAACGCCGAGATCCGCGACCTCTTCAGCGCCGGGGCGGACATCGTACAGATCGATGAGCCGTACATGCAGGCGCGACCGGAGGAGGCCCGGGCCTTCGGCCTCGCGGCCCTCAACCGGGCGCTCGAGGGCGTGAAGGGCACGACGGCGGTGCACATCTGTTTCGGTTACGCCGCCATCATTCACGTGCGGCCGTCCGGGTATTCGTTTCTGCCCGAGCTCGCCGAGTGTCGCTGCCAGCAGATCTCGATCGAGACCGCGCAGTCGGGGCTCGACTGCGCCGTGCTCGAGAAGTTACCGGGCAAGAAGATCATTCTCGGCGTCATCGACCTTGCCAGTCACGAGGTCGAAACGCCGCAGCAGGTCGCGGGCCGCATCCGCCGCGCGCTGCCCTACGTGGAGGCGGCGAACCTGCTGGTGGCGCCGGACTGCGGTATGAAGTACCTGCCGCGTGAAGTCGCCTTCGGCAAGCTCAAGGCCATGGTCGCGGGCGCACGCCTGGTGCGCAGCGAGCTCGAAGGATCGGACGTGCCTCAGGGCACGCGTGCGAATTCCCGATAATCCAAGCAGCAGAGGGGGGTCTCACATGTTCATCGCGTTGCGCCGACTCGCAGCACCGCTCACCGCGGCGCTCGGAGCCCTGACCCTTGCCGCGCCATTCCCGGCGCAGGCTCAGACCACGCCTTCCGCTCAGGCGCCTGAGCCGACCCTCCAGGAGGTGGTGGTCACCGCGCGCAAGCGCGAGGAATCGCTGCTGAACGTGCCGGTGACCGTGAACGCCTTCACCCAGCAGACCATCGAGTCGGCGGGCATCGAAACGCCGCGCGACTTCGTCGCGCTGGTTCCCAATATGACGCTGGTCGAGGTGCAGAACGTCGGCAACTCGTTCATCACCATCCGCGGCATCTCGCAGGCGCGCAACAGCGAGCCGTCGGTTGCCGTACTGGTCGATGGCGTGCTCGAGCCAAATCCCTATGAGTTCGACCAGGGACTGAACGACGTCACCTCGATCCAGGTTCTCAAGGGCCCACAGGGCGCCCTGTACGGCCGCAACGCCATCGGTGGCGCGATCATCATCAACACCGCCGACCCTTCCGATCACTTCGAAGGGAGCGCCAAGCTCGGCATCGGCAATGGAGTGTCGGAGAAGGCTCAGGTCGCCTTCGGCGGGCCGATCGACGCGGCCGGGACGCTCAGGTATCGCGCCTCGCTCGACTACTACAACACCGACGGCTACCTGGATAACACGGCCCTCGACACCAAGGCGGATCCGTACCGCGACTACACCGGGCGGCTGCGACTCGTGTGGAAGCCGTCCGACGCGTGGACCGCGGATCTGCGCTTTTTCGGCGATCACGTCGAGACGACCGCCTATTACTACATCATTCCGCGCGCCGACGAGGCGAATCCCTTCTCGAGCTTCACCACGCCGCCGAACGCCAACGACGTCACGAGTCCCATCCAGACCAACAATCTGGGATCGGACACGCGCGACATTACCGACATCGCGCTCAAGCTCGACTACGCCGCGGCGTACGGCGTGTTCACCTCCGTTTCCGACTACAACCATACCAAGGAGATCGATACCGGCGACGCCTACGATTTCCGGCCCATTCCCTCGTCGATCGCCTACAACTGCCCGCTATGCTTCGTGCCGCCACCCGGGCCGACGGCCGCCCAGGGCGGGCCGTTCGATCTCAGTCAGAGTCAGTTCATCGACGTCACGACCTGGAGTCAGGAGCTGCGCTTCACCTCCAACAAGGTCGGCGGCTTCGCGTGGATCGCAGGCGCGTACTTCATCCACACCGAGCGCTTCATCTCTACCGACAACATTTTCGACCGGGGGCAGGGCGTTCCGCGGGTCTATTACGACCCGATCGTCGATCCGACCAACCCGTACGCGACCAACACCAACGCCACCTTCCTGGCCGACTCGCAGAACAACAACGCCTGGGCGGTGTTCGCGGATGCGACCTACGAATTCACCCGCCAGTTCGAGCTCGACGTGGCGCTGCGCTACGACGAGGATCAGCGCGAGAACACCACCCGCACGCCCACCGCGTTCCTGCCGGCGGCCACCCTCGGCACCGCCTTCACGGGCGAGGTGCGCAAGGAGACCTTTGACGCGGTGCAGCCCAAGTTCACGCTGCGCTACAAGCCGAGCGACAACGTGACTCTCTATGGCGGCTGGAGCCGCGGGTTCCGCAGCGGCGGCTTCAATCAGACCGGAGTCGGCGCGGTCGCCGCGGCTGCCGGGCAGTTGGGCGTGCACGACATCTTCCAGGCCGAGATCGCCGACACCTGGGAAATCGGCGCCAAGAGCGAGTTCCTCGACCGGCGGCTGGGGCTGAACGCGGCGCTGTTCGACACCACGTCCACCAACGGCTACTTCTTCTACTACAGCGCGACCACCTCGACGCAGAACCTCGGTAATCTCGATGCCCGCTACAAGGGTGTGGAGCTCGAGGCGACTGCGGTCGCCACCAACTGGCTCGACCTGTATGCGAGCTTCGGCTACACCGACGGCAAGATCACCAACATGGAGGACCCGACGGTGATCGGTAACCGTCCGCCGCTGCTCACCAAGGACACGATCAACGCGGGCTTCCAGGTCCATCAGCCGCTCGGCGACGGACTGAACGGGGTGCTGCGCTTCGACTATCAGATGATCGGCACCACCTGGTGGGACCCGTATAATGTGACCTCGCGCGATCCGGTCGACCTGCTGGATCTGCGGGCGGGCCTCGAGGGCGAACGCTGGTCGGTGACCGCCTGGTCGAAGAACCTGACCAACAAGCTCTACAACGAGGAGTTCTCACCGGGCGGGTTCCTGTGGCGAGCCCTGCCACGCCGCTACGGTGTCGATTTCATCTACAAATTCTGAGGAGGAGCTGCCATGGCGCAGACCGACAAACTGCCCTCACGGCTGCATCACACCGCTTACGTGACCCGGGATCAGGAGAAGACCCGGCAGTTCTACGAGGACGTCATCGGGCTGCCGCTGCTCGCGACCTGGTGCGAGTCGGACGAGCTCTTTGGCAAGGTGCGCACCTACGTGCATACCTTCTACGGCATCGGCGACGGGGGCGCGCTGGCGTTCTTTCAGTTCGCCGATCGGGCGGATCAGGAGGAGTTTGGCCCCAAAATGCCGCCGACCCCGTTCCATCACATTGCGCTGCGGGTGGATGCCGAGACCCAGGCGGCCATCGAGGCGCGCATCGCCAAGGCCGGCATCAGGCCGCCGGACACCTACGTGCTCGAGCACGGCTACTGCCGCTCGGTGTATGTGACCGATCCCAACGGCCTGATCCTGGAGTTCACGCGCGACCATCCGGACGTGGAGAAGATCGGGCGCGAGCGGCGCGCCGACGCACACCAGGCACTGAAGCGCTGGCTCGCGGGAGATCACACCTCGAACAACACCTATCGCTGAGAGGCACAGCGTTGCCCGTGAACCCCGTGCGCGAGTTCGACGAGAAGAGCATTACGCAGGCGGTCATCGGCCGGCTGGCCGAGTGCCAGGACCCGCGCTTCGCTCGCCTCATGACCTCGCTGGTCACCCATCTGCACGATTTCGTGCGCGAGGTGCAGCTGACGGAGTCCGAGTGGTTCACGGCGATCGAGTTTCTGACCGACGTCGGTAAGGCCTGCACCGCCAAACGCCAGGAGTTCATCCTGTTGTCGGATACGCTCGGGGTGTCGGTGCTGGTCATTACCCTGAACCATCCGGCGACCGAGGGCAGCGTCGAATCGACGGTCCAGGGCCCGTTCTACTGGGAGGGCGCCCCGGAGCTGCCGCGCGGCAGTGATCTGGCGCGCGGGGTCAAGGGCGAGCCGGCCTTCTACTCCGGGCGCGTGCTGAGCACCGACGGTCGGCCGCTCGCGAATGCGCTGCTCGACATCTGGTCGGGCGATGGCGAAGGCAACTACGACATGCAGATTCCCGGCGAGACGGGCATGAAGGCCCGCGGCCGGATCCGCACCGATGGCGAGGGCCGCTACTGGTTCCGGTCGATCCGCCCGACATTCTACCCGGTGCCGACCGACGGGCCGGTCGGACGGATGCTGCGCAAGATGGGACGCCACCCGTTCCGCCCCGGGCACATCCACATGATCGTCTCGGCGCCCGGACACCTGTCGGCGACCACCCACCTGTTCGTCGCAGACAGCCAATACCTGGACTCCGACGCCGTGTTCGGCATGAAGGAGTCGCTGGTGGCGGAGTTCAAGCGGCATCCCGCGGGACCGGGCCCGAACGGCGAGCAACTGGACAGGCCCTTCTACACGGTCGGCTACGACTTCCGGCTGCGGCCCGCCCCCGCGGCCTCGGGCGGGACCTGAGGGAGCAGGGGCCCCCGATCATGAGTGCCAGCGCGGGCCGCATCCTGACCACCCACGTCGGCAGCCTGCCACGCAGCCAGGCGGTGACGGACGTGCTGTTCGCGCGCGAGCGTGAGGAATCGCGCGACCTCGCGCGGGACGATGCGGTCATCACAGACGCGGTAGCCGAGGTGGTGCGCCGGCAGGTCGAGGTCGGCATCGACATCGTCAGCGATGGCGAGATGAGCAAGATCAGCTATGCGACCTACGTAGCACACCGTCTGGCGGGATTCGCCGGCGACACCCCGCGCGAGCCGGGCCAGGACCTGGTCGAGTTCCCGGGCCTGCTGCGCAAGCTCGCCGAACGGGGCTCGACGGCCAGGTACCGGCGCCCGCGCTGCGTGGCGGCGGTGACCGTCAAGGACCTGAAGCCGCTGGAGACGGACATCCGCAACCTCAACGCCGCGGCCGCGGCCGCCCGTCCCATCGGCACCTTCATGAACGCGGCCTCGCCCGGGGTGATCGCACTCTTTCAGCCGAACGACTACTACCGCACGCAGGATGAGTACCTCGAGGCGCTCGCCGCCGCATTGCAGGTCGAATACGAGTCGATCGTCGGCGCCGGCATCGTCCTGCAGATCGACGCCCCGGATCTGGCGATGGGACGTCACACGATGTATCGCGACCGGTCGCTGGAGGAGTTCGAGACTCTCGCCGCGCGGCACGTCGAGGTTCTCAACCACGCCCTGCGCAACGTGCCGGCGGAGCGCGTGCGCATGCACGTGTGCTGGGGCAACTACGAGGGGCCGCACCATTACGACGTGCCGATGGCGCGCCTCCTGCCGATCGTGCTCAAGGCCAGGCCGCAGGGACTGCTGTTCGAGGCGGCCAACCCACGGCACGCTCACGAGTGGTCGGTCTTCCGGGATGCCGACATCCCACAAGACAAGATCCTGATTCCTGGAATGCTCGCCACCACCACCAACTATGTCGAGCATCCGGAGCTGGTCGCGGAGCGACTCGAGCGCTTCGCACACCTCGTCGGTCGCGAGCGGGTCATGGCCGGCACCGACTGCGGGTTCGGCACCTTCGCGGGTTTCGGACCGGTCGAGCCCGATATTGCGTATCTGAAGCTCAAGTCTCTGGTCGAGGGCGCCCGCATCGCCTCACGTCGGCTGTGGAGCTAATGCGGCAGGCCGTGCCTCGTACCCCGGCCACTGTGACGCGCTCCGACGCTCCGGCGGCTACGAGCCCGGCGGCGCTCTCCGGACTCGCGGCGGGCGCGAGCGGGCCTTCGACCCCTTTCCGCTTCTACGACAACCGCCAGAAGTATCTCGCCTTCGTGAACACCTGCAACGAGAAGGCCTCCATTGCGCGCCGCGCCGCGCGCGAGTTACAGCTCGTGCATCCCTCGCCTCCGGCGCTGCGGCTGTTTGACGCCGGAATGGGGGACGCGACGGTGCTGGCACGGCTCATGCGCAGCGCCCATCACGCCTTTCCCGTGGTTCCGATGCTGGTGGTTGCCAAAGAGATCAGCCTGGAGGACGTGCGGCTCGGATTGGAGAAGATGCCGGACCGCTTTCAGGAGCACCCGGCCACCGTGCTCGTGATCACCAACCTGCACTACGCCGAAGCGCCGCGACTCATGCCGCGGGACGTGAAGCTCGCAGCCGCCCTGAACTGGCAGGAAGTTCACCTCAGCGGGGACTCGGCGCACCAGTACGCCGAGCAGATCGAGGAGCTTGCCACAACGCTCGGCCACGGATGGGAAACCAAGCCGAGCGAGAGCTCCGGCAATCCGGTCTACGTACGCCCCTCGGTGCTCTGCATCTACCGCGACGATCAGAGATTTCTGCTCGACTCGGTCATTCCCAAACCGGGGCAAACGTTCGAGGACTACGATTTCATTCTCGCTTCGCAGCCGTGGCGCGCGCGCATGACGGCCAAATTCAAGGTACAGAAGGTCCTGGCGCCGCTGGCGCGCAGTCTGGCGCCCGGCGGACGCATGCTCGCGATCCAGTCATACGGCAGAGATCCGGCTCTGGAGATCATTCAGAAACTGTGGCCGGGAGAGAACCCGTTCAGGGTGGATCGGCATCAGCTGATCGCGGCGCTGAAATCCGAGCTCGGCCGGCAGGCGCGCGAGTTTTCCCTGGCCGCGCAGCCCGACGACAAGGCGATCTTTCGCTACCAGATGCATACCTTGCCTTCGGAGATCGGCGACCGCATCGGCACCTCGACGCTGTTTGCGGCCTGGAACGCGGCCATCTATGTGAATCAGATCGAGGACGAGCGGCTGGATCCGGTGGTGCAGACGGGCGCGTATCTGGAAGCGACCCAGGCCGTGCTGCAGCGGCATGGCGGTTTATGGTTCAACGATGAGACCTTCGTGGTCACCCGGCGCAGATCGTGACAAGAACGCCGCTGGCGACGGCCGCAGGCTCGCTCACGGCGACTGCGGGCGTAGCCGTTCTGCTGGTAGCGGGACTCGCGTCGACTCAATATGCGAAGGCGAACGGTGGCGGTGGTGGCGGTGCTGGCGAATCCGGCACGGCAACCCATCAGCATCTCGACTCGCGCTTCTCGCACGATCGCTATTACTACGACCGGGGCTATGCCATGCACAGACCCCCCGCGGGCGGTGTGGCGCAGGACCTCATGGGCCCGAACGGCGAGCGCTACCATTTCCAGGGGGGCAACTGGTACCGCTGGCGAGGCGAGTGGTACCGATGCTGGGGCGGGGCGTGGGTCGTTATCGATGCACCCTTCGGCGTGTTCGTGCCCGCGCTGCCGCCCTATTACACGACCATCTGGCGGAGCGGGATCCCTTACTACTACGCGAACGACACCTTTTATGTGCGGGACACGGCGCGTAACGGCTACCAGGTGACCAGCCCGCCGGGCGAGCCGCAGCGTGGATCGAAGTAGAAGACTGGCAGGTACGAAGTATTCCGGATAGCGGACTGTCCCGGCCAGATGCACTGTGACCGCAACTGGGATCCTGGGAGAAGTCAATGGAACATTGGTGGGGACATTCGCTTTCGACCAACATTCCGGTGCGCTTGAGATGTGTACAGTCGCGTGACAGTGGTTGCAGGTGCCTCGGTCGCGTGGAGAACATCAGTACGACGGGAGCCTGCATCAGAACCGAGGTCGGTATCCGACCTGCGCTCAACGTCGTGGTCGAGACGCTGACCCCGGCTCTTGGTTTGCCGGGCCGCCAGCTCCCGGCTGTTGTCCTTCGCGCGGGCTCCGGAACGATGGCCGTCGAGTGGCTGGACTTGGCATCAACTGGCGTGTCTGCGGTGATGACGGAGACCATGCTGAGCGATGCAAGAGGAGGGGACGAGCGTCCGATGCCCACTCTGGGCCGGGTCGCCTTTTGTGCGCTGGCCTCCACTCCGGTCGCATGATGCGCAACCGGACAGGAGGACGCTATGGAAAGCCGCCCGGACCGGGACATTCAGTACAACGTCGAGTATGAGCTGTTCGCCTACCCGGACGTCGATGAGACAGACATCGCCGTCACGGTGACCGGCGGTACCGTCACCCTGAGCGGCTACGTGCGCAGGCACGTCGACAAGTACGGCGCCGAGGATGCCGTCAAGCGGGTGCGCGGTGTGAGCGCCGTCGCCAACCACATCCAGGTGCGGCCGCTTTAAACCCGGCATGAAGCAAGTCTGGATCCTCGCCACCGGAGGCCCCGCGAAGCTGCAGCTGCGCGAGGCCCCCGATGTGCAGCCGCAAACTGGCGAGCTGCGCATCAGGGTCAAGGCCAGTGGTGTCAACTTTGCGGACATCCTGGCCCGCCAAGGTCTGTATCCCGATGCGCCGCGGCTTCCGGCTGTAGTTGGCTACGAGGTCTGCGGCACAGTCGATGCCGTCGGCCCGCAGGCCGATACAGCGTGGCAGGGCAAGGACGTCTTCGCTCTCACTCGCTTTCGGGGTTATGCCGACACCGTGGTGGTGCCTGCGACTCAGACCTTCGAGAAGCCGCCCGGCTTGAGTTTCGAACAGGCGGCGGCGATTCCAGTCAACTATCTGACTGCCTGGCAGCTACTGGTAGTGATGGGGGCACTGAAGCCAGACGAGACGGTGCTCATCCACAACGCCGGCGGCGGCGTAGGACTGGCGGCGATCGACATTGCCCGCCACATCGGCGCCACGATCTACGGCACGGCGAGCGCTCGCAAGCACAGTTTTCTGAAGCAGCGCGGCCTGCACGAGGCGATCGACTACACCAGGCTCGACTGGACGCGCGAGGTGGCAAGGCTGACACACGGGCGCGGCGTGGAGCTCATTACCGACCCACTCGGCGGCTCGGAATGGAAGAAGAGCTATGGCGCCCTGCGACACACCGGCAGATTGGGAGTGTTTGGCGCTTCCAAGATGACCGAATCGCGCCTGCCCGGCCCGCTGAAGCTGCTCAATGTGGGATTGGGCATGCCCTGGTTCAACCCGGTGGCGTTGATGAACCGTAATCGGTCAGTGTTTGGGGTCAATCTCGGCCACCTGTGGCACGAGGCGCCGAAGATCCGGACCTGGATGAACGCCTTGGTGGATGGGGTGAATGCAGGTTGGGTACGCCCCCACGTGGACCGGACGTTCCCGCTCGCACAGGCCGGTGAAGCGCAGGCCTATATCGAGTCACGCAAGAGCACGGGCAAGGTCGTCCTCGTCATCTGATTCGCGCGCTGGGCTCCCCTTGCATACTGGACGAGCTTCTCGTCGCCTTGGGCGCGGGCTCATGAGGGACGGCGCTTCGTGCGGTCGAGCGTCCGCCGCGTTAGGTACTAGCACTGATTGCAAAATGACAACGTGCCGCGCACGTTTCAGCGGCAATGAACAGGCTGCCGCGCGACCCCGACAACGACTACACGCGCGAAATTGCCGCAGCGCGCCGGCAGTTCGTCGGTCGAGCGGCCAATGCCTCGCTGACGCATGTCGGATCATTCTCGTTCGACCCCGCGACTCTGCCGGGTCACCTGGAGGGGTTCGCCGGCGTCGCACAGGTGCCGCTCGGATTTGCAGGGCCGCTGCTGGTTGACGGCGAACACGCCCGGGGCGAGTTCTACGTGCCCCTGGCCACGACCGAAGGCACGTTGGTCGCCAGCTACAACCGCGGCATGCGATTGACGAGAGAGGCGGGCGGTGTGCGCACGACGGTGGTCGACGACGCGATGCAACGTGCGCCGTGCTTCGTGTTCCGCGATGCCCGTGCGGCGCGCGCCTTCGGAAACTGGGTCGTGAGCAACTTCGATGCCATCAAGGCAAAGGCGGAGGAGACCACGCACTACGGCAGGCTGCGCAACATCGAGCAGTACGCAGTGGGCAAGATGCGCTTCCTGCGCCTCGACTTCACGACCGGCGATGCAGCCGGACAGAACATGGTGACGAAGGCGACCCGTCAGGCCTGCCTGTGGATCCAGGAGCAGGGAATCGACGGCCTCGAGCATTTCGCGCTGGCTGCCAACCTCGACACCGACAAGAAGCACTCGTTGCTCAACAGCCTGCACACGCGCGGCAAGCGCGTGGTAGCGGAGGTCACGCTCCCCGCCAGACTGATAGAGACGATCATGCATACCACGGCCCAGGCGCTCTTCGAGCAGCGGCAGCTCTCGAACCTGGGCAGCCTGCTGTCGGGCTCAATCAGCAACGGGGCTCATTATGCGAATGCGATCGCCGCGATGTTCATCGCCTGTGGCCAGGACGTGGCCAACGTAGCGGAGTCCTCCGCGGGCTTCAGCTACGGCGAGATCAAGAACAACGGCGACTACTACCTTTCCGTGACGATACCCTCGCTGATCGTGGCGACGTACGGCGGCGGTACCGGTCTTCCCACGCAGCGCGAATGCCTCGAGGTGCTGGGAGCCTATGGTCACGACAAGGTGATGAAGTTCGCCGAGATCGTCGCCGCCACGGTTCTATGTGGCGAGCTGTCGTTGGGCTCGGCGATCGTCGCGGACGAGTGGGTGTCCGCTCACGAGGCTCTGGGCAGGAGTCGCCCTTAGCCGGTCCTGCGGCAATGGCCGGCGATTTCCTGTGCGAGCCTCGGCAGCAACGCGTCGGGCAGGTCATGTCCCATGCCGTCGATGATGACGAGTTTCGCGCCCGGTACGTTGCGCGCGGTGTCACGTCCGGCCTCCACCGGTACCAGCGGGTCGTCAGCCCCGTGGATCACCAGCGTGGGTGCAACGATTCGTCGCAGCAGCCGACGACGGTCGCCGGAGGCCACGACCGCGAGCAGCTGCCGGGTCGTTCCCGCCGGATCGTAGGCGCGTCGCACCCAGCCCGTGATGCGCTCTCGCAGCAGCCCCCGTTCCGTCGGGAAGCCCGGGCTGCCGATGACGGTAAATACCTCCACGAGATAATCGATCACCGCCGCGCGGTCCGCGTGCGCCGGGGGACGGTGCAGGAATACCCGCAGCGCTTCCTTCGTCGGCCGGGAGCCCTTGCGTCGGCCACTCGCGGACATCATCGACGTCAGGCTGAGGAGGCGATTCGGGAAGCGCGCAGCGAGCACCTGAGCGATCATGCCGCCCATTGAGGCGCCGACCACGTGAGCCTTCTCGATGCCGAGGGCGTCCATCAGGGCGACGGTATCCTGCGCCATGTCCTCGAGTGAGTACGGCGCGAGCACCGGCAGCCCGAGGCGCGCGGCGGCGAAGGCCAGCAGCGGACTCGGCCACCGGCGCGCACGGATGCGGCTCGACAGGCCGCAGTCGCGGTTGTCGAAGCGCACCACGCGATAGCCTTCGGCGGCGAGCCGCCGACAGAAGTCGTCGGGCCAGCCGACCAGCTGCATGCCAAGTCCCATGATGAGCACGAGCGCCGGGCTCGAAGGATCGCCCAGTGATTCGTACTCGATGGTCAGCCCGTTGGCCAATACGGCGGGCATGCAACAGCGCTCCGCTCAGGGGCCGCCCGACCGCCGCGCGCTGCCATAGATCAGGCGCCGGAGTCCCTGGCGCTCGAAAGGCTGCCAGGCGCCTTCCGGCTGAGACAGGCGGTCTGCGATGGCGTAGAGCGCCAGCGGATTGAAGCCCATCCCCAGGTGACTGGCTTCGACCTCGATGCTTTCGCTGATGGGCCCAGGGTGCTCCACGCTGCATTGCCAGGCCACGATACCGTCGGTACGGCTGAAGATGGAGGTGGTCGGGACGCGCGGCGGCTTGCGCAACGGCCCGTGGATGTCCGGTGCGCCGATCCGGTGCCCGGTGAGCCACTCGTATAACCGCCACGCATTGGTCGCCTTCGGATGGCCGGTGAACGGTGTGCCGAGAGTGATCACGACGCGGACATGCTCGGGGACGGCCTTGGCGAGCTCGCGGGCATAGATACCGCCCAGGCTCCAGCCGATGAGGCTGACCTTGCGATTGTGCGTGCGCCGCAGCCCCTGCAGCAGCGCCAGGCAGCGCTGCATCACCCCGGCGCGCGGCCCGAGGTTGATCCCCTGTTCCCATCCGTAGGGCACATAGTTGAGGCGCTTCAGGCACCGCCGCAGTGGCCGCGTCGTGAGGTCACCCGCCAGCATGCCTGGCAAGACCAGGACGGGATGGCCGTCGCCGCGTGGAGCGAAGCGCAATAGTGGCCGCGTGGCGAGGCCCGCGCCGTACTCGAGTCCCGCGCGCCACTCGAGCGCCATGCGCAACAGACCGGGACGCGGAACCGAGTTGCTGTCCTCTCGATGGTTCGCATCGTGCACGCGCTTTGCTCTCCTCATGGAGCTCGCCTCCGGCGGTGAGTTGTGCCCGCAGGGCGGCGTGGCCGCCGTGAGGCGCAGCGCTTGAGCTCGGCATGCGCCACTGCGAGGTCCGAGGCGAGCTCGCGTGCGTCCGCGACTGCGGTGCGGGCTGCCGTGAACCCAAACGCTAACGTCCCCGTGTAGCTCAGCACGGTGATGTTGAGGCCCAGCCCGTGTTCGACGATCGACACCGGCCAGTAGGCTTCCATGCGTGCACCCGCGGTGTAGAGTGGCACCTGCGGCCCGGGCACGTTGGAGATCACGACGTTCGCGATCGGCGGGATCACGTCAGCGATGTGGCTGCGGCCGTACAACGCCGCCATGCTGCTGACGATCCACGGCACGCCGATCGAAGGGAAGTCGGTCGGAAGCAGCGAGCGGGCGCTGCGGGCCAGCGACTTGGTGGCACCGGCGGCGGCACTCACGGCCCGCAGCCGCCGTAACGGGTCGGCGATGTGCGTCGCCAGGTTGACGAGGCTCAGCGTGGCGGCGGTGCCGAAATGCGTGTCGCCGCGCTCGCGCAGCGAGATCGGCATGGTGGCGATCAGCGGCGCCCGTGGCAGGCCCCCGTGCCGCGCGAGATAGCGTCTCAATGTCCCGCCGCACACGGCGAGTACCACGTCGTTGATGGTCGCGCCGCAGCGTGCGCCGATCGCCCTGACCTCATCGAGCGGCAGCGAGCCGACGGCAAAACGGCGTTCCGCCGTGACGGTCACGTTGAGCGGCGTCCGCGGTCCGAATGCCAGATTGCCAAGCAGCTGGCTGCCGCCGCTCGCAGCCGGGCTGCGCACGATCCCGGCCAGGGCGCTCACCGCGGTCGGAAGGTAACGCACCAGCCGCACGTACTGCGCGGCATCGTGGCTGAACGCCGCTCCCGCTGCCGCGAGCCATCCCGGCCGATCGCCGCTCGTCCCGGGGGACGTTCGCAGCGATGCCCGGCGCGCGGATGGCGAAAACAGCGCTGCGGCCAGGGCGACACCGGCTGCTCCGTCGAGCACGGCATGGTGAATCTTGAAATAGTAGGCGCGCCGCCCGTCCGCGAGCCCCTCGAGGACGTAGATCGTCCACAGTGGCCGGCTGCGGTCCATCAGCTGCGAATGGAGCTCCGCGACGCAGTCCTCGAGAGCCGCCTGGGTACCGGGCGCGGGCACCTGCACGCGGCGGACGTGGAAGTCGAGGTCGATCTCTTCTCCCTCCACCCAGACCGGATGGGCAATATGGAGCGGCACCTCGGCGAGCCGTCGGCCCAGGACCGGCGCGACCCGGGTTCCATTGGCGAGCAGCCGCCTGACCGCCCCGTGGAAGTCACGCTGGCGGCCCTCGGGCCTGGCGAACAGATGCACCGAGCCGACGTGCATCGGCGTGGCGGGCGTCTCCAGATCGAGAAATACCCCGTCGAGGCCCGTCAGTGGCACGATGGCACGTTGCGCGCTCACGCGCTGATTCTCCCATCCTGCGGCAAGTTCTGCCAAAGTCGTACAAGGCTACATATCGTCGGGTGACACAGGATGAAAGCACTGGTATGCAAGGCTTGGGGGCTGCCCGAGACGCTGGTCCTGGAGGACCAGACCGATCCGGTGGCCGGACCAGGGCAGGCGGTCATCCGCGTGCGTGCCGCCGGGGTCAATTACCCCGACGCGCTGATCATTCAGAACAAGTATCAGTTCACCCCGGCGCTGCCTTTCATCCCCGGAAGCGAGTGCGCCGGCGTGGTTGCGAGCGTTGGCGAGGGAGTCCAACGGGTCAGGCCCGGCGATCGGGTCATCGCCCTGACCGCATCAGGGGCTTTCGCCGAGAAGGTGGCAGCTTCCGTGGACGCGCTGACTCCGCTGCCCGAGGGCATCGATTTCGTCACCGCGTCGGCCTTCCTCCTGGCCTACGGCACCGCCTATCACGCGCTCGCCGATCGCGCGGCCCTCAAGCGAGGCGAGACGCTGCTCGTTCTCGGGGCCGCCGGGGGCGTAGGTCTTGCCGCGATCGAGATCGGCAAGGCACTCGGTGCGCGGGTCATTGCCGGCGCCTCCTCGGCGGAGAAGCGCGCCATCTGCCGCGAGCACGGCGCCGACGAGGTGATCGACTATGCCGCCGCGGAACTCAAGTCGGCGCTCGCGGCACTGACCTCGGGAAAGGGCGTCGATGTGGTGTTCGATCCGGTGGGCGGACCGTTCACCGAGGCGGCGCTGCGCAACTGCGCGTGGCGGGGACGGCACCTCGTCATCGGCTTTGCGAACGGCGAGATCCCGCGCGTGCCGGCGAACCTCACCCTTCTCAAGGGCTGCTCGCTGATCGGCGTCTTCTGGGGCCGCTACGTCAAGACCGAGCCGGCTGCCTGGGCTACCGACCTGCAGACTCTCTTCAAGTGGCTGCGCGAAGGCCGCCTTCGTCCCCACGTGGCCGAGCGCTATCCGCTCGAGCGCGGTGCAGAGGCGCTGTCGGCACTGCTCGCACGCAGGGCTTTCGGGAAGCTGGTCATTACGCCGGGGGCGCCGTGAGCGATGCAGACGCGGGCCTTCCAGGCCCACGGCGCAGGCGTGAGACCTGTGCAGCTCATGCCACCATCAGCGATCCGAATCGCTCGAGATGGTGATCCGTGTCGCCGAAGCTCGCATTGATGAGGGTGAGCCGCTTGAAGTAGTGGGAGGCCGCCAGCTCATCGCTCACTCCCATCCCCCCGTGCAGCTGCACCGCCTCTTGCCCGACCGAACGCGCTGAGCGGCCCACGAGGAACTTCGCCGCGCAGAGCGCGCGCCGCCGTTCCCCTGCATCGCCGATGGAGAGCTTGGAGCTCGCGAGGTAGCTCATCGAGCGCGCCAGCTCTGCATGCAGCAGCATGTCGGCCAGGCGGTGCTGCAGCGCCTGAAAGCTTCCGATGGGCGCGCCGAACTGCTTGCGCGTCCTGACGTACCCGAGGGTGAGCGCGAGCAGGGCATCCATCGCGCCTACCGCCTCGGCGCACAGCCCGGCGATGGCCACATCGCTGGCCGCTTCGATCAGCGGCAATCCGCCGCCCTCGCTACCGATCAGCGCATCTGCCGACAAGCGGACCCCGTCGAGCGTGATCTCCGCGACGCTCGGGCCGTCATGCGTCGTGAGCGCGGTGCGTGTCATGCGCTCGCTCGCGCCCGGGAGCAGAAACAGGGAGATACCGGTTACCGTGCGCGCCGAGACGAGGAGGTAATGCGCGCCGGCACCGTCCGTCACCATCGCCTTGCGGCCCTCGAGGACCCAGCCGTCGGCTGCGTGCACCGCCCGGGTCGTCACGGCATCCAGCTGCCAGCGCGAGTCCGGCTCGCCGTGCGCAAAGGCGAGCCGGATTTCTCCCGCGGCGACCGCGGGCAGGAGCTGGCGCTGCCGCTCGCTGCCCGCTCGCACGAGGATGCCGGCGCCGACGAGCGCGGTCGAGAGATACGGCTCCAGGACGAGCGCGCGTCCCAATTCCTCCATCACCACCAGGGCATCGAACGCAGTTCCGCCGATCCCTCCCAGCGACTCGGGGATCGCAAGTCCGAGAATTCCGAGCTCCGCAAACTGCCGCCAGATCTGCGGGTCGCACCCGCTGCCTGAGCGCGCGATGGCCCGACGCCGTTCGAGGGTGTAGGTCGCCGTGAGAAAGCGGCGCAACGAGTCGCGCAGTTGAATCTGCTCCTCAGTGAAGGCGAAATTCATGGCTGTCACAGTCCCAGCATGTGCCGCGCGATGATGTTGCGCTGAATCTCGTTCGAGCCGGCGTAGATAGAGGCCTTGCGATAGTTGAAGTAGCGACCGGTGACGCCGACGCCGGCGGGCGGACCCGCGAGCGGGCCGGTCCAGTCCGCGGCCAGGGCCTGCGGCTGATGCAGCGGGGCATAGGGGCCCAACGCTTCCATCGCCAGTTCCGAGATCGTCTGCAGAATCTGGCTGCCCCGGAGCTTGAGGAGCGAGGCCTCGGGACCGGGGGCATGACGCTCGCGGTCCATGGCAATGACCCGCAGCACCAGTACTTCGAGCGCCATGAGGTCAATCTCCGCTTCCGCGATCCGGTCGCGGAAGCGGGGCGTCTCGATCAACGGTCGGCCGCCGCCGGTGGGTGCCGCCGCGGCGATGGCCTTCAATTCCCGCAAAGCGCGCTTGCTCGGCCCCAGAGCGGCGTTCGACACGCGCTCATGACCGAGCAGGAACTTCGCATAGGTCCAGCCCTTGTTCTCTTCGCCAACCCGATTGACGACCGGGACCTCGACGTCGTTGAACCACACCTCGTTGATCTCATGCTCCCCGTCGAGCATCACGATGGGGCGCACGGTGATCCCCGGCGACTTCATGTCGATCAGGAGGAAGGAGATGCCGTTCTGCGGGCGCCCCTCGCTCGAGGTTCGCACCAGACAGAAGATCCAGTCGGCGTACTGGGCGAGCGTGGTCCACGTTTTCTGGCCGTTCACGACATAGCTGTCGCCACGGCGCTCGGCCCGGGTCTTGAGCGAGGCGAGGTCGGAGCCGGCACCGGGCTCGGAATACCCCTGGCACCACCAGTGCTCGCCGTTCAGGATCCGTGGCAGGAAGTACTCCTGCTGGCCCGCACTGCCGAACGCCATGATGACCGGTGCCACCATCCGTGGACCGAAGGGCAGCACCGGAGGCGCGCCGGCGAGGGCGCATTCCTCCTCAAAGATGAGCCCGCGCGCGGGATCCCACTCCTGGCCGCCAAAACGCCGCGGCCAGCTGGGCGCGACCCAGCCCCGCTTATTCAGGATCCGCACCCAGGTGAGGAAATCCTCGCGATCGAGGCGCTTGTGACCGAGCACCTTGTCGCGGATCGAATCGGGCAATTCCGCGGCGACGAACGCGCGCACCTCGCTGCGGAAGCGCTCCTCGTCTGCTGAAAAATTAAGATCCAATCTGCGACCCGCCCGCAACAGCTCGGACTCTCGAGCGAGTGTGTGCAGCGCTTCGGTCGCTTCGCAGTGCATTGCGGACGCGCTTCATCGCCAGCACCGGGATGTAGGAGTGTATACGCGCGCCGTGCCCCAGAAGCCGTAGCTCCCGCTCGTAGAGATCTTGCACGAACTCCATCGAGTGGCCCGATTCATGGGCGAGCTGCTCGACCGGCGGGCCCGAGGAATGACCTGGAGGCCGGACGTGCGGCGTCCGTGAGGCAGGAGGTGTCCTCGGTGTGTGCGGGGTCTGCATCTTTTGCTCAGTCAGCATACCGCTATTTTTCAGGGCGGTTGACGCTACGCCATACGCAAAAACGCGGATGGCTCAGAATGGCGGGGTTCAGGGGGGATCAGGGCGCGGATCTGAGCCGGCAATTTCGCCGGGCGGAGGGCCTGGCACGACGTGCGCGGCACACCGCCGCAAAAGGTGTCTGGCGCGGGTGCGCGAGTTACTTTGAAGGAAAGAATCGATCCCGAACCACTGCGTACCAATGTGCCGCTACAAGCAGTGTACTGCCCGCGATCGAGAGTTTGATCAGTTCCATGACAAAACCAGTAATTGGGAGGTTCGCACCCCGATTTGGGGTCGTCCGGAGGGAATTTCAAGACATGCACCTTGCCCTCGGTGAGCAGCGCGCAGTGTGACGGGCGACATATCGTCGCTTGCCCGATTGGACGGCGCGGGGAAAAGCCTGTAGTCTGCGCGCGCTAAAACACAAAGGGGTGCGCGGTCAGCACCCGTTTTGCTCGCAGTCTGTCCCTCCTGGCTTACTTCGATTCCTACGATCAACCACCCTCGCGTCTGACCGCCGCAGCCTACGCCCGCATGCCGATCTTCCGGCGTGCGGGGCCACTACGGTGCTGCCGAGCGAGCTCAACATTGAGGTTTTCGATGTCATTTGCAAATCTCGGACTCAGGTCCGAACTCGCCCGTGCCGTAGCCGAAAAGGGCTATGTCACCGCAACTCCCATTCAATCCCAGGCAGTCCCCGTCGTGCTCGCGGGCCGTGACGTTCTCGCCGGCGCGCAGACCGGCACGGGGAAGACGGCGGCATTCGTGCTGCCCATCCTGCAGAAGCTGGGACGGGCCAACGGGCGGCTGCCGCGTGCGCTGATACTCACGCCGACTCGGGAGCTCGCGGCCCAGGTGGCGGAGAGCGCGCGTACCTATGGAAGATATCTCGATCTGCGCACGAACGTCGTGTTCGGCGGCGTGAGCATCAACCCACAGATCGATTCCCTCCGGGCCGGATGCGACCTCCTGGTCGCCACTCCCGGACGGCTGCTGGATCTCGCCGAGCAACGCGCGCTCGATCTGCGGAGCGTCGAATGTTTTGTGCTCGATGAAGCCGATCGCATGCTCGACATGGGCTTCATTCCTGCGATCCGTCGGGTGCTCAAGCTGCTGCCCCCGCAGCGGCAGAATCTGATGTTCTCTGCCACCTACTCGGATGAGATCCGCACTCTCGCCAGCCGCTTCCTGCGTGAACCCGCGACGATCGAAGTGGCCATGCGCAACGCGACGGCGGACCGCGTCGACCAGCAGGTGTACCGCGTGCCGAAGGAGCACAAGCGGCATCTGCTGGCTCATCTCATCGCCAGCGGCAACTGGCACCAGGTGTTGGTATTCACCCGAACCAAGCATGGCGCGAACCGACTCACGCAGCAGCTCGAGTCGAGCGGTATCCGCGCGGCGGCGATCCACGGCAACAAGAGCCAGGGCGCGCGCACACGCGCCTTGTCGGATTTCAAGAGCAACCGGATCACCGCCCTGGTCGCTACCGAGGTGGCAGCCCGCGGACTCGACATCAAGGAGCTTCCGCACGTCGTCAATTACGAGCTCCCAAACGTGCCGGAAGACTACGTTCACCGCATTGGACGCACCGCCCGGGCCGGCGGTGCGGGATGCGCCGTGTCGCTGGTCTCGCCGGAAGAGGCGCCGCTGCTGCGGGACATCGAGAAACTGCTGAAGCGGTCGCTTCCCGTGACTGCCTCCCCCGCGTACCCGGTATCTGCAGCGCCGCAGCATTTGTTGCCGCCCGATCGGCTCGGCGAGCCGTCAGGACAGGGGCGGGGGCACGCGCACGGGCAGCACTTGCGCGGGTCGCATCCGCGGCGCGGCCCTCAGTCTGCCGCCGGCCGCAACGAACACCGCTCCGGTGGCAATCCTCGCCGCGGACGTTCCACCGGACAGCGTCGAGCCCTCGCGCCTTAAGAGGTGCACAGGAACATGCCGCTCAGAATTGCGACAATGCACACCCACTGCAACGGGCGGATGCGCTCACGCAGCACGAGGGCCGCGAACGCGAGCGTGACCAGCGGGTAGGCGCCGGTGAGCGGCGTTACGATCGAGATCTTGCCGTAGCGGCTGGCGATCAACACGCCAAGATCGCCCGCTGCCATCATCCCCATCGGCAAGAACGAGCGCGTCCACTCGACCACGGAGTGCGCACCCGCACGTCCCTTCCAGAAGCCGTACACCCCGAGCGTGAGCAGTGCGCCGCCAGCGCTGTAGAGCGCCATGTCGGTGTCGGTAGCACCCAGGCCGTAGTCGTACTTGATGACGGTTTGTGCGCCGCCCCACAGCACGAGTGCGAGCAACGCCAGCGCAATCCATGCTCGCCCGGTGACCTTGTTCGCGGCATCCGACGGCTGGTAGGCAAGCCCGATGCAACCGCCGATCACGAGGATCACCGCCCAGTACTGCAGCGGCGAAAGCGTCTCGCCCAGGAACCAGTGCGCGAATACGATCGTGACCGCGGGATAGGCGGCCGAGAGGGTGCCCACGATCGTGATCGGGCCCGCGATGATCGACTGGAAGTACAAGATCCACGCGCTGCCATCGAGCAGGTAAGCGAGTACGCCGACGGCAGACACGCCGCGGCTCTGGAGCATGAACTGGCTCGTGCGTGTGTTTGCGAGGAAGTAGCAGAGCATCACCAATGCGCGGGCACAGGCGAAATAGAGGCAGAACCGCGCCGGGGAGACTTCTCCAATCCACATCTTCACCAAGCCCTGCCCGAGGCCATAGAGCAGAACCGCGAGCAGTGCCGGCGTGAGCCAGAGGAGGAGCGATGCGGTGGTCGGTGTGGGGGTCACGATCCAGCGTTCGTGGTGCGGGCGGGCGCCGTGCGATCCGCGAGCAGGAGCGGATCTGCTTGCTGCACGAGAGTGGTGCTAGTCGATGATGTGGTAGCCCCCGTCGATGTATAGCGTGTCGCCCGTGATGAGCCGAGCGGCGTCGTGCGCCAGGAATGCAGTGGCAACGCCCACGTCTTCTATGCTCACCAGGCCCCGGGCCGGGGCCTTGGTCTTCGCCCTCTCGAGCAGCGCGTCGAATTCTGGGATCCCGGAGGCTGCGCGGGTCGCGAGCGGGCCGGGGGAGATGGCATGCACACGGATGCCCTTGGGGCCGAGTTCGGCCGCGAGATAGCGTACCGCGCTTTCGAGCGCGGCTTTCGCAACGCCCATGATGTTGTAGTTCTCCACGACTGCCTGGCTGCCGTAGTAGGTCATCGTGAAGAGAGTGCCGCCATCGGGCATCAGCGGCTCTGCCAGATGCGCCATTCGTATGAATGTCCAGCAGGACACCTCCATCGTGACGAGAAAGCCTTCCCGTTGCACGTCGACGACGCGTCCCTGCAAGGCTTCCTTCGGCGAGAAAGCGATCGAATGGACTACGAAATCGAGTTTGCCCCACTGCCTGCGTATCTGCTCGAAGACCGCCTCCATCTCCCCGGCTGTGCGCGCGTCGAGCGGCATCACGATCGGAGCCTCGAGTTCGCGAGCCAAGGGCTCGACGAAGGTCTTCGCCTTGTCGTTGAGATAGGTCACCGCCAGCTCGGCGCCAAACGCCCTGAATGCCCTGGCACAACCCCAGGCGATGGAGTTCTCGTTCGCAATTCCGACGACGAGCCCCCTCTTGCCCTCGAGCAGTTTGGCTTTCACGGCCGGAATCATGGCGAAATCGCTCCGTGGGGCGTCCGAGCCGCGATTATTACCTATTGATCCACCCGCGCCGCCACTTAGTATTTGTACTTGCTTCGTCGCCATGCGCGCGTAGATCAGGGAACGAGGAGACGATGTCCACCAAGCAACCCAGCCCGCCGGTCGGTTCTTCGGCTGCGCCCTTCGGCATGTTCACGCCGGCCGTCGAATACATGGTTGATGCGGCCCAACGCAGCATCCTGTTCTGGGATGTGCTGCGTCAGCGCGGCAACCAGTATCGCGAGCACGAAGCCGAAGCTGTCCCACACGTGCTCGACTACGCAGCGGAGCTCATCCTCGACGGTAGAACGTTGCCGCGACCGGTGAACTATCTGCTCGTGCGAGTAGCTCCGCCCCCGGGGGTGGAGATTGATCCGGCGCGGCGGCCCTTCATCATCATCGACCCGCGCGCCGGTCACGGCCCGGGCATCGGTGGGTTCAAGTCGGAGAGCGAGGTCGGGGCCATCTTCAAGGCCGGTCACCCCTGCTACTTCATCGGCTTCCTTCCCGAGCCGGTGCCAGGCCAGACGATAGAGGACATCGGAGTCGCCGAAGCGGCCTTCATCGAGAAGGTCATCGCCTTGCATCCCGGCGCCGAAGGCAAGCCCTGCGTGATCGGTAACTGCCAGGCGGGCTGGGCATTGATGATGCTGGCGGCATTGCGGCCCGAGCTCCCAGGGCCTCTGATCGTTGCCGGCTCGCCCCTCTCGTACTGGGCGGGCGTGCACGGCCAGAATCCGATGCGTTACAGCGGCGGCCTCCTCGGCGGCAGCTGGCTGACCGCGTTCGCCAGCGACCTGGGCCGCGGCAGGTTCGACGGCGCCTGGCTCGTGCAGAACTTCGAGAACCAGAACCCCGCGAATACCCTATGGAGCAAGCCGTACAACCTCTATTCGAAGATCGATACCGAACCGCCGCGTTACCTCGGTTTTGAACGCTGGTGGGGAGGTCACGTCAATCTCAACGCAGCGGAAATCCAATTCATCGTAGACGAGCTGTTCATCGGCAACGAGCTTGCCGCAGGCGGAATTGTCACTTCAAACGGCACGGCCATCGATCTGCGCAACATCCGCTCGCCGATCGTGGTGCTGTGCTCGAAGGGCGACAACATTACACCGCCCCAGCAGGCACTCGGGTGGGTTCTCGATCTGTATGACAGCGTAGATGAGATCCGCTCCTATGGGCAGACCATCGTTTACACCATCCACGAATCCATCGGCCACCTCGGTATCTTCGTTTCCTCCCGCGTGGCCAGGAAGGAGCACGAACAGTTCGCGAGCAACATCGACCTGATCGAAGCTCTGCCGCCCGGCCTCTATGAGGCAGTGCTCGAGGCAAAGACTGAAGATACTGCGCACGCCGACCTCGTCAGCGGTAACTGGGTGATGCGCTGCGAGGCGAGAACGTTGGACGACATTCGAGCCCTCGGGGGAAACGATGCGGCAGATGAACGCCGGTTTGCCACCGCCGCCCGTGTTTCTGAGATCAATCTGGCGCTCTATCGGACCTTCGCACAGCCCCTGATCCGTGCCATGGTCGGGGCGCCGCTCGCCGAACTGCTCCGGCACCTGCACCCCTTGCGGCTGCAATACGAGTTCCTCTCAGATGCCAATCCGCTGATGGCGCCGCTCGCCACGCTCGCCGAGCGGGTTCGCGCTGAGCGCAAGCCGGTAGCGGACGACAATGCGTTCGTGGCGGTGCAGGAGCATGCTTCGCACGACATCGCGACCGCGCTGGATGCGTGGCGGGTTTGCTGCGAGACGTTGGCGGAACGCACCTTCTTGTCGATCTATGGGTCGCCGACGCTGCAAGCGGCGGTGGGCATCGACCCGACCGAAACGCGCCCGCTGCGCAAGGCAGCCCGTAATCCACTGCACCGCGAACTGCTGCAGACGCGACGCGCTGCCCTCGAAGCCGCGATCCCGGCGGGCGGTTCGCGTGCCGCCGTGATCCGCGGTCTGCTCTATGCGGGGATGTCCCGGGCCTCGATCGACGAGCGTGGGTTCGAGGCGCTGCGCCTCATTCGCCAGGCACAAACTGATCTGACGCTGGCACAGTTCAAGGCACTCGTGCGCGAACAATTCAACATGCTGTTGATCAACCGGGAGGCTGCGCTCGCCGCAATCCCGGGGATGCTTCCACCCGACGCCGCCACCCGACGCGAGGCGTTCGAGCTCATCCGGCACGTACTCAGTGCGCGCGGTGAGCTCTCCTCTGAGGACCGGGCAAGGCTCGCTGAAGTGGCACGACTGTTCGGGGTCGAGGAAGGCGAGTCCCCCCGCGCTCGCCATCAGCAAAGCGAACGCTCGGCGGGGCGCCCGCCGCGCGCGAGCCACTGACAACGGAGTCGACCTGCTTGGTCGGATGCTATGGACGGACAACGGCTCGGGCTGGGCTCCGCCGGCTCCCGCCTCGAGAGCTCGCGAGCTGCTCGCGCGCACCACCGCTAAGGTAGCCTGCAAAGAGGAGCGGAATCGTGACTCAAGTAGTAAGGCAGGACCGCGGCAGCGTTGCCGTGATCCGCTTCGGCGAGGCTCCGGTAAATAGCTTCGGGCATGCGACGCGCCGCGACTTCGTGGCCGCCGTCGAAGGCGCCGTCTCAGACCCCGCAGTCCAGGCCATCGTGATCGCCGGCAACAACGCGCTCTTCTCCGCTGGCGCTGACATCAAGGAGTTCGGCACGCCGGCGATGCTCGCAGCGCCGAATCTGCGCAACGTCATCACGGCGGTGGAGTCGAGCCCGAAGCCAGTCGTCGCGGCGATCGAGGGTACCTGCCTCGGCGGTGGCCTCGAAGTTGCGCTCGGCTGCCACTACCGGGTCGCGAGCGAATCCGCGAAGCTGGGACTCCCCGAGGTCAAGATCGGCCTGCTGCCGGGCGCGGGCGGCACGCAGCGGCTGCCCCGCCTGATCGGCATCGAGAATGCCATCAACGTGATCGTCGGCGGCGAGCCGGTGCCGGCAAAGCTCTTCAAGGGCAGCCCGCTCTTCGACGCGCTGATATCCGGCGACCCGTTGCCGGAGGCGATCAGGCTCGCGGCCGAAAAGGGCGCGGCGCTCGCGGCGGGTGGCAGGCTTCCCAGGGTCCGCGACCTCAAGGTGCGCGGGGCGAACATCGAGGCGATCCTCGGATTTGCGCGCACGACGATACGGGCAACCTATCCGAACTTCCCGGCACCGCTCAAGTGCCTCGATGCGATCGAGGCGGCGGCGACCAGGCCGTTCGAGGAGGGCCTCGCGACCGAGCGGCAGTTGTTCGCCGAGCTCATGATGACGCCGGTGTCGCGGGCGCTGCGGCACGCTTTTTTCGCCGAGCGGGGCGCCGCGAAGATCGCCGACGTCCCGGAGTCGACTCCGCAACGCGAGATCAAGGGCGCCGCGGTCATCGGCGCCGGCACCATGGGCACCGGAATCGCGATCAACTTCCTCAACGCCGGCATCCCCGTGTTCCTGCTCGAGGTCGGGCAGGAGGCGCTCGACAGGGGCGTCGCCCGCATCCGGGACACCTACGCGGGTCAGGTAAAGAAGGGCCGCCTCAAGCCCGCTGACGCCGAGGCCAGGGCGCAGCTCCTGAAGCCCACGCTCAGGTACGAGGACATCGCCTCCGCCGACATCGTCATCGAGGCGGTGTTCGAGGACATCGGCGTCAAGGAGAAGGTGTTCCGCACGCTCGACTCGGTCATGAAGCCGGGCGCCATCATGGCCACCAACACTTCGACACTCGACGTCGACCGGATCGCCGCGTTCACGCAGCGCCCCGCCGACGTCATCGGCATGCATTTCTTCAGTCCCGCGAACATCATGAAGTTGCTCGAGGTGGTGCGTGGCAAAGCCACGGCGAAGGAGGTGCTCGCGACGACGATGAAGCTCGCGAAGACGCTCAAGAAGACCGCCGTGGTGTCGGGCGTGTGCGATGGTTTCATCGGCAATCGCATGATCGAACAGTACCTGCGGCAGGCGCTCTTCATGCTCGACGAGGGCGCGAGTCCCGGCGAGATCGACGCTGCCATGGAAAAGTTCGGCTTCGCAATGGGCCCGTTCCGCATGGCCGATCTGGCCGGCAACGACATCGGCTGGCACATCCGCAAGCGCCGCGCGCTCGAGCACCCGGACCTCAAGTACTCGAAACTCGCAGACAAGCTGTGCGAGCTCGGCCGCTTCGGCCAGAAGACCGGCGCCGGCTGGTATGACTACCGGCCGGGTGACCGCACCGCCTACCCGTCCAGGATCGTCGACGACCTCATCAGGGAGCACCGCGAGACGCTGCGTCTCGGGCCGCGCACGCTGGACGCGCGTGAGATCGTCGACCGGCTCGTCTACGCGCTCGTCAATGAGGCCGCGAAGATCCTCGAGGAGGGCATCGCGCAGCGCGCCTCCGACATCGACATCGTCTACCTGATGGGCTACGGCTTTCCGGTGTGGCGCGGTGGACCGACCTGCTACGCCGACGAGGTCGGCGTCTACGGCGTCGCGCAGCGCATGCGCGAGCTCGCACGCAACCCGTACGGCGACCCGGGCTTCTGGACACCGGCGCCCCTGATCCAACGACTCGCGAGCGCCGGTGGCGCCTTCGGGTCCGTGGGAGCCAAGCCATGACACGCGAAGCCGTCATCGTCTCGACCGCCCGCACGCCGCTCGCGAAGTCCTGGCGGGGGTCCTTCAACCTGACGCACGGTGCTGTCCTCGGCGGCCACGTGGTCAGGAGCGCGCTGGAGCGCGCCAAAGTCGACCCTGCGGATGTCGAGGACGTGATCATGGGCTGCGCGCTTCCCGAGGGTGCCACGGGCGGCAACATCGGCCGGCAGATTGCGCTGCGGGCCGGCTGCCCGGACTCGGTGTCCGGCGCCACGATCAACCGCTTCTGTTCGTCGGGCCTGCAGACGATCGCCATTGCCGCACAGCGCATCCTCGCTGGGGAGGGCGAGGTGTACGTCGCGGGCGGCGTTGAGGCGATCTCGGTGGTGCAGAACGAGCTCAACCAGCACCTCTTCAGGGAATCGTGGCTCAGCGAGCACAAGCCAGGCATCTACTGGTCGATGCTCGAGACCGCCGAAGAGGTCGCGAAGCGCTACGGCATCACGCGTGAGCGCATGGACGAGTACGGCGCGCGCAGTCAGCAGCGTGCCTGCGCTGCGCAAGAGGCGGGCGCGTTCACCGAGGAGATCGCGCCGATCACCGTGACGATGGCCGGGATGGACAAGGATACCGGCCGCCTCTACACGAAGGAGGTCACGGTCGCTGTCGATGAGGGGCTGCGGCCTGGGACGACCTACGACTCGATCAAGGGCCTGAGGTCTGCGCTCCCCGGCGGCCTCATCTCTGCGGGCAACGCCAGTCAGTTCTCCGACGGTGCGGGCGCCTGCGTGGTCATGAGCGGCACGGAGGCCGCGCGCCGCGGCCTCGCGCCGCTCGGCCGCTTCGCCGGCTTCGCGGTCGCGGGGTGCGACCCGAAGGAGATGGGCATCGGTCCGGTGTACGCGGTGCCGAAGCTCCTGAAGCGCGCTGGCCTCAGGGTCGAGGACATCGACTTGTGGGAGCTCAACGAGGCGTTCGCGGTGCAGGTGCTCTACTGCCGGGACAAGCTCGGCCTGCCGGACGAGCGGCTCAACGTCGACGGTGGCGCAATCGCGGTCGGGCACCCCTACGGCATGAGCGGCCAGCGCCTCACCGGCCATGCGCTGATCGCCGCGAGGAAGCGCGGCGCAAAGCGCGTCGTCGTCACCATGTGCATCGGCGGCGGCATGGGCGCCGCGGGGCTGTTCGAGGTGTAATCGGTTCGTCCGCGCGCACGCTAGGCGGCTGTAGCGCCTCTCTCGACCGTGATGCGGGGCTCGCCGGAGGTCATGGTGCCGATGATGCTTGCCCTCCCAAAGCCGTGACGATGGAAAACCTCGAGAGCCGCGCCAGCGCTCTCCGGGGCGCAGGCGATCAGGAGTCCTCCGGAGGTTTGCGGGTCGCACAGCAGTGCGCGCTGTGCCGCCGTCAGGCCGGGGTCGAGCGCTACCTGATCCCCGTAGGCCGCCCAGTTGCGCCCCGAGGCGCCCGTGATGTACCCGGCCGACTGCAAAGCTTCGACTCCGTCGATGAGCGGCAGCGCGCTGTAGCGAATCAGCGCGCCGGCGCCGGCCGCACGGCACATCGCCACAAGGTGCCCAAGCGTTCCGAATCCCGTCACGTCCGTCATCGCATGGACCCCGGGGAGTTCGGCCAGCTCGGGACCGGCGGTGTTCAGGCGCGTAGTGGTCTCGATCAGCGCCCGATAACCGGCCGCGTCGAGCGCCTGTTTCCTGAGAGCCGCGGAGAGGATGCCGACCCCTAGAGGTTTGCCGAGGATCAGGATGTCTCCCGGCAGGGCTCCGCTGTTGCGCATCACCCGGTCGGGGTGGACGAGACCGAGCGCGGCGAGTCCGTAGATCGGCTCGACCGAATCGATACTGTGTCCGCCTGCGATCGGAATGCCGGCCGCGGCGCACACCGCCTCACCACCGCGCAGGATGGCGCGAATCGTCTCCGCAGGCAGAACGTTGATCGGCATCGCGAGCAACGCGAGGGCGAGAATCGGTCGCCCGCCCATCGCGTACACATCGGAGAGGGCGTTGGTGGCCGCGATGCGTCCGAAGTCGAACGGGTCATCCACGATCGGCATGAAGAAGTCGGTCGTGGCCACGAGCGCCTGGCTCTCATTGAGCCGATAGACCGCCGCGTCATCACCCGTCTCGGTGCCGACCAGAAGATCCGCGTGCGGCATGGCGCCGGCTGCTCCCTGCAACAGCCCGGCGAGTACGGCAGGGGAGATCTTGCACCCGCACCCGCCCCCATGTGAGAGCGTGGTCAGTCGCGGCGCGGTGGTCATGTCAGTCATAACGATCCACTTGATGTCGGGCAGGCGAGATGGCGGAAGGCAGCAGGAGTCGAACCTACCAGGAAGCGTCTGGCGCCCCCTCCTGGGTTTGAAGCCCAGTCGTACCGCCGGGTACGTGTGCCTTCCAATCGGAACGCGGCACGTGCGTATCCCGCACGCGGCGCGTGTAACCAACACGGTCGAAGAACTCGAGGATCTGTACGGCGCGCTTGCGTCCGAGTCCGGTCGTATCGCGGAAACCGGCGGCGCTCACCGCTCCCTGCTCGCGCGCGCAGGTCTCGATGATGCCGGCGAGCTCGGCGATCCGCTCGCGAGCATAGAAGAGATCGCGCACCACCTGGTAGGCGCCACCGCGCGCAACCTGCTTGCGCAGCACGGCGCGCACCCGCTCTTCCGGCTCGTGCAGGGTCGCCGCGAGGTCGCGCACCCAGGGTGGATCGAAGCCGCCGGCGGTGAGCAGCGGCTCGAGCTTGCGTGCGAGCTGCTGGTCGGCGGCCGAGAGCGTGACGGCATGCTCGGGGAGATGGAGCCACGCGCCGCTCTTCTCCAGGCGCCGCTCGCGCACCAGCTCCTCGATGAGCGCCCGCCAGAGCGGCGCTGGCATATCGGGGAAGCTCATGCGCCGGAGGCGCCCGAGGTCGGGCCCGGGCTCATCGGGGACCTCGGCGTGAAAGCGCCCGATGGCGGCGAGCGCGCCCATGCGCATGGCCTGCCAGCGCTCGGGCAGCAACACCCAGCGCTCCTCACCGCCAGCGACCGTGAGTGCACCCGCGGGCACCGCGATGTCGTCCGGTGCGCGGCCCGTGACCCGCACGAGCTCGGACATCGTCGCGCCATAGCTGGCGCAGGCGAGCAGCGCCGTGAGTCCTTTGCCCGCGAGGAGCTGCTCGAGCGCGCCCAGATACCGCCGCCGCTGCGCTGAGCGGCGGCGGCGTGCCGGAGAGGCAGGGTCGAGCACCACGCCGCCGCCGACCGTGTGGCGCGCCTGCGGGTCGCGGACGATGAAGCGATCGCCGGGAGTCGCGCACAGCGGGGCTTCGAACACGAGCTGTACGTGCCCGGTCTCGCCCGCGGCGAGGCGCGCCGGCTCGAGCGGGACGACGTGCGCCAGCCGGTGCGCGGTGCCCACGTGCACATGCACGGGCGTCCAGGCCTGCAGATGCGCTCGCGACTGCGCGAGTAGCGTCAGGCGCACATCGATCCGCGTGCTCGCGGCGAGGAGGCGCGGATCGGCCAGCCAGTCACCGCGGGCGATCGCGCTCTTGTCGATACCGGCGAGATTGAGCGCGCAGCGCTCGCCGGCGCGGCCGAGCTCGGCCGCCTGGTTGTGCGCGTGGATACCGCGCACGCGCACCCGGCGGCCGGCCGGCATCACGGTGAGAGTGTCGCCGCTGCGCACGCAGCCCGAGAACACGGTTCCGGTCACGACCGTGCCATGGCCCGACAGGGTGAACACGCGGTCCACGGCGAGTCGGAACAGGCGGTCGTCGGCACGGGCGGCGGTGGCGGCCGCGGCTTCCCTCAGGTGTCGCCGCAACGCCTCGACGCCCGGATGTGCGGCCGCGGTCGCATCGAGGCCGAAGAGCGGCGCCTCTCTCAGAGCCGTATCGCCGAGCACCGCCCGAACCTCCGCCTCCGCCTCGTTCCGCCGCCGCGTGTCGACGCGGTCGATCTTGGTGAGCGCGACCGCGCCCCGGGTCACTCCGAGGAGCTCGAGAATCGCCAGGTGCTCGCGCGTCTGCGGCATGACGCCGTCGTCCGCCGCGACCACCAGCAGCGCAAAGTCGATTCCGCAGGCACCCGCGACCATGGTATGCACCAGCCGCTCGTGGCCGGGCACGTCGATGAAGCCGAGGGCGCCGCCGCCGGAGAGCGGCGTATGAGCGTAGCCGAGCTCGATCGATATGCCGCGCTCCTTCTCCTCCTTGAGGCGGTCGGTGTCGACGCCCGTGAGCGTGCGCACGAGCGTCGTCTTGCCGTGATCGATGTGTCCGGCGGTGCCGACGATCATGGCCGCGGCCCGGCGACCGAGGGCGCGAGCGCCGTGAGCTGCCCGGTGAACTCGGCTTCGTCCGCGGGCTCGAGGCCGCGCAGATCGAGCCACAGAGTCTTGTCCTTGAGGCGTCCCAATACCGACCGCGGCAGCGCGCGCAGCGCCGCCTCGAGACGCGCGAGACTCGCGCCGCGGGTCCTGGCCGCGCGAATCGCGAGCCCGTGACTCGGCAGCTGCTCGAGGGGGAGGGCACCGCTGCCGATCTGGCTCATGAGAGGCGCATCGCTGACTTCGTAGTCCTGGCCGACGGCCTGCCGCACTTGCGGCGCGAGCCGGGCGGCCTGGGCCTCCATATCGCTCGGCGCACGCGTCAGGAGCCTGAGCGTCGTCAGCCGCTCGGCGAGAAACTCCGGCGCCCGGTACAGGGCCAGCACGGCCTCCAGCGCCGCAAGCGTCAGCTTGTCGACGCGCAGCGCGCGCTTGAGCGGATCGCTGCGCAGCCGCGCGATGAGATCGGCACGCCCGACGATGAGTCCCGCCTGCGGCCCGCCGAGCAGCTTGTCGCCGCTGAAGGTGACGAGGTCGGCGCCGGCCGCGAGCGCCGCGCGCACTGTAGGCTCCGCCGGCAGCCGCCAGCGCCTCAGGTCGATGAGCGAGCCGCTGCCGAGGTCCACCGCTACCGGCACGCCACGGGTACGCCCGAGCTTCACGAGCTTCTCGAGCGGCACGCTCGCCGTGAATCCGGAGATGGCGTAGTTGCTCGTGTGCACCTTGAGGAGCAGCGCCGCGCGCGGGCCGAGCGCGTCCGCATAGTCCTTGAGGTGCGTGCGATTGGTGGTTCCCACCTCGAGGAGCTTCGCTCCGGCACGGCGCATGATGTCCGGAAGGCGGAACGAGCCGCCGATCTCAATCAGCTCGCCGCGCGAGACCAGCACCTCGCGCCGGCTCGCCAGTACACACAGCACCAGCAGTACGGCCGCGGCGTTGTTGTTGACGACCGTAGCGGCTTGCGCTCCGGTCAGGTCGCGCAGCAGCGGCTCGACCAGACTGTCACGCTCGCCGCGCTCGCCGTTCTCGAGGTCGAACTCGAGATTCACGGGCGCGGCGGCCGCGCGCGTCACCGCGGCGACCGCCTCCGCGGGCAGCAGCGCGCGCCCGAGATTCGTATGCAGCACGGTACCGGTGAGATTGAAGACCGGCCGCAGCGCCGGCCGCGCACGGGCGGTGAGGCTCACCGTGAGGGCGTCGGCGATGGTCTCCTCCGCAAGGGCGGACGACTCGAGTGCTCCGGCGAGGGCGGCGCGCCGCAGTCCGCCGAGATGGGCGCGCAGCCGGGCAGTGACGTGTGTGCGCCCGTAACGCTCGAGCAGCGGGCCGAGGGCGCGTGCGCTCAGCAGCCGGTCGACCGAGGGAATCCCGGCCGCGGACGCGCTCGCGCGGAGCTTCGCAGACTTGGCTCGGGACATGGGTGCGCGCCAGGCGCGGCGCTGCCTCTTTCTGTTAGCGTCAAACCTTGACAGCTTTCAGTCGGGAGGAGGCTGCAGGCGGTCAGCGCTGTTGCCACAGCAGCGGATTGCCGCTGCCGCGCTGGTAGCCCGCCTCGGCCATCAGCAGGTCGAGCGCGAGACTCGCGAGGTCATCGGCTACCGGCTCGACGTCCGCGTCCTTCTCCTGGTAGAGGATCTTGCGGTAGGTATGGCACCGATCGCAACTTTCCGCGCGGATCGCCCCCGAGCTCCCCTCGATCGAGTGGTAGCCGAGGTCCTCGTTGTTCTGACATTGAGTGCACGTGACCCGCACCATGTGCCATTCGGTGGCACAGAGCGCGCAGTGCAGGTAGCGGTAGCCCCCCGACTCCCCATCGACACGCACCACGCTGGCCACGGGGAGCGTCCCGCAGGCCGGGCACACGCCCGGCACCTCGAGCGGGGCGACGTCGGCGGCCTGAAGGGATCGGGCGAGCGCGGTCCAGTGCACTTGTAGCGCCGCCATCAGGAACGGCGCTGTCGCCACGTCGACTTCCGAGGTATGTGCCGCGAGCAGCGCGTCGGCCTGCGCTTCGAGCTCCCTGGCGCCGAGTCCCCGCAGGCGCCGTTCGATCTCGCGGACGCCGGCGGGGGCCGCCGCCGAGCCGGCGGCGGAGGCCGCGATCCCGAGCGCCACCTCGTGCCAGGCCGCCGGGCGGGCCGTGCTTGTGGCATGAATCACCGGCATCCGGTGGGTATGGGCACGGGCGATGTCTTCCGCCGCGGGCGGCGCGGCGGCGAAATCCGTGAGCGCCTGCGCCTGGGCCTCGGCGATGGCGGCGGTCAGCCCGAGATACGGCGCGATCGCGGCGCCGACCGCGCCCGGCGCCGCCAGCTGCCGCAGCCGGCGCGCGCGGGCGGCGAACGGCCCTTCGATCCGGGGAAGTCGGATGCGCGGTATCGCCCGCCCGGCGGATGCCTCAATTTGGCCCGGAGCGAGGATGCGCGTCATGAGTGAGCTGACGGTACCACGCGCGGTGATGTTTCCACGCCCAGCCGGGCGTCACCGTGCCGCGGACGATCGCGTCCACGGAGCCCTTGACCCAGAGCCCGGCGTAGATGTGGACAAGGATGGCACAGATCAGGGCGAACGCGCACACCGCGTGCACGAGCGAGGCGAGGCGGATCAGGCCAGCGGGGAAATACAGCGAAAAGTAAGCGCGCCAGATGACGAGACCGGAAAGCAGCAGTCCCACCATGCCGATGACGAGCACCAGGAACAGGAGCTTCTGCCCGCCGTTGTAGCGCCCGACTTCCGGAAGACGGTCCTCGCGGTTGTTGACCACGTCGCGCCACTGTTTCAGCCACCGCCAGTCCGCCGGGCTCAGCCTGTTGTCGCCCCACAGAGCGGCGGCGAGCAGCAGGAAAATGAGCACCGCAAACAGGCCGATGAACGGATGCAGGATGCGCGTCCAGGGGCCGCCGCCGAAGAGGTTACTCAACCAGAAGAGGGCGGGATGAAACAGCGCAAGTCCCGAGAGCGCGGCGAACACGAAACCGAGCGCCGTCAGCCAGTGATTGGTGCGGAGCTCGGCGGTGTAGCGGACCAGCGAGCCGCGGCGGTCAGAATCGCTCATGAGTGCTTCTCCGCGGCGGCCTCGTCGGCGGCGCCGACCTCGTTCCTGCCCACACGCACGAAGTGGAAGAAGCCGACGAGCGCGGTGAGGGCCATGGCCGCGAGCGCGACGGGCTTGGAGGCGCCCTTCCACAGGCTGACCATGGCGCTGATGTGCGGATCGGGCGCGAGGCCCGAGTAGAGGGCTGGTTGGTCGGCGTGGTGGAGCACGTACATGACGTGCGTGCCGCCGACACCCGCTGGATCGTATAAGCCGGCCTGGTCGAAGCCGCGGGACTTGAGGTCCGCGACGCGCTCCGCTGCATGCTCCTGCATATCTTCCTTGGTGCCGAACACCAGCGCCCCGGTCGGGCAGGCCTTGATGCACGCCGGTTCGAGGCCGACCGCCACGCGATCGGAGCACAGTGTGCACTTGTAGGCCTTGTGGTCGCGCTTGGAGATACGCGGAATGTCGAACGGGCAGGCGGTCACGCAGTAGCCGCAGCCGATACAGTTTTCCTCCTGAAAATCGACGATGCCGTTGGCGTATTGCACGATTGCCCCGGGCGCCGGACAGGCCTTGAGGCAGCCGGGATCGGCACAATGCATGCAGCCGTCCTTGCGAATCAGCCATTCGAGATCCCCTTTGGGGTTCTCGTACTCGGCGAAGCGCATCAGCGTCCAGCTCTGATCGCTCAAGTCGGCCGGGTTCTGATAGCTGCCGGTATTGCTGCCCACCTCGTCGCGCAGGTCGTTCCATTCCATGCAGGCGACCTGGCAGGCTTTGCAGCCGATGCACTTGCTCGTATCGATGAGCTTGGCGACGGTGCCCGTGTATGAGCCGCGCACCTCGGGAGCCGGGGTAGTGGTCGCCGAGCGGCGGATGATGTCGAGTGATTGCAACGCCATGTCAGTGCCCCTCCAGGTGCCTCACACCTTCTCCACCTTGACGAGGAACGACTTGAACTCGGGGGTCTGGGCGTTGCCGTCACCGACCGCAGGAGTCAGCGTGTTGGCGAGGTAGCCAGGTTTGGCGAGCCCGGTGAAGCCCCAGTGGATCGGAATTCCCACGGTGTGCAGCTGCCTGCCGTCGACCGTGAGGTCCCGCAGGCGTTTGGTGACTACGGCGACGGCCTTGATGAAGCCGCGGTTCGAGGACACCTTGACGCGGTCGCCGGAGGCAATCCCGAGCTCCTTGCCGAGCGCCTCGCCGATCTCGACGAACTGCTCGGGCTGCAGAATCGCGTTCATCCGCGCGTGCTTGGTCCAGTAGTGGAAGTGCTCAGTGAGCCGGTAAGTGGTGGCGACGTGCGGGAACTGATCGACCTTGCCGAAGGCTGCGCGGTCGTCTTTGAAGACCCGCGCCGCCGGATTGTTGAGCGCGTCCTTTTGCCCGGGGTTGAGGAGATTCTGCGCGAGCGGCGTCTCGAACGGCTCGTAGTGCTCCGGGAAAGGGCCTTCGGCCATGGCGCCTTTGGCGAAGAAGCGTCCGACACCTTCCGGGATCATGATGAAGGGACCCATCCCGAGGGCCGGATCCTCGTCGGCCTTGTAGTCGGGCACGTCGGCGCCGCCCCAGCTGGTCCCGTTCCAGGCGATGAGCTTGCGCTGCGGGTTGAAGGGCTTGCCGTTCGGGTCGCAGGAGGCGCGGTTGTACATCACGCGCCGGTTCGCGGGCCAGGCGTAGGCCCAGTTGAGCGTCTGCCCGATCCCGGTGGGGTCGGAATTATCCCGCCGCGCCATGAGATTGCCCGCAGGACCCCAGGCGCCGCAGAAGAGCCAGCATCCCGAAAGCGTACTGCCGTCGTCGCGCAGCTCCGCAAAGCCCGCGAGCTGCTCGCCGGCCTTGCGCGTGACCACCGTGGGGTTCTTCGGATCGGTGAGTTCCTTGAGCGCGCGACCGCTGTACTCCTTGGCGAGCTCCTCGGGGGTGGGGCTTTCCGGGCGCGCATACGGCCAATAGAGGTTCACGATCGGATCGGGGAACGCGCCGCCCTCTGCCTTGTAGAGCGCGCGCAGGCGCGTGTAGAGCCCGCCCATGATCGCGAGGTCGCTGCGCGCCTCTCCGGGCGGCTCCGCGCCCTTCCAGTGCCACTGCAGCCAGCGCGCCGAGTTGACCAGGGCGCCGTCCTCTTCCGCAAAGCACGTCGTCGGCAGCCGGAACACCTCCGTCTGGATCTTGCTCGGGTCGACGTCGTTGTGCTCGCCGAAGTTGCGCCAGAACTCGCTCGTCTCGGTCGCCAGAGGATCCATGATCACGAGGAACTTGAGCTTGGCGAGGCTCGCGTTCATCTTTGCCTTGTTGGGAGCCGCCGCGAGCGGGTTGAAGCCCTGACAGATGTAGCCGTTCATCTTCCCCTGGCTCATCAGCTCGAAGGTCTGAAGCATGTCGTAGCCCTTGTCGAGCTTCGGCAGGTACTCGTACCCCCAGTGGTTCTCGGGCGTCGCAGCGTCGCCCCACCACGCCTTCATGAGGCTCACGTGGAACTTGGCGTAATTCTGCCAGTAGCTGAGCTGGTTCGGCCGCAGCGGCTTCTGTGCCCGCACGGCGATGTACTTCTCGTACTCCTGTTCCTTGTCGCCTGGCAGGGTGAGGTAGCCCGGCAGCAGGTTCGTCAGGAGCCCGAGATCGGTGAGGCCCTGGATATTCGAGTGACCGCGCAGCGCGTTCATGCCTCCGCCGGCGACGCCGATGTTGCCGAGCAGCAGCTGCATCATGGCGCCCGCGCGAATCATCTGCGAGCCAACCGAGTGCTGCGTCCAGCCGAGCGCGTACATGATGGTCATGGCACGGTTCGGCGCGGCGGTCGAGCCGATCATCTCGCATACCTTGAGGAACTTGTCCTTGGGCGTGCCGCAGACGCGCTCGACCATCTCCGGCGTATAGCGCGCGTAGTGAGCCTTCATGAGCTGGTAGACGCAGCGGGGATGCTTGAGATCCGGATCGACTTTCACATAGCCGTCTGACCCGAACTCGTAGTCCCAGCTCGCCTTGTCATAGCGGTGCTTCTCGGGGTCGTAGCCCGAGTAGAGCCCGTCCTTGAAGGCGAAGTCCTCGCGCACCAGGAAGCTCATGTCGGTGTAATTCTTCACGTACTCGTGCTGGATCTTGTCCTCGGCGAGCAGGTAGCTCATCACGCCGCCGAGGAAGGCGATGTCGGTGCCGGTACGGATGGGCGCGTAGAAGTCGGCGACCGAGGCCGAGCGCGTGAAGCGCGGATCGACGACGATCAGCTTCGCCTTGTTGTGCGCCTTGGCTTCAACAACCCACTTAAAGCCGCAGGGGTGGGCCTCGGCGGCGTTGCCGCCCATGATGAGAACGATGTCGGCATTCTTGATGTCGACCCAGTGATTCGTCATCGCTCCACGGCCAAACGTCGGGGCAAGACCTGCCACCGTCGGGCCGTGTCACACACGGGCCTGATTGTCGAAAGGTAGGATGCCGAGTGAACGGATGACCTTGTGGGTGATATAGCCGACTTCGTTGCTGCTGGCGGAGGCGGCCAGCATGCCGGTGCTCACCCAGCGATTGACCGTGAGCCCGTCGGCGTTCCTGGCGATGAAGTTCGCATCGCGATCCGCCTTCATGAGCTTGGCGACCTTGTCGAGCGCCTCATCCCAGGTGATCGACTGCCAGTCGGTCCCGCCCGGTGCCCGGTACTGGGGATGCGTCAGACGGCTCGGGCTGTGGATGAAGTCGATGAGCGCGGCGCCCTTCGGGCACAGCGTGCCGCGGTTCACCGGGTGATCCGGGTCACCCTCGATGTGGAAGATGCTCGAGTGCGCGTTCTTGGCTCGATCGCCCAGGCTGTACATGATGACGCCGCAGGAGACCGAGCAATACGGGCAGGTATTGCGCGTCTCGGTGGCGCGGCTCAGCTTGAATTCGCGCACCTCGGCGAGCGCGGCGCCGGGCGAGAAGCCGAGCAGCGCGAGAGACGATCCGGCCAGGGTGGCGCCGGTTATCTTGAAGAATTCGCGCCGTGTCACATCAGCCATACATACCCCTCCTGCATGGTCGCAGACGCGCACAGTCTATGCTTCCTGCCAGAGCGAAGCTATCCGGCAACCCCGAAACGCGGATGACGGAATTGCGCCTGCTCCGAAGAACTCTGACTCGAGGTTTTTTCCTGCATAATCCGCGTGTTAGGAGCCGCCGCATTTGGTTCGACCGACCCCTGAGCGAGTGAATGCGAAGGGCACTCCGTCAGTGACTCGACAGCCGATCATGCCCCGGGGGAACGTCTGAGCGCCAGCACGCAAACCACCGCAAACAGCGCGAGCGTCAGGAGCTGGGCGATCAGGAACGGCGGCTCCTTCGCAGTCGGTGCCAACGCATGCAGGAACCCAATCTTCAGAAACCCCTGCGTGACTGCGACGAAGGCGTTGAAGTACACGGCCAGCACAATGGTCACGACATAGATTGCGCGCCAGGCCCGCGCGAGGTGTTTGACGTAGAGAGCGAACGCTGCGATCGCCACCACTACGAGCTCGACGACGCCCACGATCCGCGCAGGATCGGGCGTGGGAGTGCCGGGCGGAGAAGGCAGAACGAAGCCCGTGAGGCTGATGAGCACCGAGCTCGCAAGCAGCGTCGCGACCCAGGTGGGCCGGTGTTGCCCCCGGCACAAGGCAATGAGGACCAGGGCGCCCGCCAGCAAGCCGATAAAGCAGACGACGACGTGAAGTGCAAGCATCACCCGTTCTCCTGTGGTTCTGCGCGCTGCCTGCGTCCCGCGGCACGCTACGCCGGCCGCGCTGGGCCTGCAACAGGACATGCTGCGTCGCGTTCCGACCGACGATCGGGCGTTCCTGGATACGGTGGCATCCGTGACGGGCCGAGTTCACACTCCGCGCTGTCGGGGTCGATGAGCGCGACCAAACACCACTCAAGAAACAGACCGGAGGACCTGACCATGGGCCGCAAGAGCGTACTGATGGTTGCCGCGATGGTCCTGTTGTTCGCGGTCGTGAGCGGCGTGGCCATTTCCGCGCAGGACAAGTACACAGTGAGATTGCCGGATGGCGTCGCATTCTCCGACTTCAAGGGCTACGAGGACTGGCAGCTCAT
>DATKLG010000008.1:0-37153 GCA_035542535.1 Steroidobacteraceae bacterium
TAGATCTCCCTGGGAGCTCGACTCCCCTGAAGGGCCCACGAAGACTACGTGGTTGATAGGCTGGGTGTGTACGGCCAGTAATGGCTTCAGCTAACCAGTACTAATTGCCCGTGAGGCTTGACCATATAACCTCAAGTGGTCTGATCCACGAGAGGATCGATGCCGATGGAGTGATTCCATCGTGAACGCGACAGGCGTCGAAACAGAAACTGACCGGATTGGAGGCGCACGGGCCGCGCCGATGAGGCGCGGCCCCGTGAACCTCAAACAGTTTGCCTGGCGGCCATAGCGAGTGGGAACCACCCGATCCCATTCCGAACTCGGAAGTGAAAACGCTCTGCGCCGATGGTAGTGTGCCTTTCAGGCATGCCAGAGTAGGTCACCGCCAGGCTTCAAACAAAAGCCCCCGAGGCCGCAAGGTCTCGGGGGCTTTTTCTTTCGAGCTGTCCACTAGCGCGCCCGTCGCTCGAGCCACTTTTTCGCGCTCGGCCGGCGATGCGGACAGCCGGGCCAGCAACAGGGACGGCGTTTGCCCGCGTTGAGCTCCTCGACCGCCCGCTGGATCCGGCGGCTGCGCGTGGTTCCCTGTTTGGCCGAAATGACCCAACAGATCCATTCGTTCCGCGCCAGCGGCGTCAGATCCTTCCAGGCCGCCTGCGTGGCCGGATCTGCGCCGAGGGCCGTGCGCAAGTCCGCCGGGACCTTGTGCAGGGGAGCGGGCATGCTCTCGCCATCCACCGTCATGCTCAGCCGCAAGCGCTGCCCAGCAACCGCTCGCGCGGAAAATCCCGCAGCGTTTCGATGACCAGCGCCGCGCCCCTGGAGCGCAGCAGGCTCGCGTGGCCCGTCGCGGCGCCGATGCCGACGATGTAGCCGATTCCCGCGGCCTGCGCCGCCATCACACCCGAGGCCGCATCCTCCACCACGACACTGCTGCCCGGATCGACTCCGATATTGCGTGCAGCTGCGAGGTACATGTCGGGCGCGGGCTTTCCCGGGCGCACGCCGTCGTCGTAAATGATCTTGCCGACTTCGAACCACCGGTCGATGTGCAGGTGCTCGACGTAGAACTCCACGTTCGTGATTCCCGACGAGGTGGCGATGGTGCGCGGAATGCGCGCGCGCTCGAGCCACTCGAGGAGATCCTGCGCGCCCGCCGCGAGCGTCATCCGGTCAGGGGTCTCGAGGCACAACCTCCGGAACAGCGACTCCTTGGCTTCGATCAGCTCCGCGAGCTCCTTACCCGTGATCTCCCGGCCGGCCAGGTAGCCCAGCACGTAAGCGTTCGACCGCCCGTGCATGTGCAGGTCGAACTCTGCACCCGTCATCTCCCGGCCGCGCAGCTCGCGCGCCATGACCTGCCAGGCCTGCTCCTGCAGGTCGCCGTCCGAGAACAGCACGCCGTTGAAGTCGAAGATGATGCCTCGATGGCTCATCGCGGCCCGTACTTGGCCGCCATGCGCTCGACGATGCGCGCGGTGTCGACGACCATCCGCTCATGGGTCCCGACGCCGATCGCCTCCGCGCCATCCAGCGCCCAGACGCGGAAGAAGACCCGGCGCCCGTCGGTGCGCATGACTTGCGCGTGGCCCACCACCTCGTGCCCGACCGGGGTCGCCACCAGATGGCGCACGTCGACGCGCGTGCCGACTGCACTCTCGCCCTTCCCCAGATATTCCTTTATGGCATTCAGCGCAGCGTTCTCCATGATGAGGATCAGGTAGGGTGTCGAGAATACCGGCGGCAGGATGCTGTCCTTGAAGGCATTGGCGAGATGGGCGGGCTGCACGTGATGCACGTGGCGACCCTGTGCGCCGTTCGGAATCGGTTTCATGGATCGCGGCCCTCACGGAGCGCGCGTGAGCGCGCGAATCAGATCGACCTCTGCCTGACGGTAGGGTGTGCCGTCGGCGTGGAACACCTCGTGATGCCAGACGACGGGCTCGCGACCGTTCACGTAGGGGATCGTCCAGCTGTCCCAGGGAAGGCGCGTCTGCGTCTTCCCGTCCACGAGCCCCCAGTTGAGCATCGCGATCTTCAGGCGCTTGCCGAGCGGCAGTGACTGATCGAAGGTCGAGCCCGCGCCTCGGGCGAGATATTCCGTGCACCACACGGGCCGGCCGAGCGCGAGGAGCCGGGAAGCGCGCCGCTCGAAGGTCTCCGGCCAGTGATAGTCGTGGAAGGAAATCACCTCGGACTCTCCCAGCTGCACCTGCTCGACCGCAGTGGGGGCTCCGGCGTCCCAGGTGCCATCCTGAAACACGCCGCTCGTCAGCGGCTGGGTCGGATTCGCGCTGCGCGCCCACACGAAGACCCTGGACAGCAGCTCGTGTACCCGCTCGAGGGAGTCCTTCGCGTTCGACGGCTCGTTCCAGACGTCCCAACCGACGATCCGCGGATCCTTTGCAAAGGCGCCGACGACTCCTTCGACGTAGGCCTCGAGCCGCGCTTCCTGCCCGCGGTCCTTCAGGGCGGTGACGCCCGGGCTCTGAACCCACCCGGAGTTGTGAACCCCCGGAATCGGCGGATGCTGGGGCCCGAGCTTCGGTTCCGGCTCCCAGCAGCTGTCAAAGAGAACGAGCAGCACGCGCATGTGATGCCTGGTGGCCAGCTTCAGGAACTCATCGATCCGGGCTCTGAAGCCCGCCGGGTCCTGCTGCCACAGCAGATCGTGCAGGAATACGCGCAGGGTGTTCATGCCGATCGCTTCCGACCAACCGAGCTCGACGTCGATGCGGCGCGGATCGAAGGTCTCGGCCTGCCACATCTCCAGCTGATTGATGGCGGAGGCCGGGATGTAGTTGGCGCCCACCATCCACGGTTGCCGGGCGTACCAGTCGCGAACTTCCGCCGGCGTCAGCTTCTCGCGGGCTTGAGCAAGCGGCGCGCTGAGCAGCGCGGCGATCGCCCCCAGGGCCATCGAATGCATCCAGGGTCGCATGGATCTCCCCTCCAGCTGGCACTCTAGCGCGTCGCGATCCCCGCCCGCGGCCTGCGCCCGGCAGGTCGCGCGCCGGGGATGCCGCATTTGACCGAAAATGCCCGCCCGGA
Organism: Steroidobacteraceae bacterium; assembly: GCA_035542535.1. Lineage (GTDB taxonomy): Bacteria > Pseudomonadota > Gammaproteobacteria > Steroidobacterales > Steroidobacteraceae > 13-2-20CM-66-19. Next base: position 3,052 of record DATKLG010000008.1, read on the forward strand.
AGTCCCTCCCGTGGCTCGCACGCAACGAATTGGCTCTCCCCGGTTTCCCCAGCTCCTTTGTCATCGATCCGAAATTGCGCAGTGCCGCATAAAAGCGGAGACTCCCGCAGGGAAGTAATAAAAGCAGCCGAGGCAGCTGCACCCGCACATGCCGGTGCGGGGGAGTCACGTGCTCCTTCAAGCTTATAAACATGCGCGACTCATGGAGGAATCCGAGTCGCGGGTCGAGATGACGGCGAAATCGCTGGCGCCGACGGACATCCTTGTGGCGCAGCGGATACTGGCCCGTCCCGCCGACTTCACGCGCTGGGAAGCCCACCACGATCAGCTCATGCGCACGGTGTCGGCGCATGGCCAGCTCACGCGCCAGATGGTGGCGCTGCGCACGACCGCCCTGACGCTGGTGCACCGCAAGGCGCTGTTCGAGTACCTGCGTCAGCGGCAGATTACGGGGGCGAAGCGCAAGAAGCTGTTCGCCGTCTTCTACGGCTGCGCCGAATACACCAATGCGGTTCTCACCGAGCACGGCCACTACGTGCGCTGCGCCTCGAGTTATCTTTGCACGCAGCATCTCGCAGAGCACCTGATGCGCGACCCCGCCCTCGACGAGCCGCTCGCTCTGTACGAGGAGTGGTATGCGGAATACTTCTATGCCTTCTGCGACGTGGAGCTCGCCGAGACCGAAGCGGAGAAGCAGGTGTGCCTCGCGCAGGAGTCCCTGAAGCCGCTGCTGAAGTACCGCGTGACCGAGGCTCGCAAGGCGATTCTCTCCATGCCGCAGACGCCGCGCGAATGGCGCGAAGTCCGCATCCGCAAGCCGACCGGCGATACGCAGCGGCTGAGGGCGCTGGCGCTCATCGGCAGGCACTGAGTCGCGGTTGGAGCTGAGCCGGGCGTCGGCGCAGCGCGCGGGCTAACGTTTCTTCAGCGGGGTCTTGGGAGGCGGGGGCTTGCGGCTCCCGATCTTGCTGCCGTAGGGATCGTAGCCGCCGCCCGGATCCACCTCGTCCTCGAGCCGAAGCTCCTTGGATTCGTCCTTATGGTCCTCGACCTTGAGGTCCGGCAGTTCGAGTTTCTTCAGCAGCATGGACGTGCTCTCGATGCACACGCGTCCGGCATCCTTGACCCATTGCCAGACAGCGTTGCCGCGCGAATCGTGCACGACGCGTCCGCCGGAGCTCTCCGGAGCCGCTTTATCCTTGGAGGCACCTGGCGAGGATGCGGGCGATGCCGCCGCCGGCTTGGCAGGCCCACCACCGCCTGGCCGGGGCCCGGGCTTCGAGTGGTACGGGTCGTTCATAGTCCTTTGATTCCCCTCGCTCGAAATGGTAGCACTTTCACCCTGTTCCCTATAACGGCCGGGCAGGCCCTGCAGCCGGCACACCTCCCGGAACTGTGGAGGGCATCACAACGCGACTCGCGGTGACTCGTCGCCGCCGGGGGCACCTCACCATCCGACGCCGTAGTCCTGTCCGTAGTTGCTCGCGGCGCCCCAAAGCGTGCCGTGGGCCCGATCGATGAAGATGGCAGTGAGCGGCCCCGAGGTGCGCTCCTCGTACTCGGGCTTGTACCCCATGCGCTCGAGCTCGCTTCTCACTGCGAGCGGCGTCGAGCTGTTGAGCGTCACGCGGCCGGGGAACGACTCGTGCTGGCCGAAGGAGTCGCGCATCTGGTAGCTGGTGATGTTGGCCGCTTCGGTCGCCTCCTGGATCGACATGCCGAACTCGACCACGTCGAGGAAGAACTGCAGCAGGTTCTGATCCTGCGTGTCGCCGCCCTGGACCGAGAACAGCAGATAGGGTTTGCCGTCCTTCAGGGCCATCGACGGGGTGAGCGTCGCGCGCGGACGTTTGCCGGGAGCCAGTACGTTATACGGGTTATCGTGAGGATCGAGCACGAAGCTCTGCATGCGCTGCGAGAGGCCGATGCCCGTGTGACCCGCGATCACCGCGGGCGTCCAGCCGCCGCTCGGCGTCACTGACACGGCCCAGCCCTTGTCATCCGCCGCCTGCACGCTGGTGGTGCCGAGGCGGAACGTGCGGTCGAACTCCGCCATCGACACCGGCGGCTGCGCCGGCATCCTGGAGTGCCAGCCGGCGAGGTACTTCAGGTACGGATTCCTGCCGCCCTGGTAGGGATACGGATCGCCGGGGCGGACGTCGGGATCGTTCCCGTCCGGGCGTACCAGCCTGGCGCGCTCGCGTGCGTATTCCTTGGAGAGGAGTCCGGCAATCGGCGGCGCCGGGGAGTAGCTCGGATCGCCGTAGTAGAAGTCGCGGTCGGCGTAGGCGAGATTCATCGCCTGATAGATCGTATGGATGTAGCGTGCGCTGTCGTAGCCCATCGACTTCAGGTCGAAATTCTCGAGAATGTTCAGTGCCTGCAGCATCACCGGGCCCTGCACCCAGGGCTGGAGCTTGTAGACTTCGATGCCCTTGTAAGTGGTGTGGACGGGCTCCTCGATCTTGACTTGCCAGTTGGCGAGGTCCTCGGTGGTGAAGAGTCCGCCAAGATCCCGCACCGCCTGCACGAGGTCCCGAGCGATGTCGCCCCTGTAGAAGCGGTCGTAGGCGGCGTAGATCGCGGCCTTGCGGTCCTTGCCGGCCGCAAGCGCGTCGCGCTCGGCCTCGAGGAGCTTGCGCAGAGTCGCTGCGAGATCGGGCTGACGGAACATCTCGCCGGGCGCGGGTCCCTCGTGCGCGGCCCCCGGGTGTGGCAGCATCACGCGCCGGGAGTCCGGCCACTGCTTGAGCTGTTCCCGGTAGTGCTCGATGGTGTTGGAGAGCGCCAGGTCCATCGGGAAGCCGTCCGCCATCTCGATCGCCGGCGCGAGCACTTCGCCGAGGCTCTTCGTCCCGTACTCGGCGAGCATGGTCATGATGCCGCCGGGCGTTCCCGGCGTGACGGCCGCGAGCGGGCCGAACTCGGGTGGATAGCGCATGCCGAGCTTGTGGAAGTATTGGGGAGTCGCGCCCGTGGGTGCGACCCCCAGGCCGTTGATGGCGATCACCTTGCCGGTATTCGGGTTATAGATGAGTGCCTGCGTCTCGCCGCCCCAGGAGAGCGTCGTCCACGCGGTCGCCGTCGCTGCGATCATCGCGCAGGCCGCATCCACGGCGTTGCCGCCGCGGGCAAAGATCTGCGCGCCGGCGCTCGCTGCGATCGGCTTGCCCGTGACCGCCATCCAGTGCTGGCCGTAGAGCGGCGGCTTGTGCGTGCGCCCCTGTGCCTGGGGTCCGCCGAAGATGACGCTGGCACTCACGGCTGCGGCGATCACCCGGCCGGCGATTCCGCCGCCGCCTGCCCGGTTCTCGCTCTTCGATTTCTTCGGCCTGGTCATGAGGTCTCCCTTCACGAGCGGGGCAGCAGCATATGGCAGACTGGGGCCTGGCGCACGCCGCGGACTTTCGCTGCCGGCGCCTGGAGAGTAGCCAAGTGCAAGCGCCGCAGGTCTCGGTGTCCGCTCTGTGCGTGTATCCCGTGAAGTCGACACGGGGGATCGCCCGCGAGCACGTTTCGCTCACTGCGACCGGATTCGAGTGGGACCGGCAGTGGATGATCGTCAACTCGAGGGGCGTGTTCCTGAGCCAGCGCACCCACCCGCAGCTCGCCCGCATCGTGCCGGAGGTGACGGCGCGCGCTCTGCTTCTGAGCGCTCCCGGGCTCGCCACGCTCTCGGTGCCGCTCGGCGTGGCGGCCGCGCGCATCGCCGTCAGGGTCTGGGACGACGCCTGCGTCGGAATCGATCAGGGCGAGGAGGCCGAGGAGTGGGTCACGCGTGCGGTTGGCGAACCCGTGCGGCTGGTGCGCGTCGCGCCCGACATGGAGCGCTTCGCCAACCCCCAGTTCGCCGGCGCGAGTCCCGCACCACTCGGCTTCCCGGATGGCTATCCGGTACTCGTCTGCAACGAGTCCTCGCTCGAGGAGCTGAACATGCGGCTGCCGCAGCGGATCCCCATGGAGCGCTTTCGTCCCAACATCGTGCTGCGCGGGCTTCCCGCCTGGGCGGAGGATCACATCGATACGCTCTGCTTCGGTGCGGTCACGCTGCGGCTCGTGAAGCCCTGCACGCGCTGCGCGATTCCCTCGATCGACCAGGAGAGTGGTGTGCGCTCCACCGATCCCCTGCCGGCACTGCGGGAATTCCGCTTCAGCAGGCACCTGCGCGGCGTTATGTTCGGTGAGAATGCCGTGATCGTGACGGGCGCAGGCGGTCAGATCGCGCGCGAGGCGCCCGTCGAGGCCAGCTACGAGTCCGGCTTCGGCGGGCCTCCTGCTCCGGCAGAAAATCGCTTTTAAAATCAACAGCTTCCGGGTACGCCGAGCGGCGTGCGACCTGGTTCCCGGGAACGCGTTTCGGTCGCCGATCGGCGACCCAAACTGTGCGCAGCGCACGGCCTGCTGTGGGCACCTTCCGCCAAACTTCCGAGGCTCGACTTAGGGAACAAGCGTGAACCATTTGGCATTCGGCCTCGGCACCCTGGCCGGACTTTGGTGTGCCGCACTCGGATTTGGCGCGTGCTACTTCCTGCGCGTCGGTGCCCGGTCCGGCGTCAGCACCGATGCGACGCGCCAGGCCGTCTTCGATCAGTGGCCGACCACGGCGCTCGTCATCGATCCGGCCACGCTGCGCATCGTTGCGGCGAACCCGGCGGCGCTGCGCAGTACCGGCTACTCGCTCGAGGAGATGCGCCGGCTCTCCTTCGCCGAGCTCTTCAGCGCTGAGGGAACCGACGAGCGCGTGCTGCTCGCGCGCCTGCAGGAAGCCACCGCGCGCGCGCCGATCGAGCTGCGCCAGCGGTGCAAGGATGCCTCCGTGCGCAACGTCGAGGCTACTTCGCACCGCCTGATGCTGGACGCGCGCCCGGTGCTCGCGATCACGGTGAACGACGTGACCGTTCGCCGCGTCGTCGAGACCCAGATGCTGCAGCGGCATCAGCACCTCGATCATCTCGCGCATCACGACCAGCTCACCGGGCTCCCCAACCGGCTCTATCTGGCGGCCAACCTTCCCGACGCCATCGCCGAGGCCAAGGAGAAGGGGTCGCTGCTCGCGGTACTGTTTCTCGACCTCGACCGCTTCAAGCACGTCAACGACTCCCGCGGCCACGAGACCGGCGACAAGCTCCTGAAGACCGTCGCGCAGCGCATCCGCTCGACCATGCGCGTGCAGGACGTGGTGGTGCGCATGGGGGGCGATGAGTTCGTGGTGGTGATGAAGGAAGTCACGAACACCGAGAAGGTGAACGAAGCGGCCGAGCGCATCAACCAGGCGCTCACCGCTCCCATGGTGGTCGACGGGCGCACGCTCGTCACGACGGTGAGCATCGGGGTCGCGCTCTATCCGCGCGACGGCATCGACATGGGCGAGCTCCTGCGCCACTCCGACACGGCGATGTATCAGGCGAAGGACCGCGGCCGCAACAATTTCCAGCTGTTCAGCCCGGCGATGGATCGGCGTCTCAAGGAGCGCATCGCGGTCGAGGCCTCGTTGCGCACCGCGCTCCAGACCCGTCAGCTCGAGGTGCACTACCAGCCGATCGTCGACATCGCGTCCCATCGCGTGGTGGCGCTCGAGGCCCTCATGCGCTGGCGGCATCCGAGCCAGGGGTTCGTGCGGCCCGAGCGCTTCGTGCGCATCGCCGAGGAGGCGGGTCTCATCGTACCCATCGGGGATTTCGTGCTGCAGCGGGCGCTCGAGGACATGGTTCGCTGGCGGCAGTCGGGCGCGACCCTCGTGCCGGTGGCGCTCAACGTGTCCGCCGTTCAGCTACAGCGCTCGAACCTGGCCGAATCGATCGCCAGGCTCACCAAGGAGCACGGGCTCGAGCCGACCATGCTGCAGGTCGAGCTCACCGAAAGCGCCGTGTTCGAGCGTCGCGAGCAGCGCGCCCGCGAGGCGGCGCAGGATACGGTCGCGAAGCTGCGCGAGCTCGGCGTGCACATCGCCATCGACGACTTCGGTACCGGCTACTCGAGCCTGTCTTACCTCAAACGCTGGCGCGTCGACACGCTCAAGATCGACCGCAGCTTTGTGCGCGACCTCGTGACCGACATGTCGGATCTCGCCATCGTTTCGGCGATCATTGCCATGGCGCGCCACCTGCACATCGAGGTCGTCGCCGAAGGGATCGAGGGATGGCCGCAGCTCGACAAGCTGCGCCACCTCGGCTGCTCCTATGCGCAGGGGTATCTGTTTGCCCGGCCCGTGCACGCCGAGCACTGTCACCGCTACCTCACCGGCGAGCCTCTCGATCTCACCCAGCGCCTGCCCGTGCTCGACATCCTGGAAGCCACCGGCACCCAGGATGGCCGGGCGCTGCGCGCCTGAGGACCTGAGTTCAGGCCAGGCGCCGCGGCCCTTCGTGCGAGAATGGGCCATGGGGCCCAGTGTCGGCAGCTCTGATCGGCCGGATCCCGGGCGGGGGCCGGGTCAGCAGTGCGCCGACGCCGTGCTGATGATCAGCCCGGAGGCCTTCGGCCATAACCCGGACACCGCCCGCACCAACACCTTCCAGCGTCCCGACGAGGAGCGCGCCCCCGAGGCCGCGCGGCTCGAGGCGCGCGCGGAGTCCGCCAGGCTCGCCCAGGCGCTCGCGAGCGAGGGGGTGGACGTCTGTGCCGTGAACGACAGCGCGAACCCGGTCAAGCCGGATGCGGTGTTTCCCAACAACTGGGTCTCCTTCCACGAGGACGGAACGCTGGTCCTCTACCCGATGGAGAGCGTGAGCCGCCGGCCCGAGCGCCGCCAGGACGTGATCGACACGGTCGTCGAGCGGCTGCGCTTCAGGGTGGCGCACCTGCTCGATCTCACGCATTTCGAAGGGGAGGGGATGTTTCTCGAGGGCACGGGGAGCCTGGTGCTCGATCACCGCGAGCGGGTGGCCTATGCCTGCGCCTCGCCACGCACTCATCCGGCGCTGGTCGCCGAGTGGGCGCGGGAGCTGCGCTATGAGGCGCTGGTCTTCCAGGCGGCCGACCGCGCCGGGGTACCCCTCTACCACACCAACGTCCTCATGTGCATCGGCGAGCGCGTCGCGGTCGTGGGAACTCCGGCGATCGCGCCCTCCGACCGCGAGCGGGTGCTTGCGCGGCTGCACGCCAGCGGGCGCGCCATCGTCGAGATCGGGCACGAGCAGCTGGCCCGCTTCGCGGGCAACATGCTCGAGCTCAGCACCTGGGACGAGGCGCTCGGGGACTCGCGGGTGCTCGTCATGTCGGATGCGGCGCGCCGCTCGTTGCCGGCGGAGACCTTCGCACGGCTCTCGGGCTCGACGGACGCGGTACTCGCGGTCCCGATTCCCACGATCGAGAGGCTGGGAGGCGGGAGCGTGCGCTGCATGCTCGCCGAGGTCTTCAGACCGTCATGATCGAGCTCATCGTCAAGGCGCTGCTCGCCTATCTGCTCGGCTCCGTCGTCGGCAGCCTTCTCATCGGCAAGCTGCGCGGCGTGGACATACGCACCCTGGGAAGCGGCAACGCCGGCGCCACCAACATGCTCAGGACTCAGGGGAAGGCGGCGGCGCTCGCAGTGTTCGCCATCGACCTCGGCAAGGGCTGGGTGGCGACGGCGCTGCTCGCTCCCGCCGTAATTCCCGGCGTGCCCGCGGCTGACATCGGCCTGCGCGCCTGGCTCGCGCCCGTGTGCGGACTCGCGGTGATCCTCGGTCACGTCTATCCGCTCTGGTACGGGTTGCGGGGCGGCAAGGGCGTCGCGACCTTCGTAGGCGCGGTGCTCGGCATCAACCCGGCGCTCCTGCCGGTGATTATTCTCGTGTGGCTGCTCGTGGTCATTCTGTCCGGCTTCGTGGGGCTCGCCTCCATCGTGAGCGCGGGCGCGGTGGCGGCCGCCATCGCCGCATCGGCATCGACCCGCACGGCGCCGCTGCTCGCCTTCGGAGCTCTCGCCGCGCTGCTGATCGTCTACACGCACCGCGGCAACATCGCTCGCATGTGCGCCGGGAGCGAGCCGCGCGCGCAGCGTCTTTGGCTCCTCGGCCTGCGCCGGGGGCGGAGCTGACGTGCCCCGGCGAGCGCTACGGCGGGTCGTGCCGCCGAGCGGGGCGCCGCTCGCGGCGCGGGTGTTCGCCCGGCTCGCCGACGGGCGCTTTCATTCGGGCGAGCAGCTGGCCGGCGAGCTGCGCGTCAGCCGCAGCGCCGTGTGGAAGGCGGCCGGCACGCTCCGGGCGCTCGGTGCCGGGCTGCACGCGGTACGCAACCGCGGCTACCGCCTCGACCGCACCTGCGAGCCGCTCGATGCGGGATCGATCAGGGCACTGCTGCCGCGCGCGCTGCGCGAGCGCGTAGCGAAGCTCGAGACCACATGGTCGATCGCCTCCACCAACAGCGCGCTCCTCGAGCGCGCCGGACCTCGCAGCGGCACGAGCGAAGTGCTGCTCGCCGAGTACCAGAGCGCCGGCCGCGGCCGGCGTGGGCGCGCCTGGCTCGCGCCCCCGGGGGGCGCCATCTGCCTCTCGCTGAGCTGGATGTTTCGCGCGGTGCCTCCCGACCTGGGCGCCCTCGGGCTGGTCATCGGCGTATGCGCGCTGCGCGCCCTCGAGGAGCTCGGTGTCAGACACGCCTCTCTCAAATGGCCGAACGATCTGCTGCTCGGCGAGCGCAAGCTCGGCGGGGTACTCATCGACCTGCGTGCCGAATCCGCCGGCCCCGCTTACGTCGTCATCGGCATCGGGCTCAACGTGACCCTCGGCGAGCGGGTACTGGCAAAGATCGCCGCCGCCGGGCTCCCGGCCGCCGATCTCGTGAGTGCCGGGCTCGCGGCGCCGCCACGCAACCGCGTGGCGGCGGGCCTCATCGGCGCGTGCCTGCGCGGGCTGATGGAATTCGAGCAGCGCGGATTGAAGCCGTTCATCGAAGAGTGGCGCGGCGCCGATGCATTGCGCGGCCGGCCGGTCGACGTGAAGGTCGTCGAGGGAACGAGCTCGCGCGGGCTGGCGCGCGGAATCGACCCGCACGGAGCGCTGCTGGTGGAGACAGCGCAGGGAATGCGCCGGTTCACCTCGGGCGATGTGACGGTGAGGCCAGTCTAGATGACCGTGCTGCTCGTCGACGTCGGCAACACCCGCATCAAGTGGGCGCGCCTCGAGGGGGCGCGCCTCGGCAGGGGTCGTGCCGCGGCCCACAGCGGCTGGCGGCCGCGCGACTACCTGCGCCACCTGTTTGCCAGCCCGCGGGGCCTCGCGCGCGTCGTCGTCGCGAGCGTCGCCGGCTCGGCCGTCGATGAGGCACTGGCGGCCGCCGCCCGCCGCGCTCGCGTCCCGGCCCGCTTCATCCGCGTGACGCGGCGTGCGGGAGGAGTGACCGTCGGCTACCTCGAGCCCTGGCGGTTGGGGGTGGACCGGTTCGCGGCGATGGTAGGGGCACATGAGCTGCTCGAGGCCGTGCCGGTGTGCGTGGTCGGGGTCGGAACCGCGATGACCATCGATCTCGTGGACGGGCAGGGACGGCATCGGGGCGGGGTCATCGTGCCTGCGCCGCATCTCATGATCGGGACGCTCCTCACTCGCACGCACGGCATCCGCCGCCGCGCGCGCGGGGGTGCGGGCGGCGGCGCGGGGCTCTTCGGCCGCTCGACCCGCGAGGCGCTACAGCGTGGCTCGCGCTACGCGGCCGCGGCGCTCATCGATCGCGCAGTGGAGGAGGCATCCGCGCTGCTCGGCCGCGAGCCGCTGGTCGCGCTCACCGGGGGTGAGGCGGCGGCGGTCGCGCCGCTCCTGCGCAGCCGCTCCCTCGGCGTACCCGACCTGGTGCTGAGGGGGCTCGCGGTGCTGTCGCGCGACGCGCCACGCGCTCGCCGCCGTTGATCTAGAATCGGTGCTCGTGCGCAACGCCTTCATCGCGCTGCTGTTCGTCAACCTCGTGTACTTCGCCTGGGCACACTGGGTGGACGAGCCCAAGGCGCCTCCCGTGAACGAGGCGCTGGCGAAGCTGCCGCGCCTGAAGCTGCTCTCCGAGCTGCCCGAGGCGCAGCGTCCCGCGACCAACACCAAGACCGCGCTCAACGAGACGCCGGCATGCATGTCGGTCGGCCCGTTCGGCGACATCACGAATGCCGCCAAGGCGGCCGGGATCCTCACGGCGAAGGGCTTCGCCCCGCAGCAGCGCGCCGCAGAGGCGGGCAGTGCGCCGGGTTACTGGGTTTATGTCGGCGGCCTGAAGGACGATGTCGAGGCCGACAAGGTTCGGGTCGGTCTCGAGAAGAGCGGTGTCAAGGACGCCCTCGTCATGCCTCCCGGCGGCGAGCCAGGCCGCCGGGTGTCGCTCGGGCTCTTCAGCGACCGCGCTCACGCGGATCAGCGCGCGGCATCGGCAAAGAGGCTGGGATTCAAGGCCGAGGTCGCCGAGCACAAGCTGCCGCAGGTCGTCTACTGGATCGACCTGACGCCGCGGCCGGGGATGACGACCGTGCCGATCTCGGATCTGTTCGCCGAAGGTGTCGGCTCGCGCATCGCAGTGCAGCCGTGCCCCGCGCCGCCGCCATCGACCACCGTGGCGGCCCAGCCGGCGGCTTCGGCTCCCAGCGCGATGCCACCTGCCACTGCGCCCAGGTACCCGCTGCCGGCGGCCGCTCCGGCACCGGCCGCCCCGAGCCCTGCGCCCGCAACACATGTCGCGGCGACGCCCAAACCGGCGGGGCCTGCCGAGAGACAATGACGAGGGCGCCGACGGGGAGTGGTGCCGCCGGTCTGGATTGAACAGACGACCTGCCGCTTACAAGGCGGCTGCTCTACCACTGAGCTACGGCGGCGCGGGCTGGGATTGTACGGCTGAACCTCGCGGCTCAGCCATTCGGATCGACACCATAATTAGAGGGGATGTGCGATGACTCACGCGATCGAGACGAGCTTCAGCAGGCGCGACTTCCTCAATACTTCGGTGGCGGCGGCCGCCGTCGCCGCACTGCCGGGTGCGGCGCTCGCGGCGGCGTGCCCGGGCAAGTCGGCGGTACTCGCCCAGATTCCGCGCATGCATGCCGCCAACATCAAACGCCTGCAGGACTGGATCGCGCTGCCGTCGATCGCGGCTGAGAACCGCAACTACCCGCAGGGGCCCGAGTACATGGCGCAGCTCGCGCGCGACGCCGGCTTCACCGACGTCGCGATCATGCCGACCTCCGGCAAGCCCGGCGTATTCGGCCGCATCGACGCCGGCGCGCGCACTACGGTGGGCATCTACTTCATGTACGACGTCAAGCAGTTCGTGCCCGAGGAGTGGAGCTCTCCGCCGCTCGCCGGAGGGCTGGTGCACAAGGAAGGGCTCGGCACCGTATGCATGGGCCGCGGTGCGGTGAATCAGAAGGGACCGGAGAACTCGTTCCTGAGCGCGCTCATGGCCTTCAAGGCCGCCGGCTGTACGCTGCCGGTGAACCTCGTGCTGGTGTGCGAGGGCGAGGAGGAGATCGGCTCGCCGCACTTCGGCGAAGTCGTGAGAAGCCCGCAGGTGCTGGCGGAGCTCAAGAAGTGCATCGGCGTCTTCATGCCGGAAGCCGGGCAGGATCGCGACGGCGGTGTCACGGTGTCGCTCGGCGCCAAGGGAGTGGTGGAGCTCGAGCTGGTGTCGACGGGTGAGAAGTGGGGGCGCGGGCCGAAGCACGACGTGCACTCGAGCCTCGAGGCTGCCGTCGACTCCCCGACCTGGCACCTGGTGCAGGCGCTCAACACCCTCGTCAAGGCCGATGGTCACACGCCTGCGGTGGAGGGATTCTTCGAGAAGGCGCGGCCTCTCAGCGATGAGCAGAAGAAGATGATCGCCGACTACGTCGCCAAGACATCCGAGGCGTCCGCCAAGAAAGCGCTCGGCGTCGAACGCTGGCTGAAGGATGCCGACTGGCTCGAGTCACGAATGCTGCTCGAGTCGCAGCCGACGATCAACATCGAGGGTCTGGTCGCGGGTTACACCGGGCCCGGCGGCAAGACCGTCCTGCCGCACCGGGCGGTGGCGAAGATCGACATGCGGCTCGTGCCGGACATGACCGCCGCCGACACGCTCGCGAAGCTCAAGGCGCATCTGGAGAAACACGGTTTCGGCGACATCGAGGTCAACATGTCGGGCGGCTACGATCCGAACCAGACGGACAAGGCGAGCCGCCTGATCCAGACGCAGCTCGCCACCTACCGCAAGCTCGGCGCCGATCCGCAGCTGTGGCCCCGCTCGGCGGGCTCCTGGCCCGGATACCTGTTCACCAATGTGCCGCTCAGTCTGCCCGCCGGGCATTTCGGCATGGGGCACGGCACCGGCGCGCACGCGCCCGATGAGTACTATCTGATCGAGTCGAGCAATCCCAAGGTGCAGGGACTGGACGGCGCGGTCGCTTCGTTCGTGGAGTATCTCTACGCGCTCGGTTGAAGCTGCGTGCCATAGAGCTCGAGCGCGACACCCTCCGGGGTCGGGCAGGGCCCCTGGTGGCGAAATCCCAGTCGCTCGAGGAGCCTGACGGAGCGCTGATTCCCGGGCCGCACGATCGCGAGCAGCTGCCGGACTCCGAGCTCGTCTGCGGCGTGCACCATGACCGCGCGTGCGGCCTCGGCGGCGTAGCCTTGGCCGGCCCAGTCTGGGAGCAGTGCGACGCCGAGATCCGGCGCAGGGAGAAATTCGCGCCTGACGAGGCCGCACATTCCGATCGGCTGCGCGGCCGATCTCGGCTGCAGCGCGTACATCCCGTAGCCATGGGCCTGATGATGGGCGCGGATGTTGCTCGCGATATAGCTCTCGGCGTCCGCCAGCGAGCGGACTCCGCGGTCGCCGATGTTCTCGAGCCACGAGGGGTCGTTGAGCAGGGCGAGGAGGAAACCCGCGTCCGTGAGCGCCATCTCGCGCAGCACCAGGCGCCGTGTCTCCAGAGCGGGAGTCTGCGCGTCCATTCTCCGATCATAGCGTCAACGCGCTCGCAGCCGCCGCCGCTCGTGAGTCCGATGCGCAACAGGCGCTGATCGGCAGATCGGCGCCGTGCGCTTCCCGCGCACGCACGCGCGGCAGGCGCAAAGTCGCGCGCACGCCCGCTTCTGTCACGGCAACCGGGGCGCCCGTCCCGGTAGTTCGCCGCGCCATCACATTCCGACTTCGCGCAATTTTCCGTTGGATATCGTCCACCGGGACGCCAGGCGCTGAGCGCACGGCGTTTGTCTCGAGCACGAGCCGACGTCGCACCGAGGCAACGGCGCACGGAACCGAAAGGGGAGCAAGCATGAGCGGAGCACGGGGATTTGCCGGAGCGGTTGGGCGATCGACGCTGACGCGGGCAGCGGCATTGCTGATCGGGTGTGGTTGGGGCTTCACAGCCGGGGCGCAAACCGGGCCCGCGGCGCCGGCAGCCGCGCCGGCTTCGGAGGAGACTGCCGTGCTGCAGGAGGTCATCGTGACCGGCTCGCGCATCGCCGCGCCGAACGCGACCAGCACCAGCCCGATCCAGGTGATCTCTTCGCAATCCATCGAGACGACCGGCAAGACCGACATCAGCGACCTCATCACGCAGCTGCCGCAGAATTTCAACAACGGCATCGGCCAGGATCTCGGCAACGGCACGAGCGGCCTCACCACCGCGGGCGGCGTCGCGACCGCGGACCTGCGCGGCCTGGGTCCGAACCGCACGCTCGTGCTGGTCGACGGACGGCGCCTGGGCCAGGGCTCGCCTTACACCGCCATCCAGTCGCCGGCTCCCGATCTGGATCAGATCCCGGCCGGACTCATCGACCGGGTCGAGGTCGTCACGGGCGGCGCCTCCGCGGCCTACGGCGCGGACGCCATCGCGGGCGTCATCAACTTCATCATGAAGCGCAACTTCCAGGGCTTCGAGATCACCGGGCAATGGAACGAGAACTGGCACGACAACGACAACACCTACATGCAGAACCTCGTCACGGGCTTTGGCGCAACGCCCGCCACCGGCAGCGCCCATGACGGCCGGCAGCGCACCTTCGAGGTGCTCATGGGCACCAATTTCGCCGATAACCGGGGCAACATCACCGCCTACATGAGCTACCGGCACGCCGACCCGGTGGCGAGCAGCCAGCGCGATTTCGGCGGCTGCCAGCTGGACCCGGTGCGGGACGCCAACAGTAACGTCATCGACGTTGCCTGCACCGGATCGTCGAACTCCAACTCGTTCGAGCCGCTGACCGGGCCCAATGCCAACACCACCTACAGCGTGTCCGGAACCAGCCTCGTCCCGATCGGCAGTGTGGCCACGACCCCGCCGCCGTCGTTCAACTCGCAGCCCTACATCTACATGACGCGCGAGGACGACCGCTACAACGCGGCGGTGCTGGCGCACGAGACGCTCTACGACGCGCTGCAACCCTACGCCGAGTTCTACTTCATGGACGACCGCACGCACCAGCAGGTCGCGCCGTCGGCGCTGTTCAAGGACAGCAATCCACTCGATCCCTTCCTCACCGGCGGGTATCCGGTCAACTGCGACAACCCGCTGCTGAGCGCACAGCAGGCGGCGATCATGTGCTCGCCGGCCCAGCTGGCCTACACCGCCGCAAATCCCGGGCAGGCCTGCATCTTCAACACCGACCCGGCCACGGGAGCCATAACCTCGCCCAACTGCGTCGACATGCGCATCGGACGGCGCAACATCGAGGGTGGCGGCCGCGAGTCCGATTACGAGCACGAGAACTACCGGGCGGTGCTCGGCACCCGCGGCGACTTCGCCGACGCCTGGACCTACGACCTCTACGGCCAGTACTACTACACCACCTTCTTCAACTCGAACACGCATTACCTGAGCTTCCAGGGGATCGACAACGCCCTGCAGGTGACCGGCACGGCCGCAGCCCCCAGGTGCATCAGCGGCCCGCCCTGCGTGCCCTACAACATCTGGTCGGACGGCGGCGTGACCGACGCGCAGCTGCAGTACCTGTATCTGCTCGGCACCGCGCAGGGCACCTCGACCCTGCGCACGGCGCACGCGGAAGTGACCGGCGAGCTCGGCAAGTACGGCGTTACCGTGCCCTGGGCGACCGATGGGGTGGCGGTGGATGCCGGCTACGAGCACCGCAACGATCACGAGTACTTCCAGCCGGACGCCGCCGAGGAGAGCGGGCTGCTGTCGGGACTCGGCGCGGCGTCGGTACCGATCGACAACTCCGTGTCGGTCGATGAGCTGTTCGGCGAGCTGCGGGTACCGATCGTGCAGAACTACACGGGCGCGCACGAGCTGCTGTTCGACACCGGCTTCCGCCGCTCCGATTACACCAGCACCGGCGTGTCGGATACCTACAAGTTCGAGGTGCAGTTCGCGCCGATCGCCGACTACCGCCTGCGCGCCTCCTTCGACCGGGCGATCCGTGCCCCGAGCATAGTCGAGCTCTTCAACCCACAGGTGGTCGTGACTCTCGGTCTGGGGAACGATCCCTGCGCGCCCACCTTCAAAGCCAACGGGACGATCGCCCAGCCGGCGGCATTCACGCTGGCGCAGTGCGAGCGCACCGGCGTCACCGCCGCACAATACGGCAACGGCGGCACCACCAACACGATCCCGCAGGGAACGGGCAGCCAGCTGTCCGGACTCCAGGGAGGGAATCCCGACCTCAAGCCCGAGACGGCCGATACCTACAGCATCGGCTTCAACTTCGCGCCGCACCAGCTACCGAACTTCGCGGGCAGCATCGACTACTACCACATCTCCATCAAGGACGAGGTGAACACGCTCCAGGCGCCGGTCATCTTCAGCCAGTGCGCCAACACCGGCAACGCCTTCTACTGCAGCCAGATCTTCCGCAACCCGGTGACGGGCGGCCTGACGAGCCTCGGCACCCCCGCCCAGGGCGGTTACGTCGTGCAGACCGATCTCAACCTCGGCGCGGCGCTCGTGAGCGGCATCGATCTGCAGCTCACCTACCGGCAGGACCTGATGCGCGGGGGCGGGCACCTCCTGTTCGAGCTGAACGGCGCCTACCTCGAGCACATGGAGACGACCCCGCAACCCGGAGCTCATACTTACGATTGCGCGGGCTACTTCGGCGCGACGTGCCAGACCGTCAATCCGCGCTGGCACCACATCTTCCGCACCACCTGGCAGACGCCGTGGAACTTCAGCGCCGCGGCGACCTGGCGCTACATCGGACCGGTCTCGGACGACAACAACTCGCCCGATCCCACCCTGCACTTTGCGACCTTCGGCGGCAACGACTATGTCAACGCCCGGGTTCCTTCTTACAGTTACCTCGACCTCGCGACCACCTGGTACGTCGGCAAGGTGCTGACGATCCGCGCCGGCATCAACAACGTGCTCGACAAGGCCCCGCCGCTGATCGTGACGACGCTGGTTCCTGCCGGCGAGGCCAATACCATCGATGTCTACGATATGTTCGGACGGCAGCTGTTCCTCGCCTTCACCGCCAAGTTCTGAGGAACCTGTGCGGGCGATACCAGCGACCTACGGCCTGGGCGTGCTCGCGCTCCTCGGCGTCACGAGCGGTTGTCTGACTCCCGAGAAGCCGCCTGCGGCCAGTGCCGACCTCAAGACCATGCAGTGCGAGACACAGCGGATCACCGGGTCGCTGGTGGCGACGCGCGTCTGCACCCTGCAGTTCCAGCGGGACAAGATCCATCAGGACGTCCGGGACGCGGTCGATTTCATCAACGGGGAGAAGATCGGCCCGTGCCCCGGCCCCGGTTGCAACTAGCAGGAGCGGCATGCGTGCGCTGATCTGTTGTCTGGCCGGCGCGTCGATCCTGGGCGCGCCCGTTGGGCAAGCGGCCGGGGGCGCCAGCCCGGCCGGCGACCCCGAACCGGCGCCAGCTGCGAAGCCACGTGATGGACAACACGACTTCGACTGGGATCTCGGCCATTGGCAGGTTCACGTGCGTCGTCTGCTGCATCCGCTCACCGGGTCCACGACCTGGGTCGAGTACCGGGGCACCGATGTGGTGCGGAAGGTATGGGATGGCCGCGCCAATCTGGGGGAGGTCGAGCTCGACGGTGCGGCGGGTCACCTCGAATACCTGACCCTGCGTCTCTACAACCCGCAGTCGCATCAGTGGAGCATGAACATCTCGAGCAGCGCGGCGGGTGTCCTGAGCCCGCCGGCGATCGGCAGCTTCGAGGGCGGCCGCGGCGAGTTCTACGACCAGGAGGATTACGACGGACGGCGCATCCTGGTGCGCTTCGAAGTCTTCGTCCTCTCGCCCACCTCGTGCCGTTTCGAGCAGGCGTTCTCGGCCGACGGGGCGCGACCTGGGAGCTCAACCTGCTCGTCAACGAGACGCGGACGGGGAGCTAGGCGCGCGCCGCCGCAACGGCAGCGCCGCAAGTATCGAGTCGCGGTAGGCGTGACTCGAGTGCAGGCGTGCGCCCGAGACGAGCGTGAATACGAAGGAGCCGTGGCCGAGCGGCTGCGCGTACGCGATGGCGCGCACGTTCAAGAGCAATGAGCGCTCGATTCTCACGAAGCCGGCCGGCGCCAGCACCGCGTCGAGGCGCTTGATCGATTCGCGCGCGATGTACTCGACGCCGCCGAGGTGGTAGATGACGTAGTTGCCGGCGGAGCGGACGTAGTCGACTGCAGCAGGGTCCAGCGGGTAGAGCCGATGCTCACGCTCGCCGACCAGAAACAGCGGGCGGCCGGCACCCGCGCCGTGCGCATCGGGCGTCGGCCGCGCCGCCGCCCGCGAACGGTCTGTCGGGGCCTCCGGCTCGTGATCTGCGATGAGAAGATTCATGGCGATGCATATCACAGCCTCTGGCGCGTGCTGCGTCCAGAGCGCACTCCCGCGCTCATCCGCGGATTGCCTGCGCTTGTCCCGGACTCCCGGTGGCATGAGCGCAACGCCCGGGAACGCGCTGTTGATCAGTCCTTCGGGCCGCCGACGACGAACTGCTCCATGCGCTCGCGCACGCGGGGGCGAAAGCGCTCGCTGCTGGTCACGGTGATGCCGCCGCTCAGCACGAACACGTAATCGCCGCGCGCCGTGCGGCTCACCTGCCGGACATGGTTCACGTTCACGAGGCAGGACCGGTTGATCTGCAGCATCGGCTGCGAGCCCATGGATTCCTCGGCCTGAATGAGCGTGCTGCGCGCGTGGAATGACTGTCTGCCGACGATGAGGGTGACGTAGTTGCGGTCCGCGGTCACGAGCTCGATCTGGGCGACGTCGACCATGTGCAGTGCGCCGCCGGTCTCGGCCAGCAGGCGCGGCCGTGCCTCGCGGCGTGCGTGCGACAGACGCTGCAGCTCCGCCAGGGTCGCCGCGGCGATCCGGTAGTTGGTCGAGTTGCGCGCCGCATAGCGCTCCCGCACCCGCCGCAACATGGTGCGGAAGCGCTCACGGTCGAACGGCTTGAGCAGGAAATCCGCGGCATTCACCTCGAAGGCCTGCAGCGCGTAGCGGTCGAACGCGGTGACGAAGACGATGAGCGGTGCCTTATCCGGCTCGAGCGCCTGGGCGAGCTGCATTCCCGAGACGCGGCCCATCCTGACGTCGAGGAAGATGAGATCCGGCGCCTGGCTGGGCAGGGCCGCGAGCGCGCTCTCTGCGTCGGCGTACTCGCCGACGACCTCGACGTCCTGTTCGGTCGCGCAACGCTCGCGCAATACCTTGCGGGCGGCGACCTCGTCGTCGACGATGATGGCTCTCATGCCTGTCCCAGTACCGTGGCCGGCGCGGTCCCCGAGCCCCACTCGCGCAGCACCGGCAGATCCAGCCTCGCCATCCAGGTGGACTCATCCACCGCGGTTGAGGTGAGCACTGCACGTCCGCCAAACTGCACCGCCAGCCGCTCGCGCACGTTGCGCAGCCCGAAGCCTCCGACCCCCGGGGACCCGCACGCGCCAACCGAGTTCACGACTTTGAGTCGCAGTCGATCAGGCGACAGCTCCCAGGTCACCTCGATGCGCACCGGACCGCTGTGGTCGGCGAGGCCGTGCACGACGGCGTTCTCCACCAGCGGCTGCAGGATGAGGCTCGGCACCCAGACGGCGGGCACGTCGGCGCCATTCTGCACCTGCACCGTGAGCCGATCCGAAAAGCGGCCGATCTGCAGTCCGAGATAGAGCTCGACGAACTGCAGCTCGTTGCGCAGCTGGGTGAAGTCGCGCTCTCCCGCCTGCAGCAGGCCGCGCAGCAGGTCCCCGAGCGAGGCGATCAGGGTCTGTGCGACCTCCGGCTCCGCGGAGATGCGCGACTGAATGGCGTGCAGGACGTTGAAGAGCGTGTGGGGGGAGAGCTGGGTGCGCAGGGCGGCGAGCCGTGCACCGGCCCATTCGCGCCGCAGCTCGGAGTTGCGCAGCCGCAGCCGCTGGTAGCGCCGTGACGCGGCGACGCCGCTCAGCACGGCGAGACCGAAGCCGTACGCGAGCAGTCCGGTCGCGGTGCTCGCCATCCACACCGCCCAATCGCCCCTGGTGAAGACGCCGAAGGCCGGGGCCGGCCAGCCGACGAGCACATGCATGAGGACGCCGCCCGTCAGCATCATCCAGTACATCAACAGCGAGAATCCGAGCGCCAGCCCGAGTTGTTGCGGCACGCGCCGCACGGCCGGCTTCCAGCCGATGCGCACCGCGGTCGAATAACACAGCAGCAGGACCGGGAGCATCAGCGCGTGTTGCAGCAGGCGCAGCTGCCACGGAAAGTAGACCATGATCTGCGTCATCTCGAGTAGCTCGATGCGCATGCTCTCGTGATACACGAGGTTCGTGGCCGTGACGTAAGCCCAGAACAGGCTGGCGAGAGTCAGCACGCTGCGGCGGGACAGGAGCGGTGTCTCATCCTCGACCTTCGCAGCGGGACTGGGCCAGAGAGCAGCCGGAATCGCCACCATATGGCGATGATGGCACAAGCGCGCAGCCGCGGCTGCAGGCCGCCCTGTCGTGCGCCGAGACGGCACAACCTCGAGGGACGAGCGCGGCGTTTCGAGGGACGAGTGCTACGAGATCCCACGCGATGGTCCGGCGCCGCTACGATGGGCGCAACCGGTCGGGGGGTCGCATGAACAGAGCGCGAAGTCTGCGACGTACGGGAGCGGGTACGACGGCTGGGGTGATCTGCGCGCTCGCAGGTCTCGCGGCGGCCGAAGCCGGCGACATTCCGAGCCGCGCACCTCCCAACACTCGCCTGGCGCACCTCGAGCAGTATCTGATGAAGGCCGATGCCGAGGTCGCACTCGCCCGCAGCGCAGCGCCGCCCGCAGTCTCCGCCAACGCCACGATCCTCACCCTCGGGCCGCAGGGCTATCAGACTGTCGTCAACGGTAGCAACGGCTTCACCTGCCTCGTGGAGAGGTCGTGGACGGCACCGTTCGATCATCCGGAATTCTGGAACCCGAAGATCAGGGCGCCGGTGTGCTACAACCCCGCGGCCTCGAGTTCGGTCCTCCCATACACACTGAGGCGCACGAAGCTGGCGCTGGGCGGACGCTCCCAGGCGCAGATGCTGGAGGAGGTGCGCGCCGCGGTCGCGCACCGGGAGCTCGCGGACCCCGAGCCGGGGGCGATGTCCTTCATGATGTCGCGCGATCAGTACCTGGGCGATGCGGCGGACGCAGGCCACTGGCATTCGCATCTCATGTTTCACCTGCCGAAAGCCGCGGCCGAGAGCTGGGGAGCCAACTTGCCGGGCTCTCCCGTGGTGTTCGACAAGTCGCACCAGGAAGTACCGGAGCCTCAGACTATCTTCTTCGTTCCCGTGGCCCGCTGGTCCGATGGAACGGAGGCGCCAGGCTTGTAGCGCACACCCGCAGGGTCGTCACCGCAGCGGGTGAGTTCATCACAATTTTCTTCGGCCGCTGTGGCGCGCTGCTACGTTGGTGGCGTGAATCTCATCGACAGCGTCGCGCAATGTCGCGCGCCCTTCGTGGTGCGCGACGAGGCGAGCGGCCGGGTGACCGCGCTGAATAATGCCGCGGACTGCGCGCAGCTCGTCGCACGCTGTCCGCTGCGTTACGTGCTGACCGACGACCTGACGCACCTGTGTGCCGACCTGGCTTACTCGAGGGGTGCAGGCACGGTCGCCTGCGCCGATCTTCTGCACGTACCCGCGCAAGCCTTGTGGGTGGAATGGTGCAGCGAGCCCTGGCAGAGGGTCTTGCGGCAGTATGGCTTGCGGCTCCCGCCGGCAGACGCTCAATGGCTCGGCCGGCGCGGAGCCTGGGTGCGCTCGTCGCGCGACGGCCGGCGCGGCCTGGTTCGGACCTTCTGGAGCGTCAGCCCCGCCGATGTGCTCGCGAGCAGCGTCGAGGCGTACTTCGACTTCGACACCGCGACGGCCGAGGAGCCCGAACCGGTCGACGGCCGGGCGGGACTCGCCGGGAGAGTGTTCGACAGCGAGCGGCCGGACGATGACATCCTCGGGCGCTGCTTCCGCTTTCGCTACGAGCGGAGCTGGTCGGAGTACTACGGGAGCGCCGGGCTCTCGGGCGAGCGGAGTCTCGCGTTGTGGCGGCACGCCGTCGGCACGATCGCGATGGATATCCCCATGCTGCTCACGCTCTTTCTCCTGCTCGCGACGCGCGACGGACTCCCCCAGCGCGCGCAGACCTGCGAGCCCCTCAACCGGCGGCGGCTGCGCCGCGGCAAGGCACCGTTGCTCGCACATCTCGAGGTGAGCGCTCCGTTGCTGCCGGAGTACCGCGACGCGCCCCGGGGCGAGGCGCGCCGGACCCGGATGAGTCCACGGCTGCATCACGTGCGCGGACACCTGGTGCGCCGCGGGAGCCGGATCTTCTGGCGGATGCCCCATCTGCGCGGCAGCGCCCGCCGCGGTGCCGTGAGCACGCGCACGGTCATCTGGAGGTTCGACGCTCCGGCCGGCGAGCGCACGCATTGATGCGGGTGCCTCATCCGAGGCGCTGGGCGAAGACTTGGGCCTCGGCGGGGTGGGACTCGAGGTAGGCGTTCACCGCCTCGTCGACCGTTGCAAAGTATCGCTGCTCGGACTTCGGGTAGATCTCGAGCCGCCGCAGCCGGTCCTTGACCGGTCCCTTCACCTCCGCATAGCCGAACTCGATGTGGGCGTTACGCAGCGTCGCGCCGAGCTCCCGTAGCATGTCCGCGGCGGTCACATCCACGCTCGTGATCGGCTCGGCCGCCAGCACCAGCCAGTGCACCGGCTGGGGTGCGCTCGCGATGGTCTCGAGGACACGGTCGCGGAACAGCTCCGCGTTCGCGAAGAACAGCGGCGCGTCCCAGCGCAGCAGCACGAGGCCCGGCACGAGAGTGGCCTCGGGATGGCGGCTGACGTCATGGTAGCCGCTTCTGCCCTCGACCTTGCCGAGCACGGCCGAATGCGGCCGCCAGGCCTGCCAGAGAAACTCGCCGACCGCGAGGGTGATAGCGAGCGCGATGCCGGGGATCGCGCCGAACACGCTGACGGCCACGAGACACACGATGGCGAGCCAGAACTCCCAGCGCTGAATGCGGTAGATGCGCTTGAGCTCCCCGATCTCGAACAGGCCGACAGCCGAGGCGATCACCACCGCCGCGAGCGCCGTTTGCGGCACGTAGCGCAGCAGGTTGGGCGCGGCGATCAGCAGCAGCGCAATCGCCGCCGCCGTGACAAGACTGCTCAGCTGCGTGCGCGCGCCGGCCGCCTCCGCCACCGGAGTGCGCGAGGTGCTGCTGCTGATGGGAAAGCCCTGGAAGAATCCCGCGGCGAGGTTGGCGACGCCGAGGCCCACCAGCTCCTGATTGGGATCGACCCAGGTGCGCGTGCGGGCGGCATAAGTGCGCGAGAGGACACTCGTGTCCGCGAACGACACCAGCGCTACGGCCAGCGCTGCCGTCAGCACGGGAACGAGGTCGTCCAGGGAAATGAGCGGTACGACCGGCCGGGGCAGACCCTGAGGCAGCGTGCCGAGAACCACCAGACCAGCGCGTGTCGGCAGGTCGAGCAGCGCGACGACCGCGGTCGCGAGCGCCACGGAGACCAGCACGCCGGGCCTGCGCAGGCGATGCTTCAGGAGCAGGATCAGCACCAGCGTGCCGCCACCGACTGCGACAGCTGCGGTGTTGGCGCGGCCCGAGAGTACCTGCTGCACGATGGCCCACATCTGGCGTACGGGTCCTTTCGCGTCGATCGAGAAGCCGAGCAGCTTCGGGATCTGGCTGAGAAGCACGTTGAGCGCGATCCCGTTCATGTAGCCACAGCGGATCGGCTTCGACAGCAGCTCGGTGATGAAGCCGATACGCGCCAAGCCGGCCGCGATTGAGGCGAATCCGGAGACGATCGCCATCGCCCCGGCGAGCAGCACCGCACGCTGCGGATCGCCTGCCGAGAGCGGCAGCACGACGGCGAGGATCAGCGGCGCAAGCGAGGAGTCCGGACCGAGAACCAGGATCCGGCTCGGGCCCACGAGTGCGTAGGCGATCAACGCCACGATGCTGGCGTACAGGCCGTTGATTCCCGGAAGGCCGCTCGCCTCCGCATAGGCGACGCCGACCGGCACCATCATCGAGGTCAGGACGAGCCCGGCGATCACGTCATGCCGCAGCCACTCGATGCGATAATGACGCAGCGTATCGACGCCGGGGAGCCAGCGCTCCCACGCCGATCGCTCGCGCGGCGCTCTGCGCTGCGCAACGGAGACTGCCCCGGGCTGCGGAATGGGGTCCGTAGCGCTCACCTCTCGGTCCCAGCCAGCGGTCGCTCCGCCGCCGGCAGCTGCCTGCATGTTGTCACGGGCGCGCCGGTCCGCGCTGCGGCTTGTGCGTATGGCCGGGTTGGGGGTCGCTTGTTAGGTTGAACGAGTGCGCGTCCGAATGAGGCGCGGGGACGGGTGGCCCATGAATAAGAAGGTATTGATCCTCGTGGCGGCGGTCGTGGTCGTCGGCGCCGGGGTGGCCTGGTGGCTCATGTCCAAGCCCAAGCTTCCGCCCGGCTTCGCCGGCGGCAACGGCCGCCTCGAGGCGACCCAGGTCGACATCGCCGCGAAATACGCCGGTCGGCTGAAAACCGTCGAGGCGAACGAGGGTGACACGGTCGAGGCCGGGCAGGTCGTCGCGACCATCGACACCGAGCCGCTCGAGGCACAGCTGCGCGCTGCCCAGGCGAAGATCGTCGAGGCGCAGAACAACCTGCGCACCGCGAATGCCCAGGTTCGCTCGAGCCAGGCGCAGCTCGGGCTCGCCAACAAGGAGTACAAGCGCTCCAGCGAGCTCGTCAAGACCGGTGCCGTGAGCGCGCAGGAACGTGACGCGGACCTTGCCAAAGTGGACGTGGCGCAGGCAAACCTGAGCGGTTACCAGGCACAGGCGACCCGCGCCCAGTCCGCGATCGAAGCCGCCACCGCCGAGTCGGAACGGCTGCAGGCCGAGATCAAGGACAACACGCTCAAGGCCCCGCTGAGAGCGCGGGTACAGAGTCGCATGGCCGAGCCCGGCGAAGTGGTGGCGGCGGGCGGCAAGGTGCTCTCGCTCCTCGACCTGAGCGATGTCTACATGTATGTCTTTCTCCCCACCGGGGCTGCGGGGAAGCTTGCGCTGGGCGCCGACGCGCGCATCGTACTCG
Source organism: Steroidobacteraceae bacterium (assembly GCA_035542535.1). Lineage (GTDB taxonomy): Bacteria > Pseudomonadota > Gammaproteobacteria > Steroidobacterales > Steroidobacteraceae > 13-2-20CM-66-19. The sequence goes on from DATKLG010000008.1 coordinate 27,520, forward strand.
ATGCCTTACCCGGATTTCCGATCAAGGCACAGGTGTCTTATATCTCGCCGAACGCGCAGTTCACGCCCAAGACCGTCGAGACCGCCGAGGAGCGCCACAACCTGACGTTCCGCGTGAAATTGCAGATCCCCAACAAGGAGGGGCTGCGCCAGCTCGAGCGCATGGTCAAGGTCGGCGTACCCGGCATGGGCTACGTGCAGCTCGACCCGAGCGCCGAGTGGCCCAAGAATCTGCAGCTCAGGCCCGAGAGCGAGTGGCCCAAGCTCCCCGAGATCGCCCCCGACACGACTGGCTCCAAGCAGTAACACGCGAGTCGAGCGTGACTCATGGGTAACGACGGAAGCCGGCCGGTCGTCAAGGTCGAGAAGCTCAGCCAGCGGTACGGCAAGGCCGTAGCGCTCGCCGACGTCGATCTCGAGATTCCCGCCAACAAGATGATCGGCCTGATCGGTCCGGACGGGGTGGGCAAGTCCACACTCCTCGGGATCATTGCCGGCGTGCGCAAGATGCAGGGCGGGAAGGCCACCGTTCTCGACGGCAACATCGACGACGCCAGGTTTCGTACCGAGGTGTCCTCCAGGATCGCCTACCTGCCGCAGGGACTCGGTAAGAATCTCTATCCGACGCTTTCGATATTCGAGAACGCGGATTTTTTCGGGCGCCTCTTCGGCCAGTCGCGCGAAGAGCGCGAGCGGCGCATCACCGAGCTGTTCACCAGCACCGACCTGATCTCGTTCCGCGACCGCCCCGCCGGCAAGCTCTCCGGCGGCATGAAACAGAAGCTGGGCCTGTGTTGCTCGTTGATTCATGAGCCGGATCTCCTGATCCTCGACGAACCGACGACCGGCGTCGACCCTCTGGCACGGCGGCAGTTCTGGGAACTGATCGCACGCATCCGCGTGCAACACCCGACGATGAGCGTGCTGGTGGCGACCGCCTACATGGACGAGGCAGAAGGCTTCGACTGGCTGGTCGCCATGAACGCCGGCAAGGTCATGGCTACCGGTACACCGGATGAGATCCGGCGCAAGACCAACGAGACGACGCTCGAGCGAGCCTTCATCAAGCTGCTGCCGGAGGAGCTCACACGCGGCTACAAGGAACCGCAGATCACTCCTTACAAGTCGAGCGGCGGACCTGCGGCCATCGAGGCCCAGGGGCTGACGCAGCGCTTCGGCACCTTCACCGCGGTCGATCACGTCGACTTTCGCATAGAGCGCGGCGAGATCTTCGGCTTCCTGGGCTCCAACGGTTGCGGCAAGACGACCACCATGAAGATGCTCACTGGTCTGCTGCCGCCGACCGAGGGCACCGCGCTGCTGTTCGGCAAGCCGGTCAAGGGCGGCGATGTGGAGTCGCGTCGGCGCGTGGGCTTCATGACGCAGGCGTTCTCGCTCTACACCGAGCTCACGGTGCGGCAGAACCTGGTCCTGCATGCGCGGCTCTTCGATCTGCCCCCGGACAAGTCAGCGAAACGTGTCGCCGAGCTGCTCACGGACTTCGGCCTGGAGCAGGTCGCCGATACCCTGACCGAGAGTCTTCCGCTCGGTATCCGCCAGCGGCTGTCGCTCGCCGTGGCGGTTCTGCACGAGCCGGATATGCTGATACTCGACGAGCCGACCTCCGGGGTCGATCCCGTCGCCCGCGATGGCTTCTGGGATCTGCTCATCCGGCTGTCGCGCGAGAAGGGCGTCACCATCTTTCTTTCCACCCATTTCATGAACGAGGCGGCCCGCTGCGACCGCATGTCGATGATGCACGCCGGCAAGGTGCTGGCGCAGGGGCCGCCCGCGGAGCTGGTGAAGGAGCGCAAGGCCGAGAACCTCGAGCAGGCCTTCATCGGCTACCTGGAGGATGCCGCCAAGGATCCGAACGCCAGAGACAAACTCGCCGGCGCCAAACCCGCCGGAGACGCTGCCTCATTCGCAGAGGCACCCGCATCAGCGGCAGGAGCGACTCACGCTCACGCGGCGAGCAGCCGGTTCAGTCTCGGACGGCTGTGGGCCTTTGCACGGCGCGAGGCAGTGGAACTGCAGCATGACCGGGTGCGCCTCGCCTTTGCCGTGCTCGGGCCGATCCTGCTCATGACCGTGTTCGGTTACGGCATCTCTCTCGATGTCAACCACCTGCCCTTTGCCGTGCTCGATTCCGACAACACCGTCAACAGCCGCCTGTATGCCGACAGCTTCAGGGGCACCCAGTACTTCGATGAGCGGCCCCCGCTCTACGGCTACGAAGAGCTCAATCGGCGGCTGCGCAACGGCGAGCTGCGGCTCGCGGTCGAGATTCCCTCCGGCTTCGAGCGCGACCTGCAGCGCGGCCGCCAGCCGGAGGTCAACGCCCTGGTCGATGGCGCCCAGCCTTTCCGCGGCGAGACCACGCGCGGCTACGTGCAGGCGACCGACAACCAGTACGAGCAGCATCTGCGCGCTGCGCGTGGGGTCCCGCAGGTCGCCACTCCGATGAAGATCGAGACCCGCATGCTCTTCAATCAGGCCTTCGAGAGCGTCTACGCCATGGTCCCCGGAGACATCATGCTGCTTCTGATCCTGATTCCGAGCATGCTCACGGCCCTGAGCGTGGTGCGCGAGAAGGAGCTGGGATCGATCGCCAACTTCTATGCCGCCCCCGCAACGCGCAGCGAGTTCCTGTTCGGCAAGCAGCTTCCGTATCTCACCGTCGCGCTCATCCAGTTTGCGACCCTGGTGGCGCTCGCGATCCTCGTGTTCCAGGTGCCGCTCAAGGGCAGCTTCGCGACGCTGCTCCTCGGTGGGATCGTGTACGTGGTGGCGACCACCGGCTTCGGCCTGCTGCTGTCGGTGTTCTCGGGGAGTCAGACCGCGGCCATTTTCGCCGCCGCCATCATCTCGATTCTGCCTGCGGTGCAGTTCTCCGGGATGTTCGTGCCGGTTTCCTCGCTCACGGGCGGGGCGTGGCTCGCGGGCAAGATCTTCCCCAGCACCTACTTCCAGGCGATCAGCGTCGGCACCTTCACCAAGGCGCTGGGGTTCGCCTCTCTGTGGCGCAATATCGCCGCGCTGGCCGTGATCGCCGTCGTCTACATCGGGTTGTCGGTGGCGCTGTTGCGCAAGCAGGAAAATTAGATGCGCAATCTCCGTCACATCTTTCATCTCGGGATCAAGGAGATCCTGAGCCTCGCCCGCGACCCGGTGCTGCTGTTCCTCATCGCCTATTGTTTCACGTTCTCGGTCTACACTCCGGCCAAGAGCGCGGTCATGGACGTGATCAACGCCTCGGTAGCCCTGGTGGACGAGGATGACTCACCACTCTCGCGCCAGATGCGCGATGCGCTGCTGCCGCCGCTGTTCCTGCCGGCACGCCTGCTGTCGTTCTCGCAGATCAACGACGCCATGAACTCGGGGCAGTTCACCTTCATCGTCGACCTGCCGCGCAAGTTCCAGTCAGACATTTCCAGGGGTGCGACGCCCACGGTCGAGGTCATTGCGGATGCGACCGTCATGGCTCAGGCCGGCCGCGGACCTGGCTACATCGGCAGCATCCTGAACCAGGAGGCCATGCCCTTCTGGCCCGGCAGGGCCGACCCGAACAACAAGGAGCTGGTCAAGCTCAACACCCGCGTGCGCTTCAATCCCAACGTCGAGCAGAGCTGGTTCGTCTCGATCAACCAGATCATCAACAACATCTCGGTCATGGCCATCTTCCTGTGCGGTGCCGCGGTGCTGCGCGAGCGCGAGCACGGCACGCTCGAGCACCTGCTGGTCATGCCGCTGCAGCCCTACGAGCTCATGTTCGCCAAGATCTGGGCCAACGGACTGGTGGTCATCGTGGCGGCGCTGATCTCGCTATTCCTCATCGTCAAGGGCGCGCTCGGGGTGCCGGTGGCCGGCTCCATTCCGCTCTTTACCCTCGGGCTGCTCGTCTATCTGTTCTCGGTGACGGCGCTCGGCATCATGCTCGCCACCATGGTTCGCTCGATGCCGCAGTTCGGACTCCTGGCCTTCCCGGTCTTCATCTGCATGGTCTTACTGTCGGGCGGCCAGACGCCGCTCGAGAGCATGCCGCTGTGGCTGCAGAAGACCATGCAGTTCGTGCCTTCGACACATTTCGTCAGTTTCTCCCAGGCGGTGCTGTTCCGCGATGCGAACCTGAGCATGGTGTGGCCGGATCTCGCCAAGATGTTCGCGATCGGCTGTGCCTACTCGGTCTACACCCTGTCGCGATTCCGCAAGATGCTTGCCGCGGTGCAATGAGGAGGGGTGGCCGGTGAAAACGCGCTTTTCAATGAGTTCCAGGACTCCGACCCTGCTGGCCGCATCGCTGCTCGCGCTGGGCGCCGCCGGCTGCGCGGTCGGGCCCGCCTACAAGCGCCCGGAGGTCGCCCCCGCGGCGCAGTTCCGCTCCCAGGTCGGCGCGTCCGAGGCCACCTCGCTCGCCGATCTCCCCTGGTGGCAGGTCTTCAACGACAAGGCGTTACAGTCGCTGATCACCGAGGGACTCAGCAACAACTACGACCTCAAGGCGGCGATCGCACGCATCGATGAAGCGAGCGCGCAGGTGTCGGTCGTGCGCGCCGATCTCTATCCGCAGGTCAACTACCAGGCCTACGCCTCGCGGCAGGCGACACTGGTGCCGTTCGAGCCGCCGGTCAATCTCACCTACAACACCTTCGGACTCGGTGCGAGCGCCGCCTGGGAGCTGGATCTCTGGGGACGCGTCCGCCACGCGAGCGAGGCGGCGAGCGCCAATCTCTACGCCCAGGAGGATGTGCGGCGTGGAGTGATGCTCAGCCTGGTGAGCGCGCTTGCCTCCGGCTATTTCTCGCTGCTCGAGCTCGATCGGGAGCTCGCAATCGCTCAGGAGAGCGCCACCGTCTACAAGCAGACGCTCGACCTGTTCAGTCAGCGCTTCCAGGCGGGCCGCGACTCGAAGCTCGCAGTGGTGCGGGCCCAGGCCAACTACGAGGCGAGCCAGGCGTCCATTGCGGGCCTCACACGTGCCATCACCCAGCAGGAGAACGCGCTGTGCGTGCTGCTCGGCGTCTTCCCGCGCCCGATCGTGCGCGGCACGCCGTTGACCGAGGAGTCGATGCCGGCGACACCGCTTGGCCAGACTACCGCGCTGCTCGAGCGCCGGCCCGACGTCCTGCAGGCCGAGCAGGTGATGATCGGCGCCAACGCCGAGATCGGCGTCGCGGTCGCCAACTACTTCCCACGCATCGGCCTCGGCGCTCTGTTCGGCTGGGAGGCCACGCGGCCGGAGGATCTGTTCAAGAACGGCTCCACCGTCTGGGGCCTGGGCGCGAATCTCACCGGGCCGATCTTCCAGGGCGGGCGGTTGCAGGCGGCCTATCATGCCCAGCAGGCGTTCTGGGACGAGAGCGTCGCTGCCTATCGCAAGGCGGTCACGGTGGCATTTCAGGAGACCTCGGACGCGCTGATTGCGCAGCAGACGCTCGTCGGCCAGCGCGCCGCGCTCGAGCGGCAGGTCGACTCGCTCAAGGAGTCGGTCGATCTGTCGATGCAGCGCTACGATGCCGGACGCGCGACCTACTTCGAGGTGCTCGAGTCGGAGCAGCAGCTGTTCCCCTCGAAGGATGCGCTGGCGCAGACGCAGCGCGACCAGCTTCTCGCGGTGGTGAGCCTCTACAAGGCGCTCGGCGGCGGCTGGAACCTCAAGGACGTCGACTGGGTCGCGCCGCACTGATTCTCAGACCGGAGCACGCATATGGCGCACGGGAAAAAGAACAAGAAGGATCGGGACTCCGACGGCAAGGGGACAGGCCCGCCGGAGAAGCTCTCTCGCAAGGAGTTCGAAGCGGAACTCGAAAAGCTCGAGGTCGAGCTCGTCAAGGTGCAGCTCTGGGTGCAGCAGGAGAAGCGCAAGATCATGGTGGTGTTCGAAGGACGCGACGCCGCCGGCAAGGGAGGCGTGATCAAGCGCATCACCGAGCGGGTGAGCCCCAGGGTATTCCGGGTCGTGGCGCTTCCCGCCCCGACGGAGCGCGAGAAGACACAGATGTACATGGAGCGCTATATCGCGCATTTTCCCGCCGGGGGCGAGATCGCGATCTTCGATCGCAGCTGGTACAACCGCGCCGGCGTCGAGCGCGTCATGGGCTTCTGCAGCGAGCGCGACGTGGAGCGGTTCCTCAAGCTCGCCCCGATCTGGGAGCGTGTCGTGGTCGACTCCGGAATCATCCTCGTCAAATACTGGTTCGAGGTCGGCCAGGAGGAGCAGACCCGGCGTTTCAAGTCACGGATCGACGACGGCCGCAAGATCTGGAAGCTGAGCCCCATGGATCTCGAATCCCACCGGCGCTGGTACGACTTCTCGCGCGCCCGGGACGACATGCTGAAGGCCACCGACACGCCGTGGGCACCCTGGTACATCGTGGATGCCAACGACAAGCGGCGTGCCCGCCTCAACTGTATCGCGCATCTCCTCAGCGTCATTCCGTACAAGGAGGTCGAGCGCGAGAAGGTCAAGCTGCCGAAGCGGCAGAAGGCGAAAGGTTACGTCGAGCCGAGCGATCGCCCGCACAGACACGTGCCGCAGGTCTACTGACGCCGGCCATCCGCTGCGCCGCAGCCTGGGCGATTCGGCCGCCGTGTGCGCCTGCCGCGCGCTATCCTGAGCGCACGTGCGGATGACGGCGAGACGCCTCTCAGGTCCATGGCCACGACCATCCAGATAGCCGGCGTGCGCATATGCGCACAGGACGAGGGCGATGGGCGCCCGCTTCTGCTGCTGCACGGCTTTCCCGCGCATCGCTACCTCTGGTCTCGCGTGATCCCGCGCCTCGTGCAGGCGGGCTTCCGTGCGATTGCCCCGGACCTGGTCGGGTACGGGGAGTCGGAAGGTCCTGACGGCGCACGCATCGACATGGCGAGCCAGGCGGACTGGATGCTGCAACTCCTCGATCGACTGGGGATAGAGCGCGTGACGCTCATCGCGCACGACGTCGGCACGGCCGCGGCTCAGTTGCTGGCCGTCAAGGCGCCCCGACGCCTGCGCGGTCTCGCGCTTCTCGATGGGGTTTACGAGGACAACTGGGCCATCGAGGCCGTGGCGAGCATCCAGGCGTGGGATCCCGCGGATGCTGCCAGGCTCTTTCCCGTGCTCAGGCGGCGCCTGGGCAGGACCGAGGCCTTGCGGGAGATGCTGGCTGCGTACCAGGGAGAGCGGGGCGGATTGCGTCTGATCCGAGCGGCGCGCGATCTCGATCCGCGCCAGACCGCCGGGATCGGCGCACGCTTGCGCGACGCGGGCTTAGCCGCCGCGGTTCTGTGGGGCGAGCGTGACGATTTCCTGCCGATCGATCCAGTCGGGCAGCGGCTGGCGCAGTCGCTCGGCACGACCCTGACCCGCCTTCCCGGCGGGCACTTCACGCCGCTCGATTGTCCGGCCGAGGTGTCGGAGGCGCTGTGCACGTTCCTGCGATCCCTGCCGGCGGATCCGCTCGAGGCACTCGCGACCTGAACCCGGGCCACGCGAGCGCCCTGGCCAGCGAGGCATCGGAACGCTACGACGGTCGCCCGCCGGTCACTCGCTCGAGCCGCACTTCGTTGTACTTGTGCAGTTCGCGCACCTCGGTGACGGCGCCGCTGCGGTTGCGCACGAAGACCAGGAGATGAATGCTCCCCTGCTGGTAGAACACCAGCGGGGCGAGCGGGATGAGGCGGGTCGCCGACTTGAGGTCGGATCCGCCGAAGAGTTCGCCGTTGCGCACGAATACCCGGTACCGTGAGGTGGCCCGCTCGTCGTAGCGGTACTCGCCGAGCAGTTCCCGCCAGCCGCCGGCAGAGGCGTTGGGGACAGGCTCCAGGTCGCGCGGCACCACCGTTACCTGCATGGCGACCACTACCCAGGTATCGCCCGAGCGCCGATAGGTGTCGGTCTCCACGTAGGTGGTCTTGAGCTGCTGGTCGAAGACGTTCTCGCGCTCATCGAGCCAGTAGTGCACCACGGCTCCCGTCCCGAGCGTCCGGACCGTGAGGTCACGGACCTTGATGTCGCCACTGAATCCCGCGGGCAGGGGCCTGAGGTCCTCGAGGAATCTCGCCTTTCCCATGACTGCGCCGTCCTCGGTCGTGATGACGCAGTCCGGATCCAGTACCCGGTCCCATATTGCGGGTGCGCCGTCGGTCACGGCATCGACCAGGGCCTGGGTGGTCGTGCGGAACCAGCTGGCATCGTCCCGATCGGCGGCAGCTACGGGCGAGGTGAGGCACAGCAGCGCGAGGCCGGCGATGAGGAATCTGTCGGCGGTCATGGCGTCTCCCGAAGATCAGCGAGCGCAGCGCGCCGATATTAACCGGCCGGCTGGGGAATTTTCGTGGCAATCTTTCGTAGCGGGTATGGCCTGCCGACTCACGAATCGAGGAGAGACAGACGATGGCCAGGAACGTAGTCTGCCTTTGGTACGACGATGGCGCAGAAGATGCCGCCAGGTTTTATGCGCGGACTTTTCCCGACAGCGCCCTCACCGCGGTTCACCACGCCCCCGGCGACTACCCGGGTGGCAAGCAGGGACAGGTGCTGACCGTCGAGTTTACGGTGCTGGGAGTGCCCTGCCTCGGCCTCAACGGCGGCCCGCTCTTCAAGCACAGCGAGGCGTTCTCGTTCCAGATCATCACCGAGGATCAGGCCGAGACCGATCGTTACTGGCATGCGATCGTCGATAACGGAGGAGCCGCGAGTCAGTGCGGGTGGTGCCGGGACCGATGGGGCCTCTCCTGGCAGATCACCCCGCGGGTACTCATCGAAGCGACCACCGGTCAGGATCGGGCGGTCGCCAGGCGCGTGTTCGAGGCGATGATGGGAATGAAGAAGATCGACATCGCCGCGATCGAGGCGGCGCGGAGCTCCGACGCCAAATGAGAGTGGTGACGTACAACATCAACGGCATCGGTGCACGCCTGCCGAATCTCACGCGCTTCCTCGCCGAGGCCTCGCCCGACGTCGTGTGCCTGCAGGAACTCAAGGCCCCGCAGGAGAATTTTCCGGAAACCGAGATCCGCGCTGCCGGCTACGGTGTCATCTGGCACGGGCAGAAGAGCTGGAACGGTGTGGCGATCCTGGCGCGCGGCACCGAACCGCAGGAGATCCAGCGCTCACTGCCCGGCGACCCGGAGGATGCTCACAGCCGCTACATCGAAGCCAAGGTGCACGATCTGACCATCGGGTGCCTGTACCTGCCGAACGGCAATCCCGCCCCGGGCCCGAAGTTCGACTACAAGCTGAAGTGGCTCGACCGCCTGATCGAGCATGCGGCCCAGCTCGTCAAGCGTGACTCGGCGGTGATACTCGCCGGCGATTACAACATCATCCCCACCGAGCGCGACGTCTACAAACCGGAGCGCTGGGTCGATGACGCTCTCTTCCGGATTGAAGTGCGTGAGGAGTTCACCCGGCTCCTGGGCCAGGGGTGGACCGACGCCATCCGCAAGCGCTATCCGCGGGAGACCGTGTACACATACTGGGATTTCTTTCGGAACGCATACCAGCGCAACGCCGGACTGCGCATCGATCACCTGCTGCTCAACCCGGCGGTCGTCGATCGCATGACCGATGCGGGCGTCTATCACGACGTGCGCGGCTGGGAGAGGCCGAGCGACCACGCGCCGGTGTGGGTGGACCTGCGGGACTGATG
>DATKLG010000009.1:0-3959 GCA_035542535.1 Steroidobacteraceae bacterium
TGACGAATTTCAGCACCTGTTTGCGCGCGTCACCCAGTTGGAGCTGGGCCAGGTTCTCGGCGCGCTGCGCTGCATCCTGTGGGACACGCGCGCTCGGCGCATCATCTCGGTGGCCGAATATCTCGAGCGCAGCTGAGCTGAAGAACGCAGGGGATCGGCACGCCGACCCCCTGCCCAGACGACCTGTCGCTCCGATCTAGAACACGAACACCAGCGCCGGCGGCGAGGCGATGCCGTTGGCGACCACAGCACGTATGGCGCGCACGTGATCCGTGCGCGTCTTCGGGAGTTGCGGCCCGCTCTCGGGTAGTATTCGCGCGGTGTTACGCGGCGCTCGCCCTCTCTGCGCGCTCTTCGTGTGGCCGCTGGCTCTGGTCGCGGCCAATGCGCTGGCTCAGTCGGCCGGCACCGGTCCGGCGGTGCGTGCAGACCTCACCATCGATCCGGGCACGGTCACGCGCCCCTGGACCGGCGACCTCGACGCCATGGTGGAGCGGCGCGTCATCCGCGTGCTGGTCGTGCCGAGCAGGACGTTCTACTTCAACGACAAGGGAACGCAGCGCGGCATCACCTACGAGACGTTCCAGCTGATCGAGACCGAGCTGCACAAGCAGCTCAAGCGCAACAAGCAGCTCAAGCGCAGGCACCTCAAGGTGAAGTTCTTCTTCGTCTCGGTCCCGCGGGAGAGGATCTTCGCGGCGCTGCTCGCCGGCCAGGGAGACATTGCCGCCGCCAACCTCAGCATCACGCCCGAGCGCAGCAAGAGCGTCGATTTCTCGGCGCCGCTCCTGACGGACGTACGCGAGCTCGTGATCACGGGTCCGGCTTCTCCGCAGATCTCCACGGTGGACGACCTCGCCGGCCAGGAGGTGTTCGTCCGCAAGTCATCCGCCTACTACGAGCGCCTGGTGGAGCTCAACAGGCGCTTCGCAGCCGCGGGCAAACCCCCCGTCAGACTCAAGGAGGCGCCGGATGCGCTCGAGGACGAGGATCTCATCGAGATGCTCAACGCCGGCCTCGTCCCCCTACTCGTCGTGGATGAGGACATAGCCGTCTTCTGGAAGAAGGTCTTCCCGAAGATTACGGTCCACGAGGACGTCGCCATAGACAGCGGCAGCCAGGTGGCCTGGGCCATCCGCAAGGGGAGTCCGCAGCTCAAGGCCTTTCTCGATGCCCAGGTTGCGGCGCTCACCTCCGGACATCTCGAGGATGAGCGCCAGGTGATTCTCGCCCGCTACCTGAAGAGCCTCGCCCACGTGCGGAATGCGGCCGCCGACGCCGAGCGGCGCAAGTTCCTCGCGCTGGTGGATCTGTTCCGCAAGTACGGCGACCGCTACGACATCGACTGGCTGTTGATGGCGGCCCAGGGCTACCAGGAATCCCGGCTCAACGAGAGCGCCCGCAGCCCCTCGGGCGCGATCGGGATCATGCAGGTGATGCCGGCGACCGGGAAGGAGCTCAAGGTGGGCGACATCACCAGGACCGAACCCAACATCCACGCCGGCGTGAAGTACATGCGCTTCATGATCGACCGGTACTACGCGAACGAGCCGATGTCGGATCTCGACAAGGCGTTGTTTGCCTTCGCTTCCTATAACGCCGGCCCGGCACGCGTCGCGCAGCTGCGCCGGCAGGCCGCGCAGCGCGGTCTCGATCCCAACGTCTGGTTCCACAACGTCGAGTACGTCGCCGAAGAGAAGCTCGGCCCGGAGACCGTCTCCTACGTCGGCAACATCTACAAGTACTACGTCGCCTACCGGCTGATCGAGGACGCCCTCGCGGAGCGGCAGCGTCAGATTGAGAGCACCGGAGCCGGACCCAGGCGCTGACGGCCGGGAGAGCTCGCCGCGTCCCTCACCCGGCTATCCAGGCAGGGCGCCGCTCACTCGCTTGAGCCTCACCCGGATCACCTGGCCGGCAGGTGCGGCGATGCGGCCGTTCCTGAGTGTGCTCGCCTGCGGGCTCACGCCCTCGAAATCGAGCGGCACGCCGAGCTCCTTGGGATAGTGCGGGCTGCAGCTCTCGGGACTGAGCAGCAGCCGCTGCTCGGGAGCGGAGTAGGTGCTGCGGCGAGGATGGAGCTGGCATTCGCCGTCTCCCGATGCGGCCTCGTATTGCAGACTGCCCTCGATGCCGCCGTCGTCGCGCACGCGGGCGATGCTGAGGCTCACCACGCGCAGCAGTTGCCTGCCGCTCGCGTCGACGTAGGAGCCGCTCCAGATGCCCGCAAGGTCCCCGCGGGCGGGAGCGGCGGGGGGTGGCGAGTCGCCTGGCTGAGCGGATGCGGCGCCGAGCGCCTCGGCCGGCGGAGCTACCGGTGCCTCGGCGCTCGCAGAGCCCGACACCCCGGGCGCAGGTGCGGGAGCCTGCGGCGACTGCGGCGTCACGGCCGGCGCGAAGGCGAGCGACTCATCCGGCGGACGCGTCTGCTTCGCGTGCCGCCACAGCATGCCGAGCGCCAGCGTCGCGACGAGCAGTGCCGCGAGGCCGAGGCGGTAGGCTGGTGGGCGTTGCGCTCGAGGCGGCGCTAGCGCCGATGAATCCTGTGCTGCGCGTGGGCGCGTGGAGCTGCCGGCCGGCAGCGCGTCGATGTCAGGCGCGGCGGGAAGTCGCAGCGTTCCGGTCGGGCCTGCGTTCGCAGCGACCGGCGCAGCCGGGGGTGCCGGTCTGGGCGCGGCCTCGTCGTCGAGCAGTACGTCCAGGCGCAGCGTCGCCGTGGGAATGGGCTGCGCCGTCGCATGCAGCGGCTCGCGGGGTGCGGGCGCGTACTCGAGCACCATCGTGCCGCTCGACCCGTGGCCGGCGGCGGGACTCTCTTCACTCGGGGGAGGTGCGTACTCGAGCGTCATCGTCGCGCTCGGAGCGGCTTCCCTGGCGAGCGCCACGGTCCCGGTCGGGCCCACTCGCGGCGCGCCGGCGGCTGCCTCGCTCGTCTCTCTCCTGGGGGCGGCGGCCGTGGGGGCAGGCACGTCCGGCAGTGCCTGCATGAACTCATCCGCGCTCTGGAAGCGCGCGTTGGGATCCTTGGCGAGCGCGCGCATCACGGCGTCCACGAGCGGCTGTGGGATGCCGTAGCGGTACACCGTGGGCGGCTCCGGCAGATCGTTCACGTGGGCGTTCAGCACCATGAACTCGGCCTTGCCGCGAGGATTGAACGGCCGGTTGCCGCTCAGGAGCTCGTAGAGCGTGAGTCCGAGCGCGTATATGTCGGTGCGGCAGTCGACTGCGCGGCCGAGGATCTGTTCGGGCGCCATGTAGAGCGGACTGCCGATGCTGGTGCTGCTCACCTTGGTGGCGCCGGGTGATCCCTGGCGCTTGGCGATGCCGAAATCCATCACCTTGACGATCTCGTCCCTGGTGACCATCAGGTTGCTCGGCTTGAGATCGCGATGGATGATGCCGGCGCGATGCGCGGCCGCCACCCCGCGCAAAGCCTGTTTGAAGATCGGTATGCTCTCGTGCGCCGGGACCGCGCCGCGCCGCCGGATCAGCTGCTCGAGGCTCTCGCCATCGATGAGCTCCATCACCGCGACGGGCGCGCCGTCGTGGATGAAGTAGTCGAACAGCATCGCGACGTTGGGGTGGTTGAGCGCGCCCTGCATGCGCGCTTCCTGGCGGAAGCGCTCGACGAAATCCGGATCGTTGCGCGCTTCGGCGCTCATCACCTTGACGGCGACCTGCCGGTCGAGATTCACGTCGAGCGCTTTGTAGACGACGCCCATCGCGCCGCGGCCGACGAGCTCGAGGATACGGTAATGGTCCAGCAGCTCGCCGATCATCGTCGATCCCGCCGACCCGGCGCAGCGGCTGCGAGCGCCCGCTTACTGCGCCTGGCGGATGGCATCGAGGGCCATCGGAGCCGCAGCTGCGCTGCCGTCGGCGATCAGGCTCGGGCGCGCGCCGGGGCTGCTCGGCGGTCCATTCGGCCCCATGCTCTTGGACGCCGCCTGCATCGCCTC
>DATKLG010000010.1:0-107295 GCA_035542535.1 Steroidobacteraceae bacterium
TACGGCGCGACGGCAACGAGCTGTATGTCGAGAGCACGGCATCACCCATCCGCGCCGGCAACGGCAAGGTCGGCGGCGGAGTGCTGGTGTTTCACGACGTCAGCGAATCGCGCGAGCTCAACCGCCGGCTCAGTTACCACGCCAGCCACGACCTGCTGACCGGACTGGTCAATCGCCGGGAATTCGAGAACCGCATCGAACGCGCGCTCAAGAGCGCCAAGGCCCGGGAAGCTTCCTACGCGCTGCTCTACCTCGACATCGACCAGTTCAAGATCATCAACGACACCTGCGGTCACAGCGCGGGCGATGCGCTCTTGGGCCAGGTGGGCGCCTTGCTGAAGAGCAAGGTGCGCTGGCGCGACACGCTCTCGCGCCTCGGTGGCGACGAATTCGGCATTCTGCTGGAGAGCTGCTCGCTCGATGAGGCGATGCGCACCGCAGAGACGCTGCGCGAGGCGGTGCGCAACTTCCGCTTCACCTGGGAGGACCGGGTGTTTCGCCTCGGTGCTTCGATCGGCGTCGTACCGATCACGGCCGAGAACGAGGACGTCGCCTCGGTCCTGTCCGCTGCCGGCAGCGCCTGCACCGCGGCCAAGGAGGGCGGGCGCAACCGCGTCCACAGCTTCGCGGAGAACGACATCGAGCTGATGCGCCGCCGCCGCGAGATGCAGTGGGCGGCGCGCATCAACGCGGCGCTGGAGGAGGGCCGCTTCGAGCTGTACCGCATGGCGATCCAGCCGCTGCAGCGGGTCGAGTCCGGCGCTCACTACGAGCTGCTGCTGCGCCTGAAGGACGAGACCGGGCGCATCGTCGCGCCGAACGATTTCATCGCGGCGGCCGAGCGCTACGGCATCACTCCGGCAATCGACCGCTGGGTGATCGAGAACGCGTTCCGCTGGCTGGTGTCCGAGGCCGACGAGCGGCAGAACCTGTTCCAGTGCTCGATCAACCTCTCGGGCCAGAGCCTGGGCGACGACAAGTTCCTGCCGTTCGTCATCGAGCAGCTGCGGCACAGCGGGCTGGATGCCTCGAAGATCTGCTTCGAGATCACCGAGACCGCGGCGGTGGCTTCGTTCTCGCAGGCCAACCGCTTCATCCAGGCGCTCAAGCAGCAGGGCTGCAAGTTCGCGCTCGATGACTTCGGCACCGGGCTGTCCTCGTTCGGCTACCTGAAGCACTTCCCGGTGGATTACCTCAAGATCGACGGCAGCTTCGTGCGCGAGATCCTGCGCGATCCCATCGACCGCGAGATGGTGCGCTCGATCAACGAGATCGGGCACCTCACCGGCAAGCAGACCATCGCCGAGTTTGCCGAGAACGCCGAGATCATCCAGATGCTGACCAGCCTCGGGGTCGACTACGCGCAGGGCTACGGCGTCGCGCAGCCGCAGCGCGTACTGAAGTCTGCCGTCGCCTGAGAGGGCCGCGGGCTCCCCGCGGGAGCTCCCCGCCGCTCGCTCGGACCGACGGGTCAGGGGCACACATGTGGGCTTCAGAATCGGCTTTCGAGCCGATTGTTAGAAAGTCATCTAAGTGAGGACCCTCGAGGCCTGCTTCACGGCCTCAAGACGGCAAATTAGATGGATATCTAACATTCCGCGCGAATGACGCCGCGGAGACCTCACATCGCGGAGGCCGAGACCTCACTTCCCGGGTGCGAAGAAATAATAATCGGCGCTGTAGGGTATCCAGCTCTCGACGTTCGGCTTCGACGGATCGCATTTCTCGGCCGGTGGCGCCACACCACCCTTGGTATTCACTCGCTGGATGCTCGTGACGTGCTCGAACACACCCTTGCGGTCGTGGCTCACGACCGTCACGAGCAGCCAGGGGATGGAGCCGGCATCGGGCGAGGCGGCCTTGGCCGCGGCCTTGCCCGTGACCGAACTGCCGTCGATGTGCTTCCAGGAGGGCCCCGCGGAGTGGTGGCCGATCAGGGCACCCTTGTCATCGCGCAGCTGCGCCTCGGGTGCTTTGAGCGTCCATTGCGGCTTGCCGTCATCGCCTTTGCCGCACGTGTAGATCTGGGAACCGGCGCCATGCGCCACGAACACGACCCGTTCGCCGGCCGGCGCCTTGATGGCGTCGGGCACCTTCGGGGCGGTGAGCGCTGCGGCGAGCGTGAGCAACGAGACGATGATCATGGCGGCCATCCTACCCCGAGGCCCCCGAGGCAGGAACTGGCGCTGCCTCCGGCGCCTGGGCAACAATCCGCTCATGTCACCCCGAGCCGATGAGTCATCGCCGCAGGTGCTGCGCACACGCTCGGGACTCGGGCCGCTCGAAACCCGGCTGCTCGAGCTCCTATGGGCGCGCCCGCGGGCGGCCACCGTACGCGAGCTGCAGCGCGCCTGCGCGGGGCTCGCCTACACCACCGTCATGACCACCCTCGATCGGCTGTACCGCAAGCGTCTGCTGCTGCGCCACCGCGTGGGGCGGGCCTTCTCCTATGAGCCGCGCTGCTCGCGCGACGAGCTGCTCTCGGAGCTCGTCTCCGGGCACGTCACCGAGCTCCTGGGGGCTTCCGCGAGGAGCAGCGTCGTTCTCTCGACGCTGGTGCGTGCGGTGCGGGATACCGATGCCGCGCTGCTCGACCAGCTCGAGGCACTGGTGCAGGCCGAGCGCCGCAGGCGCCGCGGCGATCCCAAATGAGCTCCGCGCTGCTGCTCTCGCTGGTGCTCCTGGCGGCCTTCGGCCTCGGCACGCTGCTGCTGTCGGCTCTCGTTGCGCTCGCGTGGCGCGCGGGCCTCGCGCGCATTCGCGCCACTGCTGCGGATCTGCTCGCGCTGCGTCTGCTGCCCCCCGCGGGGGCGCTGCTGATCGCGCTCACGGTCGTGCTGCCCGCCTTTCTCAGCTTCGAGCCCCGTCGTGAGGATGAGGGTGCAGGTCCGGTGCTGATCCTGCTGGCGGCGCTCGCGATCGGGGCTCTCGCCGGCGGGCTCGTCCGCGGCTGGCGCGCGGTGCGCGCCGCGCGCGCGCTGCTCGAGTGCTGCCGGCCGGAGCCCACCATCGCGGACGCAGGGGAGGGGATGGTCGTGCACCTGGCGGACTCGGCGCACCCGCTGGTGGCACTGATCGGCGCCTGGCGCCCGCGCATCGTGGCGACGGAGTCGGTGAGAGCCGCTTGCAGTCGTGCGGAGTTCCAGGCCGTGCTCGCGCACGAGGCGGCGCACCGCGCCGCACGGGACAACCTGAAGCTCCTCCTGCTGATCGGCGCGCCGGACGCGCTCGCCCTGACGCCGCTCGCGGCGGCGCTCACGGAGCGCTGGCGATCCGCCGCGGAATATGCCGCGGACCAGCGCGCCACAGGCGGCAACCGCGCGCGGCGCCTGGCGCTGGCGTCCGCTCTCATCAAGGTCGCACGACTGGTGCGCAGCCGCGGCACGCCGCCAGCCGCTCTCGAGATGTCGGTCGCCGTGGACGACGTCCCCGGACGCGTTCGGGCGCTGCTCGCACCGCCGGCGCGTCCGGTCCGGGCGCGCATACTCGCCGCGCTGGCGGCCGGCCTGGCGCTGGTTCCGCTCCTCGCGCTGCCGCGCTACGCGCAGCTGCACGAGCTCATCGAGCAGCTGGTCGGGCTGGGACGCTAGCGCTCACGACGCCGCTACTTGTGGTAGGTGAGCCTCAGCCACAGCATGCGCGCGTTGAGGAGATAGAACGACTCGCTGCCGAACTCGCTGGCGCTGACAGGCGGGCGCTGGTTGGTGAGATTGGTTCCCTCGGCCACGACCTCGCAGTGCCCGAAGCGATAGCCGAGCGTCGCATCGAGCCGAGTGTAGCCACCGACCCTCGCGAGGTTCTCCTCATCGAGGAACCGCGGGCCCACGTAGGTCGCGACCAGCGTCGAATTCAGGCCCTGCGGCGGCTGGTAGAGGATTCCGGCGGCGCCGAGCTGCCGGGGCGAGAGCGGCAGGTCGTTGCCCGCCACGTCGACGTAGGCGCCCAGGTCGCCGTCGAAGAACTGATACTGCGTGAAACGGGCGCGGTGCCAGGCGTAGTTGGCGGCGATCTGCAGGTCGCGCGTGACGACGAAACGCGTCTCGAGCTCCGCGCCATCGAGCCGCTCGCCGGCGGCGTTGGTGAGAAAGCCCGAATCGGTCGGCACCACGAGGTTGGTGAAATCGAGGCGGAAGGCCTCCGCCTGCCAGATGAGGCGGCCGTCGACGGACGCGCCCTTGAGGCCGACCTCGTAGCTCCTGGCGGTCTCGGGCAGCAGCACCGCCGGCTGATAGTCCGGACCGAAGTCGAGCGCCGCGGGCTTGAAGGCATTGCGGAAATCCGCGTACACCACCAGCTCGTCGCTGCCCGTATTCCAGGCCCGGTAGCTCACCCCGGCCGTCTCGGTGAGCCGGGTCACGGTGCGGCTGTCGCTCTCCTCGGCGTATTGCTCGGTCGGCGTGAACGGCGGCAGCGTCAGGTCGCTCGAGAACTTGTTCTCCTGCGTCTCGTTGAGGCGCAGCCCTACGAGGAAGTCCCAGCGGTCATCGGGCTTGAAGTCGAGCTGCGCGTACTGGCCCGCGAACAGGCGCTTGTCGGTGACGAATCCCACCTCGTTCACCGGCAGCGCGCTGGTCGGCGGCGGGACGACCGAGCCGTCGAGCGGCACGCTGTAGGCGCCGTTGCCGTTGTTCGTCTGCTGTCGCCCGTAGCCGTAGAGCAGGTCCGCGCCGACCAGCAGCGTCGTGCGCCCGAGGTCGCTCGCGAGGTGCGTGTCGAAGTAGTCGTCCAGGATCGTGCGGTTCTGGTTCTGCGTGTCGGCGGCGCCGCTCAGGTCCGGATCCAGGAAGGCGCGGATGTCGTCGACATGCGAGCGCGAGACGGAGACGAGCGTATCCCAGGTTCCCCAGTCGGTAGGCCGGGTGTAATTGAGGGCGAACTGATACTTGTCCTCATCGAGCGCGGCGTCCGCCGGATTGAAGTTGGCGTTGATCGGCGTAAGGGTGGTGAGGGCGGTGCCCTCGCGGATGACGGGGCTCGGCGGCACGTCGCGCACGAGGCTGACATTCGCATCGAAGCGCAGCACTCCGGTGCCGAGGTCGAGCGCGCCGCGGTACAGGAGCCGCCCGTCGGAGACCTGTTCGCGTCCGTCGGCAAACCCGAGGTTCTCGCCGTCGGCCGCGAAGGACTGACGGTAATCGCCGTACTGCGGCAGGGCGTAGGCGGCGGCGCCACGCACCGATCCGTAACTGCCGAGCGCCACCGAGGCGTCGTCGGATGCCTCGCCCGCCGGGTAATGCAGCACGTGCACGACGCCGACGAAGGAGGTGGCCCCGTACATGACGGGAGCGGCGCCCTTCAGGACTTCGATGCGCTGGACGTCGTTCAGGTTGAGAGCGGTGATCGCGGGATTGAACGCGCCGCCCCAGGGCACCTGATCCATGACCAGCAGGAACGCGTCGAACTCATGCAGTCCCCAGAATGCGGGCACCGCGCTCGAGGGGCCCGCATCGCCTCCGGCGGGAGCCTCGACGCCCGACACGAGGCTGAGCGCTGAGGCCATATCCCAGGAATCGCGCGCGCGCAGCTCCTCGCCCGAGACGGTGGAGACGGCGGCGGGAATGCGCGCGACCGGCTCGGGAATGCGGGTCGCGGTGATGGTGATCTCGCTCAGCGCGGAAACGTCCGGCGCGCCGCCGGCGGTCTCGGCCGCCAGCGCGTGCGCCGCGGGCAGCGCCAGGCCGCCGCCGAGCAGCGCGCGCCACACCCGATTGAGACCCGAGCACTCCCGCACGATCGCATCCCTCGCGCCCCGCGGGCGCAAGACCCGACGGCAGCCGTGTGTTTACACGGCGACGCCGACTACTACCAGCGATAGGACGGTCAGGATGGGCACGCTTCAGGGGCGCGCGGCGCTGAACTCGAGGCGCATCGACAGATCCACGGCGCGCACGTGCTTGGTGAGCGAGCCGATCGAGACGTAGTCGACGCCGGTCTCGGCCACCGCCCGCACCGATTCGAGGGTGACGCTGCCTGAGGCCTCGAGCAACACCCGCCGGCCGCCCGCTCGGTTGAGCGCCACGGCCGCGCGCAGGTCCGCCTGGGAGAATTCATCGAGCAACACGATGTCGGGCGCGGCCGCGAGCGCCTCCTCGAGCTCGGCGAGCGACTCGACCTCCACCTCGATAGTGAGGCCCGGTGCGTGGCTGCGCGCCGCGCGGATCGCGCCACCGAGCGAGCCCGCGGCCGCGATGTGGTTCTCCTTGATGAGCACGCGGTCGTAGAGCCCCATGCGGTGGTTCTGCGCCCCGCCGCACAGCACCGCGTACTTCTGCGCGCTGCGCAGCCCCGGCACCGTCTTGCGCGTGTCGAGGATGATGCAGCCGGTGCCGGCCACGGCGTCGACGAAACGCCGCGCCGCGGTCGCGGTCCCGGAGAGCAGCTGCAGGAAGTTGAGGGCGGTGCGCTCGCCGGTCAGCACCGGGCGGGCGCTGCCGGCGATCTCGAATACGACGTGGTTGGCGGCGATCGGCTCGCCGTCGCTCGCATGCCAGGTGAGCTGCACCTGCGGGTCGAGGTGGCGGAAGGTCGCATCCACCCAGGGCCGGCCGGCGAGCACGGCGCTCTCGCGCGCGATCACGCTGCCCCGTACCCGCTGTGCGGCCGGCACCAGCGCCGCGGTGACGTCGCCGGCGCCGATGTCCTCGCGCAGCGCCGCCTCGACCTGGCTGGCGAGATCGCGCGGGGGCTCGGGCATCGCCCCTAGCCGGCGATGAACGGCAGCAGGTGCGTGGCGCCGGCCATGCACATCAGCATCGGGATCGACAGCACGAAGTTGATTCGCGAGGCCATGCCCGCGGTCTTGCGCGCCTTGGCCTTCTCCTCGTCGCTGGCCGCGACGATGCCGAGGATCTTCTTCTGATTGGGCCAGATCAGTACCCAGACGTTGAACAGCATGATGGTGCCGAGCCAGGCGCCGGTGCCGATCGTCACCAGATACAGGTGCGACGCATTGCCCGCCAGCGCGCCGAAGCTGAAGGCACCGAGGAAGTTACCGGCGCGGCCGAGGAGCCACGCGCCGCCGAGCCAGGTGGCGAGTGCGCTCCAGCGGAACCAGAACAGCGCCCGGGGAGCTACGTACTTGGTGATGCCGGCACCGCCCGGCCCGCCCTTGTCGGCGGCGGCATCGGCGAGTGCCGGGGTCTGGGCGACGTTGAAGTAATAGAGGAGACCGATCCAGAACACCCCCGCGACGATATGGAACCAGCGTGCGAATCCCAGCTCGTAGAAGTGCGTGCCGCCGATCAGCATCGACAGGATCAATGCGAGAACGATGCCGAGGATCAGGGAGTGCCGATGGTTGTTGAGAGGATTCATTGCTTCGGTCTCCAAGCTATTGTTTCGATTGACCAGGGCCAACAATCGCGGGTTTGAAGAATAGGCGAGGCACCCCCATAATTCAACGCATGCGGAACCCCGTGTGACCCAGGCGCACCCCGTGCGGGCGCCGCCCGAGCCGCCGCCCTCACCGTGCATCAACGTCTGCTCTCTCGATGCGCAAGGGTACTGCATCGGGTGCTTGCGAACGGGAGAAGAGATCGGACGGTGGCTCGCCATGAGCGCGGCGGAGCAGTGGCGCCTGATCGCGGAGCTCGAAGAGCGCCGCAAACTGAAGAGGTAGTTACGATGGACGTGGTCGAGAGAATCAAGACGGAGCTCAGTGCGGGTCCGGTGGTGCTGTTCATGAAGGGCACGCCCGATTTCCCGCAGTGTGGATTTTCCGCGCAGACCGTCGCGGCGCTGCGCGCGGTGGGCGCCAACTTCCGCTACGTGAACATCTTCGAGGAGCCGGAGATGCGCGAGGCGCTCAAGCGCTTCTCCAACTGGCCGACCTACCCGCAGCTGTACGTGAAGGGCGAGCTGGTCGGCGGCTGCGACATCGCGCTCGAGATGCTCAAGAGCGGCGAGCTGAAGAAGCTCATGGCCGAGGCGGGTGCCGTTCAGTAATCGCCTCCTCGAGCGGCGCGTCCTCGCCCGGCGTGTCCTCCGTCGGCGCATTCACCCAACCGAGCTGAGCGGCGCGCTGGCGCGCCTGCTCGAAGCTGTCGCGCAGGCGGTTGCAGGCCAGGCAGAACAGCTCCGCGCTCCGCTCGGCGTCATAGCGCGCGTTGTGCGCGCTGCCGGCGTCCCACTCGAGCCCCGCGACGGCAAGAGCCTTGGCGAGCACCGTCTGCCCGAGCGCCGCGCCCGCGAGCGTCGCGGTGTCGAAACAGGAGAAGGGATGAAAGGGATTGCGCTTGATGTCGGCGCGCGCCACCGCTGCATTGAGGAACGCCAGGTCGAACGCGGCGTTGTGCCCGACCAGGATGGCGCGGCGGCAGTTGTAGACGCGCACCGCGTGGCGTACCTCGCGGAAGATCCGCTGCAGGGCATCGCGCTCGGGGATGGCCGGGCGCAGCGGGTGATGCGGATCGATGCCGGTGACCGAGAGCGAGGTGGGATCGAGGCGCGCACCCGCGAAGGGCTGCACGTGGTAGTTGTGCGTGGCGCCGCGCTTCAGGGTGCCGTCGGCGTCGATGTCGATGAGCACCGCGGCGATCTCCAGCAGCGCGTCCGTGGCGGCGTGAAAGCCGCCGCTCTCGACGTCGATCGCTACCGGCAGATAGCCGCGGAAGCGCCGCGCCATGAGCGCCGCTGCCGCGGGCGAGGGCGAGGGCGCTGCGGGATGCGCGCCGGCCTCGCTCACGGGGCGAGGCGCCAGGCAATGCGCTCGCCGGCGCGCAGCGGCACCAGCTCATCGCCGCCGAAGGGATAGCTCCCCGGCACCTCCCAGGACTCGCGTACCAGCCTGAGGGTTCCGCTGTTGCGCGGCAGGCCGTAGAAGTCGGCGCCATGGAGCGAGGCGAATCCTTCGAGCTTGCCGAGCGCGCCGGCGGCCTCGAAGGCCTCGGCGTACAGCTCGATTCCGGCGTGCGCGGAGAAGATCCCGGCGCAGCCGCAGGCCGCCTCCTTGGCGCGGCGCCCGTGAGGTGCGCTGTCGGTGCCGAGGAAGAAGCGCTCGCTGCCGCCGGTCACCGCCGCGACCAGCGCGGCGCGCTCGGCCTCGGCCTTCAACACCGGGGCGCAGTAGTGGTGCGGACGCAGGCCGCCGGCGAACAGCGCATTGCGGTTCATCAGCAGGTGTTGCGGCGTCACGGTAGCGGCCACGCCGGTCCTCGAGGTGAGGACGAAGTCCGCGGCCGCGCGCGTGGTGATGTGCTCGAACACCACGCGCAGCTTGGGAAGCCGCTCGATGAGCGGCGCCAGGGTGCGCTCGATGAAGCGCGCCTCGCGGTCGAAGATGTCGACGGCCGGATCGGTGACCTCGCCGTGCACCTCGAGCACCACTCCGAGCTCGGCCATGCGCTCGAGCACCGCCGCGACGTGCCGGACGTCGGTCACGCCGCTCTCGGAATGGGTGGTGGCGCCGGCCGGATAGAGCTTGAATCCGTACACGCAGCCGCTTTCCTTGGCGCGCTGCACCTCGGCGGCCGGCGTGCGATCGGTGAGATAGAGCGTCATCAGCGGCTCGAACGCGACGCCGGCGGGCAGCGCTGCGAGGATGCGCCGGCGATAGTCGAGCGCCTGCGCGGTGGTCGTGACCGGGGGCGTGAGGTTCGGCATGACGATGGCGCGCGCGAAGCGCGCCGCGCTGAAGGGCAGCACTGCGCCGAGGGCCGCCCCGTCGCGCAGATGCAGATGCCAGTCGTCGGGACGGCGGATGGTGAGCGCCACGGGCGCGGCGGATGCACCGGGGCTCACTTGCTTTACCTGCCGCCGCTAGCCATCATTACTCTCCCATTCTATCGCGACGCGGCACGACACGTCTGCGACGATGACGCGTGGCCGCGCCGTCGGACCTGGCGTCGCTTCCGCGTAGACCGCGCACCAGGGCAGACCACATGACCGAACCGCCCAAGCTCGAAGACCTGGATCCCGTCGAGACGCGGGAGTGGCTCGAATCGATCGACTCGGTGCTGAAGACCCACGGTCCCGAGCGTGCGCACTTCCTGCTCGAGCGGCTCATCGACTTCACGCGCCGCAATGGCGCCTACCTGCCGTTCAAGCCCAACACCGCCTACGTCAACACCATCGCCGCCGGGCGCGAGCCGGAGTATCCCGGCAACCGCGCGCTCGAGCGCCGCATCGAGGCGTACATCCGCTGGAACGCGCTGGTGATGGTGCTGCTCGCCAACCGCATCTCCTCCGAATACGGCGGGCACCTGGCGAGCTATGCCTCCTCGGCGACGCTCTACGAGGTCGGCTTCAACCACTTCTGGCGCGCGCCCTCCGAGCAGCACCCGGGCGACATGGTGTTCATACAGGGTCATTCGTCGCCGGGCATCTACGCACGCGCATTTCTCGAGGGGCGACTGTCGGAGGAGCTGCTGCGTCACTTCCGCCAGGAGGCGGGCGGGCGCGGCCTCGGGCTCTCGTCCTATCCGCATCCGTGGCTGATGCCGGACTTCTGGCAGTTCCCCACGGTGTCGATGGGCCTCGGGCCCATGATGGCGATGTTCCAGGCGCGCTTCACGCGCTACCTCGAGCACCGCGGGCTGGTGAAGCCCTCCGACCAGAAGGTCTGGGCGTTCCTCGGCGACGGGGAGATGGACGAGCCCGAGTCGATGGGTGCGCTCACCATGCCGGTGCGCGAGGGTCTCGACAACCTGGTGTTCGTCATCAACTGCAACCTGCAGCGCCTCGACGGTCCGGTGCGCGGCAACGGCAAGATCATCCAGGAGCTCGAGGCCGCCTTCCTCGGCGCCGGCTGGAACGTCATCAAGGTGCTGTGGGGCTCACGCTGGGACCCGCTGCTGGCGCGCGACACCAAGGGGCTGCTGCGCCGGGTGATGGAGGAGTGCGTCGACGGCGAGTACCAGAACTTCAAGGCCAAGGGCGGCGCCTACACGCGCGAGCATTTCTTCGGCAAGTACCCCGACCTGAAGGCGATGGTCGCCAACATGTCGGACGACGAGATCTGGCGGTTGAACCGCGGCGGACACGACCCCCTCAAGGTCTACGCCGCTTACGACGCGGCGATGAAGGCCAGGGGCCAGCCGACCGTGATTCTCGCCAAGACCGTCAAGGGCTACGGCCTCGGCCAGGCCGCCGAGGGGCAGATGGTGGCGCATCAGCAGAAGAAGCTCTCCGAGGAGGACCTGCGCCACTTCCGCACCCGCTTCAACATTCCGGTCACCGACGAGCAGATCGCACAGCCGGCATTCCGCAGGCCCGAGGCGAATTCCGAGGAGGCGCTCTACCTGCATGAGCGGCGCAATGCGCTCGGCGGCTACCTGCCGCAGCGGCGCCACGCCGCGCCGCCGCTGGTGATCCCGCCGCTCGAGGCCTTCTCCTCGATCCTCGAGGGGAGCGGCGAGCGCGAGATCTCGACTACCATGGCGTTCGTGCGCATCCTGACCACGCTCCTCAAGGACAAGAGCATCGGGCGCAACATCGTGCCGATCGTCCCGGACGAGGCCCGCACCTTCGGCATGGAGGGCCTGTTCCGCCAGATCGGCATCTATTCGTCCGTCGGCCAGCTGTACACGCCGGTGGACGCCGAGACCCTCATGTCCTACCGCGAGGACAAGAAGGGGCAGATGATCGAGGAGGGCATCAACGAGGCCGGGTCGCTCTGCTCGTGGATCGCCGCCGGAACCGCCTACAGCAACCACGGCATCAACATGGTGCCGTTCTACATCTTCTATTCCATGTTCGGCTTCCAGCGGGTCGGCGACTTCATCTGGGCGGCGGGCGACATCCAGGCGCGCGGCTTCCTCCTCGGCGCAACCGCCGGGCGCACCACGCTCGCGGGCGAGGGTCTGCAGCACCAGGACGGCCACAGCCAGCTGGTCGCGAGCACCGTTCCGAACTGTGTTGCCTACGACCCGGCGTTCGCGTACGAGCTCGCCGTCATCATCCACGACGGCCTGCGGCGCATGTACGCCGAGCAGGAGAGCATCTTTTATTACCTCACCGTGATGAACGAGAACTACGCGCAGCCGCCGATGCCGCCCGGGATCGAGAAGGGCATCCTCAACGGCGCGTATCTGCTGCAGATCGGCGGCCGCGGCAAGGTGCGCGCCACGCTGCTCGGCTCCGGCACCATCCTGCGCGAGTGCCTGGCGGCCGCGAAGATTCTCGAGGACGACTACGGTATCCCGGCCGACGTGCTCTCGGTCACGAGCTTCAGTGAGCTGCGGCGCGAGGCGCTCGAGTGCGAGCGATGGAACCTGCTGCATCCGGAGCAGGCGCCGCACGTGCCCTACGTCCGCCAGCTCCTCAAGGACCGCGACGGTCCGGTGGTCGCGGCCACCGACTACATGCGCACGGTGCCCGATCAGATCCGCCAGTGGGTCGGCGGCCGCTACATCACCCTCGGTACCGATGGCTACGGCCGTTCCGACTCGCGCGCGGCGCTGCGCCGCCACTTCGAGGTAGACCGCAACTACATCGTGGTCGCGGCCCTGAAGGCACTCGCCGACGAGAAGCGCGTCGATGCAGCCACCGTGAGCGGCGCGATCAAGAACCTCGGCATCGACCCCGAAAGACCCGTGCCATGGAAGAGCTGAGGACGATCATCCCATGAGCGCCGCCCCGCTGATGGAAGTGCGCGTGCCCGACATGGGCAACTTCAAGGACGTCGCCATCATCGACGTGCTGGTGCAGCCCGGCGAGAGCGTCGAGATCGACACGCCGCTCGTCACGCTCGAGTCGGAGAAGGCCTCGATGGACGTGCCTTCGACCGCGAGCGGTGTGATCGAGAAGGTCCACGTGGCCAAGGGCGGCACGGTATCGACCGGCGACCTCATCGCCACGGTGCGCTCCGCGAGCGACAGGCCCGCGCCGGCCGTGGCGCCTCCCGCAGCCGCTGCGGCTGCCCCGGCGGCGCCTGAGGCGGCGCCCGCCGGGAAATCTCCGCCACCTGCCCCCGAGCCGCAGGACGTGCCCGCAAAGGGCGAGCGCGGCGGCAAGCTCGTGCCTCTCTCGCAGCTCGGTACTCCGACCTCCTATCGTGCGGACCTCGCCGCGATCGATGAGCCCGGCTTCTCGCGCGCGCACGCGGGTCCCTCGGTGCGCCAGCTCGCCCGCGAGCTCGGCGTCGATCTGGCGAGCGTGAAGGGCACCGGGTTCAAGGGCCGCATCACGCACGAGGACGTCAAGGCATTCGTGAAGCGCGCGCTGAGCGCACCCGCGACGCCGGCGGGCGCGACGGCGGCGGGCGCGCGGCCGGCGCTGCCGGCCATTCCGGCGGTCGATTACTCGCAGTACGGGCCGGTCGAGACGCAGCCGCTGACGCGCATCCAGAGGATCTCGGGTCCGCGGCTGCAAGCGGCCTGGGTGAACGTTCCACACGTCACGCAGTTCGACGAGGCCGACATCACCGAGCTCGAGGAGGTGCGCTCGAGCCTCAAGGACAAGGCCCAGGCGGCCGGAGTCAAGCTCACGCCGCTCGCCTTCATCATGCGGGCCTGCGTCAAGACGCTGCAGGAGTTCCCGCGCTTCAATGCCGCGCTCGATGCCGACGGCGCGAATCTCATCGTGCGCAAGTTCATCCACATGGGGTTTGCAGCCGACACCCCCGGCGGGCTGGTCGTGCCGGTCGTGAAGGATGCGCACCGCAAGGACATCTACGAGCTCGCACGGCAGCTCGCGCAGTTGTCCGAGAAGGCGCGCGCCGGCAAGCTCCCGCCGCTCGACATGCAGGGCGGCTGCTTCACCATCTCGAGCCTCGGCGGCATCGGCGGCACCGCCTTCACGCCCATCATCAATGCGCCCGAGGTGGGGATCCTCGGCGTGTCGCGCTCGGTGATGCGGCCGGTGTACCGGGGCGCGAGCTTCGTGCCGCGCCTGATGCTGCCGCTGTCGCTGTCGTACGATCACCGCGTCATCGACGGCGCGATGGCCGCGCGCTTCACCACCTATCTCGCCCAGACGCTCGCCGAACCGCGCTCGCTCCTCGAGGCGGTGCTGTGAGCCGCATCGAGCTCACGGTCCCCGACATCGGGAACTTCCAGGATGTGGATATCGTCGACGTGCTGGTGAAGGCCGGCGACGCCGTCGAGGTCGACACGCCGCTCGTCACGCTCGAGACCGACAAGGCCTCGATGGATGTGCCCTCGACCGCCGCGGGCACGGTCACCGAGGTGCTGGTGCAGCGCGGCGACAAGGTCTCGAAGGGCTCGGTGCTCGCGCGCCTCGACAGCGCGGCGTCCGCGGCCGCGGCGGCCGCTCCGCCCGCCGCGGCGACGGCTGCCCGCACGCCTCCTGCGACTCCGTCACCGCCGCCTCCCGCCGCGCGCATCGAGGCGAAGGGCGATACGGTGCGCATGCCCGCGCAGCAGGGCGGAGCGGCCGAGCGGGTCGCGACCGATTTCAATCGCGAGACGCAGCTGCTGGTGTTTGGCGCGGGACCGGGCGGCTACACCGCGGCTTTCCGCGCCGCGGACCTGGGGTTGAAGGTGACCCTGGTCGAGCGCTGGCCCGAGCTCGGCGGCGTGTGTCTCAACGTCGGCTGCATCCCCTCCAAAGCGCTGCTGCATGCGGCCAAGGTGATCGAGGACGCGGACGAGATGGGCGAGCGCGGCATCTCGTTCTCGGCCCCCGAGATCAACCTGCCGAAGCTGCGCGAGTGGAAGACCTCCGTGGTACGCAAGCTCACGAGCGGACTCAGGGTGCTGGCGCGCCAGCGCAAGGTCGAAGTGGTGCAGGGGAGCGGCCGCTTCGTGAGTCCGAACGTGCTCGAAGTGATGGGCACCAGCGGCTCGCAGCGCATCCGTTTCGAGCAATGCGTCATCGCGGCGGGCTCCGAGCCCATCGGGCTTCCCGGTCTGCCCGCCGATCCGCGCATCCTCGACTCGACCGACGCCCTCGAGCTCCCGGAGTTCTCCGGAGGGCTCCTGGTCATCGGCGGCGGCATCATCGGGCTCGAAATGGCCTGCGTGTTCGATGCGCTCGGCACGAAGGTGAGCGTCGTCGAGCTCACCCCGCAGCTCATGCCCGGGTGCGATCCGGATCTGGTTCGCCCGCTCGAACGGCGCATCCGCGGGCGCTACCAGCAGATCCTCCTCGGCACCAAGGTTGCGGGCGTCGAGGCGCAGCGCACGGGGCTGCGCGTGAGCTTCGCCGGAGAGAAGGCGCCGGCGCCGCAGCTGTTCGAGCGGGTGCTGGTCGCGGTCGGCCGCGTGCCGAACGGCCATAGCGTCGGCGCCGAGCTCGCCGGCGTGAAGGTATCCGAGCGCGGCTTCATCCCGGTGGACAGGCAGATGCGCACCAACGTGCCGCATATCTTCGCGATTGGTGATATCGCCCAACCGCCGATGCTGGCCCACAAGGCGATGCACGAGGGCAAGGTCGCCGCGGAAGTCGCCGCAGGTCACAAGCGCGCCTTCGATGCCCGGGTGATTCCGTCCGTCGCCTACACCGACCCGGAGGTCGCCTGGGTGGGGCTCACCGAGACTGAGGCCAAGGAGAAGGGCATCAGGTACGCCAAGGGCAACTTTCCCTGGGTGGCGAACGGGCGCTCGCTGTCGCTCGGGCGCGAGGAAGGGTTCACCAAGCTGCTATTCGATCCCGAGACGCACCGTGTGCTCGGCGGCGGCATCGTCGGCACCAACGCCGGCGAGCTCATCAGCGAGGTCGCGCTCGCGGTCGAGAACGGCTGCGACGCCGCCGACATCGGCCTGACGATTCATCCGCATCCGACTCTGTCGGAGACCGTGGCGGGCGCGGCCGAGGCGTTCGAGGGGACGCTGACTGATCTGTACCTGCCAAAGAAGAAGTGATAGAGGTGATTCACAAGGGGGGATGCCCATGGCGGCAACGATTGGTGCTCACTCGGCGCACGGCGTAGATACCACGCGCTTTCACTTCCGGATGGCGGTGGTCTTCGTGATCATCGCCTTCGGTGGCTTCATGCCGACCTACTGGGCACCGTTGGTCTCAGGCACGTTCTCCAAGCCGCCGATCGTGCACCTGCATGGTGCCCTGCTATTCAGCTGGACCCTTCTGTACCTGGTACAGACGACCCTGGTCGCCTCCGGTCGGACGGCGCGACACCAGGCGCTTGGTCTCTTCGGTATCGCGCTCTTCAGCGTAGTGTGCTGCTCGATCGTAGCCACGCGGCTGATTCTGCTGCGGGACGAGGTGCAGGCAGGTTTCGGTGATGCCGCCCGGCGCTTCTCGGCGATCGCCTTGTGCTCCTTACCGCTGCTGATCGGTCTGTTCGCCGCGGCGATCGCCAACATCCGCCGTCCGGAGATCCACAAGCGGCTGATGTATCTGGTGATGGTGGGTCTGATGATTGCCGCGATCGCACGCGTCTTCCTGGTGCTGCTGAAGCCGGCCGGAGCGGTCGCTCCGCCGCCGGTGTTCGTAGTGATCCCCCCGACCCTGACGGCAGCGCTTCTGATCGTCGTTGCCATTGTCTACGAACGGCGGCGCTACGGCCGCGTTCATCCGGTATACCTCTACGGTGGCGCCACGCTCGTGCTCTGGACGCTCGCGATTGTTCCCTTCTCCGGCACAGCGGCCTGGTCCGCAACGATCCGGGCGCTCGAGGGACTCGCCGGCTGAGCGCAGGCAGCAGATCCTGGTTTAGGCCGGGTTCGCGGCGGTGCCTGTGAACCCTTTCACGGTGGATACCGGAGGGAGTCGCTGGTGCGGCCTTGAGCCGTGACCCTCATCCCAGCGACGTGCCAGCCATCTGGGTAGGCTTCCCGGGCGTCGAGGAAGCAGCTCATTATGTTACTCAAGCACGCCCTCGCTGCTGCGGCCGTGTGTACGGCCGCGATCTGCAGCGCATCGCCCCCCATCTACAAATATGTCGACGCCGCGGGCATAGCGCATTTCACCGACAAGCCCGACTCGAGACGCTACCAGCTGGTCGATCTGACTGCCGGCAGATTGACGCGCAGCGGCGATCCTTACGACCCCGCGCTCCTGGCCCGCGCGGCGCACTACGATGCCATCATCGAGGCAGCGGCGGAATCTGCCGGCGTCGAGCCCAATCTGCTCAGGGCCGTAATCGTGGTCGAATCGGGTTTCAATTCCCGTGCTGTCTCCAATCGCGGCGCAGTTGGCCTCATGCAACTCATGCCAGCGACGGCGGCGCGCTTCGGCGTGTCCAACCGCTACGATCCGGGGCAGAACGTGCGCGGCGGCGCGCTCTACCTTGGATTTCTGATCAAGCGGTTCGACAGGAATGTGCGTCTTGCGCTCGCCGCCTTCAATGCCGGCGAAGACGCGGTGGATCGAAACGCAGGGCAGATTCCCCCTTTCAGCGAAACGCTCGAATACGTCCCGAAGGTCATGAGGATCTATCGGGCGCTCAGCGAAGACGGCAAGCCACATACACGAGGCAGCGAGTGGACGCGGGGTTGATCAGGGTCCCGCCCGATAGATGATTTTGCCGTCGAAGACGGTCATGAATACGTGCGCCTTCTCGATCTCTGCCGGAGCGATGCGGAAGATGTCGCTGGAGAGCACCGCCAGGTCGGCGAGCTTCCCCGGCTCGAGGGAGCCTTTGACGGCTTCCTGATGCTCGGCAAACGCGGAGCCCATCGTGTACGCGTGCACCGCTTGAGCGACCGTAATGCGTTGCTCCGGAACCCAACCTTGAGGGTTCTTGCCATCCAGCGTGCGGCGGGTCGTCGCAGCGTACACGCCGGTGAGAGGATCCAGCGGAGCCACGGGCCAATCCGATCCGAATGCCAGGACGGCCCCATGGTTGAGCAACGAATGCCATGCGTAGCTGGTCTTGATCCGCTCCGGTCCCAGGATCCTCTCGGCCCAGCGGCCGTCGTCGATGGCGTGATAGGGTTGCATCGAAGCGATGACATGCAGCGCAGCGAAGCGCGGTATGTCGGCAGCCCGCAGATGCTGGGCGTGCTCGATGCGAAAACGGCGCTCCAGGGGACCGTCCTCGCGCTCGGCTTTTTCAAACAGGTCGAGGATGGCGTGATTGGCTCGATCGCCGATCGCGTGGATCGTCACCTGCAGGCCGGCCCGGTCGGCACCTTGAATGTTGGCGTACATGCCGGCCGAGTCCAGCAGATCAGTGCTCGCCAGGCCGCTCTTGCCGGGCTGACCCGTGAAGGGGGCGTCCATCCACGCGGTTGCCGACCCGAGTGAGCCGTCTGCGAAGGCTTTCAGGTTACCGATTCGCAGTACGGCTGAGCCGAAGCCCGCCTGGACGCCTGCCGCGCCGAGCTCCTTCCAATCGCGCAGCGGGATGGCGTTGTAGATCCGGACGGTGAGCCGGCCGTCGCGCGCGAACTTCTGGAACTCTCGGAATTTCGGCGCCGTATCGGCATCGACCGGCGAGTCAGCCATGTTCTGGACACTGGTCACACCGTCCCTGGCTGCCTCTTTCAGGGCGGCCTGCATGGCCTCATCCATCTCGCGCTCGGTCAAGGGGGGCATGATCCTCTCGACCAGGGCGGTCGCTGCGTCCTTCAGGATGCCGGCAGGGTTCCCCTCGCTGTCGCGAACGATCTCCCCACCCGCAACGTCCCTGGTATTGCGGTCGACGCCCGCCAGCTTCAGAGCGGCGCTGTTCGCCAGTGCCATGTGTCCATCGACGCGCCACACGAACACCGGATTGTCGGGTGTAACGTCATCGATCAACTTGCTCGTCGGCAGCTCCGCCGGCGACCACCGCTGGTGATCCCAAAGGCCGTCGCGTATCCACGCTCCCTTCGGCAGTTTCCTCGCGTAGTCAGCGAGGCGCCGCCGAAACTCAGCCTGGCTGTCGGCGTCACCGAGCTGAACGGCGATCAGCGCTGCGCCGCCGCCGAGAAGATGCACGTGCGAGTCGTTGAAGCCAGGCACGACACGGCGTCCGAGCAGATCGACGGTCTGGCAATTTGGGCCGGCGAGCGCACGAATAGCGGCAGAAGAGCCGACCGCCAGGATGTACGGGGCGTCGATCGCGACCGCTTCTGCCTCGGGTTGGCGCGGGTTTTCGGTCCAGATCCGGCCGTTGACGAGGATGAGAGTGGCGCTCGCACCCGGCGCCGCATGGAGCGGGCAGGTCGATATCAGCGCGAGGAAGAACGCACGCAGGATCGTTCGCACAGCCACCCCTCCGCGATCTCGATTTCCCCGGTTGCTCAGTCCCGCGCGCGACGCGGCCCGCGCCGCGCGCGCTGGCGCTGCCCGCTGCGGCGGATCGCTGCACTCACGCCGGCGCGTTTCGCCGCGGCCGGCGCCCTGGTCTTGTGCCGGTACTCGCACAGGTCACGGATGATGCAGGTCGGGCATTTCGGCGCGCGCGCGGTGCACACGTAGCGGCCATGGAGAATCAGCCAGTGGTGCGCGTCCTTGCGGAACTCGGCGGGCGTGCCGGCGACCAGGCCGTCCTCGACTTCACGCGGCGTCTTGCCGGGAGCGAGGCCGGTGCGGTTCGCGACCCGGAAAATGTGGGTATCGACCGCGATCTCCGGCTGGCCGAAGACCATGTTGAGGATGATGCTGGCGGTCTTCCTGCCGACGCCCGGGAGCGCCTCGAGCGCTTCGCGGTCGGAGGGCACTTCGCCCCCGTGCCGCTCGACGATCTGGCGCGCGAGGGCGACCAGGTTCGCGGCCTTGGTGTTGTAGAGACCGACGCTGCGGATATAGGGCTTTACTCCCTCGACGCCGAGCGCAGCAATGGCCGCGGGCGTGTTGGCAACCGGGAACAGGTTGCGCGTCGCTGCGTTCACGCTCTTGTCGGTGGTATGTGCCGAGAGCATCACGGCCACCAGCAGCTCGAAAGGCGAGCGGTGCTCGAGCTCGGTCGTGGGCGCGGGATTCGCGGCACGAAGCCGGCGGAAGATGGCAGCGCGCGTGGCAGGTCGCACGACGGCTGACCTAGCTCGCCGCCAGCTTGCGCACGGCGACGAGCGAGGCGCGCTGCTCGGACCGCGCGGCGGTCCGCGCGCCGTGGGCG
This sequence comes from Steroidobacteraceae bacterium, assembly GCA_035542535.1. Taxonomy (GTDB): domain Bacteria; phylum Pseudomonadota; class Gammaproteobacteria; order Steroidobacterales; family Steroidobacteraceae; genus 13-2-20CM-66-19. The sequence goes on from DATKLG010000010.1 coordinate 19,907, forward strand.
TCGTAGCGAGCGCGGTTATCCTCGGGCGACGGGGCGGGCGGCGCCCCTGCGATGCTCGCACGCCGCACCATTGCGATGCAGTCGACCGGGCAGGGTGCCACACAGAGCTCGCACCCCGTGCAGAGCGCGAGCAGCACGGTGTGCATCTGCTTAGCAGCGCCGACGATTGCATCGACCGGACAGGGCGGCAGACAGCGCGCACAGCCGATGCAGGCCTCCTCGTCGATCTGCGCCACCAGCTCCGGTCCCTCCACGCCGTTGGCGGGATTGAGTGGCTTCGCCGGGCGCCCGAGCAGCGCCGCGAGCGCCTCGACGGTGCCGGACCCCCCGGGCGGGCACTGATTGATCTCGGCGAGTCCGGACGCGATTGCCTCGGCATAGGGACGGCAGCCCGCATAGCCGCAGCGCGTGCACTGCGTCTGCGGCAGCAGGGCGTCGATGTCGTGAACGTTGAGCATGCGGTGAGCCGCGGGCCGAAGGACCGCCGGCCTCAGGTGATCTTCATGCCCGGAGCCGCGCCGCTGTCCGGCGCCAGCAGGTAGAGGCCCGGACCCTCGCCGCTCGCCGCCAGCACCATGCCTTCGGACACTCCGAACTTCATCTTGCGCGGCGCGAGGTTGGCGACCATCACGGTGAGGCGGCCCTCGAGCGTCGCCGGATCGTAGGCCGACTTGATGCCGGCGAACACGGTGCGGGTCTCCGTCCCCAGATCGAGCGTGAGCTTCAGGAGCTTGTCGGCGCCCGCGACGGTCTCGGCCCGCACGATGCGCGCCACCCGCAGGTCGACGCGCTTGAACTCGTCGATCGAGAGAGTGACCGGTGCGGCGCCGGCGGCCGGCGGCGCCGCGGGCTTGCCCGCGGCAGCACCCGGGGCGGCGGCAGTCCTCGCCGCGGCAGGAACGGGTGCATCGGTCTCGAACAGAGCCTCGAGCTGGCGCGCCTCGACACGCGTCAAGAGGTGCTCGTAGGGGTTGACGCGCTCGGGCAGAACCGCAGCGTCGCTCCAGCGGAATGGCCGGTCGAGCCCGAACAATTGCCGTGCGACACGCTCGGTGACCGCGGGCAGCACCGGCGCGAGCAGCACGGACAGCAGCTTGAAGCCGGCGAGCGCGCGCGAGCACACGTCCTGCAGCTCCGCGGCGCGTGCCGGATCCCGCGCCAGCACCCAGGGCTGGCGCGCGTCGAACTCCTGGTTGATGCGGTCGGCCACGCCCATGATGTCGCGCATCGCCTTGCCGAGCTCGCGGCCGTCGTAGCTCTCTGCCACCTGCGTCGCGTGCGCCGCGGCCTGCGCGGTCAGCTCGCCGGTGTCGCCGGCGTAGCGCAGCGCGCCGCCGAAGTGCCGGGTGATGAAATTGGCCGCACGGCTCGCGATGTTGACGTACTTGCCGACCAGGTCGCTGTTGACGCGCGCCAGGAAGTCGTCCGGATTGAAATCGAGGTCCTCGACGCTGGCGTTGAGCTTGGCGGCGATGTAGTAGCGCAGCCACTCGGCGTTCATGCCGACATCGAGGTAGCGCAGCGGGCTGATGCCGGTGCCGCGCGACTTCGACATCTTCTCGCCCGAGACGGTGATGAAGCCGTGCACGAACACGTGATTGGGCACTTTGTACGGCGGGCCCGCGAACTTGAGCATCGCGGGCCAGAAGAGCGTGTGGAAGTAGATGATGTCCTTGCCGATGAAATGGATCTGCTCGGTGTCGGGGGCGGCGAGGAATTCCTCGAAGCCGCGCGGCTCGCCGTGGGCGCGCGCCTTGCCGCTGGTGAAGTAGCTCTGCAGCGCGGCGAGGTAGCCGATCGGCGCATCGAGCCACACGTAGAAGTACTTCCCCGGCGCATCCGGGATCGGGATGCCGAAGTAGGGGGCGTCGCGCGAGATGTCCCAGTCGCCGAGTGCCCGGTCGCCGCGGCCGGAGAGCCACTCGCGCGCCTTGTTGGCGACCTGCGGCTGCAGCCGCCCGGGCTCCGCGAGCCACGACTCGAGGAACGCGACGCACTTCGGGTCCGAGAGCCTGAAGAAGAAGTGCTCGGAGCTCTTCAGCACCGGCTTGGCGCCCGAGAGGGCCGAGTAGGGATCGAGCAGATCGGTCGGGGCGTAGACCGTGCCGCACACCTCGCAGGCATCGCCGAACTGGTCGCGCGAATGGCAGTTGGGACATTCGCCCTTGATGTAGCGGTCGGGCAGAAACATGCCCTTGACCGGATCGAAGAACTGCTCGATGTCCTTCTTATATATGAGCCCGGCGTCCTTGAGGCGCGCGTACACGTCCTGGGACAGACGGGTGTTCTCCGGCGAGTCGGTCGAATGCCAGTGGTCGAAGCTCAGGTGAAAGCCCGTGAGGTAGCGCGCACGCCCCGCGGCGATCCGCTCCACCAGCTGCCGCGGTGTCAGGCCCTCGGCCTCTGCCTTGAGCATGATCGGGGCGCCGTGCGCGTCGTCGGCGCAGACGAAGTGCACCTGGTGACCCTGCATGCGCTGGAAGCGCACCCAGATGTCCGCCTGGATGTACTCCATGATGTGCCCGATGTGAAACGGGCCGTTGGCGTAGGGGAGCGCCGTGGTGACGAAGATCCGCCGGGTCATGCGACTAGTTTATTGGAAAAATGGCCTGCGGCCATTTTTTGGCGCATGGACTTCTTGCCGCCGTGCGCGCGGTCAGCCCGGGTCGCGGAACTCCTCGAACCTCGCCTTGTTGATCGCCTTCTTGTAGGCCTCTTTGCCGGTGATCTGCCGCGAATCGAGCAGCTGTTGGATCGCCGTGTCCATGGTGCGCATGCCGAACTGGCCGCCGGCCTGCATGACGTTCTCGAGCTGGTCGAGCTTGCCCTGGCGGATGAGGTTGGCCGCCGCGGGCGTGTTGACCAGGATCTCGAGGGCCGCCACCCGGCCCTGTTTGTCGGCGCGCTGCAGCAGCTGCTGCGAGACTACGCCGCGCAGCGAGGTCGAGAGCATGGTGCGCACGTGCGACTGCTTGTCGGAGGGAAAGACGTTCACCATGCGGTCGACGGTGGCGGCGGCGCCGTTGGTATGCAGCGTCCCCATCACGAGAATGCCCATCTCGGCGGCGGTGACCGCGATGCTCATGGTCTCGAGGTCGCGCAACTCGCCCACCAGCACCACGTCCGGGTCCTCGCGCAGGGCCGAGTGGACCGCGGCCGCGAAGCTCGCGCTGTGCACGCCGATCTCGCGCTGGCTGATGAGGCAGTTCTTGCGCGCGTGCACGAACTCGATCGGATCCTCGACCGTGAGGATGTGGCCCTGCACGCGCCGGTTGATGTCGTCGATCATCGCGGCGAGCGTGGTGGACTTGCCGGAGCCGGTCTTGCCCGTCACCAGAATCAGGCCGCTGCTGGCGCGGCACAGCTGATGCACCGCGTCCGGGAGCTTGAGCTCCTCGAGCGTCAGCGCCTTGGAGGGAATCGCGCGCATCACGGCGCCCATGCCGTTCAGCTGCCGCATGATGTTGACGCGGAAGCGGCCCTTGCCTTCGAGCGTGTAGGCGAAGTCGGCGCCGTCTTTCTTCTCGAACCGGTCGACCGCTGTCTTCGGCATGATCTCGTAGAGCACCGCCTTGACGAAGTCGGGGGCGAGCTTTTCCGCTCTCAAGGGCGTCAGATCGCCGTAGACGCGGATGCGCGGCGGGTCGCCGGCGATGAAATGCAGGTCCGAGCCTCGTTTCTCGAGGATCTCGCTGAGGTATGAGTCGATCTGCGCCACGGCGGTTCTGCTATACGGCCTAGCCGGACGCCGAGCTGGCTGCCGGGGGCGCGCTGTCCATCTTGGGCAGCATGCTGGTGTCGGTGACGAACTTCTGGAAGTTGCGCTTCTCGCTGGCGTAGTTGTAGGCGTCGTCGGGATCGATGGTGCGCGCGCTGATGGCGGCCAGCAGCGCCTGGTCGAGCAGCTGCATGCCGAGGTCACGGCCCATCTGCAGCTGACTCGGTATCTGGTGGGTCTGCTCGGTCTGGATGAGCTTGGCGATCGCCTTGGTCATCATCAGGATCTCGCACACGGCGCGGCGGCCGTGGCCGTCGGCGGTCTTCACCAGCACCTGGGTCACGACCGCGAGCAGGCTCTGCGCGAGGAAGCTCTTGGTCTGCTCGCGCTCCTCGACCGGCAGCGCGTCGATGATGCGGTCGATGGTCTTGACGGCGCCGGTGGTGTGCAGCGTGCCGAGCACCAGGTGGCCGGTCTCGGCGGCGGTCATCGCCATCGAGATGGTCTCGGCATCGCGCAGCTCGCCGACCAGGATCACGTCGGGGTCCTCGCGCATCGCCGCGCGCACCCCTTCGGCGAAGCTCGGGATGTGGGTGCCGAGCTCGCGCTGGATGACCTGGCTCTGCTTGCTCGTGTGCACGAACTCGATCGGATCCTCGAGGCTGATGATGTTGAGCTTACGGGTCGAGTTGAGGTGATCGATCATCGCCGCGAGCGTGGTCGACTTGCCGGTGCCGGTGGAGCCGGTGACCAGCACCATGCCCTGGTGGAAATCGCACAGCTTGGTGACGACCGGCGGAAGGGTGAGACTTGCGAGCGTCGGCACGGCGGAGGGGATGGCGCGGAAGGTGGCGCCGATGCCGGTGTCCTTGCGGTAGACGTTGACGCGGAAGCGCCCGCCCTCGCCCGACACGTAGGAGAAGTCGAGATCGTTGCCCTTGGCGAAGTGCTCGTTCTGCGAGTTGGTGAGGATCTCGCCGATGTAGCCCTCGAGCTCGCCCGGGCGCAGATCGCGGAACTTGATCGGCAGCAGATCGCCGTGCATGCGCAGCATCGGCGGCACGCCGACCGCCAGGTGTACGTCCGAGCACCCCTGCTGCGTGCCGAGCTTTAGGAACGCATCTATACGCGCCAAACGACCACACTCCGGACAGGCAACCGCCGACCCTGTTTAGCCCGCCGGGACTGCCGGATCAACAGCTTGAAAGCAGAAATTTGACGTAACGCACGAAGTTTCGCAAGGCGGCGGGGGAGGGCGTAATTCACCCTTGCCTCAGGGGTCCGGCCGCCTGGTGAGCAGGCCGCAAGAGTCGCGCCTCTTGCGGCCGGAAACGAGGCTGATGTCCGAAAAACGGCCGCAGGCCGTTTTTCCAATCATGACATGGACTCCCCCTGCTCCTACGGCATCAATGTGCCAGATTGAGTGCTGTTGAAGGCGTTCAATCACAGAGAGGGGGAGCCCATCATGAAGTGTACGCGCGTCGGATTGGATATCGCGAAACAGGTGTTCCAGGTGCATGGGGTGAATGAGCGTGGGGTGGCGAAGGGACGCAAGACCTTGCCGCGCGGGAAGGTGCTGGAGTACTTCGCGCAGCTGCCGCCGTGCTTGATCGGGATCGAGGCGTGTGGGAGTGCGCATTACTGGGCACGGGAGCTCAGCAAGTTCGGGCACACCGTGAAGCTTATGGCGACGCAGTACGTGAAGGCCTACCGCAAGCGGGGGAAGAACGATGCGAACGACGCCGAGGCGATCTGCGAGGCGGTGGGGCGTCCGAACATGCGCTTTGTGGCGGTCAAGAGCGAAGAGCAGCAGGCGGTGCTCATGGTGCATCGGGCCCGAGCACTCACGGTGGCCAACCGCACCTCACAGGTGAACCAGATCCGCGGGCTATTGGGCGAGTTCGGGCTCGTGGTGCCACGGGGCATAGGGCGGCTGCGGCGCGAGTTGCCGGGCATCCTCGAGAATGCCGAGAACGGCCTGCCGGTGCTGGCGCGCGAAGTGCTCTCAGGCTTGCTCGAGCAGCTGCGCGAGGCGGACAGCCAAGTCGGCGCGTACGACCAGAAGATCCGTGATCTCGCCGAGGCAAGTGAGCCGGCCCGGCGACTGATGAGGGTGGAATCGATCGGACCGCAGACCGCGACGGCCCTGGTGGCCACGGTGGGAGATCCGCACGTCTTCAAGAATGGGCGAGGCTTTGCCGCTTGGCTCGGGATCACGCCGCGACAGCACTCGAGCGGCGGCACGGAGCGGCTCGGGCCGATTACTCGCCAGGGTGATCGCTATCTGCGAACGCTCCTGGTGCACGGGGCCCGCTCATATCTGCGTGTCGTGGACAAGAAGACTGACGCCAAAAGTGATTGGGCGCGGCGCCTCAAGCAGCGACGACACATGAATGTCGCCGCCGTGGCGCTCGCCGCCAAGCATGCACGTATCGCCTGGGCGATGCTCGCCCACGGGACGGACTATCGACCCGCAGGTCCGCAGACCGCCGCGGCCTGACGTAGGCCAGCACTCGGATCCGCAGTCGACATCGAGGAGGTACGACCCGCCCGGAATTGCCAGAGCGTACAAGCTGATGGAAACAGGTCAGACCGACGCAGGATGAACCTGACTAGTTGACCGGTGGCTCAGACACCGCGCCAATCATGAGGCTCCTGCGAGCGAATCGTCATCAGGGCCCGCCTCGACGGAGGCAACCGAAGGCCGGATATATCGTCCGCAATCCGATCCTGAATCCAGAAGCGAGACGCCCTGGCAACGCAGGGGGAGTCCATATATCAACTAGCGAAACCGCTCGAGCGCGCCCCGCAGCTCGTCCATGGTCTGGAAGCGCTTGTTCTTGTCGACCGCCATCGCCTTCGTGACCAGCTCCGAGAGTCCCGGCGGCAGATTGGGGTTCAGGTCCTGCGGAATGCGCGCCTTGCCCTGCACGTGCTGGTACATGACCGACATGTGATCGCCGCGCGAGTAGGGCGGCACGCCGGTCACCATCTCGTAGAGCATGACGCCGAGCGCGTAGATATCGGCACGTTCGTCGACCTTCTTGCCGAGAATCTGCTCGGGGGCCATGTACTTCGGCGAGCCGATGACGTAGCCGGTCTTGGTGAGCTGCGTGTCGCCCTCGCGCTGCGCCGCCGCCACGCCGAAGTCGACGATCTTCAGCAGCCCCTCCTGATTGATGAGCACGTTGGCGGGCTTCAGGTCGCGATGCACGATGCCCTGCTGATGCGCCACCGCCATGCCGGTGCATATGTCGATGCCGAACTGCATGGCGCGCTTGAGTTCTACCGGCTTCTCGTTCACCACCTCGCTGCCGAGCGTGTGCGAGGGGAAGTACTCCATGGAGATGGCGTAGAGCCCCTGGATATAGAGGAAGTCGTAGATGCGGATGACGTTCTTGTGGGTGATCTTGCGCGAGTAGCGCAGCTCATGCACGAAGCGCTTCATCACCTCCTCGTCCTGCGAGACGTTCGGGTTGAGGAACTTGAGGATGAGGCGCTCGTCGACCACCGTATCCTCCATCAGCAGTACGGTGCCGAAGGCGCCGCGGCCGATGCGATCGATGTACTTGTAGCGGCCCTCGATGATGTCGCCGGGCTTGAGGGTCTGGATGTCGAGGCGCGAGGCGGCCGCGGCCGCCGCTTCGGCCTGGCGGCGCGCCTGATCGTTGATCACGACCGTGCGCGTGGGCTCGACGGGTGCGGGGGCCGGCGGCGGCCGCGCGCCGGTCTGCATCGGTGCCGGAGCAGGCATGGCGCCCGGGAGCGCGCCGGGGGCGGGCGCCAGGGTGGCAATGCCCGCGATGCGGTTGTCGAGCTCCGTTACGGCGGCCGCCGCCAGGCGCGAGACGGTCTGGTCGGCCGAGCCGATCTGCGCCTGCAGCTCCTTGCGCACCTGGTCAGCCTGACTCTCGTCGGCCACCTTCGAGAGCGCCTGCATCGCCTCGATGCGGATCTCGCGCTCCGGCCGCGCCACCAGTGGCAGCAGCTCACCGACCAGCTTGGCATCTCCCAGCCGGCCGAGCGCCCGCACCACGATCGGCATGGCCTTGCCATGGCTGCCGGTGTGCAGCATCTCCATGAGACGCGGCAGCGCGCGCTTGCTGCCGATCTCGGCGAGCGCGTCCACGGCGCGCTCGCTCACCCACCAGTCGCTGTCGCGCGTGGCCTGGATGAGCGAGTCGACGGCGCGCTCGTCCTTGGTCTGGTTGAGGATCTCGATGGCGGCGCGACGGATGTCCTCGTCTTTGTCGCGCACCAGCGCGAGGACCGCCTCGATCACCTTCGGGCCGCCGATCTTGCCGAGCGCGTCCGCGGCGCGGCTGCGCACCCACCAGTCGCTGTCCTTGAGCGCCTCCAGCAGGTACTTGACCGACTTCGCGTCGCCGACCTCGTTCAATACCTCGACGGCGGCGCGGCGCGCGTTCTCGTTCTCGTCCTTGAGCACCTCGATCAGGTAGCGGATGGTCTCCGGACGGTTGGCCTTGATGACGACATCGACGGCCTTGTTGAGCACGTCGATCTCCGGGTCGCGCAGCAGCGAGCACACCTGCTCGACGTCGATGGGGCCGTCCGTGCGCTGCAGTGCCGAGAGCGCCGCGCTGCGGATCAGCTTGTTCGGGTCCTTGAGCAGACCCTGCAGCGCGTTCAGTACCTCCGGCGTGTTGAAACGCCCGAGCGTATTGATGATGTGCACGCGCGCGATCGGGTCCTTGCCCTGCACCCGGCCGATGAGCTCGGGCAGCGCGCTCTGGTCGGCCACCTCGCCGATGATGCGGAACAGCGCCGCCTTCTCGTTCGGCTCCTGGGCGTAAGCCGCGGTGAGGAGCTCGCGCACGTTGAAGCGGGATTTCTGCGCGGTGATGACCTCGAGCAGCGCCGACTTGGAGATACCCTGGGTATTGAGCGCATCGAGCAGCAGATGGGCAGGGTAGTTCGGGCTGCTGGTGAGCGCCCAGGAGATGCCCGAGATGACGCGCGCACTGCCCTCGATCAGCCCGCGCATGAAGAGCGGGAAGGTCTTCGGGCTCACCAGCGCCGCCAGTACCTCGACCAGGGCCATGGTCGCGCCCTTGTCGGCCTCAGGGAGCGCCGCGAACACCGACTCGATGGCCGCGGGTCCGACCGACTTGAGCGCCGCCACCGCCTTCTGCGTCGCCGGGCTCGTCGGGTCGGCCGAAGTGCGGATCTCGTGGATGAGCCGGTCGGCGCGCAGGTTGCTGAAAAAGCTCATGCGGACGGTCCGCCCGCCCGCCGCGCCGCCGGGGTGCCGTACGGCGCCTGCGGGCAACAGTACGCCCGTGCGGCTGGGCAGCCGCGGCTGGGGCGGTTGTGGGGCACGGATGTAGTCAAGGGCGCAGAAGCGACGCTGCCGCAATTATGCCACAGCCCTGCAGACGGGCTGGGTTAGGTACAATTCGCGACTGGCCCCGACGGACTCCGTCAACATGACCCCCGAGCCCCCTGTGAACGCCGTGCGCGCCGCGCTCGACGCCTACGTCGATCCGTACCTCGGCGAGACTCTCGGCTCCGCGCAGGCGGTGCGCGGGGTGCGCGCCGAAGGTAAAGGGTATGCGGCCGAGATCGTCCTCGGCTATCCCGTGGGCGGCTACCGGGACGAGCTGGCCGCAGCCCTCGCCGCAGAGCTCGCGCGCGCCGGAATCCACGCACCGCTCGCCATCGAGCTCGACTGTGCCATCGGCGCCCATGCGGTGCAGCGGGGACTGAAGCCCCTCGGCGAGATCAAGAACATCGTCGCCGTGGCGTCCGGCAAGGGAGGCGTGGGCAAGTCCACGGTGGCGGTGAATCTCGCCCTCGCCTGGGCTGCCCAGGGGGCACGTGTCGGGATACTGGACGCCGATATCTACGGACCGAGCCAGCCGCTGATGCTGGGACTTGCGGCCGAGCGGCCGGTATCGGCCGACGGCAAGCATTTGAAGCCCCTCGCGGCGCACGGCGTGAGCGCCATGTCGATCGGCTTCCTGGTCGATGCCGAGCAGCCGATGGTGTGGCGCGGCCCGATGGTCACGCAGGCGCTCACTCAGCTGCTCGGCGAGACCGAGTGGGGCGCGCTCGATTATCTGGTGGTCGACATGCCGCCGGGCACCGGCGACATCCAGCTGACGCTCGCCCAGCGCGTGCCGGTCGCGGGCGCGGTGATCGTAACCACGCCCCAGGACATCGCGCTCGCCGACGCGCGCAAGGGGCTCAAGATGTTCGAGAAGGTCTCGGTGCCGGTGCTCGGCGTGGTCGAGAACATGAGCGTGCACATCTGCTCGAGCTGTGGGCACACCGAGCACATCTTCGGCGCCGGCGGCGGTGCACGCATGGCCGCGCAGTACGGGCTGAAGCTCCTCGGAGAGCTGCCGCTCGACGCGCACATCCGCGAGGAGACCGACGGCGGGCGTCCGAGCGTAGTGGCAGCTCCCGACTCCCCCAGGGCGCGCTGCTACCTGGAGATGGCGCGCCGCACCGCCGGCGCGCTCGCACTGCGGGCGCGCGACCGCAGCCGCGCATTTCCCAGGATCGTCATAGAAGAAACCTGAACCACCCGATGAGCATCAAGTCGGACAACTGGATCCGCCGCATGGCGCGTGAGCACGGCATGATCGAGCCGTTCGCGCCCGAGCAGGTGCGCAACGCCGGCGGCCAGAAGATCGTCTCCTACGGCACCTCGAGTTACGGCTACGACGTGCGCTGCGCGCGCGAGTTCAAGATCTTCACCAACATCAATTCCACCATCGTCGATCCGAAGGCATTCGACGCCAAGAGCTTCGTCGACTTCGAGGGCGACGTGTGCATCATTCCGCCGAACTCGTTTGCGCTGGCGAGCACCGTCGAGTACTTCCGCATTCCGCGCAACGTGCTGGTCGTGTGCCTCGGCAAGAGCTCCTATGCCCGCTGCGGCATCGTATGTAACGTGACGCCCCTCGAGCCCGAGTGGGAGGGCCACGTGACGCTCGAGTTCTCCAACACGACGCCGCTGCCGGCGAAGATCTATGCCAACGAAGGCGTCGCGCAGATGCTGTTCTTCGAGTCCGACGAGGTGTGCGCCACCTCCTACAAGGATCGCGGCGGGAAGTATCAGGGCCAGCGGGGCGTCACGCTGCCGAAGACCTGAAGCGCGCCCGGCGGCCGCCGGAGGCAGTCACGGGCGCGTGAGACTCTGAATCTGCATCGTCCACTGGACGTCGTCGCCCTTGGTCTGCTCGACCTTCATGGGGACGTAACCGCGCTCGCGCGCGCACCAGAAGCGGGTGATGCGCGGCGAGCCGGATTTCTGCGAGCGGTAGATCACCGTAGCAATCGGACCCATGGGCGTCTCCAGGGTCGCCTCGCCGTCGCGCGCGAACTGGTATTCGCGCGTACCGTTCTTGTCGATCATGTGGAAGCTGCTCGGGGTGCGCCCCTCGAGCAGCTCGACCATCAGGGCGAGCTGCACCGAGCCGTCGTCCTGCACCCCGGGCGTGAGCGGCTGGTCCACCTGCGTGCCCTCGTAGAGGCCGGTGACCCGGGCGGCACCCCAGTCGTAGCGGAGCTCGATGGACTTCCCGCTGTCGCCTCCCAGCGAGCGGAAGCTCTGCGGCTGCACTCCGGCGGCCGTCACCCGCACCACGCTCACCTGGCGCGGTGGAAAGATCCCCGCGGCGAGATGGCCGATGCCGCGCGGCGTGCTGCTCGAGGTCGTGGTCCAGGTGTCGCCGGTCTGCTCGAGCTTCAAGTCCGAGACCGCGACCGTCATGCCGTGCCAGATGCCGGCATAGCTCGCCTGATAGGGCTTGAGCCCGTCGGCGCCGGCGACGCCGCTCAAGCCTGTGGATACGAGCACCAGCGCGCCGAGTGCGAGGTCAGGGCGTAGCCGCGGCACGGAAGTCCTCCACCAGGGGTTCGGTGAGCGCCCGCCCGTCGAGCCACGCGCCGCCGTCGCGCCAGGCGAGGCGCCCGTCGGCAAACCAGGCGAGCGCCCGGGGATAAATGATGTGCTCGGTGGCGAGCACGCGGGCGGCGAGCGTCGCCTCGCTGTCGCGCGGCTCGACCGCTACCTGCGACTGCAGCACCACCGGCCCCGCGTCCAGCTCGGCGGTCACGAAGTGCACGCTCGCGCCGTGGAGCGTATCCCCGGCCGCGAGCACCCGGCGGTGGGTGTCGAGTCCGGGGTATTTCGGCAGCAGCGAGGGGTGGATGTTGAACATACGGCCCAGGTAACGCGCGACGAAGTCCGCCGACAGTACGCGCATGAAGCCAGCCAGCGCCAGCGCCTGCGGCCGGTGGCGCTCGAGCGTCTCGGTGAGCACCCGCTCGAAGGCGCCGCGGTCGCCGGCGTGCACCAGCGTCGCGGTCTCGAGGCCGAGGGCGCGCGCCGCGACGATGCCGGCGGCCCCGGCACGGTCGGCAATGACCACCACCACGCGCGCTGCGAGCATGCCGCTCGCGCAGGCGCGCGCCAGGGCCTCCATGTTGGAGCCGCGCCCGGAGAGCAGAACGGCGAGCCGCAGCGGCGTGGGTGTCACTCCTGGACGTGCACGCCGCGCCCGCCCGCACGTACCTCGCCGATGAGGCGGGCGCTCTCGCCGTGGGCCGCGAGCAGCTCGAGCGCGGCGGCGGCCTCTCCGGCGGGGACGACGACCACCATGCCGATGCCGCAGTTGAAGGTACGGTACATCTCGGCCGGCTCGACGTTGCCGGCGCGCTGCAGCCAGTCGAATACCGGGTCGCGCGGCCAGCGGTCGCGCTCGAGCACCGCCTCGAGCCCCGCGGGCAGCACCCGCGGAATGTTGTCGGTGAGGCCCCCGCCGGTGATGTGCGCGAGGGCGTGCACCGGCAGCGCGCGCATGAGTGCCAGCAGCGGTTTCACATAGATGCGCGTCGGAGCCAGCAGCCGCTCGAACAGCGGCCGCCCGCTCACCATCGTGTCGGGCGTAGCCTTGGCGTGCGTCAGGAGCTTGCGGATCAGCGAGTAGCCGTTGGAGTGCGGCCCGGAGGAGGCGAGGCCGATGATGGCATCCCCGGCGGCGGTACGCGTGCCGTCGATGATCGCGTCCTTCTCCACCACGCCGACGCAAAAGCCCGCAAGGTCGTAATCCTCGCCGTGGTACATGCCGGGCATCTCGGCGGTCTCCCCGCCCACGAGCGCCGCACCGGCCTGCACGCAGCCCTCGACGATGCCGCGCACCACCGCCTCGGCCACCGCCACGCGCAGCTTGCCGGTCGCGTAGTAGTCGAGAAAGAACAGCGGCTCGGCGCCCTGCACTACGACGTCGTTGGCGCACATGGCCACGAGGTCGATGCCGATCGTGTCATGCCGACTCAAGTCGATGGCGAGGCGCAGCTTCGTGCCGACGCCGTCGGTTCCGGAGACCAGCACCGGGTGGCGGTAGCCCGCCGGCAGCTCCACCAGCGCGCCGAAGCCGCCGATTCCGGCGAGCACCTCGCGGCGCTGCGCGCGCCGCACCAGCGGCTTGATGCGCTCGACCAGCTCGTCGCCGGCGTCGATGTCGACGCCGGCATCACGATAGCTAATGCGAGGACGCTCAGTCATAAGATTTGTGCGGGCGCACCAGCGCGCCGTCGGGCTGCGGCGCGTGTGCTATTGTACATTTCCGTACACCGCCCGCGTGTGCGATCCGGACGATGCCGCAACCGTACCCAAGATCAACTGCCGCAGGACGGCGCGCGCGCGGCGCTCTCGCGACTCTCATCGTGCTCGGCGCTCTGGTGCCGCCCGCGGCCTGGGCGCTGCGCGCGGTGCGCGTCTACGAGGTTGACCTCGAGCAGCAGTCCGCGAGCGCGGTGCAGGGTGCCATGCGGGCGGCGCTGGTGCGCGCCACCGGGCGGCGCGAGTCGGCCGATGACCCGGCGCTCGGCAGCGTGGTCGCCGATGCGGCCCGCTATGTCAAGAGCTACGCGCCCGGCCCGCGCGGCGAGCCGCAGGTGGTGTTTGATGGCGCGGCGGTCGCGGCGGCCATCGAGGGGGCGGGGCGTAGCGTCTGGGACCGCGAGCGGCCGTTCACCCTGGTGGTGCTCTATCCGCCGCCGGGGCGCGCGGAGACGGAAGCGGCGCGCGGCGAGCTCGAGCGTACCGCCACCGAGCGCGGCCTGCCGATCAGCCTGATTCCGCTGCCGGTGGTCGACGGCGGCGGCAACCCGCTCGGCGCCGAAGCCGTGCTGCAGTCGGCGCAGCGCTACGGCGGCGATCAGGTGTTGGTCGGGCGCTCCGATGCGGCGTTGGCCCCGGGACAGCTGCAATGGACGCTGTACGCGCGCGCGCAGAGCGAGACCTGGACCGGCAGCCTGAGCGCCGGGATCGATCACACGGTCGATCTGCTCGCGCCGCCGCCGGGCGCGGCGGGGAGCGAGGCCGAGTCGGCCACGCGCGTGCGCATCGAGGGAGTCGCCGGGCTCACCGATTACGCGACGGTCGAGCGGCTGCTGCAGAGCATCCCGGGCGTGCGCCGCGCCGACGTCGCCGAGGTCGAACCGGGCAGCGTCACGTTCGAGGTGGAATTGCGCGGCGGGGGCGCCGCGCTCGAGCGCGAGCTCTCAGGCTCGAGCCGCATGGTGCGCATCGGCGGCGGCACGGGCGCCCTCGCGTACCGCTACCAGCCCCAGGGCTGAGGGCGCACCTCGCCCCGTTGACCGCCGCGATCGTGCGCCACCTTCCGAACCTCATCTGCTTCGTCCGTATCGCGCTGATCTGGCCGATCGTCGCGGCGCTCGAGGAGGGCGCCATGACGCGCGCGCTGGCGTTGTGCGTCGCCGCGGCGGTCTCCGACGGCCTCGACGGCTACCTTGCCAAGCGCTTCCGCTGGACGAGCGAGCTCGGCAAATTCCTGGACCCGCTGGCAGACAAGCTGCTGCTGATCACGGTGTTCGTCGCGTCGGCGTGGCTCGGGCTCGTTCCCTGGTGGCTGACCGCAGCGGTGGTGGCGCGGGATGTCATGATCGGGGTCGGCGCGCTGATCTTCCGCCTGTGGTTCGGCCCGTTGCGCGGCCGTCCCACCGTCCTCAGCAAGATCAACACGGGCCTGCAGCTCGTGTACATCATGCTGGTGATGCTCAACGCCGCCGCCGGCGTGCCGCCGCGCGCGATACTCGACGCCGGGGCGGCGCTCACCCTGACGACCACGGTCCTTTCCGGCCTGCATTACGTCGGGCGCTTCACGCGGCGGGCGTGGACGCCCGCACGCCCGGCTTGAGCGATGCAACAGCTGCCGCTCGGCGTGCGGCTCCCGGACCGCGCGCTGTTCGAGAGCTTCCTGCCCGGACGCAACGCCGAGGCGCTCGCGCACGTGCGCGCCCTGGCCGGCGGCGAGGCGCGGGGTGCGGCGTGGCTGAGCGGTCCCGAGGGTGCCGGCAAGACGCACCTGCTGCAGGCCACCTGCGCGGCGGCCAGCGGGCAGCGGCGCGCCGGCTACCTGCCGCTCGCCGAGCTGGCACCGCTCGGGATCGGAGTGCTCGAGGGGCTCGGCCAGCTCGATTGCCTGTGCCTCGATGATGTCGAGCGCGTCGCGGGCCAGCTCGCCTTCGAGCGCAGCCTCTTCGGCCTGCTGCGCGACATCGAGGATGCGGGAGGCGCGCTGCTCGCCGCCGCGCGCACGCCGCCGGCACTGCTGCCCTGGGCGTTGCCGGACCTTGGCTCGCGTCTCGCGGCGGGCGCGGTGTTTGCGCTGCGTCCGCTCGATGAGGCCGGGCAGCACGCCGCTCTCGAGCTGCGCGCCCGCTTGCGCGGGCTGGAGCTTCCCGAGGAGACCTGGCAGTGGCTGCGGCGGCGCTACCCGCGCGACATGCGGGCGCTGTACGCGCTGCTCGATACGCTCGATACGGCCGCGCTCGCCGCGCAGCGCCGGCTCACGGTGCCCTTCATCCGCGACGTGCTGCGCTCCGCGCCGCAGCCTCCGGAGTGAGCTGCACGGCGAGCTGCGCGACCCGGCGTCCGAGCGCCTGGGCGAGCGCCTGCTCCTCCGCGCTCAGGAGCGGTGCCTGCGCCGACCGGGCGACGTGCGAGGCGCCGTACGGGGTTCCGCCGCTCGAGGTCTCATTCAGCGCGCGCTCGGTGAAGGGCAGGCCGACGAGGTACATCCCGTGATGTAGCAGCGGCAGCATCATCGAGAGGAGGGTCGTCTCCTGGCCGCCGTGCAGGGTCTGTGTCGAGGTGAACACGCCCGCGGGCTTGCCGGCCAGCACCCCGGTCAGCCACAGGCTCGAGGTGCCATCGAGGAAGTACTTGAGAGGCGCGGCCATGTTGCCGAAGCGCGTCGGACTTCCCAGCACCAGCCCCGCCATCTCGCGCAGGTCGTCGAGCGTCGCGTACGGCGGACCGCTCTCGGGCACGGCGCGGGGCGGGGCTTCGCTGGCCGCCGCGACCGGCGGCACGGTACGCAGCCGCGCGCTCGCCTCGGGCACCGTCTCGACGCCCCGGCAGACGTGGCGGGCCAGCTCGGCGGTCGCTCCGCTGCGGGAGTAATAGAGCACCAGGATCTCAGACATGTTGGAACGAGTCTCCGTGGGCGATTGTCATCGAGCTCAAGTAGTATTGCGAGCCTGCTGTAGGGGGGATGCAAGCTGGCCATGATCTGCAAGCGGTGTGTGGTGGGTGGGCGCGTCCAGGGCGTCTACTACCGCGCCAGCGCGGCGCGGCGCGCGCAGGAGCTGGGAATCCGCGGCCATGCCCGCAACCTGCCCGACGGCCGCGTGGAGGTGCTGGCGTGCGGGGAACACGCCGCGGTTCAGGCTTTCGTCGGCTGGCTGTGGATCGGCTCATCCGCCTGCAAGGTGACCTCGGTCGAGGCGAGCGACGCGCCGGTGGCTACGCCACCGCCCGCCGGGTTTCGCACGGCGTGAGCGGGGTCGCGATGCGCTTGCGTGCACGGCTCCTGGCCGTCCTCCTCGCCTCGCTGGCGGTCTGCCCGCCGGGCGCCGCGCAGACACCGCCTCCGGAACCTGCAACTGCGGCGCCCGCGCCGGAGCCGGCCCCCGCGCAGGCACAGCCCGCTGTCGAGGCGCTCCCGCCCGCGCAGCCGTCCGCCGGGGCAATCGCGCCTGCTCAGGGCGGCACTGCGCCCAAGGTCGGGCTCTTCCATCGCCGTCCCAAGGGGCAGGCGTGGGTGGCCGCGGCCAATCCCCTGGCGGCCAACGCCGGGCTCGAGGTTCTCGCCAAGGGTGGCAATGCAGTGGACGCGGCCGTCGCCGTGCAGACCATGCTCGGGCTGGTGGAGCCGCAGAGCTCCGGGATCGCCGGCGGCGCGTTCCTCATGTACTACAACGCAGGCACGCGCGAGGTGAGCGCACTCGACGGGCGCGAGAAGGCGCCGGCCGCAGCTCCTGCCAACATGTTCCTCGACGAGCACGGCAAGCCGCTGCCGTTCCTCGAGGCGGTGCGCAGCGGCCGCTCGACCGGCGTGCCGGGCGCGATCGCGATGCTGTACGCGGCACACTCGAAGTTCGGCTCGCTGCGCTGGAAGGAGCTGTTCCAGCCGGCCATCCGCGCCGCCTCACAGGGCTTCCGCGTACCCGAGCGGCTCGCGAGCTTCCTCGGCGAGGGCTCGCCGTTTCCCCCGACCAATGAGATCCGCATGCTCTTCCAGCGGCCCTCCGGAGAGCCGCTGGAGGCGGACGACGTGTTCCGCAATCCCGAGTACGCCAAGACGCTCGAGCGCATCGCGCACGACGGTCCGCGTGCCTTCTACAGCGGCCCGCTGGCGCGCGCCCTGGTGGACGCGACGCACGCGGAGCCGCTGCCCGGGACGATGACGCTGCAGGACCTCGCCGCGTATCGCCCGGAGTGGGACCCGCCGCTGTGCCGGCCGTTCCGGCATTACTCGGTGTGCGCGCCGCCGCCGCCTGCCGGCGGCGTGTCCCTGCTCGAGCTGCTCGGCATGCTGGAGCGGACCGACATCGCTGCGCGCGGTGCGGACGATCCGCAGGCCTGGTTTCTCTTCGCCCAGGCGAGCCGTCTCGCCTACGCCGATCGCGACCGCTACGTGGCGGACCCGCACTATGTGCAGGTGCCGGTCGAGCGGCTGCTCGATCCGGCCTATTTGCGCGTGCGCGCGCAGCTGATCGGCGAGCGTGCCGGGCCCGCGCCGCCGCCGGGGGAGATCGCGGTGCCGCGCGGGCGTGACGCCACGACGGAGTCGCAGGGAACCAGCCACTTCGTGGTGGTCGACCGGGACGGCAACGTCGTCTCCATGACGACCACGATCGAGTCGGTGTTTGGCTCGGGCCGCATCGTGGGGGGGTTCGTGCTCAACAACCAGCTCACGGACTTCTCCTTCGCGCCGACCGACGACGCAGGACACCCTGTGGCCAACGCGGTGCATGGCGGCAAGCGTCCGCGCTCCTCGATGGCCCCGGTCATCGTGCTCGATCGCGACGGCAACTTCGTCGCGGCACTCGGCTCACCGGGTGGCTCGGCCATCACCGAGTACAACGCCAAGGCGCTCGTGGGGGTGCTCGCCTGGCATCTGTCGATCAAGCAGGCGATCGAGCTGCCGAACCTGATCGCGCGCGGCGACAGCTTTACCGGTGAGCTCGCCAAGTTCACCCCCGAGGTGCTCGCCGGGCTGCGCGAGCGCGGCATGGTGCTCAAGGCCGGCCGCGCGGAGAACTCGGGGCTGCACGGTGTGGTGCGGCTGCCCGACGGCACCTACGAGGGAGCCGCCGATTCGCGCCGCGAGGGTGTGGCGCTGATGCTGGAAGCGCCGCGCACGGGGAAGCACGCCGCGCACTGATCCGCGTCTAGCGCTGGTTTGCGGCCGCCGGGAATCCCAGGTCGTCCGCGCCGTTCCAGTGCCGCCACGCCGTGAGCACCCGATCCGGGTAGTCGCGCTTGCCGGGGCTGCCGTTGTAGCGGGCGAGCGCCTTGCGCACGTCGTTGTGCTCGAAGCCGAGGTAGTAGCGCAGGATCGCGCAGCCCATGTGCACGTTCGGTGCGACGTGCACCAGCTCGTAGCGGCGCATGCCGAGCTGCTCGGGCCAGAACGGCATCACCTGCATGAGGCCGACCGCCCCGGCCGATGACACCGCCCAGCGATCGAAGCGACTCTCGACCGCCATCACCGCCATCACCAGTCCCGGCGGCAGGCGCGCCTCTCCCGTGCGGTGCGTCTCGCAATAGACCTGCTTGAGGATCTCGACCCGCTCGTCGCGATTCTTCACCAGCGGGCGGAGCCGGGGCTCCATGAGCGTGTACCACACGGCCGAATCGAACTGGTCCGAGAAGCACTGCGCCTGGGCGATGGCGTGCGCGACCACCTCGCGCAACGCCGGATCGAGCTGCTGGTCGGCGTGCGCCGGCACGGCGCACAGCACGGCCGCCGCCAGGACCGGCACGAGCCCCACCCTCAGGAACCGCACCGCCTTACCCCAGGCGCGCGCGGAGGAAGCTGAGGGCCTCGTCCACGGGGAACTCGCTGCTCGCACTGTCGCGGCGGTGGCGGTACTCGAGCTTGCCTGCCTCGAGTCCGCGATCGGCCACCACCACGCGATGCGGGATGCCGAGGAGCTCCGCGTCTGCGAACTTGACGCCGGGGCGGGCATCGCGGTCATCGAGCAGCACCTCGATTCCGGCCTCGCTGAGCTCGGCGTACAGGCGGTCGGTGGCAGCGCGGACACGGTCGGACTTGTGCAGATTGAGCGGAACCAGCACCACCTGGAAGGGCGCGATCGGCGCCGGCCAGATGATGCCGCGCTCATCGTGATTCTGTTCGATGGCCGCGGCCACGATGCGCGTCACACCGATGCCGTAACAACCCATGTACAGCGTCGTCTCCTGGCCCGCCTCGTCCAGCACCAGCGCCTTCATCGGCTCCGAGTACTTGCGCCCGAGCTGGAAGATGTGACCGACCTCGATGCCGCGCGCGATCTTCAGGCGCCCGCGGCCGGACGGGCTCGGATCCCCCTCGACCACTTTGCGCAGATCCGCCGCCACCGCGCCCCGCACGTCGCGCTCCCAGTTGACGCCTGTGAGGTGCATGTCCTTCTCGTTGGCGCCGCACACGAAGTCGGCGAGCGCACTGGCGGCGTGATCGGCGTAGATGCGGCACTTGAGCCCCACCACGCCGACGTAGCCGGGCTCGGTACCGGATGCCTCCAGCACCTCCGCGGCGCTCGCGAGTCGCAGCGGAGCGGCAACCCCGGGGAGCTTCTGGGCTTTGACGGCGTTCAGCTCGTGGTCGCCGCGCAGCGCGAGCGCGACCACGCCGCCATCGGTGCCCTCGACGATGAGGGTCTTCAGGCAGCGCGTCGGCTCGACCTTAAGAAAGCGCGCCAGGTCCTCGATGGTGCGTGCTCCGGGAGTCGCCACGCGGCGCAGCGGCTCACGCGCCTCGGGGCGCGGCTCGGCCGGCGGAAGCGCTGCCGCGGCTTCGAGGTTCGCCGCATAGTCGTCGCCGTCCGAGAAGACGATCGCGTCCTCGCCCGAGTGGGCCAGCACGTGAAACTCCTGGCTGACGTCCCCGCCGATGGCGCCCGAGTCGGCGCGCACGGCGCGGAAGCTGAGCCCGGTACGGGTGAAGATGCGGGTATAGGCGTCGTACATGGCGCGATAGCCGGCGCGCAGCGACTCTTCGTCGAGGTGGAAGGAATAGGCGTCCTTCATGATGAACTCGCGCGCACGCATGACACCGAAGCGCGGCCGCACCTCGTCGCGGAACTTGGTCTGGATCTGATAGAAGTTCACCGGCAGCTGCCGATAGCTCTTCAGCTCGCGGCGCGCGATGTCGGTGATCACTTCCTCGTGGGTGGGGCCGGCGACGTAATCGCGCTCATGGCGATCCTTGATGCGCAGCAGCTCGGGGCCGTACTCGGTCCAGCGTCCCGACTCCTGCCACAGCTCCGCCGGCTGCACGACCGGCATGACCACCTCGAGTGCACCGGCGCGGTTCATCTCCTCGCGGATGATGCGCTCGACCTTCTGCAGTACGCGCAGGCCGAACGGCAGCCAGCTGTACAGGCCCGCCGCCAGGCGCCGGATCAGGCCGGCGCGCAGCATGAGCTGGTGACTCACGACCTCCGCCTCGGCGGGGGTCTCCTTCAGGGTGTTGATGGGATATTGAGACAGGCGCATCGGCTCACGGGTTCTTCGGGCCGCCGAAACAAGCAGTTGGCATCTTAGCAGGACACCCCTGATAAGATGCCCGCCGATTGGCCCAGCGCGGGTCAGCCAAGAGATGCACGCTGTGGAGACGAACCCCCAGCCCCCCACCCGGCCGCGCAGCCGGGCGGTTTACCTGCTGCCGAATCTGCTCACGACCGCCTGCCTGTTCTCGGGCTTCTACGCAGTGGTTGCGGCGATCGACAAGCACTTTGCGCCGGCCGGCATGGCGGTGTTCGCGGCCATGATCTTCGACACGCTCGACGGGCGCATCGCACGGCTCACGCATACCGAGAGCCTGTTCGGCAAGGAATACGACAGCCTCGCGGACATGGTGGCATTCGGCCTCGCCCCGGCGATCGTCGCCTACCAGTGGGGCGTCGTGCGCATCATGGAGTTCGGCCATTACTGGGGACGCTTCGGCTGGCTGGCGTGTTTTTTCTACGCGGTGACGGCGGCGCTGCGGCTCGCGCGCTTCAACGCCCGCTCGGCCACCGCCGACAAGCGCTACTTCGAGGGTCTGCCGAGCCCGTCCGCCGCAGCGATCGTCGCCGCCTTCGTGTGGTTCTGCAGCGAGTGGCGCGAGCCTGGCCTCACCGGCCTGATCCTGGCGTTCGGCGTGACCGCCGCGGCCGGCGCGCTCATGGTGAGCCGCTTCGGCTACCCGAGCTTCAAGCAGTTCAACCTCGACCGGCGCATCAAGTTCGTCTACATGCTGCTCGTACCGCTGTTCTTCGTCGCCATCGCGATCGACCCGCCGACCATGCTGCTGTCGATGTTCGGCATCTATGCGCTCTCGGCGCCCGTGCTGTGGGTGGGGCGCCGCATCCGCCGCGCCGTACGCGGCGCTCCCGCTGCGGGCTGAGGCGGACCGCGATGCACGGCGAGCGGCGCGCGTATCTCGAGGCGATCGGCATCGATCTGTGGGTGCCGCGCGCCGCGCCCGCGGCGCAGCCGGCCGCGCAGCCGACCGCGCAGCTGCCGGTCGAGCCCGCCGGTGACGCCGCGGGCCGCTGGGAGGCGCTGCGTGCCGAAGTGCTCGAGTGCACGCGCTGCCCGCTGCACCTCACCCGCACGCAGGGAGTGTTCGGCGTCGGACCGAAGAGCGCTGACTGGCTGGTGGTCGGCGAGGCGCCGGGCGCGGAGGAGGACCGGCGCGGTGAGCCGTTCGTGGGCGCCGCAGGGCAGCTGCTCGATGCGATGCTGCGCGCCATCGGGCTCGATCGCGCGACCAACGTCTACATCGCCAACGTGCTGAAGAGCCGCCCGCCCGGCAACCGCGACCCCAAACCCGAGGAGGTGGCGGCCTGCCTGCCGTACCTCGTGCGCCAGATCGAGCTGCTGAAGCCGAAGATCATGCTCGCCGTCGGGCGGATCGCCGCGCAGAACCTGCTCGCCACCGACGAGCCGCTCGGGCGGCTGCGCGGCCGGGTGCACCATTTCGGCGAGCTGAATACGCCGCTCGTGGTGACGTATCATCCCGCCTATCTGCTGCGCACGCCCGGCGACAAGCGCAAGGCGTGGGAGGATCTGAAGTTTGCGCGCAACGTGTACCAACAGCTCGTGCAGGGGAACGTGACCGATGGCCACGGCTCCTGAGCTGCTCGGTCCTGCCGCGCACGCCTTGCGCACCATGCGCGATGGCGACGTCGCCGAGGTCGTCGCGATCGAGCGCGCCTCGTATCAGTTCCCCTGGAGCGAGGGCATCTTCCGCGACTGCCTGCGGGTGGGCTACACGTGCCGCGTGGCGACCCTCGGACGGCAGGTCGCGGGCTACGGGGTGATGAGCGTCGGCGCCGGCGAGGCGCACATTCTCAACCTGTGCGTCGGCGAGGCTTTCCGCTGCCGTGGTCTCGGACGGGCCCTGCTCGCACTCCTCATCGAGCGCGCCGCGGCGGCCGGCATGAAGGAGGCGTTCCTCGAGGTGCGCCCCTCCAACACCGCCGCCATCCGCCTCTATCTGGCGAACGGCTTCGAGCAGGTCGGCATGCGGCGCGGCTATTACCAGGCCGTGGGCGGACGCGAGGACGCCGCGGTGCTGCGACTCGGGTTGCGCGCCGCGCGCACCCGCCCCGGCTGAGCGCGGCCCCGTCATGCTGCCGCTCGCGGCCGAAATCCGCCGGCGACGTACGTTCGCCATCATCTCGCACCCCGACGCGGGCAAGACCACGCTCACCGAGAAGCTGCTGCTGTTCGGCGGCGCCATCCAGATGGCGGGCACCGTCAAGGGGCGCAAGGCCGCCCGCCACGCGACCTCCGACTGGATGCGGCTCGAGCAGCAGCGCGGCATCTCGGTGACCTCCTCCGTGATGCAGTTTCCGTACCGCGATCGCATCGTGAACCTGCTCGACACTCCGGGGCACGAGGACTTCTCCGAGGACACCTACCGCACGCTCACGGCGGTCGACTCCGCGCTCATGGTCATCGACTGCGCCAAGGGCGTGGAGGAGCGCACCATCAAGCTGATGGAAGTCTGCCGGTTGCGCGATACGCCCATCATGACCTTCATCAACAAGCTCGACCGCGACGGGCGCACGCCCATCGAGCTGCTGGATGAGATCGAGCGCGTGCTCGGCATCGGCACCGCGCCCGTCACCTGGCCGATCGGCATGGGGCGCGAGCTGCGCGGCATCTATCACCTCGCCGAGGACCGCATCTACGCGTACTCGGCGGGTGAGCGCGGCCGGGTGGGCGAGAATCGCACCATCGACGGACTCGCAAGCGCCGCGGCGCGGGAATTTCTCGGCGATCTCTCGCAAACCTTCCTCGATGAGATCGAGCTCGTGAAGGGGGCGACCAAGCCCTTCGACCGGGAGGCTTACCGCGCCGGGCAGCAGACGCCGGTGTTCTTCGGCTCCGCCATCAACAACTTCGGCGTCGAGGAGTTGCTCGGTGCCTTCGTCGAGCACGCCCCGGGGCCGCTGCCGCGCGCGGCGCGCGAGCGCCAGGTCGAGCCGGAGGAGCCGGCGCTCGCGGGCTTCGTATTCAAGATCCAGGCCAACATGGATCCGCAACACCGCGACCGGATCGCGTTTCTGCGCCTGTGCGCCGGCAAGTACACGCGCGGCATGCGCCTCTACCACGTGCGCCTCGGCAAGGAGGTGCGGGTTGCGGATGCGCTCACCTTCATGGCGGCCGAGCGCGCCCAGGCCGAGGAGGCCTATGCCGGGGACATCATAGGGCTCCATAACTACGGCACGATCAACATCGGCGACAGCTTCACGCAGGGCGAGCGGCTCGCCTTCACCGGTGTGCCGAACTTCGCCCCGGAGATCTTCCGCCGCGCAGTGCTCAAGGACCCGCTGCGCATGAAGGCGCTGCAGAAGGGACTGTCGCAGCTGTGCGAGGAGGGCGCGACGCAGCTGTTCCGGCCGGTGCGCAACAACGAGCTGATCCTGGGAGCGGTCGGGCAGCTGCAGTTCGAGGTGGTGGCTTTCCGCCTTGCGGACGAGTACGGAGTGCAGTGCGTGTTCGAGCCGGTCACCGTCTACACCGCGCGCTGGGTCGACAGCACGGACGGCGAGCGCCTGGAGGAGTTCCGTACCCGCGCGCACGATCACCTGGCGCTCGATCACGCCGGTGCGCTCGTGTATCTCGCGCCCTCGCGCGTCAATCTCCAGCTGACGATCGAGCGCTGGCCGGGCATCGTCTTCCACGAGACCCGGGAACACGCGATCGCGTGATCGAACCTCGCACGCGCCGGCCAGCAACTTTCGGGATATGGCGCCCGCGGGCGTTTTGTGCGCACATAGCGGCCTTCATGGAGGCGCTATGAACGACGTTCAGGCGATCGCGGCCCCGCTCAGCCAGCGCGAGATCCTCATCAACCTGCTCTACGAGGCGGCCGAGCTCGAGCACAACCTCATGTGCACCTATCTCTACGCCGCCTTCAGTCTGAAGGACGGCGAGGGCGAGGGGCTGAGTTCCGAGGAGGCGACGGCGGTCAAACGCTGGCGCCAACAGCTGCTCAGCGTGGCGATCGACGAAATGGGGCACCTGGCCGCAGTGTGGAACATCACCTCGGCGCTCGGCGCGAGCCCGCGCGTGGGCCGCGCGAACTTTCCGCTGGATCCCGGCTACCTGCCGGCGAGCATCACGGTGAAGCTCGCCCCCTTCAACGCCGAGACGCTCCAGCACTTCGTATTCCTCGAGCGGCCGCGGGGCTCCGAGGAGCCCGAGGGAGCGGGCTTCGCCTGCGAGCGCATCTACGTCCGCGGCACGGAGCGACCGCACCTAACGCCGATGGGCCGTGACTACGACACGGTGGGTCATTTCTACGCCTGGCTCGGCGAGGGGCTGCGCACTTTCGTCGAGCGTCACGGCGAGGAAGTGGCCTTCGACGGCGACCGTGCTCTGCAGCTCTCGCCGGCGGAGGTGAGTCTGACCGGCTGCAGGCCGGTGATCTGCCTGAAGACGGCGCTGGCGGCGTTCGCTGCGATCGTCGAGCAGGGCGAGGGCGCACCGAGCGACTCGAGCGGCTCCCACTACCAGAGGTTCCTCGCCATCCGCTCGGAGCTGCGGGCGCTCAAGGACAAGAACCCGGCGTTCGCGCCGGCTTTCCCGGCAGCGACCAATCCGGTGCTGCGCCGGCCCCCGCGCCCGGAGGGGCGCGTATGGCTCGAGAACCCGGACGCTTTCGCAACCGTCGATCTCGCCAACGCCTGCTATGCGCTCATGCTTCGCCTCCTCGGGTACTCGTATGGCGTGCGCGGGCCGAGCACCGAGAAGTCACTCACCGTCGATCTGGCCATCGGGCTGATGCAGGCATTGGCGCCGCTCGCCGAGCGCGCCGCGCGGCTGCCCGCCGGGCCCTCCAATCCCCAGTGCAACGCCGGCGTCACCTTCATCACACTGAGAGATCCAAGCCCGTTGCCGCCAGGCCCTGCGGCGCGGCGCGTGTTCGTCGAGCGCTTCGGACAGCTCGCGGACGCGGCGGCGCTCCTCGAGGCGGACGGCGACGCCCGCGCTGTCGCGGCGGCCGCACAGCTCACCGCGCTCGCGGAGCGCGCCCGCAAGGGCTTCGATCTCGCAGCGCCCGCGCCGGCCGCCGCGGCGCCAGCTGCGGATCAGCGCGCGATGCGCGAGCCTCCGGTCCCCGCCGCTGCCGCCCCGGCTGCCGACGCGCAGGCCGCCGGTGGCATCGAGCGAGTGACGGGCGGGAAGCTCGAGCTCGAGTTCGAGGCGAAGCGCTGCATTCACTCGCGCTTCTGCGTCACCTGGGCACCGGAGGTTTTCCTTGCCAACGTGAAGGGCCCCTGGATCCATCCGGATGCGATGCCGGTCGAGCGCCTGGTCGAAGTGGCGCATGCCTGCCCTTCGGGCGCGATCCGTTATCGCCGCCTCGACGGGGAGCCGCAGGAATCCGCGCCGCCGGTCAACCTTGCGACCGTGCGCGAGGGCGGGCCGTACGCTTTCCGCGCGCAGCTCACGATCGACGGAGTCCCGGCGGGCTTTCGCGCCACGCTCTGCCGCTGCGGCGCCTCGAAGAACAAACCCTACTGCGACGGCTCGCATCACGAGATCGGCTTCAGCGCGACGGGCGAGCCGCCGACCGGCAAGGCCGAGATGCTGGCGGTGCGCGACGGCGTGCTGGCGATCGAGCCGCAGCTGAACGGGCCCCTCAAGGTGCGCGGCAATCTCGAGATCGTGAGCGGCACCGGGCGCGTAGTGGCGCGCGTCACCGCGGCGGCGCTCTGCCGTTGCGGCGGCAGTGCCAACAAGCCCTTCTGCGACGGCACCCACACGAAGATAGGTTTCAGGAGCGCTTAGCGAACCCTCAGCCGCCGCACCGCGCGCGCGAACTCATCGATGTCGCGCGAGCGGCTCGCGGGCTCGGGAGCGCCGTAGCGCAGCCGCGCGTAGCAGGCGAGCAGCGCGTGCGCGCCCTCCCCGAGGTCGGGAGCGGCGCCGCGCAGCGCCGCCGCATAGGCGAGCGGTCCTTCGTGCGCGGCACGCCGCACTCCCGTGTGCGCGAGCTTGCGGCACAGCAGGACGTACGCGCGCACCAGCGCTTCAGGCCGCGCGCTGCGTACCGCTCCCCTCATGTGCCAGGCAAGGATCACGAGCCACGCAAGGAGTGCGGCGACGAAGGCCCAGCCGAGCGCCCAGGCATCGGCGGAACGGACCCCTAAGCGCTCGAGTACGTCGATCTGCGTCGCGTAGTCGAACTTCACCACCCGCTCGTTCCACCAGGCGTTGGCGGCATCCCAGCGCTGCAGCAGGCTCACTACCCAGGGCGACCCGCGCAGCAGCCGGGTGGAGACCGACATTGCCTCGGGCAGCAGATCGAGCGCCGCCCGCACCAGGCGCTCCGGCGCCACCACCGCGGTCGGATCGACGCGCGTCCAGCCGCTCCCATCGAGCCATACCTCGACCCATGCATGCGCATCCGACTGGCGCACCGCCAGGTAAGCGCCGACGGGATTCCATTCCCCGCCCTGGTAGCCGGTGACGACCCGGGCGGGCACGCCCGCCGCGCGCATCAGCACGGTGAATGCGGATGCGTAGTGGCCACAGAACCCGGTGCGGGTGCGGAACAGAAAATCGTCGATCTGGTCGCGGCCGAGCTCCTCGGGCTCGAGCGAATAGACGAAGCCGTTGCTGCGCAGATAGTCGAGCGCCGCCGCCACGTACGCCGCATCGCCCGCGGCGCGTGCGCGCAGCGCGCGCGCGAGCTCGAGCGAGCGCGGATTGAGCCCGCGCGGCAAGGCGGTGTCCTCGAGGCGCTCCCACTCGGCGAGCGGCGTGGCCACACGCCGGCCCGTATAGGAGAGGGCCCGGTAGCTCGTCGGGTCGGACACCGGTTGCGTGGCCCGCAGCTCGTAATCGTGAGTGAGCTGCACGTTGGCATCCGGAGACCGTGCGGGCGTGTCGAGCGCGAACCAGAAGTGATGCCGGCTCGGCTCGAGCGCGACGCGGTAGAGATAGCCGCGGCCGGTGAATTGCCACGGTGTGGGCGAGCTCCAGTCGTGCGAGCCGCGCGACCAGGTCGCGCCGTCGAACTCAACCAGCACCGGGCCGCGCCAATAGCGCTGCTCGGGCGGCGGCATCTCACCCTCGAACTGGGCGCGAAACGCCACGTCGTAGGCGGTCGTGAGCTTGCCGATGCTGCCGGGACTCATGGTCTCGGAGAGCCCGGTCGTGGCTTCCTCGCCGTGTCGTATGGCCCAGAAGGAGCCGGCGAATCGCGGGAAGAACAGGAACAGCAGCACCGCGAGCGGCAGCGCCAGGAGGAGCGTGCGCCCGGAGAGGGCGAGCGCGGTGCGCCCGGGGAGGCCGTCGGCGGCGATCACGGCGAGCGCTGCGCAACACAGCCACGCCTGCGCGAGATAGAGCGGCGCGCGCACGAGACTCTGGCGGTCGAGGCACGCGGCGAGCAGCAGAAACAATCCCGCACCCACCAGCACCAGGCGGTCGCGGCGCCGGTCGGTCTCGAGGAGCTTCAAGGCCGCCATGAGCGCGAGCAGTGCCGTGCCGGCGGCAAGCCCGTTCAACGTGTGGAAGCGCGCCAGTACCCCAAGAGTCACCACCGCGACGAGCACCGCGCGTGCGATCCTGCCCGGTTGCGGCAGCGCTGAGCGCGCGACGGCGAGCCGCCACAGCGCGAGCAGCAGCGCTGCGACCGTCACCCACGCCGGCAGCCGGTCGACGTGCAGCAGCAGGCCGCCGGCGAACGCGGCCGTGGCCCAGTAAAGGGCTGCCGCCCGGTCGCGCTCAGCTGCCATGAAGCGCGAGTGCCGCGAGACACTGATGGCGATGCTCGGGGCCCCGGTTTGGGGCGAGCGCCGTGCCCGGGACGGTCAGGCCGTAGCGCTCGCCGCCGGCCTCGGCGTCGACCACCCAGCGCGCGAGCTGCGACAGGCGCGCCTCGACATCGGGCAGCGGAAGCTGCGCGAAGTCGAACAGGCACAAATCGGATCCGGCCGGGCTGTATTCCTTCACGAGCAGCGGCGCCCCGCGTGCATAGGCCTTCCAGGCGACCTGGCGCGGCGAGTCGCCCTCGCGAAACGGCCGCAGTCCCAGCCACTCGTCGGCGCCGGCGCTGCCGTAGGGGCGCTCGCCGAGCTGCGGCCCGCTGGTCGTCGGCCGCGGCAGGGATCCCGAAGGGTGCGGATAAACCAGCACCTCGACCGGCAGGTGCACCCAGGTCCAGGTGCGGAACAGGCCGAAAGGGTGGGTGCTCGTCAGGCGCAGCCGGTCGATGTGCACGATGCCGCGGCGCGCCGCCGCGAGCGGCAGCGTGAGGAGCGCCCGCCCGTGCGGCGCGAGGTCGACGCCGAGCAGCGGGCCGCTGTCGAGTGAAGCCTCGACGCCGAACCGGGGCTGCTGCGAGGGATTCTCGAGCGTCAGCACCAGCGCGCCCGAGCGGCGGGCGAACATCGCCGGGCCGCTCACGGCAGCGAGCGTCGTGCCGAGAAGGTTGCGGTGGCACGCCTGCATCGCGACCAGCGCGAAGCCCGCGAGCAGGAAGGTGAGGAACAGCGCGAGGCTGTTGCCGTAGTTCAGTCCCGCGAGCAGCATGAGGAGCCACAGCCCCCCGAAGGCAAGTCCCGCGCGCGTCGGCAGGATATACAGCCGTCGTTGCGCGAGCGTCACGGGGAGCACGTCCGCACCCTGGCGCCGCCGCACCCACGCGGCCATACGGGCGCGCATCGACTCCGCGAAGGGCAGCTTCATGGGCGAGTCTGCGCTCAGAGCGGGACCGGCACCGAGCGCACGATCTCATCGGCCACCAGGGCGTCGCCGCCGCCGGGCTCGCGCCGCTCGAGCCGGTGGGCGACGACCGCGGGCAGCACCGCCTGCACATCCTCGGGCAGCGCCGCGTTGCGGCCGGCGAGATAGGCCCACGACTGCGCGGCGCGCAGCAGACCCTGGCCGGCGCGCGGGGAGAGTCCGAGCTTCAAGTCGCCCCGGTCGCGCGTGCGCGCGATCAGGGCCTGACAGTAGTCGAGCAGGGCATCGGCCACGTGCACGGCGCGCACCTCGTGCTGCAGATGCAGCACCGCCGCGGGGCTCAGCGCCGCGGGGATCTGCGGCAGCAGGTCGCGACGCTCGCCGCCGCGCAGCAGCTCGCGCTCGTGGGCCGCGTCGGGGTAGCCGAGCGTCACACGCATGAGGAAGCGGTCGAGCTGCGATTCAGGCAGGGCGAACGTGCCGAGCTGCTCGTGCGGATTCTGCGTGGCGACCACGAAGAACACGTCCGGCAGGCGGTAGGTCGTGCCGTCGGCGCTCACCTGGCGCTCCTCCATCGCCTCGAGCAGCGCGCTCTGTGTACGCGGACTCGCGCGGTTGACCTCGTCCGCGAGCAGGAGCTGGGTGAAGATCGGCCCGCGACGGAAGTCGAAGCGCTGGTGAGCGCGGTCGAAGATCGAGACACCGATGATGTCCGCGGGCAGCAGGTCGCTGGTGAACTGCACGCGCTGCCACGCGAGTCCCAGTATGTGCGCGAGTGCGTGTGCGAGGGTGGTCTTGCCCACCCCGGGGACGTCCTCGATCAGGAGGTGACCGCGCGCCAGGAGACACGCGAGGCAGAGGCGAATCTGGTGCGGCTTGCCGAGGATGATGGTTTCGAGCGTGGCGAGCACGGCCTGCAGGGCGCGGGGATCGGCCGGCGCTGCGTCCACGGCGCTCACGAGGGCAGCAGCTCCCGCACGCGCTCGATCTGCGCACGCAACCCCGCGAGCGTGCGCTCGAGCTCGGCGGAACGCTCGCGGGCGGCGGCCACGACGTGAGGAGGAGCGCTCTCGACGAAGCTCGTGCTCGCGAGCCGGCCACGGAGCGCCACCAGCTCCTTCTCGGCCCTGGCGCTCAGCTTGGTCAGGCGCTCAGCCTCCGCCGGCGCATCGATGAGGCCTGCCATGGGCACGAGCAGCGCCAGCGTTCCGACCAGCGCGAGTGCCGCCGGCGGCACCGGGGTGCCGGGCGCGAGCACGGTCACGCTCTCGAGTCCCGCGAGGCGCTCGATGAGCGCGCGGTGACGCTCGCTGAGCTCGCGCTCCTCAGCGCTCGCATCGCGCAGCAGCAGCGGGATGCGCCTTGCCGGGCTGATGTTCATCTCGCCGCGGATCTGCCGCACGCCGAGCACGACCGCCTGGATCCAGGCGGCCTCGCGCTCGGCCGTCTCGTCCGGTGGGAACTCGGCGGCACGCGGGTAGGGTTGCAGCATGACGGTCTCGCCCGCGACGCCGGCGAGCGGTGCGGCACGCTGCCAGATCTCCTCGGTGATGAACGGCATGAAGGGATGCAGCGCACGCTGCAGCGCCTCGAGCATTACGGCGAGCGTGCGCAGGGTGCCGGCGCGGGCCGCGGGCGCCGACTCGGGCGACTGCAGCACCGGCTTGGTGAGCTCGAGGTACCAGTCGCAGAAGTCGTACCAGGCGAACTCGTAGAGGGCGGCCGCGGCGAAGTCGAAGCGATAGTCGCTGAGAGACTGCGCGACCGTGGCCAGCGCGCGGCCGAAGCGCGCGCGGATCCAGCGGTCGGCCACCGAGAGCTCGACCGGCGCGCCCTGCGCGGGCGGCGGCTGCTCGGCGAGGTTCTGCATGACGAAACGCGCCGCATTCCACAGCTTGTTGCAGAAGTTGCGGTAACCCGCGACCCGCGGCAGGTCGAAGCGCAGATCGCGGGTCGGGGAGGCGAGCGCGGCGAAGGTGAAGCGCAGCGCATCGGTGCCGTGCGCTGCGATGCCGTCCGGGTACTGGCGGCGCGTGGCCTTTTCGATCGAGGCGGCGAGCTTCGGCTGCATGAGCCCGCTGGTGCGCTTCTCGACCAGCGCCTCGAGCGCGATGCCGTCGACGATGTCGAGCGGGTCGATCACGTTGCCCTTGGACTTCGACATCTTCTCGCCGCGCTCGTCGCGGATGAGACCGGTGATATAGACGTCGCGGAACGGCACCGCCCCCATGAATTTCAGCCCCATCATCATCATGCGTGCGACCCAGAAGAAGATGATGTCGAAGCCGGTCACGAGCACGCTCCCGGGGTAGAAGCGCGCGAGCTCCGGAGTCTCTTCAGGCCAGCCGAGCGTCGAGAACGGCCACAGGGCCGAGGAGAACCAGGTATCGAGCACATCCTCGTCCTGGCGCAGCGGCACGCGCGCATCGAGCCCGTGGCGCGCGCGCACCTCGGTCTCGTCGCGGCCGACGTATACGTTGCCGGCGCGGTCGTACCATGCCGGGATGCGGTGGCCCCACCACAGCTGCCGGCTCACGCACCAGTCCTTGATGTTGCGCATCCACTCGAAATAGGTGCGCGTCCAGTTCTCCGGCACGAAACGCGTGCGCCCGTCCTCGACGGCGGCGAGCGCCGGCTGCGCGAGCGGTGCGATCTTCACGTACCACTGATCGGTCAGCCAGGGCTCGAGCACTGCGCCGCTGCGGTCGCCGCGCGGGATCACCAGTTTGTGCGGCTCGACGCGCTTGACGAGTCCAGCCGCCTCGAGCTCGGCCACGACGCGCTTGCGCGCCTCGAAACGGTCGAGGCCGCGGAAGCGTTCCGGCACCGAGTCATTCAGCGCGGCGCGTTCGGTGAAGATGTTGATGAGCGGCAGGGCGTGGCGCGCACCGATCTCGTAGTCGTTGAAGTCGTGTGCGGGCGTGATTTTCACGCAGCCCGAGCCGAAGTTCGGATCGACATAAAAGTCGGCGATCATCGGGATGGCTCGTCCGGCGATCGGCAGCAGCACGTTGCGGCCGATCAGATGGCGGTAGCGCTCGTCGTCGGGGTGCACGGCCACGGCGGTGTCGCCCAGCATGGTCTCGGGACGCGTGGTGGCGACCACGACGTGGCCACTGCCGTCCTCGAGCGGATAGCGCAGATGCCAGATCTCCCCGTCCTCCTCCTGCGACTGCACCTCGAGGTCGGAGAGCGCCGTGAGCAGCACCGGATCCCAGTTGACCAGGCGCTTGCCGCGGTAGATGAGGCCTTCCGCGTGGAGCCGCACGAATACCTCGGTGACCGCGCGCGACAGGCCCGGATCCATGGTGAAGCGGTCGCGCGACCAGTCGACCGAGTCGCCGAGGCGGCGCATCTGCTCGGTGATCGTGCCGCCGGACTGCGCGCGCCACTGCCACACGCGCTCGATGAACGCCTCGCGGCCGAGATCGGTGCGCCGCTGCCCCGCGGCGTTCAGCTGTCGCTCCACGACCATCTGCGTGGCGATGCCGGCGTGGTCGGTGCCCGGCTGCCAGAGCACATCCTCACCGCTCATGCGGTGGTAGCGCGTCAGCGCGTCCATGAGCGT
Source organism: Steroidobacteraceae bacterium (assembly GCA_035542535.1). Classification (GTDB taxonomy): domain Bacteria; phylum Pseudomonadota; class Gammaproteobacteria; order Steroidobacterales; family Steroidobacteraceae; genus 13-2-20CM-66-19. Next base: position 52,958 of record DATKLG010000010.1, read on the forward strand.
GTGCTGGAACGCGTGCCCCATGTGCAGCGTTCCGGTCACGTTGGGCGGCGGGATCATGATGCAGTAGGGCGCGCCGCGGCCCGCGGGTGCGAACCAGCCGCGCGACTCCCACCGCTCGTAGATGCGCCGCTCGATGTCCTGCGGCGCGTACACCTTATCCATTGATCGTACGATTATAGCGGCACGCCCGTTCCTCACGGCGCGTGCCGGTGGCGGCCGTGGCCCAGAGCCGCTTGGCGGGCGTCAGCGCTCGGCGCGCCGGATGAGGAAGTCGGCGAGCAGCGGCGTCGGCCGCCCGGTGCTGCCCTTTTGCGCGCCTCCCTGGTAGGCGGTTCCGGCGACGTCCAGGTGCGCCCAGGCGAGGCCCTGGGTGAACTTGCCGAGGAAGGCGGCGGCGGTGATCGCGCCGCCGTCGCGTCCGCCGATATTGGCGAAGTCGGCGAAGTTACTCTTGAGCTGCTCGGCGTAGTCCTCGGTGAGCGGCAGCTGCCAGCAACGGTCGTCGGCACGCACGCCGGCCTCCCGCAGCTGCTCGATGAGCGCCTCGTCGTTGCCCATGAGGCCCGAGTGATGATGACCGAGCGCGACCACGCAGGCACCGGTGAGCGTCGCGATGTCGACCACCGCGGCGGGGCGGAAGCGCCGCGCGTAATGCAGCGCGTCGCACAGGATCAGGCGCCCCTCGGCGTCGGTGTTGAGGATCTCGACGGTCTGGCCCGAGGCGCTGGTGGCGATGTCACCGGGCTTCACGGCCTTGCCGCCCGGCATGTTCTCCACCGCCGCCACGAGCCCCACGATGTGCAGCGGCAGGCGCAGCTCCGCCGCGAGCGTCAGGCAGGCGATCACCGCCGCGGCACCGCTCATGTCGAACTTCATCTCATCCATGCCCGGCGGGTCCTTGAGAGAGATGCCGCCGGTGTCGAAGGTCACGCCCTTTCCGACCAGCACCACCGGCGGCTGCGCGGCCTTGCCGCCGCGGTGCTCGAGCACGATGAAGCGCGGCGGCTGTCGGCTGCCCTGCGAGACGGCGAGCAGGCACCCCATGCGCTCGCGGCGGATCGCCGCCTCATCGAGCACGCGCGCCGTGAGCGACTTGTGCCGCTTGGCGAGCGCCCGCGCCTCTTCGGCCAGGTAGGTCGGCGTGCACACGTTGGCGGGCAGGTTGGCGAGGTCGCGCTGGATGGCGGCGGCGGCGGCGATCGCCGCGCCATGCTTGAAGCCGCGCGCCGCGGCGTCGGCCTTGCGCACCGGTCCGGCGAGCACCTGCTTCAAGGCGGGAGCGGGCGGCTTCTTGCCGGTCTTCAGATCGTTGATGCGGTAGAGTGTGGCGCCGGCGAGCTCGGCGACCGCGCGCCCGAAGTAGTAGTCATCGAGCTCGCGCGCCGCGGGCCGATCGAGCGCCAGCGCGACGCTCGCGATGCGGGTGCGGGCGAGGGCCGTGAGCGCGCTGGCCCACGCGCGCCGCCAGCTGCGGCGCGCCAGCTGCTTGCGCGCGCCGAGGCCCACCAGCAGCACCCGCCGCGCCGGCAGCTCCGTGACCTCGGTGATGAGCAGCGTGTCGCCGGCACGCCCGGCGAAGTCGCCGCGCGTCAGGAGGCGTTGCAGGCGGCCGCCGCAGGCCGCATCGACGGCGCGCGCCTCGGCGCCGAGCTCGCTCTCTTCGAACACGCCGACGACCAGGCAATCGACCGCGAGCGTCGCCAGGCCCTTCGTCCAGACTCCGAATTCCATCCGCTATCCCTTCCCGTTGAGACGCGCGCTCGTCTGATTTACCTTAGTCGCGGCTCTTGAGCGCCTCGCTCCGTTGGTGTTGTTCAGCGCGCGATGTGCTGCGATGGGTATGAGCGCCGTCAAGTGTAACCCAAGAGCCTGCCGGGTTTGCGGCGGCGCGCAGGCGGAGCGTCTTTGGGCACGATTCTCGGACGTTACATTTTGCGAGAAGTGGCCGCGGCATGGGCGGTGGTGACGGCCGTGCTGCTGGTGATCCTGCTCGCCAACCAGGTGGTAGGGGTACTGGAGCGGGCCGCAGCCAACCAGTACCCGCAGAACCTGGTGCTCGAGCTGATCGGCCTTGGCGCGCTGCAGTATCTGTGGGTGCTGCTGCCGGTGGGGCTGCTGCTCGGCGTGATGCTGGCGTTCGGGCGGCTGTATCACGACAGCGAGATGGCGGCAGCGCTCGCCTGCGGCACCGGGCCGGCCACCGTCTACCTGCCGGTGACGTTGCTCGCGGCGCTCCTGACCGCCGCGCTCGCCTGGCTCACCCTGGTACTGGCGCCCGCGGCCACGGTGCGCGCGCTCAACCTGCGCAACGAGGCGCTGCGCGCCGGGCAGCTCGCGCCGATCGCGTCCGGCAAGTTCCGCAGCCTCGGCGGCGGCAGCGCCGTGGTGTATGCGCAGGAGGTCGCCGACGACGGCACCCTCGGCAACGTGTTCGTCGAGCGCAGCAGCGGACGCGAGGTCGAGGTGGCGCTCGCCCGCAAGGCCCGCCGCGAGGTCACGCCGGACGGGCTCACGCACATTCTCACGCTCTATGACGGTGAGCGCTTCGAGGGTGTGCCGGGGAGCGCCGAGTTCCGCATGCTGCGCTTCGCCGAGCACGTCGTGCCGGTGCCGGTGCCGCAGGCGAGCGAGACCGTGACGGCGCTCGAGGCACGCCCCACCGCAGAGCTGCTCGGCTCGCGTTCCCTGCCCGAACAGGCGGAGCTGCAGTGGCGCATCGCCATGCCGCTCACCTGCATGGTGCTGGCGCTGCTGGCCGTGCCGCTGTCGCGCCTCAAGCCGCGCCAGGGGCGCTACGCGCGGGTGTGGATCGCGGTGGTCATCTACTTCCTCTATCTCAACCTCGTGTCCGCCGGCAAGGTGTGGATCGGCCGCGGCACGGTGCCGGTGGTGTTAGGCCTCTGGTGGACGCATGCGGTGGTGGTGCTGCTCGCGCTCGCAGTGATCGTCGGTCCCGGCCTCATGAACCGGCTGCGCTACCGGGTGCGGCGCCAGTGAGCGTGCTCGACCGCTACCTGGTACGGAGCATCCTCGGCTCGGTGCTGCTGGTGATGAGCGTGTTCCTGATGCTCGGGGGACTGTGGTTGCTGATCGATCAGCAGGACGACATCGGCGTCGGACGCTATACGGTGTGGAGCGCGCTCTGGTACACGCTGCTCAACCTCCCGCAGCAGGCCTACGAGCTGCTGCCCATCACGGTGCTGATCGGGGCGCTGCTCGGCCTCGGTTCGCTGGCACGCGGCAGTGAGCTCACGGTGGTGCGCGCGACCGGGATCTCGGTGGCGCGCATCGCCGGCACCACGCTCATCGCGGCGGGCCTCCTGATCGGTGCGGAGCTGGTGCTCGGGGAGTTTCTCGGCCCGCCGCTGCAGCAGGTGGCGCGCGAGCAGAAGGCCTTCAGCAAGCTGAGCAACGTCAGCTTCGGCACCGGCAGCGGCGCCTGGGTGCGCGACGGCGACATGATTCTCAACGTGGCCGGACAGTCCGGTGAGCGGCAGTTCGGCGGCATGCAGATCTTCGAGCTGTCGCCGCAGCACCAGCTGCTCGCGCTGGGCCGCGCCCGGCGCGCCACCGCCGGATCCAATCGCAAGTGGCTGCTGACCGACTACGCCGAATCGCGCTTCGCCGGCGACAGCGTGAGCGCCACGCCGCCCACCGAGCGCATCCTCGAGTCGAACGTCACCGCCGGCTTCCTCGGCCTCGCCGTCCAGGATCCGGATCAGCTCACGATCGGCGCGCTGTGGCGGCTGATCAGCTACTACCGGGCCAACGCGCTCGATGCGCGCGAGTACGTGTTTGCGTTCTGGTCGCGCATCGCGCGCACCGTGGCGATCGCCTTCTGCGCGCTGCTGGCGATACCCTTCGCGCTCGGGCCGCTGCGCTCGACCGGCTCCGGCACGCGCATGCTGCTCGGCCTGGTGCTCGGCATCACTTTTTTCCTGCTGCAGAGACTCATCGAGAGCAGCACGGTCGTGTTTGCGCTGGACCCGGTGCTGCTCGCCTGGCTGCCAACCACACTGCTCGCGGCCGTATCGCTCGGGCTGCTGGCAAAGACGCGTTAGTCGCTCGGGACACCCGTGTCGTGGCGTGGCAGCTGATCGCCGATCGTCGTCCACGGCAGCCGATCCTTCACCCACACGTGCATCCGGGGCGCGAGCAGCGTCGGGTCATCGAGCGAGGCCAGCGTGACGTCGATCTCCGCGGCACGCGCCTCGTTCCGGTAGGTGAGCGAAGTACCGCAGCTCGCACAGAAGCCGCGCCAGACCTGCGCCGATGAGCGGTACTCGCTCAAGCGGCCGCGGGTCATGCGCAGCGCAGCGCGCGCGCACGTCCCCCAGGGAACCATGGGCGCGCCGGTCGCACGGCGGCAGCTCGCGCAATGGCAGTAGCACGGATTGCTGACGGCGCCCTCGATCTGATAGCGCACCGCGCCGCACAGGCAACCGCCGACGTACACGGTTTGAGACATGGCTCATTATCGCGCGCGGCGCGGCGCAGCGATTGCCGCGGCGCACCAGTCCGGCGATTCCAACAGGTGCAGCTTAGGCTGCGGCTGTGCTGTTGGTGAGGCGCGATCGCAGGTCTACACTCCGCCGCTCCCGGAGCGTCGCACCGACGCACCGACTAACTACACCAACAAGAGGGGAGCGAACATGAGAATCACAGTGGCAGCGCTGCTGCTGGTGCCCGCGGTTGCTTTTGCGGGCAGCGCCTTCGATGGCACCTGGAAGACGAAGCTCGATTCGATGCAGACGAGCGGAAGACCGGATTCGTTCCAGCTCGTGAACGGCGAGTACACCTGCTCGAACTGCGACCCGCCTTACACGGTCAAGGCGGACGGCCAGTTTCACGAGACCAAGGGAAATCCATATCACGACTCAGTGGCGGTCAAGGTGCTGAGTCCGACGTCAATCGAGATCACCAGCCGGCTCGCCGGCAAGGTGACCGTGGTAAACACCGTCGAAGCGGCCGGCGACGGCAAGATCCTCAAGGGCAGCTATGTCGACCACACGGGCGCGAAGGAGGCGACGGGCTCCTACACCGAGAAGCGCGTGGCGGCCGGGCCGGCGGGTTCGCACGCCATCTCCGGTAGCTGGAAGCCGGACGTGGCCACCGCAGGGAACGAAGCGGCGCTTATGGTTGGTTATGCGATGACGGCAGATGGCTTCAGCATGCACTGGAACGGCCAGAGCTACGACGCGAAATTCGACGGCAAGGAGTACCCGGTCAACGGTGATCCAAGCCACACGACCGTGACGCTGAAGCGGGTAGACGCGCACACGGTGCTCGAGAGCGATCACCGCCAGGGCAAGGTGACCGATGAGATCCGCCTGGCGGTCGCCGCCGACGGCAAGACCATCAGCGCCGAAGACAAAGATCTGGCTCACGGACAGACGACCACTTACACGCTGGAGAAAGTGAAGTAGTAGAGCAATGTGCGCCGGGGCCCGCGATCCGCGGGCCCCGGGACCCACGTGACTGCAGGGACGACCCGGGGGCGCGCCCGCCTCAGTGCCGGTGGCCGGGGAAGAGGCGACAGTAGATGCAGTCGGCTCCGGTCGGGTTGTCGAGCATGAAGTGGCGCACCCAGTACCCCTCGCCGCGCGAGGCGGCGTGCTCGAAGGACTGGTGCTCGAGATCGTGGCCGACCACCTCGACCGCGCCAGCTCCCTCCAGGATCTCGGCGGCGCGCTCGGTCTCGATCGCGCCGCGCGGATGCACGGTGATCGTGGCGGCACCTCCGTCGACACGCTCGGCGAGGCCCTCGACGAACGGGCGCTCGTCCTCCTTGCTGAGGAGCGTGCGGAAGTACTGCACGAACTTCTCGTGCGCCGAGGCGGCGGGCTGCAGCCCCGCCCGTCCCGGCTCGCAGGACGCGGTGAGCTCGACGCGGTCGGTGGGAAAACCGTCGCTCACCAGGCGGGTGCGGACCCGGTCGGCGGCCGCGTACTCATTGAACACGGCGAGAATGACGGCGCTCATGTTCGCCTCCTTTCGAGCCGCTCCGCAGCGTGCGGCCGCGGCCCAAAAAAGTCTACGCCGGCGGCGCGAGCAGGGACACGACGCGCGATCGATTGCTGCATTGCAACAGTTCCCGCCGGACGGAGGCGAGAAAGCGCAGCAGCTGCGCGGGGGGAGGGTAATTCGCCGGGTGAGGTTCTAGGATCGGTCCATGGTGAGCCCACGCCCACGCCGCCGCGGCCGGCCGCCTCATGCCGACGTCCTGACGCCGAGCGAGTGGCGCGTGGTACATGCGATTCAGCACGGGATGAGCAACCGCGAGATCGCCGCGCGCCGCGGCATCAGCCCCGATGCCGTCAAGTATCACGTGGCGAACGCGCTCGCGAAGCTCGGGGTCGCGAATCGCCAGGCGCTGCGCCGCTGGTTCCGCGAGCCGCGCGACAGTGCGCTCGCCCGCAAGGAGAGACCCATGACGACCCAACTCTCGCTCGGCGCACTCGCGCAGGTTTCGCGCACGGTACGCGATATCCGCGAGTCCAAGGCCTGGTACGGCGAGACCCTAGGCCTGACGCACCTCTACAGCTTCGGTCCCTACGCGTTCTTCGACTGTGCCGGGACGCGTCTCTACCTGAGCGCGAGCGAGAAGCCGGGACCTGAGTCGATTCTGTATCTGCGCGTCGCCGACATCCGTTCCGCGTACGACACGCTGCGCTCGCGCGGCGTCGAGTTTGTGCAGGCGCCGCACCTCATCCATCGCCATGCCGATGGCACCGAGGAGTGGCTGGCGCATTTCAACGACCCGGAAGGACGCCCGCTCGCCCTGATGTCGCAGGTCGGGCCGTAGCGCCGCGCCTACTTGCCGTTCGGCGCGGCAGCCTTCGCTGCCGGCTTCTTCGGCGCGGGCTTCGGCGGCAGGGGCTGCAGCAGCTCCTCCAGCGTGCGGAAGATCGCCGAGTACTTGTACTCGGGAATCTCGAACTCCCAGCCGCCGAGCCGCGTATTGAGCTGCTGCGACTCTGCCTCGGCGTCCTTGGCGCTCGCGCTTGCCTTGAGCGAGAGGAAGGCGTGCGCTCCGTCCTTGCGGCCCGCGGCCTCGATCTCGAGTCCGTCGAAGGTGCGAAACACGGCGTGCGAGAGCTTGCCGCCCGCCGGCGCCGCGGCTTTCTGCACGTCCTCGAGCATGAGCGAGCTCAAGGCCGCGGCGATCGCGTCGGCGGCGCCGGCGCTGGTCAGCGCGCGGCCCTTCGGGATGGGCGCCACGGTGAAATCCGCCTGCTCCTTCTTATCGCGCGTCGCTGTGAACGCCTGGCCCTCGGCCGGCTTCTCCTCCACCTGGCGCACACGTGCGACGGGCAGGTCGATGACCGAGCGCTCGAGCCAGGTCTTGGGATCGGCATCGAGCGTCAGGAGCGGAGCCGCCAGGAGCGAGGGCACGGTGCCGGCGACCCGCACGTAGCCCGACTTGCCGCTCGAGCTCTTGCCGACGATGAGCGAGAAGGTGCGTGTCGGCGTGACGGCGTCGATCTGCGTACCGGTGGCCGTTGGTGAGCTCACGTCCTCCACGCCGAGCTGCGGGTAGTTCGCCGGGAGCCGTGTCTTCTCCTCGACGACGTTCAGCGCCCCGAGATCGAGCAGGAGCTTGCGCACCTTGCCGGGCTCGGCGGCCCAGTCGCGCTCACCGACCACCCAGCCATGGCTCGCCTTCTTCAGGCTGGTGCGCGTGCCGTCACCGCGGCGCAGGTCGACCTCGGTCACTTGGTTGACCGCGTGCTCGAAGCCCGGCAGGACCAGGTCTCCGGCGAGCGTCGCACGGTCGAGGTGGCGCTTGGAGGAGAGCCAGATCGCAAACACGATCAGCGCCAGCCCGCCGGCGAGCAGCAGCGCGGCGCGGCGCGGCGTCATGGCCGCTGCTCCGCGGCCGGCCGGCGGCGCGAGCGGCGGCGCCAGGCCGCAAAGGCGAGCGCCAGCAGCGCGAAGGCCGCCGGAACCAGGATGATGTCCACGATCTTGATCTCCGTGCCGAGTGTGCGGATGTCCTGATCGAGCCCGGCGCGCACCGCGCGCAGCTCCTTGCGGATGCGGATCTTCTCCTGCGCGAAGTGCTCGATCTCCTGCTGCTCCGCAGGCGTGACGATCAGTCCATTCTGATCGCCGCCGCCGCCCTTCGATTGCAGCGCGCTCAACTTCTGCTCGGTGGCCTGTAGCTGGTGCTCGAGCTCCTGTTCCTTGTCGCGGAAGCGATCGTCGGCGGCGCGCCGTAGCTTCTCGACGCGCTCGAACGGGCGGGTGAAGGTCGCGCGGCCGCGCACGCTGATCAAGTCGGCGCTGCCGGCGAGGTTGTCGAGGGCGTTCAGCACCAGGTCGCCATTGCTGGCCCAGGCCTGCACCAGACGCTGGCCGAAGAACTCCTGCGCGTGCACCCACAGGTAGTCGGCCAGCAGGTCGGCGTCGGCGATCACGACGAGATTGAGCGGCTTGGCGGAAGCCTTGAGCGGCGCCTCCCCGGACGGCAGGGTGACTCCGGCCGGGGCGCCCGCGGGGAAGGCGCTGGTGACATTGCCGGTGACGCGCGCGGCGATCGTGTAGCGCTCGCCGCTCGGCTTGAAGCCCTCACGGAGCGTCCCGGGATCGAACAGCATGCGGAACCGCTCCACGGGCAGCAGCGCCGCATCGGTGCTCGAGGAGAGGAGCGGCTCGAACCTGGTCGCCGCGCCCTTGACCGCCTCGAGGTGGCCCGCCATGGCGACATTGATGTTGGAGAGGCCCGCGGTGATCACGTCTTGGGCGGCGAAGGTCGTCTTGTCGAGGCCGAGCACGCCGAGATGCTCGGTCGGCGGCTCGCCCTGATGCATGGACACCGAGAGCGCATGGCCGCGGTCGGCGACCACTTTGGTCGCATCGAACTGCACACCCCAGGCGGCGAGCAGCTCCGGCAGGCTCGAGGACTTGTCGGCGCCCATGGCCGACATCGGGTTGCGCGGGTCGGCGCCGGCGGTATCGGACTCGCACATCGGGTCGACGAACACCAGGATGTGGCCGCCCTTGAGCGCGTACTGGTCGATCGCGAAGCGGGTCGCCGGCGAGAGATTCTTCGGGTGCACCAGCACCAGCACGTTCACATCGGGGTCGATCTTGGTGGCGGTCGGCTCGAGCGGCCGCACCTCGAACAGCTGCTCCGCCTGCCCGTAGATCACCCACGGCTCGCGCATCTGCCCGGTCTGCGGATCGAAGCCCGGCCCCATCGGCAGGGTGGACAACCAGGCCAGCACGGGCTTTTTCGGGTTGGCGAGCTGATACACCAGACGCACCACGTCGTATTCGAGGAACTGCTCCTTGTTGGGGTCGAAGAACTCGATCGCCGCGTGGCCGTCGGTGGAGTTGGTTCCGGCGAGCCCGAAGTAGAACTGCGAGCCCGTGGCGCCCATCGGCACGCCGCGCACGCCGAGCTCGGCGGCCCGGTCCTCGTCCTCCGAGAACGGCTGCGGATCGACCACGTGCAGATGCAGCTTGCCGTTGGAGCGTGCCGCGAGCTCCTCGAGGAACTCGCGCACCCGCACCCCGTAGGTCTTCAGCTGCGGCAGCTGGCCGGCGGCCTTCTCCGAGAAGAAGAAGTAGAGGTTGATCGGCTCGCGGATGCTCTTGAGGATGCGCTCGGTGCCCGGCGCGGTGGAGTACAGGTGGTTCTGGGTGAGGTCGACACGCCAGCCGCGCAGCGCGTAGTTGAACAGCACCGTGAGTGCGATGAACAGCAGGGCGACCGCCAGCAGCGTTACGCCGCCCAGAGTGGAGCGTTTCGTCATGGTGCTAGTCCGCCTTACGCAGCTCGAGAGCGATGGCCGTGGCGAGCAGGAAGAAGCCGATCAGCATCGCGAAATACAGCAGGTCGCGCACGTCGATCACTCCCTTCTCGATCGACTGGAAGTGGGTGAGGAACGAGAGCGATGCGATCGCATCGGTGAGCGCCTGCGGCGCCCAGCCGCGGAACAGGTCGAGCACCAGCGGGAAGCCCGCCAGCAGGAACACGAAGCAGGCGACCACGCCGAGGATGAAGGCCACCACCTGGCTGCGGGTGAGCGCCGACATGCACGAGCCGATCGCGAGGAAACCGCCGGCGAGCAGCAGGCTGCCGAGGTAGGCGGCCAGGATCGCGCCGTTGTCGGGGTGGCCGAGGTAGTTGACGGTGATCCACAGCGGGAACGTGAGGGCGAGTGCCAGCGCCGTGAAGATCCACGCCGCCAGGAACTTGGCCGTAACCGCCTCGCGCAGCGTCACCGGCTGCGTCATGAGCAGCTCGATGCTGCCGGACTTGCGCTCCTCGGCCCACAGCTTCATGGAGACCGCCGGGATCAGGAACAGGTACAGCCACGGATGGAAGGTGAAGAACGGCTCGAGATCGGCCTGGCCGCGCTCGTAGAAGCCGCCGAGATAGAAGGTGAAGGCGTTCGCCAGCACCAGGAAGATGAGTATGAAGACGTACGCCAGCGGGGTCGCGAAGTAACTCGCGAGCTCGCGGCGCATGATGATGCCCACGTTGCGCATTGCTTCAGCTCGGTCAGGCGGTGATGGTGCGGAATACTTCGTCGAGGCGGCCGGATTCGAGGTGCAGCTCCTTCAGCCTGAGCCCCTGACGGGCCGCGAGCTCGGACAGCGCCGGCAGGATCGTGGCCCCGGCCTTCGGCAGCGCCGTGAGGCGCGCGTCGCGCTCGCTCACCTCGAGGTCGGCCACGGCCGGGAGCGAGGCCAAAGCGCTGCGCGCCGCGGCGAGCTGCCCCGGGTCGTCGAGCTGCATCGACACGGCGTTGTGATAGCGCGAGCGGGCCGCGAGGCCGGCCGGCGTGTCGTCGGCGACGATGCGGCCGCGGGCGATGATGATCGCGCGCGTGCACACGGCATCGACCTCTTCGAGAATGTGCGTCGAGATCACGATGATCTTGTCGCGCGCCATGTCGTTGATGAGCGTGCGCACCTCGTGTTTCTGATTTGGATCGAGCCCGTCGGTGGGCTCGTCCAGGATCAGCACCGGCGGATCGTGCACGATCGCCTGCGCCAGGCCGACGCGGCGCCGGAAGCCCTTCGACAGCGTCTCGATCGTCTGGTCGAGGACACCGCCGAGCTGCAGGTGCTCGATCACGTGCGCGAGACGCGCGCGGCGGCGCTCGCCCGCGAGCGCCCGCAGGTCGGCGATGAAGGCGAGAAAATTGCGCACGGTCATCTCGCCGTAGCTCGGCGCGCCCTCCGGCAGATAGCCGAGCGCCGACTTGGCGGCGAGCGTATCGCTGCCGATGTCGTGCCCGCAGATGCTGCCGCTGCCCGAAGTCGGCGTCACGAAGCCGGCGAGCATGCGCATGGTGGTGGTCTTGCCGGCGCCGTTGGGGCCCAAGAACCCGAGCACTTCGCCGGGTCCGACCTGGAAGGTGACATCCTCGACGGCCGCGAGCGGGCCGTAGCGTTTGGTGAGATGTTCGGTCTTGATCATGTCGGATGCGGTCTAGAGATAAGGGCTGCGCGGCAAAGTTCCGCGGATTTTTTGAGCGCGCGATTGTGACGGGAGCCGCGGCGGATTTCCAATACCGGCGCTGGCGTGCTGGAATCACAATATATTACGCTGATAAAACAATAGCGTACGGTGTATATATCATGTTATCTAGATGAACAGAGCGCAGAGCGCCGGTCATCGATCCGCCACCGGCGCGTCATCTGCGCGTCAAGACGCCCCGACAGACTGCACCCCCGGGCCTCAGTCCCCTTCCGAGGAGGCGCGGATGAAGTCTTCGGGCGTCACTGCCGGCCGGGCTCTCACGCGGGCGCCTGGCGCCGAGGACGTACTCAACGTCGACAACGAGCTCGAGCGCGGCGCGCCCTTCTGCGCCAATTCCGTGTGCGCGCTGCACGTGCGCCTCGCCGACTCACAGGTCGAGGGAGGCGGCAACTGGGTACGCCTGCCTGACGGACGCATCTTCGGGCGCGGCCGCTACGGGGGCGAGCTGCTGTGCGATGCCTGCGGCACGCGCCGCGGCCCGGTACGGCTCGACTCGCGCGTGCGCTGCGCCTGAAGGCGCGCGGGCGAACTCGAGGCTACGCCCGGTATTCGAAGCGGTGGCGCAGCCGCCAGTAGAGGATGCACATCGCCCCGCCCGCCATGCCGCCCAGGTGCGCAAAGTGCGCCACTCCGGCCTCCGTGCCGGTCACTCCGAAGAACAGCTCGAGCAGTCCGTAGAGAGTCACGAACAGCCACGCCGGCATCGGGATCGGTGGGAACAGCAGAATGATGCGCTGGCGCGGGAAGTACCAGGCGAAGGCGAGCAGGATCCCGAAGACTCCGCCCGAGGCGCCGATCACCTCCTCGTTGACACCCGCGCCGCGCTGCGCCAGGAGCTGTGTGAGCGCCGCCGTCAGCACGCACACCAGATAGAACGTCACCAGGCGGCGCGCGCCCCAGTACTGCTCGAGCGCCCGGCCGAACATGAAGAGCGCGAACATGTTGAAGAAGATGTGCGCCAGGTTGCCGTGCAGGAACGCGTAGGTGATGAGCTGCCACGGCCTGAACTGGGGGCTGCCGAGCGGCCAGAGCGCGAACAGCTGTGCGATCTGCTGACCGGCGACCTGCTGCAGCAGGAACACGCCGATGTTGATGAGGATCAGGGCCCGCGTGGCGGGCGGTATCGATGCGAACATCTGCCGAGTTTACCGGTGTCGCAGCGCGAAATGGTACGCGCTGCCTGTCAGCGGCCGTCAGGCCGCGGCGCGCAGCGACTCGCGCAGGAAGGCGATCAACGGCGGGCTGGCGCTGTGGGTGACGTTGAAGCGCAGCCACTGCCGGCAACCCGCCGCGGGTGAGAAGAGCGAGCCGCGGGCGAGCAGGATCGAGCGCGTGCGCGCCGTGCGCACCAGCTCCTCGACCGGCGCGACCTCCGGCACCCGGCCCCAGAGGAAGAGCCCCGCGCCCTCGGCCGGCTCGAACTCGATGCCGGCGGACTCGAGCGCGGTGCGCGCGTCGCGCCGCATGCGTGCGAGGCGCGCGCGCGTATGCTCGACGTGGCGCTTGTAACGGCCGCCGTCGAGCACTTCCGAGACGAAGGACTCGAGCAGCATCGAGCCCGAGAGCACCGACAGCACCTTGCGCTCGACGAGCTGCGCGATCAGCTGCGCATCGGCCGCCACGTAACCGACCCGCAGCGCCGGTCCGATGAGCTTGCTATAGCTGCCGACGTAGATGACCTGACGCAGCCCGTCGATCTGCGCGAGGCGCACCGCCGGGCCTTCGTACAGGTCACCGTAGACATCGTCCTCGATGACCGCGAAACCGTACTGCTCGGCGAGCGACAGGATCCGGTGGCAGGCGGCAGGGTCGGCGCTCGAGCCGGTCGGGTTGTGCAGCAGCGTCTGCATGAAGAAGGCGCGCGGCCGGTGCGCACGGCAGGCGGCTTCGAGCGCCTCGAGGTCGGGGCCGTCGGCGCGGCGCGGCACGGGGATGAGGCGCACGTGATGGGCGCGCAGCTGCTCGAACAGCACGAAGTAGCCGGGATCCTCCACCAGCACCGGGTCTCCCGGCGCGAACAGGATGCGCGCCAGCAGATCGAAGGCCTGGCTCGCGCCGTAGGTGGTCACGATGTTGGCCGCGCCGGCTGCGATCCCGTGCTGCACCAGGCGCGCGGCGATCTGCTCGCGCAGCTCCGCGAGTCCCTGCGGCGGGCAGGGGAGCCAGGGCTGCGCGCGCCGTCCGCGCGTGAGGCGCGTCAGCACGCCCGCGGAGCCCGACTCGAGCAGCCAGTTCTCCGGCAGGAAGCCCGAGCCGGCCGGTACGATGTCGCCGCCGTGGGCCATGCAGAGGCTTGCGAGCGCGACGGCGTCGTTGGCGGACTCCGGCGTCGCTTCCACCGCGACCAGCGGCGCCACCATGCGCCGCTGCGCGACGAAGAAGCCGCGCCCGGCGCGCGACTCGAGCAGCCCGCGCGCCACCAGCCGATCGTAGGCGTCGACCACGGTGAAGGCGCTCGCGCCGATCAGGCGCGCGAGCTTGCGGATCGAGGGGAGCCGCGTGCCGGTCGGCAGCCGACCCGCGCGCACGAGCTCGGTGATGCGCTCGCAGATCTGATCGACCAGGGGTACGGCGGATGTCCGCGACAGCTCGAACATGAGTGGCCTCGGCTACCTCACCATCATGACCGCCGTCACAGCGAGCGCAAGGGCCATCGCGGAGTTGAAGGCGAGGCGCCCGCCGGGGAGCGCCAGCAGCGCCCGCAACGAGGTACCGAAGAGCGCCCACACCAGCACACAGGGTGCAGGGATCAGCACTCCCCAGAGGAGCATGTAGCCGGCGGCCGCGGCGGGGCCGAGCTCGGGCGGCATGAAGAGCGTGGCGGCGGTCAGAGTCATGACCCACGCCTTGGGGTTCAGGAACTGAAAGGCTGCCGCCTCGAGGAAGGTGACCGGCCGGGGCGCGTGCCGGGCAGCGGCCTGCGCGGGCCGCAGCAGCCGCCAGCCGAGCCAGATGAGGTAGGCGGCGCCGACCCAGCGCAGTCCCTCCTGCAGGTGCGGCCAGCGGCTGAAGATCGCGCCGAGGCCGGCGCACACGGCGAGCATCTGCAGTGCGAATCCCCCGCAGATGCCGAGCATGTGGGGGAGCGTGCGCCGCAGGCCGAAGTGGGCACCCGAGGCCGTCAGCATCACGTTGTTGGGACCGGGCGTAATCCACATTACACAGGAGTAAGTGGCGAAGGGCAGTGGGTTGATCATGCGCACAGCTTGGCGCAGCGCACGCGCCGAGCGGCAGGTACGCTCGCGGCGTACGCGCCGCGCACTGTACCGGCGCCCCCGCCGGTACGCTCGTGGAGGCGATATGATGTCCTCATGAGCGAAGCCTTCATCTGCGATGCCGTGCGCACCCCGATCGGCCGCTACGGCGGGGCGCTGGCGGCGGTGCGCACCGACGATCTCGCGGCGCTGCCGATCGCCGCGCTCCTGAAGCGCAACGCGACACTCGATCCTCAAGCCGTGGACGAGGTGCTGCTCGGCTGCGCCAATCAGGCGGGCGAGGACAACCGCAACGTGGCGCGCATGGCGGCGCTGCTCGCGGGGCTCCCGGTCTCGGTACCGGGCGCGACCGTCAACCGGTTGTGCGGCTCGGGCCTCGACGCGCTGGCGATGGCGGCGCGCGCCGTGCGGGTCGGTGAGGCGCAGCTCGTCGTGGCCGGCGGCGTCGAGTCGATGTCGCGCGCACCGTTCGTGCTGCCGAAGGCGGACGCCGCCTTCGCCCGCCACGCCGAGATCCACGACACCACCATCGGCTGGCGCTTCGTGAACCCGCGCATGCGCGAGCGCTACGGTATCGACTCCATGCCGGAGACCGGCGAGAACGTGGCCGCCGAGTACCACATCTCGCGCGCCGATCAGGATGCCTTCGCGCTGCGCAGCCAGCAGCGCACCGCCGCCGCCTACGCGCGCGGCTTCTTCGCCGCCGAGCTCATGCCGGTCGAGATCCCGCAGCGCAAGGGCGCACCTAAGGTGGTGGAGCGTGACGAGCATCCGCGCGCCGATACGACGCTCGCGCAGCTCGCCGCTCTCCCCACGCCGTTCCGCGCGGCAGGCACGGTCACCGCCGGCAACGCCTCCGGCGTCAACGACGGTGCCTGTGCGCTCCTCGTCGCCTCCGAGGAGAGCGCGCGGCGGCACGGGCTCACGCCGCGTGCGCGCGTGGTCGCGGCCGCCACGGCCGGCGTGGCGCCGCGCATCATGGGAATGGGACCGGCGCCCGCCAGCGCCAAGGTGCTCGCTCGGGCCGGACTTGCGCTCGGCCAGATGGACGTGATCGAGCTCAACGAGGCCTTTGCCGCCCAGGCGCTTGCCGTCCTGCGCGAGCTCGAGCTTCCCGACGACGCCGGCCACGTGAATCCCAACGGCGGCGCCATCGCGCTCGGTCACCCGCTCGGCATGTCGGGTGCGCGACTCGCGACCACGGCGGTGAATCAACTGGTCGTGACCCGCGGCCGCTATGCGCTCTGCACCATGTGCATCGGCGTGGGGCAGGGAATCGCCGTCATTCTCGCGCGGGTGTGACGGCCCAGGGGAGCGAGTCGAGGTCGAGGTTGCCGCCGCTCAGGACCACGCCCACACGCCGGCCGCGCATGCCGGCGTGCCCGGAGGCGATGGCGGCGTAGGCCGCGGCGCCCGAGGGCTCGACGATGATCTTCAGCACCTCCCAGATGCGGCGCATCGCCGCGACGATCGCTGCATCCGACACGGTCACGATGTCCTCGACGTGAGAGCGAATCTCGGCGAACGGGTGTACGCCGATCGTGGCACGCAGCCCGTCGGCGATGGTGGTGGGATGCTCGCACGGCACGATCTTGCCGGCGCGCAGCGAGCGCGCGGCATCATCCGCTCCCTCCGGCTCCACGCCGAGCACCCGCACCCCGGGCCGCATCGAGCGGGCCGCGACCGCGATGCCGCTCAAGAGCCCGCCGCCGCTCACCGGCGCGAGCACGATGTCCAGATCCGCGACCTGCTCGAGGAGCTCTACGCCGACCGTCGCCTGTCCTGCCATCACGGTGAGGTCGTCGTAGGGATGGATGAGGACCGCGCCGGTCGCGGCCATCACCTCGCGGGCGGTGCGCTCACGCGCCGCCAGCGTCGGCTCGCACAGAGTGATGATCGCGCCCTCGCGCTCGACGGCGGCGCGTTTGGCGAGCGGCGTGTTCTGGGGCATGACGATGTAGGCGGGGATGCCGCGCAAGCGCGCCGCCCGCGCCAGCGCCGCCGCGTGATTGCCGGATGAATGGGTGGCGACGCCGCGGCGCGCCTGCGCCTCGGTGAGGCCGAACACGGCGTTCGAGGCACCGCGCGCCTTGAAGGCGCCGCCCTTCTGAAAATTCTCGCACTTGAAGAAGAGCCGGGCCCCGGCGTGCTCATCGAGCGTCGTGCTGGTGAGCACCGGGGTCGTGTGGATGAACGGCGCGATGCGCGCGCGCGCCGCTTCGATCAGCTGCCAGGTGAGGCCGGGAGGGTGGTTGCCCATGCCGCGGGCAGCATGGGGAGGCCCTCAGAGCACGTCAAGCCTGTGGCCGGCGAGCGCGGCGCAGCGGCCGTCGATGGCAGCCGTGTGGGAGGCGGTGCAGGTGCGCTGCCGCTCGAGATCGAGCCGCGCGAGGGCCGCGGCCGCATTGACGACCGCAGGATCGCGGGCCGGGGCCGCCGCCGCGGTGGTCGCGGGCCGGAGCAGCGAGAGAATGGCATCCGTCGTGAGCCGCGCGGGCGTCGCCGACAGCAGCAGCGCGATCACGCCGGTGATCTCGGCTGCGGCCACCGAGGTTCCGGACTCGAAGTCGTACTGCGCATCCGGCCGCAGCGTCATCACGTGCCGGGCCGGGGCAGCGAGCGCGCCGGGGGGGACGTCGCTCTCGCTGCCCGCGGCCCCGATGACCCCAGGGATGGCCGTGGGGAAGCCGCCGCTCGCGTCCGTGGCGCCGACGAAGATCACGCCGCGCCGCAAGCCCGTCTCGATGAGCGCGGCCAGGAGCGGGTCCGCGGGTCCCGCCACGCTCAGATTGACCAGCGGTGCGCCGGATTCGAGCGCCGCGGCGAGCGCCTTGGCGAGCGTGAAGGTGTTGCAGGCTGCGGCGTCGCTGTCGGGTGCGAGCTGCCAACAGGCCTCGAAGACCTCGACCTGCGCGCGCGGGGCGATGCCGACGATACCGACGCCGTTATTGGCGACGGCGGCCATGATGCCGGCCATCGCGGTGCCGTGGCGCTGCCCGCGCACCGCGCCGCGCGCGGTCTCGGTGAAGGAATGGCTGCGGACGATGCGCCCGGCGAGGTCCGGGTGCCGAGAGTCGACCGCGGTGTCGATGAGCGCAATGCGCACGCCCGCTCCCTGGGCGCGGCGGTGTGCCTCAGGGATGCCGAGTGCCGGCAGATTGGTCTGCAGGTCGACGAGCGGATCGTCATAGAGGGGAGCCGCGGGCGGACCGCTCAAGGTATGAAACTCGTGCAGCGGCTGCGCGAGCGCCACCCGGGGATCGCGCGCGAGCGCGGCCAGCACCTCGGCGGCCGGCCGGCCGCTGGTGATCTCGTAGACGACGCAATGCAGGGCGAGCTCGCGGATCGGCCAGCTCGCCACCTCGCGCAGCGCGTACTCGGAGGCGACGCTGCGCGAGAGCTGCTCGGCGCCCTGGGACACGCGGTACCCGCTTCCCGTGTAGCGCCGCCCGGTCGACCCGGCGGGCGCGGGTCCGCTGCTCGGCCGGTTGGCGAAGGCGACGACGATGCGGGTCGGGGTGGCGGGTGAGGCTGCGGCGGCGCTCGCCTGCCCGGCAGCCGGCTCGAGCGCGTGAGCCGCGCACGCCGCCGCGCAGGTGAGCGCGAGCGTCGGCAGCCAGGGGCGCGCGCTCACGCGCAACTCACGGCTTGCGTAGCGCTGCCGGCTCGCGTGCAGCGGCGGGCGATGCGCCGCCCGGCAGGGGCTCGATCCAGCGCACATGCGGATCGCTCCGCAGCCGCTGCGCGAGCGCGCGCAGCTGGCGGGCGGCCTCTTCGGGGGTTGCAGGCCCACCGCTCGGCGCCACGCCGAACACCCCGCTCGCGTCCGGGCCCTCCACCACGCGCGCGCCCGCGACGAGCAGCGCCTCCTCGGCTGCGCCGATCGTGAGCGAACGGTCGAAGGCAATGTGCAGCACGCCGGGGGCGGCGGCTGCGGGGGCGGTGTGCGTGAGATAAAGCGGTTGCGACCAGCGATAGGCGGTCACGGCGAAGGTGCCGAGGCCGACCGACAGCACGAAGCTCGCAGCCCAGGCGAGTCCCGGAGGTCGCCAGGACGCGCGCGCGCGTGCCGCCCGGGCGAGCGGCGCGACCGACGCCGCTGCCTTCGGCGCGGGTGCGGCGTCGATGCGCTCCATGAGCTTGCGGAACGAAGGACCGGGCGCGTGCGTCACCCGTTCGGGCTCGGTCAGGAGGCTCGACCAGCGACGCTGCTGGGCCAACTCTCGAGCGCACGCGGCGCAGCCGCGCACGTGCTCCTCGAGCTGTGCCCGCTCGGTGCCGCTCAGTCGCCCGTTGACGAGCCAGGGCAGGAGGAGCCACGACTCATCGTGCGACAAAGCCGGGCTGGCGCTCATGATGCCTCACTCCCCGTCGTTCCGCGCCGCTGCGACCCGGCAGGCGCTCCGGACAGCTCCGGGAGCCGCCGCTGGAGCTTCGCGCGCGCATGAAACAGGCGCGTCTTAACCGTATTGACCGGACACTTCATGATCGCTGCAATCTCCTCGCACGAATGCCCGAGCTCGTAGCACAGCTCGACCGCCAGGCGCTGCTCCACCGGCAGCTCCCCGAGCGCAGCCCCAAGCCAGTCGCGCAGCTCCTCCCTGCGCGCCGGCTCCTCGCTGGTAAGTGGGAATGAGGGCGGCTCGAGGTTCTGCCGGGCGCGGGTCCGTGCGGCGCTGCGGAACGCGTTGCGTGCCTTGCGGTACGCGATCCCGAGTATCCAGGTCGAGGGCTGCGAGTCGCCGCGGAAGTCCCGCGCGTTCTGCCATACGACCCAGAACGTGTCGTTGATGATCTCCTCCGCGAGGTCATAGCGCCGGGTGAGGCGGGTCAGAAAGCGGCCCAGGCGGCGATGGTAGAGGTTGTAGAGCTCCTCGAAGGCGCGGCGATCGCGGCGCGCCACGCGTTCGATGAGCTCGGCCTCGCGCGCCGCAGAACTGCCGCGCGTCCCGCCCGCCGCCGTGTCGTTGTAGCTGCTCACCTCGATTAGCGCCCTTCCGCAGGTAAGTGTCCACGCCCGGCGCCTGGGTTCAACCTCGGGGCAATAAGTTCAGAACTGCCAGGTGAGGGTGCCGGCGAGGCGGTTGGCGAGCGGGTAGGGGAAGAGCTCCTCGGCCCGCTCCTGAGTCGCGAAATAGCCGACGTCCAGGCGCCAGCGCCGCCATTCGAGTGCCAGGCCCGCGTTGCCATAGAGGTACCCCAGGGCCGGAGGAGGCCCGTGATCGGGCCGGCTCGAGTAGTAGTAGCCGGCGGCGGCCGTCAGGTACAGGTTCCCGCCAAAGAGCCCGCCGCGCAGCAGCCACTGTCCGGCGCCGTCGGCGACCAGGGCGGCGCTGCGATAGACGTAGTAGTACGACGGATACGGCGAGTAGCGCACTGCGTTCGGAATCACGGCGAGAGAGAGCGTGTAGCGATCGAGCCAGGTGAAGGCCGCGGCGATCTCCTGGTAGTCGTCCGAATGACGGGGGGAGCCCCCGACGTAATAAGCGGCGCGGCCGCTCAGCGTGACGCTCCAGGCGCTGCCGAGCCCGATGTGCTGGCCGAGGTACAGCTGCACCTCGGCGTCCGTGCCGGGCGCCAGGTCGCTGTCGCGCGTCGAGGCCCAGACGCCCGCAAACGTGCCTCCGGAGCTGCTCGCATGCAGGTCTCCCTGGAGCGCCCCGTGGCCGTCGCTCTGCGAGACGCCGCGGTAGAGGTAGTCGCTCGTCGCGGCGAGGTTGCCGCCGACCGGGCCGGTGTCTCCTTGAGCGCCGGCCGGCGGCGGCACGAGGAGCGCCAGCGCGCAGACCCACAGGCCCTCAGGTCCGGCGACCCGCCTGTGTGCAGCGATCACGTTTAGGCCTGTTCAACCATGCGGACGGGCTTATACAAGGCGCCCCTGGGGCGTCGGACGTATACTTCCGGTCTTATTATGCAGACGCTTAATCCGGCCGATACCGCGACGGTACGGCGCATCGTCTCCGAGCTGAAGGGAAGACCGGGCCCGCTGCTCGAAGTACTGCACGCCGTGCAGGCCGCCCTGGGTTACGTTCCTGCCGCCGCGGTACCGCTGGTAGCCGACGGACTCAATCTCTCGCGCGCCGAAGTGCACGGGGTCGTCACCTTCTATCATTACTTTCGCCATTCCGCGCCGGGCGAGCACAGGGTGAGTCTCTGTCAGGCCGAGGCCTGTCAGTCGCGGGGCGCCGAGGCGCTCGCGAACCATGCACGGGCGCGGCTCGGAATCGACTTCCATGCCACGACGCCCGACGGGCGCTTTACCCTCGAACCCATCTATTGTCTCGGTAATTGCGCCTGCTCGCCCGCCGCGATGATCGACGGGCGCCTGCACGGGCGAGTGACGCCCGAGCGCTTCGACGCGCTGATCGCGGAGCACTCCTGAGGTGGCGGTGAGCGTGCGGGTCTACGTTCCCGGCGATGCCGGCGCCACGTCGGTCGGGGCGGACGAGGTCGCCCGTGCGATCGCGCAGGAGGCCAGCCGCCGGGGACTCGCGCTCGACCTGGTGCGCAACGGCTCGCGCGGCGCGTATTGGCTCGAGCCGCTGGTGGAAGTGGAGACGGCGGGGGGCCGAACTGCCTACGGCCCGGTCGCGGGCGCGGACGTGGCGGGGCTCTTCGCCGCCGACTTCCTCAAGGGAGGCCAACACGCGCTCTCGCTCGGTCCGACCGAGCGCATTCCCTGGCTCGCCGGCCAGCAGCGCCTGACCTTCGAGCGCGTCGGCATCGTCGATCCGGCAAGCGTCGCCGATTATGTGAAGCACGGCGGCTACCAGGGCCTCGCGCGCGCGCTGTCGATGTCGGGCGCCGCGGTCGTGCAGGCGATCACGGCCTCGGGCCTGCGCGGGCGCGGCGGTGCGGCCTTCCCGACCGGCATCAAGTGGAAGACGGTGCTCGACCAGAACGCCGCGCAGAAGTACGTCACCTGCAACGCCGACGAGGGTGATTCGGGCACCTTCTCCGATCGCATGCTGATGGAAGGCGACCCGTTCACGCTCATCGAGGGCATGACGATCGCCGGCATCGCGGTCGGCGCCAGCCAGGGCTTCATCTATCTGCGCGCCGAGTACCCGCACGCGCACCGGGCGCTGAAGACCGCCATCGCCGCGGCCTATCAGGCCCGGTACCTGGGGGCGGACGTGGCCGGCTCTGCTAAGCGCTTCGATCTCGAGGTACGCCTCGGCGCCGGTGCCTACATCTGTGGCGAAGAGACCTCGATGCTCGAGAGCCTCGAGGGCAAGCGCGGCGAGGTGCGCGTGCGTCCGCCGCTGCCGGCCATCAAGGGGCTGTTCGGACAGCCCACCATCGTCAACAACGTCGTGACGCTCTCGACCGTGCCCTGGATCCTCGTGCACGGCGCCGAGGCCTATGCCAACTTTGGCGTCGGCAAGTCGCGCGGCACGCTGCCGATCCAGCTCGCCGGCAACGTCAAGCGCGGCGGCCTGATCGAGCGCGCCTTCGGACTCACCCTGCGCGAGCTGCTGTACGACTACGGCGGCGGCACCGCCTCGGGAAGGCCGATCCGTGCGGTGCAGATCGGCGGGCCGCTCGGCGCCTACGTGCCGCCGTCGCAGTTCGACACCCTGGTCGACTACGAGGCCCTGTCTGCGGTCGGCGCACTTCTCGGCCACGGGGGTATCGTGGTATTCGACGACACCGTCGACATGGCACGCATGGCGCGCTACGCGATGGAGTTCTGTGCGATCGAGTCCTGCGGCAAGTGCACACCGTGCCGCATCGGCTCGACGCGCGGCATGGAGGTCATCGATCGCATCCTCGCGGGCACCGACGGCGAGCGCAACGTGGCGCTCCTCGAGGAGTTGTGCGACACCATGGTGCAGGGGTCGCTGTGCGGCCTCGGCGGCATGGCGCCCTTTCCGGTGCAGAGTGCGCTCAAGTATTTCAGGGAAGACTTTCGCGCGCGCACCCGTCAATAGCGCGCATCGAGGCGGAACATGTTCGCGATAGATTACGAAGACTTCGGCACCCCGCCGCCGGCGGATGCCGCCGGCAGCGTCACCGTCGAGATCGACGGCCGCAGCGTCACCGTGCCCGAGGGCACCTCGGTCATGCGCGCCGCGGCGCTCGCGGGCGTCAAGGTGCCGAAGCTGTGCGCCACCGATACGCTCAAGGCCTTCGGCTCCTGCCGGTTGTGCCTGTGCGAGGTCGAGGGCCGCAAGGGCTATCCGGCCTCCTGCACGACTACCGTCGCCGCGGGCATGAAGGTGCGCACCGAGTCGCCGAAGCTGACGCAGCTGCGGCGCAGCGTGATGGAGCTCTATCTCTCCGACTATCCCATCGAGCGCGCGCCGACCGACGCCGAAGCAAAGACCGAGCTCATCTCCATGGCGCACAGGCTCGGCGTCACTTCGAGCCCGTACGCCGGCGGCCAGCGTCACCAGGGGCTGCCGAAGGACGAGAGCAATCCTTACTTCAGCTTCGACCCGAACGTCTGCATCGTCTGCTCGCGCTGTGTGCGCGCCTGCGATGAGACACAGGGGACGTTCGCGCTGACCATCCAGGGGCGCGGCTTCGCGTCCAAGGTCGCGGCGAGCCAGGACCAGCCGTTCCTCGAATCCGAATGCGTTTCCTGCGGCGCGTGTGTCGAAGCCTGTCCGACCGCCGCCCTCACGGAGAAGTCCGTGGTTGCGCTCGGGCCCGCCGAGCGCGCTGTGAAGACCACCTGCGCCTACTGCGGGGTCGGCTGCGGCTTTACGGCCGAGGTGCGCGGCGAGGGGGCCGACGTCGAGGTCGTGCGCATGGTGCCCGATCGCGATGCCGGCGCGAATCACGGGCATTCCTGCGTCAAGGGGCGCTTCGCCTGGGGCTACGCCACGCACCCGGACCGCCAGCTGAAGCCCATGATCCGCAAGACCATCCGCGACAACTGGCGCGAGGTGTCGTGGGAGGAAGCGATCGGCTACGCGGCGCGCGAGTTCAAGCGCATCCAGGCCAAGTACGGCCGTGACTCGGTCGGCGGAATCACCTCCTCGCGCTGCACCAACGAGGAGACCTTCCTGGTGCAGAAGCTGGTGCGCGCCGCCTTCGGCAACAACAACGTCGACACCTGCGCGCGCGTGTGCCACTCGCCGACCGGCTACGGACTCAAGAACACGCTGGGCGAGTCGGCCGGGACCCAGGCGTTCGACTCGGTCATGAAGGCCGACCTCATCATGGTGATCGGCGCCAACCCGACCGACGGCCATCCGGTATTCGCCTCGCAGATGAAGCGGCGGCTGCGCCAGGGCGCGAAGCTGATCGTGGCCGATCCGCGCCAGACGGGACTGGTGCGCTCGCCGCACATCGAGGCGGATGAGCATCTGCAGTTAAAGCCCGGCACCAACGTCGCGCTCATGAACGCGCTCGCCCACGTAGTCGTGACCGAGGGCCTCACCAAGGAGGCCTACGTCGCCGAGCGCTGCGAGCCCGAGAGCTATGCGAAGTGGAAGGCGTTCGTCGCCGAGCCACGCAACTCCCCCGAAGCCTCCGAGAGCATCACCGGCGTGCCCGCCGAGCGCGTGCGCCACGCGGCGCGCCTCTACGCCCGCGCGCCGAACGCCGCCATCTACTACGGCCTCGGCGTCACCGAGCACAGCCAGGGCACCACGACCGTGATGTCGATCGCCAACCTCGCCATGGCCACCGGCAATCTCGGCCGCGAGGGCGTCGGCGTGTCCCCGCTCCGTGGCCAGAACAACGTGCAGGGCTCGTGCGACATGGGCTCGTTCCCGCACGAGTTCACCGCCTACCGGCACGTCTCCGACCCGGTGGTGCGCAAGAGCTTCGAGGACGCCTGGGGCGTTGCGCTCCAGAGTGAGCCGGGACTGCGCATCCCGAACATGTTCGAGGCGGCGCTCGATGGCACCTTCAAGGGCATGTACGTGCAGGGTGAGGACTTCGTGCAGTCCGATCCCAACACCCACCATGTGAGCGCCGCGATGGAAGCGCTCGAGTGCTGCGTGGTGCAGGACCTGTTCCTCAACGAGACCGCGAAGTACGCGCACGTGTTCCTGCCGGGCTCTTCCTTCCTCGAGAAGGACGGGACCTTCACCAACGCCGAGCGGCGCGTGTCGCGCGTGCGCAAGATCATGGAGCCGCTCGCGGGCTACGCCGACTGGCAGATCACCTGCCTCCTGTCGGAGGCGCTCGGCTACCCGATGCCCTACCGGCACGCCAGCGAGATCATGGAGGAGATCGCGCGTCTGACGCCGACCTTCACGCGCATGACGTTCGAGAAGCTCGATCAGCTCGGCAGCATCCAGTGGCCCTGCAACGACGAGCATCCGCAGGGTACGCCCACCATGCACGTCGGACAGTTCGTGCGCGGCAAGGGCAAGTTCTGGGCCACCGAATACGTACCGACAAGTGAAAAAAGTACCAGCCGCTTCCCGCTGATCCTGACCACTGGCCGCATCCTCACGCAGTACAACGTCGGCGCGCAGACGCGGCGCACCGGCAACGTCGTCTGGCACGCCGAGGACGTGCTCGAGATCCATCCGCACGACGCCGAGGTGCGCGGCATCTCGGACGGCGACTGGGTGGGACTCACCAGCCGTGCCGGGGATACGGTGCTGCGCGCGCAGATCTCCAGCAAGATCGCGCCCGGGGTGGTCTACACCACGTTCCACTTCCCGGAGACCAACGCCAACGTGGTCACGACCGAGAACTCCGACTGGGCGACCAACTGCCCCGAGTACAAGGTGACGGCGGTCGAAGTGGTCCTGGTCAACCAGAAGGACGCCTGGAGCAAGCGCGCCGCGCACGAGCGCTCGCTGCCGCGTCAGGGAGACAAGCAGCGCCGTCCGGAGAAGACGCCCGTCTGATGTCCCGATATCGACCGCGCGGGCAGTGATGGCAGCGCCACCGGCACCGCTGCCCGGCGTCAGCGCCGAGGTGAGCGTCGAGCGCTGGTCGCGCGGCGCGACCAGCCATACCACCGACCAGGTCGCGGAGGAGCGGCCAGTCGCGCTCGTCTATCACGACGTGCCGCACGTGGTCATGCTCGCGACCCCCGCCGATCTCGAGGACTATGCTGTCGGCTTCACGCTGAGCGAGGGACTGGTGGCGCGCGCCGACGAGATTCGCGGGGTCGAGGTGCGCGCCGGGGCCGCCTCGGTCGATGTGCACATCACGGTCGCCTGGGAACGCTTCACCGAGCTGCTGCAGCGCCGGCGGAATCTCACCGGCCGCACGGGCTGCGGGCTGTGCGGAGCCGAGACCGCGGCGGATGCGATCCGCGATCCCGCCCCCGTACCCGCCGGAGTCAAGGTCGCGACGCGCGATCTGCACGAGGCCATCGAGCAGCTGTCGCAGCTGCAGCCGATCAACGCCCGCACCGGGAGCGTCCATGCCGCCGCCTGGGTCATACCGGGGCAGGGTATCCGCGTGGTGCGCGAAGACGTCGGACGCCACAACGCGCTCGATAAGACGATCGGCGCGCTGACGCGCGCGGGCGAGGATCTCGCGGCGGGCTACATGCTGATCACCAGCCGCGCCAGCTACGAGATGGTGCAGAAGTGCGCCACCGTCGGCATCCCGTTCCTCGCGGCGCTGTCGGCGCCGACGGCGTTCGCGGTGCGCCTCGCCGAGCGCAGCGGCGTTACACTGGTCGCCTTCGCGCGGCGCGATCAGCACGTGGTCTACGCGCATCCCCAGCGGCTGACTGAAGAAACATGAACATCGATCTGCTCATCAAGATGGCGAACGAGATCGGCGAATTCTTCAGCGGCGCGAGCGGCGAGCAGGCCGCGCGCGACGTGGCCAACCACTTGAGGCGCTTCTGGGACCCGCGCATGCGCGCGCAGATGCTCAAGTACTACGAAGAGCGTCAGGGCGCGGGACTCTCCGAGGTGGCGAAGCGTGCCGTGGCACTCCTTAAGGAGGCGAGCCAGGCGCCCGGAGGCACCGCGCCGGCCGCGGCTCCGCCCGTGAAGCCCGCAGCGCCGGCGCCGGGCGGGAAGACGTGACGCCCCCCGCGCGCGGCCGGGCGCTGATCTGCGGGTCGCTCGCCTATGACACCATCATGGTGTTCGGCGACCGCTTCGCCAATCACATCCTCCCCGACAAGATCCACATGCTGTCGGTCTCGTTCCTGGTGCCGCAGCTGCGCCGGGAATACGGCGGCTGCGCCGGCAACATCGCCTACAACCTGGCCCTCCTCGGCGATGTGGGCTATCCGATGGCCACCGTGGGGCGCGATTTCGGCCCCTATCGCGAATGGATGCGCGAGAACGGCGTGCCGTCCGACCACGTGCGGGTGGTCGATGCCGAGCTCACCGCCCAGGCCTTCATCACGACGGACCTGGACGATAACCAGATCACCGCGTTCCACCCCGGGGCGATGCAGCACTCGCACCTGAACCAGGTCGCGGATGCGCGCGACATTGCCCTCGGCATCGTGGCCCCCGACGGCCGTGAGGGCATGATCCGCCACGCCGAGCAGTTCGCCGCCGCGGGCATTCCCTTCATCTTCGATCCGGGGCAGGGACTGCCGATGTTCGGCGCCGAGGACCTCGAGCGCTTCGTCTCCCAGGCCACCTGGGTGACCGTGAACGACTACGAGTGGCAGCTCCTCGAGCAGAAGACCGGCTGGACCGCCGCCGCCCTGGCGCGGCGGGTCGCCGCACTCATCGTGACGCATGGCGCGGGCGGCTCCACGATTCACACGCGCGACGCCGCGATCGAGATCCCGTCCGCGCCGGTGCGCGAGGTCGTCGATCCCACGGGCTGCGGGGACGCCTACCGGGCCGGCCTCATCCACGGCCTGCTGCACGGCCTCGACTGGACTGCGTGCGGACATATTGCCTCGCTCATGGGGGCCATCAAGATCGAGTCGCGCGGCACGCAGAACCACCATTTCACCCGCGCGACGTTCGAGAGCCGCCTCGCGCAGGCCGCTGCGGCGGCGGCGGGACGCGCCCGGCTGGGTTAAACTAAACGGCTTTAGCGCTACACACCGGCAGGAACTTGAGCAAGATGTCGAACGATTATCTCTTCACCTCCGAGTCGGTCTCCGAGGGTCACCCGGACAAGGTCGCGGATCAGATCTCGGACGCGGTGCTGGACGCCATCCTGAAGGAGGACCCGCGCGGGCGCGTCGCCTGCGAGACGCTGGTGAAGACCGGGGTGGTCATCGTGGCAGGCGAGGTCACCACCTCGGCCTGGGTGGACGTCGAGGCCCTGGTACGCAAGACCGTGCTCGACATCGGCTATGACTCCTCCGAGATGGGTTTCGACGGCGCGAGCTGCGGCGTCCTCAACATCATCGGCAAGCAGTCCCCCGACATCGCCCAGGGTGTCGACCGCAAGGACGAGCGCAAGCAGGGCGCCGGGGACCAGGGCCTCATGTTCGGCTACGCCACCAACGAGACCGATGTGCTCATGCCCGCGCCCATCACGCTCGCCCACCGCCTGGTGAAGCGCCAGGCGCAGGTGCGCAAGGCCGGCAAGCTCCCGTGGCTGCGGCCGGACGCCAAGAGCCAGGTGACGTTGCGCTACGAGGACCAGGAACCGGTCGGCATCGAGGCGGTGGTGCTCTCCACGCAACACAGCGACGAGATCTCCACCAAGGCGCTGCGCGAGGCGGTGATGGAGGAGATACTCAAGCCCGTGCTGCCGGCGAAGTGGGTCGACAAGCGCACCAAGTACCACATCAACCCCACGGGCCGCTTCGTCATCGGCGGACCCGTCGGCGACTGCGGGCTCACCGGCCGCAAGATCATCGTCGACACCTACGGCGGCTACGCGCGCCACGGGGGAGGCGCGTTCTCCGGTAAGGACCCCTCCAAGGTCGACCGCTCGGCCGCCTACGCCGCACGCTACGTCGCCAAGAACCTGGTCGCGGCGGGGCTCGCCGAGCGCTGCGAGGTGCAGGTGTCCTACGCCATCGGCGTCGCCGAGCCGACCTCGATCATGATCGAGACCTTCGGCACCAGCCGCCTGTCGCGCGAGCATCTCACGCAGCTGGTGCGCAAGCATTTCGACCTGACGCCCTACGGGCTGCGCGAGATGCTCGATCTCGTGCGGCCGATCTACCAGAAGACCGCCGCCTACGGGCACTTCGGGCGCAGCGAGCCCGAGTTCACCTGGGAGCGTACCGATCGGGCCGCGGAGCTCGCCGCGGATGCCAAAGGAGCGCGCGCCGCCTGAAGCTTGAGAGAATGCCGCCGCAACCTGCGGCGCAACCGGCACGCTGAGGAGCGTTGCGACGGGGCCGTGGCCTCCCGAGGCCAGCGTGACCCTGCCAGGCTCAGTGGACCGCTCAACCATACGGCGCTCGCTCTGACCGACGGAGTATCGAGAATGAACGCCACACTGAAACCCAATCCCCAGGCCGACCATCGCGTTGCCGACCTCGCGCTCGCCGAGTGGGGACGCAAGGAGATCGCGATCGCCGAGACCGAGATGCCCGGTCTCATGGCCATCCGCGAGGAGTTCGCGCCCACGCAGCCGCTGCGCGGTGCGCGCATCGCCGGCTCGCTCCACATGACCATCCAGACGGCGGTGCTCATCGAGACGCTGCAGGCCCTCGGCGCCGAGGTGCGCTGGGCCTCCTGCAACATCTTCTCCACCCAGGACCATGCCGCCGCCGCCATCGCCGCGCGCGGCACGGCGGTGTTCGCCTGGAAGGGCGAGTCGCTGGACGACTACTGGGAATATACGCACCGCATCTTCGAGTGGCCGGCCGCCCCCGCCAACATGATTCTCGACGACGGCGGGGATGCGACGCTGCTGCTGCACCTCGGCGTGCGCGCCGAGAGCGATGCGGGCGTGATCGCCAGACCCGCCAACGACGAGGAGCGCGCGCTGTTCGCCTCGATCCGCGCGCATCTCAAGGCGGATCCCAAGTGGTACTCGAGTCGCATCGGCCAGGTGAAGGGCGTCACCGAGGAGACCACCACCGGCGTCAAGCGCCTCTACCAGATGGCCAAGGAGGGCAAGCTCGCCTTCCCGGCGATCAACGTCAACGACTCGGTCACCAAGAGCAAGTTCGACAACCTGTACGGCTGCCGCGAATCGCTGGTGGACGCCATCAAGCGCGCCACCGACGTCATGGTGGCCGGCAAGATTGCGGTCGTGTGCGGTTACGGCGACGTCGGCAAGGGCTGCGCGCAGGCGCTGCGGGCGCTGTCGGCGCAGGTGTGGGTCACGGAGATCGACCCGATCTGCGCGCTGCAGGCGGCGATGGAGGGCTACCGGGTCGTGACCATGGAGTACGCGGCCGACCAGGCCGACATCTTCGTCACCGCCACCGGCAACTTCCACGTGATCACGCACGATCACATGAAGCGCATGAAGCACAACGCCATCGTGTGCAACATCGGCCACTTCGACAGCGAGATCGACGTCGCGAGCCTCAAGCAATACAAGTGGGAGAACATCAAGCCGCAGGTGGATCACGTGATCCTGCCCGACGGGCGGCGGCTGATCCTGCTCGCCGAGGGGCGGCTGGTGAATCTCGGCTGCGGTACCGGGCATCCGAGCTACGTGATGAGCTCGAGCTTCGCCAACCAGGTGATTGCGCAGATCGATCTCTATACCAACACCGAGCGGTATCCGGTCGGGGTCTACGTGCTGCCGAAGCTCCTGGATGAGAAAGTGGCGCGGCTGCAGCTGCGCAAGCTCAACGTCGAGCTCTCGCAGCTGACGGACACGCAGGCGCGCTACATCGGCGTCGAGCGTGCCGGGCCGTACAAGCCCGAGCACTACCGCTACTGATGAGCGCGCTACCCATGGAGGCGGCCCGCACCGCCGGCGGCGCGCTGCTGCTCGATGGCAAGGCGGTGGCGGCGCGGGTGCGCGCCGAGGTAGCCAGGCGCGCCGCCGGGTTCGCCGTGCGCCACGGGCGGCGGCCCGGACTCGCGGTGGTGCAGGTGGGTGCGGATCCGGCCTCGAGCGTCTACGTGCGCAACAAGCGCAAGTCCTCGCTCGAGGCCGGGATCGACTCCTTCGCCCACGATCTGCCGGCGTCCACCTCCGAGGCACAGATTCTCGCGCTGGTGCACTCGCTCAACCACGACGAGCGCGTCGACGGCATCCTCATCCAGCTGCCGCTGCCGAAGGGGGTGAGCGCCGACCGCGTGATGGACACGGTCGATCCGGCCAAGGACGTCGACGGTTTTCACCCCACCAACACGGGACTCCTGGCGCAGAAGCGTCCGCGGCTGCGTCCCTGCACGCCGTTCGGCGTGATCAAGCTCGCCGAGGCCTATGGCATCGCGCTCACGGGGCTGCGTGCCACGGTCGTCGGGGCCTCCAACATCGTCGGCCGGCCGATGGCGCTGGAGCTGCTGCTCGCGCGCGCGACCGTGACCGTGTGCCACACGGGAACGCGCGACCTGCGCGGCGAAGTCGAGCGCGCCGAGGTGCTGGTGGCGGCGGTCGGCAAGGCCGGCTTCGTCC
This sequence comes from Steroidobacteraceae bacterium, assembly GCA_035542535.1. Taxonomy (GTDB): domain Bacteria; phylum Pseudomonadota; class Gammaproteobacteria; order Steroidobacterales; family Steroidobacteraceae; genus 13-2-20CM-66-19. The sequence goes on from DATKLG010000010.1 coordinate 84,071, forward strand.
CCGGAGAGTGGGTGCGCCCGGGGGCCGCGGTGTTCGACGTCGGCATCAACCGCACGAGCGACGGCAAGCTCGTGGGGGACGTGGAGTTCGAGGCGGCCGCCCGCCGTGCCGGCTGGATCACCCCCGTTCCCGGGGGCTTGGGTCCCATGACCATCGCCATGCTGCTCTCCAATACCGTGGATGCGGCGGAGCTGCGCGCCCGGAGCTGAGGAATAAAATAGCCCGGCGGGGAGTCTCATTCACGAGTCGCGCCGAGCCGACCGGGCGAGGCAGCCGCAAGCGCCATCGATGGACGACAAACGCACTCGTTTCGAGGCGCTGGTGCTGCCGCACCTGGACGCCGCGCATCGGCTGGCGCGCTGGCTGTGCCGTTCCCCGAGCGACGCCGACGACATCGTGCAGGAGGCGTTCATGCGCGCCTACCGAGCCTTCGAGGGCCTGCGGGGAGCGGACGCGCGCCCTTGGCTGCTGGCAATCGTGCGCAACTGCCACCTGAGCGCGCTCGCCGAGCGGCAGCGGCGCGCCCACGAGCCGCTGACCGAGGAGCACGAGGCGGAGCCTGCGCTCGCCGCCCGCTTGCCCGACCCGGAGAGCGCCTCGATCGAGCGCGACGAGCGGCGGCTGCTCGGACGGCTGATTGCCGCTCTGCCCGAGGAACAGCGCGAGGTCCTGCTGCTGCGGGAGATGGAGGACATGAGCTACCGCGAGATCGCCGCCGTCGCCGAGGTGCCGATCGGGACCGTGATGTCGCGCCTCGCGCGCGCGCGCAGCGCGTTGAAGGCGCTCTGGCCCGAGGCCGAGGGAGAGCCGCGTGCAGTGCGCTGAGAGCCTGCGGGTCCAGGCCGCCTTCGACGGCGAGCTGGATGCGGTGTCGGCAGCCGCGGTCGAGCGGCACGCCGAGCACTGCCCCGAGTGCCGTGCGCTGCTCGAGCATCTCGGGCGCTCCCGCGCGCGCGTGCGCCGCGATCTCGACTACGCCGCAGCCTCCCCGGAACTGCGCACGCGCATCGCTCGCATGCTGGATGCGGAACAGGTCGCCGAGCGCCGCGCTGCGCAGCCGCGCCCGGCGTGGCGGGCGCGCCCGTTCTGGCTCGGGACGCTGACGGGCGCGGGGGCCGCGCTCGCCGCCAGCCTGGCCGCCGTGCTGCTCGTGCCGCTGCTGCCCGGCTCGCTCCCCGATGAGCTGATCGGCGCCCACCTGCGCTCGCTCGAGTCCGGGCAGCTGACCGGCGTCGTCTCGACCGATCGGCATACGGTGAAGCCGTGGTTCGCCGGACGGGCCGATGTCTCCCCGGTGGTGGCCGACTTCGCCGGGGAGGGCTATCGGCTCGCGGGCGGACGAGTCGATGAGCTCGATCGCCAGCGCTCCGCCGTGCTGGTCTACGAGCACGGCGCGCACGTCATCAACGTGTTTACCTTCATGCCGGGCAGCAAGCCGCTGCCCGCGCAAGTCTCGCGGCGCGGCTATCACATCGCCTGCTGGCGGGGCGGTGATCTTGGCTACTGTGCCGTCTCGGATGCCGGCTGGGACGAGCTCGGGGGTCTTCGGTCTCTGCTTCAGGACCTGGCCGCGCGCGATACGCGCTGAGCACGCGGCGTTCCCGGGAATAAACCGGACCCCTGCCAAGTCGCTACTCACGAACCCATCGTGAGGAGTGCTCAACATGTCGGATCAGAACCGTGTGGTATCGCGCCGCAGTGCGCTCCAGTGCCTGGCCTTCGGCGGCGCCGGAACGTTGTTCGTGCTCGCGGGAGGGGTGCTGACACCGACCGCGCTCAGCGCCGCGACCGCGGATCCCAAGGGTGCGGCGCGGCTCGGCAAGCCGCTGTTCGTGCAGATCAGCGACACCCACATCGGGTTCCACAAGGACGCCAATCCGGACGTGAATGGCACGCTGTCCTCGACCATCGACCTCGTGAACGCCATGCGCGAGCAGCCGGCACTGATCGTGCACACCGGCGACATCACGCACCTCTCGAAACCCGAAGAGTTCGACACGGCGCAGCAGCTGCTCGGACGCCTGCGCGTCAGCGAGCTGCACACCGTTCCCGGCGAGCACGACGTGGGCGACGCCACGGTCAGCGAGTACTTCAGCCGCTTCGGCAAGGTCTCAGGCAACAAGGGCTACTACAGCTTCGATCACGCCGGGGTCCATTTCGTGGCGCTCGTCAACGTGCTGCAGGCCAAGGACGGCGGCTCGGGCTACCTGGGCGATGAGCAGCTCGCCTGGGTGAAGGCGGATCTGCGCGGGCGCGCCTCGAGCAGCCCGATCGTGGTCTTCGCACACATGCCGCTGTGGGACATCTATGAGCCGTGGGGCTGGCGCACCAGCGATTCGCAGGCGCTGCTCGCCGAGCTGCGCCGGTTCGGCTCCGTCACGGTATTGAACGGGCACATCCACCAGATCGTGCAGAAGGTGGAGGGCAACATCACCTTCCATACCGCTCGCTCCACCGCCTATCCGCAGCCGGCGCCCGGCGAGGGCCCGGGACCCGGGCCGCTCAAGGTGCCGGCAGAGGAGCTCGCGCACCGCCTCGGGATGACGAGCCTCTCGCTACGGGCACACCCGCAATCCCTGGTGCTCGCCGACACGGCGTTGGCTTGAGTCGGGAGCCAGCATGACGGGACGCAGCGGGAATCGGCTCGATCTCTACGCGTGGACTACGGCGACCACCGTGGCTGCGGCCGTGGCCATGCTGGCGGCGGCCTCGGTGCACGCGGTTGCCGCGCCCGGGACGCCGGCGGGCGATCCGGTGCGAGGCAAGACGGTGTATCAGGTCTGCACGGGGTGCCACTCCCTGGACGAGGACGACGTCGGGCCACATCACCGGGGTGTCGTCGGCCGCGTGGCAGGAACGGTGTCAGGATATGCCTACTCGCCGGCCCTGAGGAATTCCCGGATCGTGTGGAGTCAGGATACCCTGGATCGCTGGCTGACCAACCCGCAGGCGTTGGTGCCGGGAGCCAGGATGTTCTTCGCGATGCCCAACGCTCAGGATCGGGCCGACGTCATAGCGTATCTGACGCAGCAGCGCTAGAGGTCCGCGAGTTGGTGTCGCCGCGGAGCGCTGCAGCATCGGCGGCGGCCTGCCCGGGTGTCTCTCGCCTTTCCAACATGTTACCGATCGTTTGGCAGATGCGCGCTCGAGCGTTCATCGGTGTATGATCACCAACCCGGCCCTCGAGTTGGGTGAATAGCGGAGTAGCGAGATGGCAAGACGTCCACCAAACGATGGCGCCTCGTGGAGCGCCCGTGAGCTGAAGACCCTCAAGGCACTCGCGAAGGCGGGAACTCCCACCAGTCAGGTTGCGAAGAAGCTCGGCCGCACCGCGGCGGCCGTGCAGCAGAAGGCGATGCGCTGCGGGATCTCCTTCAGGGCCGCGAAACGCTCCGGAGCCCGGAGGAAGAAGTAAGCGAGCGCGCAGTTTTTCGTGGCCCGGGCCGGTAGCGTGCCCGGTGCCTGTTCCGGCCGATTGCGAGGTCACTTCCTGCGGGGCGCCGGCTGACTTCCGAGAGACACCGGTTCCCCCGGCGTAGCGGCCGCAGCAACGTGAGGGGGCAGCATGAACAAGCTCATCCGGCTTCTCTGCCTTGCGGCCGCGGCGTGCGTGAGCGGCTGCGACGTGCAGGTGAACGACACGACACCGGCCCAGTACCAGGCCAATAACGACATCGGCATGTACGAGATCACCGCCACCGCCTCGCAGGGCGCGATGGTGACCCCGGGCTCGCTGGTGATGTTTGCCATCGGCGAGAATCAGAAAGTTCCGCTCAGCCTCAACTCGGACGGCAGCGGGTGGCACGGGCTCTACTCGGTGCGTTGCCAGAGCAGCTTCCCGCTGCAGATCCTCGCGGTGTGGCGCCTGCAGGGGCTCGCGACGCGCAACGTGCTGGTTCCGCCCCAACCGCGACAGATCAAGCTGACCGAGCCGCCGCTCACCAAGCAGGAGGGCTTCGACACGGCTGTCAAGCCGGGCGAGAGCAAGGCGCCGGCCGCGAAGGGCGCCAAGGGCAAGGGCGGCAAGGGAGAGTGGCTGGGGACGGTCCAGTACCGCTTCGTGACCGTGCCCGTGACGCAGATCACGGCCGCCCGCATCGAGCCCTCGAGCGCGTCCGCCGAGGACACCGCAGCCGCGCGCGCCATCTCGATCAAGACGTCGTTCCCGTTGCAGGCGGCCTGCGGCGAGAATGCGCAGCTGCAGCTCGCTTCGAGCGAGCAGCGCTCGCACGGCACGCTGGTGATCGACACCGACAATCCGGGCATGCCGCGCTGGCAGACTTACGTGGAGTTCTCGCCGAAGTGAGACCAGCCCCGCGCGGTGCGGCGGCGCTCGGCGCGCTGCTCGCCTGCCTCGCGGCTGCGAGCGCCGCCGCGTTGACGGTGGCGACGCCCGCCGCTGCGCCGCTCAAGATCGGGATCATCGGCACCGGCCACATCGGCGGGACGCTCGCGCGGCTGTGGGTCGCTGCCGGACACGAAGTGCTCGTCTCCTCGCGCCATCCCGAGGAGCTGAAGGGTCTGGCCGGCTCACTCGGACCGAAGGCCCGGGTCGGCACACCGCGCGAGGCGGCGGTGTTCGGCGACGTCGTGGTGGTATCCGTTCCTTACGGAGCGCTGCCTCAGGTGGGGCGCGAGCTCAAGGCGGAGCTCGCCGGCAAGATCGTGCTCGACACCTGCAATCCCTATCCTTCGCGCGACGGTGACATGGCCGTCGAGGCGCGGCGCCTCGGCACCGGGGTGGCCGACCCGCAGTTCCTGCCGGGCACGCGCCTGGTGCGCGCCTTCAACGCGATCAACTCGGGAGACCTGGCCTCGCAGGCGCACCGCGCGGGCGAGCCCGTGGCGATTCCTCTCGCCGGGGACGATGCGCAGGCGCTCGCCGTCGCGGAGCGGCTGGTGCGCGATGCCGGTTTCTCCCCGGTGGTGGTCGGACCGCTGTCGCGGGCACGCGAGTTCGATGTCGGTACGCCCGTGTACACGCGTCTCATGACGGCGCCGCAGCTGCGGGCGGCGCTCGGCCTGAAGTAGGCCGAATCGACTAGGCCGCCGGCGGCGGCTGGCGCTCTACCTTGGGCAGGCGCTCGTCGATGCACGCCCAGCTCGGCGCGCTCGCCGTCCAGATGGTGAGCTCCGGGCGGGCAATTTCCGGATCGTCGAGCGTGCCGGCGCGCACGAACACCAGGTGCGGGCGCGCCTCGGAGGCGCTGAACAGGTGCGTGCCGCACACCGGACAGAAGCGCCGATGCGACGTGTTGCCGCTGTCGGCGATCATGCGGTAGTCGCGCAGCTCGCCCGTCACCTCGAGCGCCTCGCTCGGGAAGCAGGTATTGACCGTGGCGCTGCCCGCGCCGATGTACTGGCAGACGCGGCACCAGCAGGTGCGCGTGACGAGGGGTGCGGCGCGGATCGTGTAGCGCACCGCCCTGCAGAGACAGCCGCCGGTGATTTCCACGTGAGCTCCTCGGGGCGCGGGATGCGCGCGAGGATAGCAAAGGGAATGCACCGGTATGCGGCGTGCTCAAATCCGAGCGGGGGCCTTGAATGGGTGCCGGCGCTTCCAATGCGTCGGACGGCTCGGGAACACGCGCAACCGGTGCGAGGATCAGTATCGGGGAGCGTGCCTGAACACGCCGTGAATGGCCGCACGGATGGACGGCCACCCGTGCGCCGCGGCGTCACAGTTCGCTCACCCGCCTACTCGCGCAGCCGCGCATGGAGCGCCGCGATCTCCTCGCTCGCGAGGCCGATGTCCCGCAGGTAGGCGCGCACTCCGCCCGCATGGGCCAGGAATTTCAGCATGTTGTACGCACCTTCTTCAGGGCAGTGTAAAGCCGCGAGGATCTGCTGCGGGTCGCGGTGGGCGTAGCGCTGGAGATAGCCGTCACGCAGGTTCGTGCTGCTCAGAGCGTAGTCGTACGCGATCGCCTCGGGCACGACGTCGGCGAGGGCGAGCAGCAGCGCCGCCACCAGCCCGGTGCGGTCCTTGCCCGCGATGCAGTGAAAGAGCAGCGGCCCGGGCGCCGCGGCCGCGATCGCCCGCAGCACCTCGCGCAGCTCGAGACGCACCTCCTCGAGCACCACGCAGTTCCACAGCTCCTTGGTGGCATCCAGGGCGCGCCCGCGCCACTCGTCCTCGCTCGGCGTGAGGAGCGAGAGCCGACGGTAGTCAACCTGCGGCAGGTCGGTGGGGATCGGGCTCGGATGGCGCTCGGTCTCCGCGCGCCAGCGCAGGTCGATGACCGTCTCGACGCCGTAGTTGGCGAGTGCGCGCACACCCGCGGCGTCGAGCTGCGCCAGATCGTCCGCGCGCAGCAGCGAGCGCCAGCGCGTGCGCCCGCCATCGAGCGTCGGGCAGCCGCCGAGGTCGCGGGCGTTCAGCAGCCCCGGGAAATCGAGCCGCCGCCGCGGATCAGCGGCCAGTTGGCGCGGCGTAGCGAGCTCGCGCGCCGCCAAGCCTAACCCGCCGGGCGCCGCTGGCTGAGTGCGACGCCCGAGAGAATCAACGCTCCCGCGAGCGCCATGGTCACCGTGAGCGGCTCGCCGAGGACGAGCCACGCCCAGATCACGCCGAACAGCGGGATCAGGTAGGTGACCGTCGAGGCACGCGGCGCACCGATGCGGGCGATCAGCCGGTAATAGAGTACGAAGGCGGCCCCCGTGCACAGCGCACCGAGGAGCAGCGCGCTCGCCCAGGATGCCGCCGGGATCGCATGCGCCGGCCAGGTGTACGCGGCGAGCGGGGCGAGTATCACCGAGCCGCTGATGAGGTTGGCGGCCGCCACAGCCGCCGGGGGATAGCCGGTGAGGTAGCGGCGCACCAGATTGATGCCGAAGCCATAGCAGACGGATGCCGCCGTGCCCGCGAGCGCCGCCTGCCACACGTCGGCGCCGGCGGTTCTGCCGCTGGCGAGGATCGCGACGCCGACGAAGCCGGCCGCGAGGCCGATCAGGCGCCGCGCACCGATGCGCTCACCGAAAAAGAGGTGGGCGACCAGGTAGGTGAACATCACCGTCATGGCGTTGGTGATGGCGCCGATGCCGGCCGGCGCACGCTCCGCGCCCCAGGCGAACAGCGCGAACGGCACCACGGAGTTGATGGTGGCGATGCCCGCGATCCGCAGCCACAGCGTCGCGGTGAACTGCGCGCGCGCGCGCCACAGGAAGGGCGTGAGCACGAGCGCACCGAGCGCGAGGCGCGCCTCGACCAGCGGCAGCGGACCGAAATCGGCCGCGGCGACCCGCATGAAGAGGAACGAGCCGCCCCAGATGGCTCCGAGGAGCGTCAGCTCGAGCGGCGTGCCCCAGCGGGTGTGCGCCGCGGGCAGGGCCGGTGTGGTGAGCTCAGTGGACATGCCGCATCCTGAAGCGGCAGGCGTGCCGCCGCCACCCGGAACTTGCCGTCGGCCGCATCACCCAAGCGCCTGCGCGAAGTCCTCGAGCAGGTCCTCGGTGGCCTCGATGCCGACCGACAGGCGCAGCAGTCCGTCGGTGATTCCGAGGCGCAATCGGTCCTCGCGTGCGAGGCCTGAATGCGAGGTGGTGGCCGGGCGGGTCAGCAGCGTGTGCACGCCGCCCAAGCTCGGCGCAATCGCCGCAATCCGCACCCGGCCGGCGAGCTCATCGGCCCGCTCGGGCGGACCCTTGAGCTCAAAGCTCAGCACGCCGCCGAAGCCGGCGAACAGGCTCGCGGCGCGCTCGTGCCGCGGGTGGCTCGCGAGCCCGGCGTAGTGCACCCGGGCGACCGCCGGATGCGCTTCGAGAAACTGCGCAATCCTGAGAGCGCTGTCGTTCTGGTAGCGCACCCGCAGCGCGAGCGTCTTCAGTCCGCGGTTGAGGAGAAACGCGGCGTGCGGGTCGAGCGAGCCGCCGAGGTGGTTGGCCTTGTGGCGGATCCGCTCGATCAGGGCGGCGCTGCCCATGACCGCGCCGGCGACGATATCGGAGTGGCCGTTGAGGTATTTGGTGGCGCTGTGGACGACCAGGTCGAAGCCGGCCTCGATGGGCCGGAAGTTGACCGGGCTCGCGAAGGTGCCGTCGATGATGGACACGAGGCCGTGCGCGCGCGCGAACTCGACCACCGCGCGCAGATCCGCGACCTCGAGCAACGGGTTGGTCATCGCCTCGACGTACACGGCGCGCGTGTTGGGCTTGAGCTGCGAGGCCCAGGAGTCGCGCCGGTCGGCATCGATGAAGTCGACCGCGAGTCCGAGGCGCGGAAACTCGCGGGTCACGAAGTCATGCGTGCCGCCGTACAGGCAGTTCTGGGCGAGCAGACGATCGCCCGCCGAGAGCAGCGTCAGGAGCGTGGTGCTGATGGCCGCCATGCCGCTCGCGCTGACGAGCGCGGCCTCGGACCCCTCGAGGGCGGCGAGCTTGGCATGCAGCGCCAGGTGGTTCGGCGTGTTGTTGAGGCGCAGGTAGCGTACGTCGTCGTAACGCCGCTCGCCGCGGTACTCAAAGGTGGCCGATTGAAAGATCGGCATTTCCACGGCGCCGTCGATGCGCGGGCGCGGGTCGCCGGCGTGCACCAGCTTGGTCTCGAGGCGCTTGTAGGGGTGAGACATCGCGGAACCTCCGCTCGGCTCGTGTCACGGGGGACGTGAGCCGTGTGACGACATTGTCACGCGATTAAGCTACCGTGTCCCCATGTCTTTATGGAGAGGCGCGCGGGTACCGCGGGGCCCGCACTGTTCAGGTGTGCGCCCGGTACGGCCGCCGCGTACGGCGTGCAGGCGCGGATGATGCGACCCACTGAGCGCTTCAGCTCCCGCGCGGATGCCTACGCGCGCTTTCGCCCGAGCTACCCGCCGCCGGCCATCGACTTGCTCGCGGCGCGTTGCGGGCTCGTCCAAGGTGCGGCGGTCGTCGACGTCGGCTCGGGCACCGGCATCCTCACGGAGCTGCTGCTCGCGCGCGGGGCGCAGGTGTTCGCCGTCGAGCCGAACGATGCCATGCGTGCGGCGGCAGAAGCGCAGCTCGGTCGTTACCCGAAGTTCCGCAGCATCGAGGGCAGCGCCGAGGCCAGCACACTCGCTCGGGCGAGCGTGGATCTGCTGGTCGCCGGACAGGCATTCCACTGGTTCGACGGGCCACGCGCGCGCGCCGAGGCGCTGCGTGTGCTGCGACCCGGGGGCTGGGCGGCCCTCCTGTGGAACGAGCGACCGCGCGAGCCGACGCCGTTCCTCGGCGATTACGAGGCGCTCCTCAAACGGCATGCTCCCGAATACACGCGCATCACCGCGAGCCGCGCGAACCCCGACACGATGCGCGAGTTCCTCGGTCCGACCATGGAAGTCGCGACCTTTCCCAACGAGCAGATCCTCGATTTCGAGGGGTTGACGGGACGCCTGATGTCCTCCTCGTACGCGCCCGAGCCGGGGTCGGAGGACTACCAGCCGATGATCGCGCTGCTGCGCGAGGTGTTCGAGCGTCACGAGCGCGACGGACACATCGTCATGCCCTACCGCACTCTGGTGTATTTCTCGCAGCTGCGGGCGATGTAAACGCCGCCTCTACCAGACACGCACCCGATCGGCCGGCGCGAGGTACAGTTTCTCGCCCGCCTTGACGCCGAAGGCCTCGTACCAGGCGTCGAGGTTGCGGACCGTATCGGCGCGGTACTCGGCCGGCGCATGGCCGTCGGTGACGAGGCGCTGGCGCAGCGCCGCCTCCCGGATCTTCTGACACCAGGACTGGGCGAAGGACAGGAAGAACAGCTGCTCGGCACTGAAGCCGCCGGCCAGGATGCCGCTCTCAGGCTTGCCGTCGAGGGTCAGTCGCCAGGCGTCGTAGGCATCGGCAAGTCCCGCAACGTCGGCGATGTTCTCGCTCAGGGTCTGCTTACCGTTCACGGCGACATCCGGGAAGGGGCGGTAGCGGTCGTACTGCTCGGCGAGGCTCTTGCCGGCCGCCTCAAAATGGGCGAAGTCCTCCTGGGTCCACCAGTTGCGCAGCCGCCCGTCCGCGTCGAAGAGGGCCCCCTGATCGTCGAAGCTGTGACTGATCTCATGGCCGATGACGGCGCCGATCGCGCCATAGTCGAGCAGCGGAGCCCGCTGCGGGTCGAAATACGGCGGCTGCAGGATGGCCGCCGGGAAGTTCAGCGCATTCATCGCCGGGAGGTTCACGGCGTTCACCGTCTGCGGCGTCATGACCCACTCGGAGCGATCGACGGGCTGGCCGAGCTTGGCGAGGTCGAGGCGGTAGTCGAACAGCTCGGCACGCTCGGCATTGCCGAGCGCATCGCCGCGTACCACCTCGAGGCCCGAGTAGTCGCGCCACTTGTCGGGGTATCCGACTCCCACCTTGAGCGCCGCGAGCTTCGCTTTCGCCTGGCGGCGGGTTTCGGGCGCCATCCATTCGATGTGGTCGAGGCGTGCGGCGAAGGCGGCGAGGAGATTGCGCACCATCGCCTCGGCACGCGCCTTCTCCGCGGCCGGGAAGTACTGCGCGACGTAGAGCTTGCCGATCGCCTCGCCGAGCGCGAGGTTGGTTGCATCGACGGCGCGCTTCCAGCGCTCGCGCAGCTTCGGCGTACCACTCAGCACGCGCCCGTAGAACTCGAAACGCTCTGCGACGTACGCCTTCGGCAGGCAGAAGGCGGCCTGCTCGAGCGCGTGGAAGCGCAGATACGTCTTCCAGCTCTCGAGCGGCTCGGCCGCAACCAGCGCCGCGATTCCCGTGACGGCGCCCGGCTGCCACACGACGAAACGCTCCTGCGCTCCGAGCCCGGCGGCCGCGAAGAACGCCCGCCACTCGAGGCCCGGCGCGCGCGTTTCGAAGTCGGCGCGCGACCAGTGGTTGTTGCCCTTGAGCACGTCCTCGGTATCCGCGCGGCTCACGTGCACGGCCGCGATGCGCTTCTCCAGCTCGAAAACCTTCGCGGCATCGCCGTGCGGATCCGCGGCACCCGCGAGCTTGAGGACCGCGGCGATGTGCGCCTGATACTTCTCGCGGATCTCAGCCATGTGCGCCGACGGATTCAGGTAGTAGTCGCGGTCAAACATCTCGAGTCCACCCTGCAGCAGGAAGGGCGAGTACTGCCCGGGCGTATCCAGGTCCTGCGCCACCCACAGGCCGAAGAGGTTCGGCGTATGGACGTTGGTGGCATTGAGGACATCGACGTCGGAGCGCAGCTGCGCGCCGAACGCCTGCGCGAGCTGCGTGCGATCGCCGATGGCCGCGATGCGCGCGAGAGCCGGGGCGAGCGGGCTGAGCCCGAGCGCCTCGATGTGCGCCTCGTCCATGAAAGTCGTGTAGTAGTCGCCGATCTTGCGCGCCTCGGAGCCCTCGGGCGCCCTGGCGGCTTCCCGGATCAGCTGCGCGGTGCGCTTTGCATTGAGCTCGGCGAGCTTCTCGTCCGTGCCGTAGCTCGCGCGGTCGGGAGGAATCTCGGTGCTCTTCAGCCAGCTGCCGTTGGCGTACCGGAAAAAATCGTCGCCGGGGGCGACCGAGCGGTCGATGGCCGCGAGGTCGATCCCTGAGGCGCGTGGCGCGGCGTGAGCGGGCGCCGGTGTACCGGCAGGTGTGGCCGCGGGCGCCGGGGTGATGAGCGCGCCGAGCGCGCCGAGGAGAAACAGAACGAGGCGCGAGGCCAGGGAGGCAGCACGACGGGTCATGGTTGTTCTCGGATCCCGGAGGGGATGCGCAGTCTAGCGGAGGCGTGTTGAAAACGCGCCGCGCCGTGCTCCTAATAGCGGCCATGCGAGGCTTGCGCTCGTTCAGCTGCTGCGTGGCGCTCGCCTGGCTGTGCCTCGGTGAGGCTCAGGCCTGGGGCCCGCAGGGCCATCGCACCGTCGGCGCGATCGCCGATCGGCTGCTGACGCCGGCGGCGCACGAGGCGGTCGCGGAGCTCCTCGCCGCCGACCTCGACAAGTTCGGCAACCCCTCGGGCCGGACCACGCTCGAGTCGGTGTCGGTGTGGGCGGATGAGATACGCGGGACTTCCCTTGATGAGCCCCGCTGGCACTACGACGATGCGCCGCTGTGCGGCAGCGCGTCGCGCGAGAGCTACTGTCCCGATGGGCAGTGCAACTCCGCGCAGCTCGAGCGCCTCGTGGGCGTGCTGGCGGATCGGCAGGCAGCGCCGCGCGAGCGCAACGCAGCGCTCAAGTGGATCGTGCACCTGGTCGGCGACCTGCACCAGCCGCTGCACGCGGCCGACAACGGCGATCTCGGTGGCAACCGCGTGGCCGTGGCGCTCGAAGGCGTCCGGACCCGCGGTCGGGAGAATCTGCATCGCGCCTGGGACGGAGAGCTCGTGGCGCTCGCCCTGCACGCGCGCGGGCGGCAGCAGCCTCCGGCGGATATCGATGCGCTCGCGCGCGAGGCGCGCAGCCTCGTGGCCGAGGCCGGGCAGGGGACACCCGCGAGCTGGGCGAGCCAATCGAACAACCTGGCGCGCAACGTCGCGTATCGCTACCCCGGCTTCGCCTGCGGGAGCGTGCCGCAAGGCATCGTGGTGCTCGACCGCGAGTATCAGCGCGAGGCGGAAGAGATCGTGCGCGAGCGGCTGTTGCTGGCGGGCGGACGTCTTGCGAATCTACTGAATGATTTGCTCGTAACACATTGAAACATAGTAGAAGAATTGCCTCGGCGCCGACGCAAAGTGGGGCATGCTAGATTAGGCGCATCCGGAAAAGAAGGAGCCGCGCCGTGAACGCCGTCGACGAGAGCCTCGCCAGATCCCCGAAGCACTCCAGGATGGCGGGCAACGCGCCGCCGGCCGCATCGGCTGAGGCACCGCCCGGGGAGGCGCGCGCCACCGGGCGCTGGCTGCTGCGCCGCGTATCCTCGTTCCTCGGCGATCCGCCGCTGGAGTTCTCGATCCGCGGCGGAGCGCGCATCTGCCACGTGGCGGCACCGCTCGGGCGCGTGATCTTCGCGAGCCGCGCGCATCTCGCCTCGATCCTCGCGGACCCGTGGGTGCGCTTCGGTGACGGCTACAGCGACGGTACCGTGACCGTCGAGGGCAACCTGGTGGAAGTCCTCGAGGCCGTGTACCGCGCCAGCACCATGGGCGACAAGCCCTCGTGGCTCAGGCGCGCCGCGGACCTGGCGCAGCACCGGCCGCACGTCAACACGCTCAGGGGCTCGCGCGACAACATCCATCATCACTACGACATCGGCAACGACTTTTATGCGCTGTGGCTCGGCAACACCATGGCGTATACCTGCGCCTACTACCCGACGCCGGCGGCCAGCCTCGATGAGGCGCAAACCGCCAAGATGCACCACGTGTGTCGCAAGGTGCGCCTGCAGCCCGGCGAGAGCGTGGTCGAGGCAGGCTGCGGCTGGGGAACCCTGGCGCTGCACATGGCGCGCCACTACGGTGTGCGCGTGCGCGCCTTCAACATCTCCCACGAGCAGGTGGCCTATGCGCGCGAGCGGGCGGCGCGCGAAGGCCTCGCCGGCCAGGTCGAGTACGTCGAGGACGACTACCGCAACATCTCCGGCCACTACGACGCGTTCGTCTCGGTCGGCATGCTCGAGCACGTCGGGGTCAAGAACTATCCGACGCTCGGGCGCGTAGCGCGGCGCTGCCTCGGCAGCAACGGCCGCGGCCTCATTCACTCGATCGGCCGCAACCACCCGGCACGGCTGCAGCCGTGGATCGAGAAGCGCATCTTCCCGGGCGCCTATCCGCCGGCGCTGAGTGAGCTGTCGCAGATCTTCGAGCCCTGGGACCTGTCCGTGCTCGACGTCGAGAACCTGCGCCTGCATTACGCGCAGACGCTGCGCCACTGGCTCGCGCTCTACGAGACGGCGGGCGAGTGGGTGCGGGCGATGTTCGATGAGAAGTTCGTGCGCATGTGGCGGCTGTATCTGGCCGGCTCGGTCGCGGCGTTCTCGACCGGCACGCTGCAGCTGTTCCAGGTGGTGTTCGCGACCGCGGACAACAACGACATTCCCTGGACGCGCGCGCACCTGTATACGCCCTGACGGCCCATGCGCTCGTCCGAGGTCATCATCGTCGGCGGCGGACCCGCGGGCTCGAGCGCCGCCTGGCGCCTGAAGCGCGCGGGCGCCGACGTGCTGCTGCTCGACCGCGAGCGCTTTCCACGCCTGAAGCTGTGCGCGGGCTGGATCACACCCGAGGTGGTGCGCGAGCTCGAGATGGACCTCGACGTCTACCCGCACCGCCTGCTCACGTTTCCGCGCCTGCGCGTACATTACGGACGGCTCAGCCTGCCGGTGCCCTGCGTGCAGCACTCCATCCGCCGCTTCGAATTCGACGCCTGGCTGCTCGAGCGCTCGGGGGTCGCGGTCGAGCAGCACAACGTGCGCGACATCGTCGCCGACGGCTCGGGGTACATCATCGACGGCGCTTACCGGTGCCGCTACCTGATCGGCGCCGGCGGCACACGCTGCCCGGTGTACCGCAACCTCTTCAAGGAGCTGAACCCGCGCGCGCACGAGCTGCAGATCGTGACGCTCGAGCACGAGATCGAGTTCGACTGGGACGATCCGGACTGCCACCTGTGGTTCTGCGATGACGGCCTGCCCGGTTACTCGTGGTACGTGCCGAAGGAGGGCGGCTGGCTCAACGTTGGGATCGGAGGCTTCGCCGAGCGCATCAAGAGCGCCGGCCAGGACATCAAGACGCATTGGGCCAATTTCGCCGCCCGGCTCGGCGACGGACTCACCCGCGGCGCGCACTACGATCCGGCCGGGTACAGCTACTTCCTGCGCGGCGCCGTAGACGTCGTGCGCCGCGACGACGCCTTCATCACCGGCGATGCCGCCGGCCTCGCGAGCCGCGACCTCGGCGAGGGGATCGGGCCCGCCATCCGCAGCGGCCTGCGCGCGGCCGAGGCGATCCTCCACGGCGCAACCTACCAGCTCGACGACGTGACCGGCATGAGCGTCGCCAGCATCGCGCGCAGCATGCTGACGCGCGCCGCGCGTCCGTTCGGCCCGTACGGGCGGCGGCGTGCCGGCGACGGAGGAGCAGCGCATGGCTTACGTCACGGTAATCAATGAGCATCAGCACGTTCAGCAGGTGGTCTCCGGCCATCACCACCTGACTGCCGACGAGGCGGTCGCCGCCGGCGGCAGCGGTGCCGGATTCACGCCGCGCGAGCTCCTGCTCGCGAGTCTCGCCAGCTGCACCGCCGTGGCGCTGCGCAAGCACGCGGCACAGAACGACTGGATGCTGGGTAAGATCACGGTCGGCGTGCGCTGGTCGCGCGACGCCGAAGGCCGGGAGCACATCGAGCGCCGCCTCTCCTTCACCAAGCCGCTCACCACCGCGCAGAGAGCTAAGCTCCTCGAGGTGGCCGAGAGCACGCCCGTGACCGACGTGCTGCGGGTCGGGATCAGCATCCAGTCGTCGGTCCTCGACTGAGCCCCCGCGCTCGCCCTCAGTAGTTCACCGTCACCAGAACCATGTCGCTATAGCTGCCCGGGTCGGGATCCTGGTGGGCTGCGATCGCGCCGTAGACCGCGAGCGAGGCGCTCGGCGCGTTACGCCTGATGGTCGCGCTCCCCTCGACGCTGCCGCCGGTCCCGTTGCCCCAGACCTCGGTGTAGCCGGCGTCGAGGTAAAGGTTGTAGTTGAGCTTGGCGGTGCCGCTCACCAGCGTGCGCGTCAGGTAGCTGTTGCTCGCGCCGGTGCTCAAGTCGAGGGTCACCGAGTTGTTGCCGCTGACGCCCGTGCAGGCGATTTTGATGGTGCCGTTCATGTCGAGCGGCGTCGTCTGCATCGGTGTGTAGGTCCCGAAAGCGACGCTGACGGCCGAGATGGTGCAGGAGGTGATGGAGGCGGCGCGTGCCGGCGGCGCGCCGAGGACGGCGAGCAGCAGCACAACCGCAGCGCCCTTCAGGGGTGGGCTCATCGGTCTAGTCTGTCATACCCGCCGGCGCGGGTGGCCGGTGGGTCTTCAGTAGTTCACGGATACCAGGATGGTGTCGGCGTAGCTCCCGGGTGCCGGATCCTGGCGCGCGGCGATGGCGCCGTAGACCGGAAGGGAGGCGTTCGGCGTGCGGCGGCGGATGGTGGCAGAGCCGACGACGCTGCCGCCGGTGCCGTTGCCCCACACCTGGGTGTAGGCCGCGTCGAAGTACAGGTTGTAGCCGAGCGTGGCGGCCCCGGCGGTGAGCGTGCGGTTCAGGTAGTTGTTGCTCGCGCCGGTCGAGAGATCGATGGTCACGGTGTTGCGGCCCGTGACTCCGGTGCAGGCGATGTTGATGGTGCCGTTCATGTCGAGCGCCGTCGCCTGCATCGGCGTGTAGGTTCCAAAGGCCACCCCGATGGCCGAGACGGTGCAGGACGTGATCGCCGCGTGCGCCGCCGGGCTCCCGAGTGCGAGCGCCGCGCACGCGAGCAGTGCACTCAGCGGCTGCAGGCGGCTCGTCGTGCTCATGGGGCGCTCCGGCAGGCGATTGTGCCGACATCCGGCTGCGGCTCACCGGCGGGCGGCGGCGGCAGGCGGAAGGTGCACTTGCCGCCCGCCCAGTGCGCCTCGCCCGTGGTGCCGTGATCGTAGTTGGTGACGTAGGCCAGCCCGTCCAGGCCAACCGGGAAGTCCTCGCCCTCGAGCGTGACGGTCGCGCCCGCCGGTACCGCTGTGCCGTCGGCGCGCTGCAGCCGGAAGACGCCGGCATGAATGCGCTTCACCGGGAAGTCGACCAGCATGCCGCTGCGGTAAGGGGGCACGACCTGCACGCGCGGATTGGCCACCGCGGCATCGAGCGGCAGGTCGAGCGGATCGATGCTCAGGCGGTTGACGTCGAAGGAGCGCAGATCGCGTACGACCGCGATGCCGTTCTCGTCGGTCGTCGCGACCGGGTGGTTGTCGGAGTACACGGCGATCCCGGGAATCCCGCCGACCTCGACCGTCGCGAAGCTGTCGGTGACGGTGCGCGTGGCCCGGAATTCGCCGGCCATGAAGGTAGCTCCGCCGAGGAGCGTCAGGCTCTGGGCACTCTGGTCCAGGTAGCGCGCCGCCTGCACGCTCGCCTCGAGCGCGTCGAACTGGCGCTGGTACTGAAGGTTGTAGCTGCCGTCGGTGCCCGCGGACAGCAGGTAGCCCTCGCCGGGCCCGGGCGGCAGATTCTTCTGCAGCGTCGCGACCAGCGCGGCGTTGGGCGAGCTCTGCTGGCTGTCGTAGCGAAACTGCGTCGAGACGTTGCGGCGGCTGTCGAGCGGCAGCACATAGAAGACCGAGACGAAGGTGTCCTCGGTCGGGCCGCTGGTGGTATAGCTGGCGGAGGCGCTGAAGCTGCCCCGTCCGATGTTCAACGAGTAGGTCGCGCTGAAGGTCTGCTGACGAGTGTCGTCGGGGTTGCGCTGCGATGCCCACGCGAGCTGCAGGCTCCCCGGGTGTCCCATGTTCCAGCCGACCTGCGCCAGGTTGCGCTCGATCGGAGTCGGTATGCCACCCACGTCACCCAACTGGCGAAAGCCCGCGGTGGCGTGCTGCGCCTCGAGGATGATGCTGAGCCGCTGGTCGACGTGCTGCAGGCCGAGGGCTGCGTAAGTTCCGGAGCTCGCGGGCTCGGGCCCGCTGCCCATGAGGCCGGACGTGGCGCTCTGGCCGCCGACCGCCAGGTCCGCGGTCACGACCGCCCAGTGATCGAGCCCCTGAGCGAGATCGATGCCGGCGGCCCATGGGCCGTTGTGCATGGCCTCACCGTGGATCTCGCCCGTGAAGAGCGCGCTGAAGCCGTGCCGCCAGGTCGCCGACGCGATGAGCGGACCGTAGTCGCCGCTCGAGATGCCGTAGTTCTCGCGCACCGGGCCCAGGTCGACGTCGTAGAGCGACAGTCCCGGCTGCAGCATCACGGCCGCCGAGTAGAACGGCATCGAGATGATCTGCTGCTGTCCGAGGGCGTTGCGCACCACGATGTTGACATCGCCCGCGCCATTGATCGCCGGCACCTGGTTGATCACGAAGGGCCCCGAGGGCACCTCACTCGAGCCGACGGCGCGGCCGTTGACGAACACCTCCACCGTCGAGGGCAGCACCGCCGTGCCGGTCGCCGCGAGCAGCGGAGTCGTCACCAGGTCCGGCCGGATCGCGTAGTTGGTGCCCCATTGCAGCCCGCCGAAGCGCACCGCTTCGCCCCACGTGCCGGGGACGCTGACTGCGTCGCCGAGGCGCAGCGTCTCGAGCGAGTTGGGAAAGTCGTGGCTGAAGGTGCTCTCGAGGCGCACGAAGCCGCCCGCGCCCGCCGCGCTCGAGTCGGCGCCCGTGTTGATGAGCACGCCGAGGGGGCTGAAGATCCCGAGCTCGCCGTAGCCGCTGGCGACGTCCGCGCCCGAATACTGGCCGGTCTGGCCGTAGAGCTCGTAGTTGAAGAAGGCGCCCGTCCCGGCCGGTGAGATCGGCGGCCGGTTGACGCCGGTGAGGGAGAGACTCGAGCTCACGAAGGCGTTGGCGGGTGCGTTGATGCTGGCGGCGCTGCGCGTCTCGTCGAACGCCACCTTGGCGCCGGAGATCGCCGCGAGGGGGTAGTAGCGCTTGCCGTCGGCGACATGGGCCTGGGCCGCCGGGAGCTTCAGGCGCAGCCGCTCGAAGTCGCTCTCGGCGAGCCACAGTCCGCCGCCGGAATCACGCAGCGCGACCACGTCCTCTCCGGAGAGCACGCCGTTCACGCGCAGCTCGAGTACGGACTGGCGCCAGTCGGCGTCAGGGGTGCCGGCGTCGTCGGCGTGCGCCGCGGCCGCAAGGAACCACAAGAGCACTGCGCAGGTTCCGGATGCGCTCCGGTGCAGCTTCCCCATGGCGCATGCGGCTTGTTACGGGGCACCCGGGCTGCTGGAGACGGTGAAGTCGCCGGCGTCCGAGTGGCCGTGAAGGGTGAGCGGTTGCGAGCCACGGGCGAGGTCGCTCCCCGGATGAAGCTGCCAGCGCGCCGCGGCGCCCGGCAGGAGATAGTGCGAATTCCCGGCGTGCAGGTCCGCGGGGGTGGCGGAGGTGGCGCCCTGCACGTCGAAGTCGAGGATCTGAAGATGGGCGGTGCCGTGGTTCGCGGCCTCGATCTCGAGCGTGCCATCGGGGAGCCAGCGGTGGCTCCAGGCGAGCTCCGGAGCGCTGTGCGCCCGCGCGGCGACGAACACCGGCAGCGTGATGCGCAGCGCCACCCGCAGGCCGGTCGTCTCCGCAGGAACCTCCGGCGGAATCTCCGACAGCACGAGACGGTAGGGGAGCTCGTGCACCGGGTCCGGCTCGCGCAGCAGCGCGATCCGCAGCACCTGCATCCCCTTCGGCGGGATGGTGAAGATCGGCGGTGTGACCAGGAGCTCATGGGTATCGTCGAGCTGGTCCTGCCCCTCGGGCTGCGACCAGGCGGTCGGGCGCACCTGCACGACCACGGGCGAGTCTTCCTGGTTGCGCACGGTGAGTACCGCCGTGCGCTCCTTTGAACTTAACTGGACGCGGATCGGGGCAACACTCAAGGTACTGGCTGCGGCCGTAGCGGCCGCAGCCAGTACACCTATTGCGAGTAGCGTTGCCCCGATGGCCCTCATGTCGCCTTAGTACGCGACGCTGACGGTGACCGTGTCCTGGTAGAGGCCCGGCGGCTGCGTGCCCTGGTTGAAGGCGACATCCGGCAGGCTGCCGTAGGCGGTGAACTGCACCGCGGTCGCCATACCCGCACCGGCGCCGGCATTGGTCTGCGAGCTGCCCGTGCCGTCACCCCACACGATCGTCAGCGCCGCATCCTTGTAGAGGTTGTACTGCAGGGTGTTACCACCGCCGTCAGTCAGGAGGCGCTGGGCGATCGAGCCACCCGCCGTCGTGCCCTTGTTGAGCGACACGGTGAACGGAGTGGTCTTGGTGCAATTCACCGACACCGTGCTGTTGGCCGTGAGAGCGCCAGCAGTCGGATAGTAGGCCCCGAACGCCACGGCGGTGGCACCGACCGTGCAGTTCTTGGTCACCGTCGCCGAGACACCGATGTTGGTCGTGGCGGGGTTGGGCGGAGCGGCCTGGGCGGCGCCGGCGAGGGCCAGCAACGCACCGGCGCTGAGCGAAGCAATAGACTTACGCATAAAACTCCCGAACGTTGTTGAAGACGAACCGCACGCGGCTCCCTGCCGCTTGTTGAGGGCAATAGTGAAGAAAAGGCTCGGGAAATTGCGGACATAAGTCCCATTTCCGGGATGCATGGGAGGTGCAATCCGGCGGATCTGAGACGCGGTCGAAGCCCCGCCGCGTGCCCGCTCGGGCGCGCCGGCCGCTAGTGTGAGCCAGGTCGCAGGTCGCGGCGCGCGGCGCGCGTCACAGCGGCGTCAGTAGCTGACGATCACCGTGATCGTGTCGCTGTAGAGCCCCGGGGCGAGATCCACGTTGGCCGCAGAGTCGGGCAACTGACCGTAGACCGTGTGCGTGATCGCCGCGGCACTCATGAGACCGTGCCCGGTCCCGCTCACCGTCGCGGTGCTCTGCGTTCCGTCGCCCCACACGGTGGTATGCGCCGCGGTGGTGTAGAGGTTGTACTGCAGTCGGCTGGCACCGAGCGACATGAGCCGCTGGGCGACGGTGCCACCGCCGGTACCGGCATTGAGAGCCACATTGAACGGGGCACCGCGGGTGCAGCGGACCGCAAGCGTCGTACTCGCGGACATGCTTCCCTGGCCTGGCTGGTAAATGCCGAAGCTGAGCGGGTTGGCGCTCACGGTGCAGGTCGAGGCCAACGTCGCCGAGACCGTGATGGTCGTGGTGGCCGTCGCGCCCGCGGCGTTCCCGGCCGCCGACAGGAGCAGCGCGGCTCCGAGGCAGCCGACGAGCAGTCTCGCCTGAGAGTATCCGCAGCGGTTAAGTGAAACCATGATGCCCTCATTCCGTGGACGCACGAATCAGCCGGCTGCGCGCAAGCGGTCTGATCCGTTATCGTCCGGACCTTCCGCTTCTTGAGATCGGAATGGTCCTGTTTTCGGGGCCGATGATTGTCAGCGACGACGCAGTGCGGTGATCCCTGTTGTTGTGGTAGTTCGCCGGGTTTGCCCGGTGCGCTCTGCGGCCTGTGGATACTGGTAGGAGCGCCCGCAGTGCTCCGATGTTGCTCCCCGACCCGCTGACTTGACAAGGTGCCGGCGGCGGCGGGGAGATTAAGTTGACTCGCCAGACCGATGGGCGGAGCGCGCGGGAGCAGCCGTGCAGCGGCGGTGCCTCGCGGTAGAGCGCGGGAGCTGGCGCCGATTAGGAGCCGAGCTCGTCGCGAGCGACACCCAACTGCTCGAGTATCGCCACGCGCAGCTCCTGCGCATCGGCGTTGGAGAGCTTGCGCGGGTGGGGAAACGGCACCTCGAAGGTCGCCAGAATGCGGGCCGGCCTCGATGAGAGCACGACGATGCGGTCGGCCAGGTGGATCGCCTCTTCCACGTCGTGCGTGATCAAGATGACTGTGTGGCGCTCCTGGGCGAGGATCCGCAGCAGCTCGTTGCGCATGCGCAGGCTCATGAGCGCATCGAGCGCCGAGAAGGGCTCGTCCATGTAGAGAATCTCGGGCTTGACGGCCAGCGCGCGCGCGAGCTCGGTGCGCTTGAGCATCCCGCCCGACAGCTCGTGCGGATAGCTGTTCTCGAAGCCCCGCAACCCGACGATATCGGCGTAGCGATCGGCGATCTCGATGCTGGCGGCCGGCGCATGTCCGTTGAGGCCGAACATCAGGTTCTCCCGCACCGTCAGCCACGGGAACACCGATCCCTGCTGCGAAATGTGGATGCCCCGGGAGCTCGGCTTCGCGTGCGGCACGCCATCGATGCTCACCGAGCCGGCGTCGGGAGCGACGAAGCCCGCGATCATGTTGAGCAAGGTGGACTTGCCGCAACCGGAGGGGCCCACGATGGCGACGAACTCACCGTCGCGCACGCTGAGGCTCAGGTTCTCGACGACGGCGAGCGGCCCCTGGTCCGAGGCGAAGGATTTCTTGAGATCCCGGACTTCGATCTTAGTGCGCATAGCGCCACCTGACCCACCTGAACCCCTCCAGGAGGCGCATGATGCCGTCGAGGGACAAGCCGATCAGACCGATGATGATCATCCCGGCAACCACCAGATCGTAGCGATTCCCGGCGTTGCGCGAATCCATGATCATGTATCCGAGCCCCGAGCGCAGCGCGATCATTTCTGCCGCCACGACCACGAGCCATGCCACGCCGAGCCCGATGCGCATGCCGACCACGATCTGCGGCAGCACCGCCGGAATGACCACGCGCTTGAAGAGGGTGTGGCGCGAAACGCCGAAGTTCTCCGCGGCCCGCAAGTAGCGCTTCTCTATAGTATGTACGCCGACGGTGGTCTGCACGACCATGGGAAACACCGACGAGATGAAGATGAGGTAGATGGGTGAGGCGTCGCCGACGCCGAACCAGAGAATCGCGATCGGAATCCAGGCAATCGGCGAGATCGGCCGCAGCATCTGAAAGAGCGGATTGAGCGTCCGGTAGGCCCCGCTCACCCAGCCCATCCAAAGTCCCAGCGGCACCGCCACGAGCACTGCCAGCCCGAAGCCGACGCCTACCCGCATGAGCGATGCGGCGATGTGCCGCGCGAGGGTGCCGTCCTCGAGCAGCTCCCAGGCGCCGCTGACGACCGCCCAGGGTGTGGGGAAGATGATGCTGTGGGTGGCGAGCACCGTTGCCCACCAGAGCGCGATCAGCGCGCCGATCACGGCCAGCGACGGTAAGGCTTGCCAGAGCCGGCGCACGCTCAGGAAGCTCCCGCGGGCTCGTGCAGCCGGTCGAGGAGCTCGCGCGTGCGCCAGCGAATCCTGGCCCACGGGTTTGCGGGGTAGGGCTCCACGACGATCGTCATCTGGCCGCTCGCGTGCGCCGTACAGGCGAAGGTGTACTCGGACGCCTGCGCGAACGGCAGCGCGAAACTCTGGCCCGGCATCATCAGCGTCGGCCCGAAGATCTGCGGCACCTCGTCGCGATTGCGCAGCACGAGAATATCGCGCAGGCCGAGCGTCAGGCGGATGTGGTCCGGCAGGATCTCGATCTTGTCGCCTGACATCCGCCGTGCCCAGGTGCCCTTCGGGATCACGAAGACTTCGTTGCGGGATACGGTGTGGATCGGTGCAAAGGCGCTCCACGTGAGGGCCGCCCCGGCCACGGCCGCGATCGCGAGCAGGGTGAGCGAGCGCGCGCGCACGGCTCACTCCTTCAGGAGGATCTTGAGGTCGTTCACGTAATCCCCGGGGCTGTGCCCGTAAGGCATGAGCGCGCGTATCCGGCCACCGCGGTCGATCAGGTACGTGAAAGAGGAATG
>DATKLG010000011.1:0-13848 GCA_035542535.1 Steroidobacteraceae bacterium
CGGTCCGCTCGCGCTTGCCTTGTTTCTTCTTGGTGGCCATGACAGCGCGCGCACGATAGCGCTATCGCGGGGCTTTGGAATACCCTGTCGCGCCATGAGGTCGTCGAAGCTGCTCGCCGTGTCGGTCCTGGTCGTCTCGAGCCTCCGCTGCGGCGTCGAGCCCGTGCCCTTCGCTCCGACCACGCCGGTCGCGTCCGCCACGGCCAGCGCAGCAGCCTCGGACGCCGGACCGGCGGGCGGCTCGGGCTTCGCCTACCCGCCGACGCCCGCGCGCGACATCGCCGAGACGCTCCACGGAGTCACCGTCCACGACCGCTTTCGCTGGCTCGAGGACGAGCACGACGAGAAGGTCAAGGCGTGGACCAAGGCCGAGGACGCCTTCACGCGCGAGAGGCTCGGGAAGTTGCCCGCTCGTGACGCGATCAAGCAGCGCCTCACCGAGCTGTTCTACGTCGACTCGCAAGGAGCGCCTTCCAAGGCCAAAAACCGCTACTTCTGGTCGCACCGCGACGCGAAGCAGGAAAAATCGGTCGTCTTCTGGCGGGAAGGCAAGACCGGCGCGGCGAAGGTGCTGCTCGATCCCAACGGGTGGTCGGCCGACGGGAGCGTGGCGCTCGGCAGCTGGGAAGAGTCGCAGGACGGCAAGTACATCGCCTACGGCAAGAAGGAGCACAACTCCGACGAGGCGACGCTCTACGTGATGGAGGTCGCGACGGGGAAGGTGTCGAACGTCGATGTCATCCCGGGCGCGAAGTACGCGTCGCCGTCGTGGACGCCGAAGGGTGACGGTTTCTACTACACCTGGCTCCCCGAGGTGGACGGCAAGACCGTCACCGTCGCCGATCGGCCCGGCCGCGCCGAGGTGCGCTTCCACAAGCTCGGCGAGGACCCGAAGAAGGACCGCGTCGTTCGCGCATGCACGAACGATCCGAAGACGTTCATCGGCGCGACCCTCTCGCGCGACGGGCACTTCCTGTTGCTCTACGTCGAGCACGGCTGGACGTCGGCGGACGTCTATTACAAGGACCTGCGCGGCGGGCGCGAGCCGAAGGACTTCACGCCGCTCGTCGTCGGCCAGCCGTACAAGTACGACGT
The DNA here is from genome assembly GCA_035542535.1 of Steroidobacteraceae bacterium. Lineage (GTDB taxonomy): Bacteria > Pseudomonadota > Gammaproteobacteria > Steroidobacterales > Steroidobacteraceae > 13-2-20CM-66-19. The sequence continues at coordinate 1,096 of DATKLG010000011.1, forward strand.
CACGGCCTTCCGCGACCGCTTCTACGTCGAGACCGACGACGGCGCGCCGAACCGCCACGTGATGCGCGTCGACCCGGCCAAGCCCGACCGCGCGAGCTGGCAGGAGATCGTGCCCGAGCGCAAGGACGCGACGATCGATCAGATGAGCCTCGTCGGCGGCAAGCTCGCGATCGCGTACCTGAAGGACGTCGTCTCGCACCTCGAGATCCACGACCTCGACGGCAAGCTCGTCCGCGAGATCGCGCTGCCGACGAAGGGAGCCGCCTCCACGCTCACCGGCCAGTCCGACGAGGACGAGGCCTACTACACGTTCACGTCGTTCACGTACCCGACCGAGATCTACGAGACGAGCGTGAGCAAGGGCGGCAGCAAGCTCTACTTCAAGCTCAACGTCCCGGTGGATCCGAGCAAGTACTCCGTCGAGCAGGAATTCGCGACGTCGAAGGACGGCACGCGCGTCCCGTTCTTCATCGTCGCGCCGAAGACCTTCGACAAGGGGAAAGGCGCTCCTACCCTCGTCTACGGCTACGGCGGGTTCCTGGGGACGCAGAAGCCCCGCTTCACGTCATCGGCCTACCCGTGGCTGGAGCGCGGCGGCGTGTACATCGTCGCGAACCTGCGCGGCGGGGGCGAGTACGGCGAGAAGTGGCACCAGGCCGGCATGCGCCGGAGCAAGCAGAACGTCTTCGACGATCTGAAGGCCGTCCTCGAGCAGGTGATCCACGAGGGCATCTCGAGCCCCGATCGCATCGCCGTGCGCGGCGCGTCCAACGGCGGGCTGCTCGTCGCCGCGGCGGTCACGCAGGTCCCGGAGCTGTTCCGAGTCGGTCTGTGCGGCGTGCCGCTCGTGGACATGCTCCGCTATCACCTCTTCGGCTCGGGCAAGACGTGGATGGAGGAGTACGGCTCGGCGGACGACGCCGAGGACTTCCGGGCGATCCATGCATACTCCCCGTATCAGCACGTGACGCACGGCACGAAGTACCCCGCGGTTCTCTTGCTCTCGGCCGACAGCGACGACCGCGTCGACCCCATGCACGCGCGCAAGTTCGCCGCGGAGCTGCAGGCGGATTCGTCCGGCGGCATCGTCCTGCTCCGCATCGAGAAGAACGCCGGCCACGGCGGCGCCGACTTGGTCAAGTCGCTCGTCGAGTCCGTGACCGACGAGCTCACGTTCGCCTGGAGCGAGATCGCCTCGGCCGCGCCGAGCTCAGAAGCCGATGGTGGCCTGGCACGCTGAGGCGCACCCCGCGTCGGCCATGCAGCTCACGCACTGCGACTGACACACCTGAAAGCAGGTGGTCTCCTGACCCTTGCACTGGTTCTTGCACTGGTTGTTGTTGCCGCACTGGGTCTGGCAGGTGTTGTAGGCGTTCGTGCAGGACTGGCCGCACGAGGTCGCGCTGGAGGAGCAGCTGCCGGACAGCGTGCATCCGCCGGTGCCCGCGTCGCCGCCGCCACCATCGCCCCCATCGCCGCCCGCATCGTTGCCCGAGGAGGCGTCGCCCTTCGGATCGAAGATGCCGAAGTCCTGCGTGCACGCCCACGCCCCGGACGCAACGATAGCTGCGAGAGCGCACGCGAAATGGACCGCTCGACGCATGGCTCTAGGATACACCGGGGCGCATTGCCCGGCCAAAAGCTAGCGCCTTGGGGGGACGCTGGGCGACGCGGCGGGCCGCTTTTCGATGGGGACGTAGTTCGTCAGGGTCGGGCCCGTGTAGATCTGCCGCGGCCGGCCGATCTTGGTGGAGCTGTCCTCCATCATCTCCTTCCAGTGGGCGATCCATCCGGGGAGGCGACCGAGGGCGAACAGCACCGTGAACATGTCCGTCGGGAAGCCCATCGCCCGGTAGATGATGCCCGAGTAGAAGTCGACGTTCGGGTAGAGCTTGCGCTCGACGAAGTATGGGTCGGTGAGCGCGGCCTCCTCGAGGCCCTTGGCGATGTCGAGGAGCGGATCCTGGATGCCGAGCTTGGCGAGCACCTTGTCCGCCGCCGCCTTGATGATCTTCGCGCGCGGGTCGAAGTTCTTGTAGACGCGGTGGCCGAAGCCCATGAGCCGGAAGTGGCTCGACTTGTCCTTGGCCATGGCGAGGTACTTGGCGATGTTGTCGACCGAGCCGATCTGCTCGAGCATCGCCAGCACCGCCTCGTTGGCGCCGCCGTGCGCCGGCCCCCAGAGCGCCGACACGCCCGCCGAAATCGCCGCGTAGGGATTGGCGCCGGTGCTGCCGGCGAGCCGCACCGTAGAGGTGCTGGCGTTCTGCTCGTGATCGGCGTGCAGCACGAACAGCAGATCGAGCGCCTTGCTGGCGATCGGGTCGAGCTTGTAGGGCTCACACGGCACCGCGAACAGCATGTTGAGCACGTTGCCGGCGTAGTCGAGGTCGTTGCGCGGATAGACGAACGGCTGGCCCTGGGAGTGCTTGTGGGCGGCGGCGGCGATGGTCGGGAGCTTGGCGATGATGCGGTGGGCGAAGATCTCGCGGTGGCGCGGATTATGGATGTCCATCGTGTCGTGATAGAACGCCGCCATTGAGGCGACGACGCCGGACACCATCGCCATCGGGTGCGCGTTCGCATGGAAGCCGTTGAAGAAGCGCAACAGCCACTCGTTGATCATCGTGTGATAGCGGATGTTGCCGATGAACTCCTCGAGCTGCTTCGCGGTCGGCAGCTCGCCGAGCAGCAGCAGATAAGCGACCTCCATGAAGGTGCTCTTCTCGGCGAGCTGCTCGATCGGGTAGCCGCGGTGGAGCAGCACGCCGGCATCGCCGTCGATGTAGGTGATGCGGCTTTCGACCGCCGCGGTCGTGGCGTAGCCCGGATCGTAGGTGAAGACGCCCTGATCCTTGTAGAGCGCGCCGATATCGAGCGTCGCGGGTCCGATCGTGCCGCTGCGGACCGGGAGCTCGCTGCTGCGCCCGCTCTCGGGATCGGTGAGTTTGAAGGTCTTCTGCGTCATGTGCGCGCGCGGCTTCCATGGCCAGCGCCGCGCGCACAAGCGGCGCGCGGCGCGTGAATCGAGGCAGGTTTACATGGACCGCGCGCCACAATCAAGGCGCGGCGCCACCGTTGTGAGGCGGCTCACCCGAACGAGGGAGCGGGGCTCCGAGGCGCGCTTACTTGGGCGCGGCGGCCGCGGCGTACTTCTTGCGGAACTTGTCGACCCGCCCGGCGGTGTCGACGATCTTCTGTTTGCCCGTATAGAAAGGATGGCAGTTCGAGCACACCTCGACCTGCAGATCCTGCCCGAGGGTCGAGCTCGTCTTGAACGTGTTGCCGCACGTGCAGGTGACGGTGATCTCTTTGTAGTCGGGATGGATGGCGGCTTTCATGGCGGGCTCACGAGTGTGTCGATCGCGCTCACCCCTAGATGGGGCGGGAACGGCGCGGGTTAAAGGGCGCGGGAGTTTAGCGGCAGCGCCGTCGCGCCTCAAGCGGGCCGGCGAAACCGGCCTGCACGCGGGAGTTCCTTATCCACAGAAGCTGTGGACAAATCTGTGGATGAAGTGGTCCCGCAGGGGCCGATTTCCCGGTCAGATTGCATAATTGTTACCTTGATCAAAATTTAACCAGGCATTTTTACCCTGATGTTTCAATAACTTATGGCCATCATGTCCAGCGGCTTGGGCACTTTGCCGTGTAATTTGCTCATTCTCCGGTAGCGCTTTCGGCGCCTGTGAATAACGACCGCAGCCTGTCCTGCGCGCCCCCGGCGCGGGCGATTGACAAAGCGAAAGCACCGGGCATTTCCGGGCTTTCGGGCAAGAAATCCGTGAGCAGATCGTTGAGGAACCGCAGTCCCAGGCGGCTCGGACGGTAGCCTTCCGCGGTGCGCTCGAGGAGGCCGCGCCCGAGCAGGCGCGCGAGCGGGGCCGCGATGCTCGAGGCTTGAAGTCCGGTGCGCGCGACGAACTCATCGAGCGCGAATCCGCGCGTGAGGCGCAGCGCATTCAGCATGAACTCGAAGGGAAGATCCTGCGCCGGCACCACTTGGCGCACGAGCTCGCCCGGCGCGGCGGCGAGATAGCGGCGCGGCTCGCGCGGCTGCACGGTGCGAACGATCTGCGCGCGCTCAGGCAGCGTCAGCTTGCCGTGCGCACCGGCGCCGACGCCCAGGTAATCGCCAAAATTCCAGTAATTGAGGTTGTGCCGGCACTCGCGGCCGGCGCGCGCGTAGGCCGACACCTCGTAATGGCCGAAGTCCGCGGCCGCGAGCAGCGCGGCGCACTCCTCCAGCTGCGCTGCCGCCTCGTCCTCGTCCGGCAGCGCCGGCGGATGCGCGGCAAACACGGTCCCGGGCTCGAGCGTCAGCTGGTAGTGAGAGAGATGCGCGGGTGCGAGCGCGAGCGCCGCCTCGAGGTCGCCGAGCGCGCCCGCGCGCGTCTGCCCGGGGAGCGCATACATGAGGTCGAGGTTGAAATTGGTCAGTCCCGCGGCGTGCAGCTCCTCGGCTGCGCGGCGCGTCTCCGCGGGAGAGTGGATGCGCCCGAGAGCCGCGAGCGCCTCGGGCGCGAAGCTCTGCGCACCGAGCGACACGCGTGTGACGCCCGCGTCCCGGTACTCGCGGAACGCGCCGCGCTCGATCGCCCCCGGGTTCGCCTCGAGGGTGACCTCGGCATTGGAATCGAGGGCGAGATGGCGGCGCGCCGCCTCGAGCACGCGCGCGACCCACGCGGGCGAGAACAGACTCGGAGTACCGCCGCCGAAGAACACGCTCACCACTGCGCGCCCGGCAACCCCGGGTGCCTGCGCCTCGAGGTCGCGCGCGAGTCGCTCGACGTAGGCCGCGGCGGGCAGCTCGCCGCTCAAGGTGTAGGAGTTGAAGTCGCAGTACGGGCACTTGCGCACGCACCAGGGAAAATGCACGTAGAGAGACAGGGGCGGTGCGGTGAGCGCGGTCATGGGGGGAGGGTATGCTACCCGTCCCACGGACTCGCCTCACGCGGCACTCGTGGCTCGTTTAATCGTGCTTTAAATTCTTAACGCATGATTTTAGATACCTATGATTTGCTCGTGGCGGCCAGATAGGTTAGGCTTCTGAGCGATTAATCGATCTATATCTGCGTAATGTGTGGGTAAACGAGCATGAAGGTCACGCAATCCGCACGGCTGACCACGGCCCAGGCCGCCGAGGCGAGGAGACTGGGAGCCGCGCTCGCGCGACTGCGCCTCGCGCGCGGCATCAAGCAGGACCAGGCCGCACTGCGTGCCGGGGTGTCGCGCAACACCGCTTACCGCCTCGAGAAGGGCGATCCCGGAATCGCGGTTGGGCAGATCCTGCGTTATCTCGAGGCGCTCGTGCCGGGCAAGACCCTGCTCGAGCTCCTCTCTGAGACGGATCCGGCGCTGGCCGCCTTGAGCGCCCGGGAGCGGCGACGCCGGGCGCGCGACCTCACGAAACGCGAGCTCGCCGAGATCGACTTCTAGACGGCTATGGCTGCGGCGGATCAGAAACTCTTCGTCTTCGCGTGGATCGACACCGAGTGGCTGCCCTGCGGCCAGCTCACCCTGAGCGAGGACGGAGCGAAGCTGCTCTCATCGACGTTCGCGTATGGGCTGCGCTATCTGCAGCGTCCCGACGCGCTCGAGGTGGATCCGGTGAGCCTCGGCCTGCGCGATCGGCTCGGGGTGCGTGGCAAGGCCCTCTTCCCGCCGAACAACCTGCCCTGCTTCGGTGGCATCCGCGACGCGGCGCCCGATGCCTGGGGCCGGCGCGTCATCGAGTCCCGCCTGAAAGTCCCCGCCAACAGCCTGCCTGAGTCGGCCTACCTGGTGCATGCCGGCAGCCAGCGCGTCGGGGCCCTCGACATCCGCTCGTCCCGCGACTCCTCCGCAACGCCCGGCTTCGGGACCTGGAACAACCTCGAGTACCTGATGGAGGCCGCCCAGCGGATCGACGAGGGCCTGCCGGTTCCCGCAGCTCTCGAGGAGATCTTCGCCGAAGGCAGCGCGCTCGGCGGCGCCCGGCCCAAAGCCACGGTGCGCGACGACGATCGGGTGCTGTGGCTCGCCAAGTTTCCGAGCCGCAAGGACACCCTCGCCGTCCCCGTCATCGAGACCGCGACCCTGAAGCTCGCGGCAGCCGCGGGACTCAGCGTGCCGCAGGTGAGGCTGGTCGAGCTCGGCTCGCGCGCCGTCATGCTCATTCGCCGCTTCGACCGCTACTGGGCCAAGGCCGGCCCGGTCGCACCGCTCCCGGAGGACCTGCTGGCCACGGCTCCTGCCTGGGGACTGGCGGAGAAGCGCCTGGGGTTCGTCAGTGCGCTGACGCTGCTCGCGTGCGATGAGATGGATTCCCCCGACAAGTCCTACGGGGATCTCGCCCAGGCGGTGCGCCGCTACTGCCACCCGCAGGTGATTCGCGCCAACAACCGCGAGCTATTCGAGCGCCTGGTCTTCAACATCCTCGTCAACAACGACGACGATCATCTGCGCAACCACGGCTTCGTCTTCGACCAGCGTCTTCCCGGCTGGCGCCTGAGTCCGCTCTATGACGTCATGCCGCGGGCGAGTCTCGCGCCCGAACGGCGCCTGCATCTCGGCGTCGGGCCGCAGGGGCGCGCTGCAACCCTCGACAACGCCTTCGCCGGCCGGGAGATGTTCACCCTGTCCGCCGAGGCCGCCGGCGAGAGCATCGCGCGCATGTGGCGCATCGTGCGCGAGTGGCGCGTGTACTTCGAGGAGTACCAGGTGCCGGCGGATCAGATCGAGAAGATCGCGCCGGCTTTCCGCCACCTCGACGAGCTCGCGACGCCCTCGCTCCGCAAGCTCATTCCCTAGAGCCAGTGCCGCATCGCGAGCTGCGTCAGCACGGCGATGAGCAGCCCCCAGCCGAAGCTCATGAAGGTGCCGATGATGATGTACTCGGTGAGCTTGCGCTGGCTCGAGTCGCGCACGTCGCCGAAGCGCAGGATCGACTTGGCGGTGATCAGGAAGCCGACGCCCGCCGGCTGACCGATCAGGATCAGCAGCATCACCAGCGCCCTCTCCAGCCAGCCGATGTAGGTACCGCCGCTCTCGAGCCCGGCGATGTCGCCGCTCAGCTGATGGGTGAAAGGCGCGGTGGCCTTGCGGATGACGATCGCGCCGACCATCAGGCTCGCGATCGCCCCGCCGAGAAGGCACTCACCGACGAGACAGGCGGCCGCGGCATCTGCCGGCAGGGCAGCCCAGGCGCCCTGGGCGAAGGTGCCGGGAAAGGCCACCGCCAGAGCGATGATCACCGCAAGATGCACCAGCTGATCCAGGGTGAAGCTGCCGAGCGAGTCCGGCAGCAGGTACACCTTGACGGCATCCATCGCGAGGTGTGTGCCGACGAGGATCACGAGGACCTCACCCGGTAAGCCGCCGAGGGCGAGCGCGGCTGTCGCGGCGACCACGAGCCCGTGCAGGGCGAGCACCGGAGGATTCCTCTTGCGGCGGATCATCCAACCCGGCTGCAGGGGGAAGTCCGCGACCAGGTGCGCCACCAGCAGCGCCAGCAGGGTTTCATACATGACTCATGCAGCTCCCTCGGTCGATCGCCCGAGCCTGTCCCAGTCGGTCTCCTCGAACACCCGGATGCCTTCCAGCAGCGGGCGCCAGCGGGCGCCCGCCAGCGACTCGGTCACGCTCTGCTTCGAGACCCTGGGGCGCAGTGTGCCGGCAATCGACTCATGGGTGGGATTCACCGCGAGGAGCGCGCAGCTCACGATCTCGGCCTGCCGGCGCGTCCACGGACGCACCAGGCCGCTCGCCAGGTGCAGCATGGCCGGCAACCACTGCGCGAGCGGCGCGGCCCGCTCGGGCAGCGCCCCCGTCAGGTCGAAGTAGCCGGTGATGGAATCGAGCGCGTGGCCCGAGAGCGTGAAGGCCTCGCCCGTCGAGAGGGAGATGCGCCTGCCGTCGATGACGTCGACGGCCCCGATACCGATCGAGACGCGGGTCCGCACGTCGTTGCGCGCGAGCAGCAGCGCGCGCATGAGGAGCGCCAGCCGCAGCGCCCAGCGCGGCTCACGCAGCAGCAGCTGCCAGGCGTCGCCCCGAAAGACCTCCGGCACCCCGCACAGGGCGCGCGGCTGTCGCCGCCGGAACGCCCTGGCGCCTTCGGCGATGAGGCGGCGCGTGCGCTCGAGCCGCTCGGCCGACAGCTGCCGCGAGGCGACGAGGTCGCCGGTGAGCACGGCGAAGACGCCGGCGGTGCTGCGGGGCGCGGCGCGGCTCACGGCTTGTCGGCGGTAAGACAGGTCATAATGCTTGTCTTATATAGGACAAGGTATTAACCCTGTCAAGCGCGCCAGGTCTGCGTCGGGGCCCGGTCGCCCGGCGTTCCCGAGGCGGCCGGCGATCGGTCGGGCGGCTCCGGAGGCGCTCGGCGTCCGGGACCTGCGCGGTAAAGCGTTTTCGTGGTATGAATCCACCCCTGGCGCGCGCCTGCCGCAGGCGCGATGCGCCGCCGTGATGACACACCAGGGCCATCGAGGGGAGCAAGCCGTGAGACCGGTCGTTGCCGTGGTTGCAGTTCTCGCCGCGGGCGGCCCGTCGCTCGCGCTCGCAAATCCGCCGGACACGGTCGACGCCGCCAGGCCCGGGGGCGTCGCGGCGCAGCAGGACAGCGCGAGCCAGAACGCCCTCGGGAACGCGGCGAGCGGCGAACGCAAGTCGGCGTCGTGCTCATCCTGTCACGGTCCGAACGGCATCAGCCCGAGTCACGGGATGCCGCGGCTTGCCGGCCAGAGCGCGGTCTACATCGCCGGGCAGCTGACGCTGTTCCGCTCCGGCCTGCGCAACCACCCCGTCATGAACCCGCCCGCCGCAAGCTTGAGCGATCGGGACATCAACGATCTCGCCGTCTACTACGAGGCGCAGACCTCTGCTGCGGCGAAACCCGCTGCGGGTACTTCCGACGACTCGGCGATCGAGAAGCAGCTCCGTCTCCAGGGCTACCGGCCGAGCATGGTGCGTGGCCAGGAAATGTACTGCCGGCGCGAGTCGCCGCTTGGCTCGCGCCTCGAGTCGATCATGCATTGCGTGACCCCCGCCGAGGCGGAGGTCATGGCGAAAGAGGGCAAGGAGACCACCGAGCGCATCCAGCGCAACCAGCCGGGCTGCCTCCAGCCGGCACAAGGTGGCTGCGGCCACTGATCGCGGACCTCACTCCGCGTTCTGCACCTGCTCGCGCATCTGCTCGATGACCACCTTCATGTCGACGGCGCAGCGCGTCGTCTCGAGGTCCTGCGACTTCGAGGACAGCGTGTTGGCCTCGCGGTTGAGCTCCTGCATGAGGAAGTCGAGGCGGCGCCCGGCCGGCTCGCCGCCATCGATGACGCGCCGCACCTCGGCGACGTGACCGGCGAGCCGCTCGAGCTCCTCGTCGACGTCGAGCCGCTGCAGCAGCAGCGCCAGCTCCTGCTCGAGCCGCTCCTGATCGACGCTGGTGGTGAGCTCGGCGACGCGCGCCTCGAGGCGGGCGCGCAGGTGCGACTGGATCTCCGGCAGCCGCGCGCGCACGTCCTGCACCAGCGCCTCGAGTGCCGTGCAGCGCTGCTGCAGAACCTCCCGCAGCCGCTGGCCCTCGCGGCCGCGCGCCGCGCTCAGGTCATCGAGCGTCGCCGCGAACAGCGCGCCGGCGGCCGCCAGCAGCGGATCCGTGCCGATCGTGTCCTCGCGCAGTACGCCCGGCCAGCGCAGCACGTCGAAGACGTTCATGGTCGCAGGTCCCGGAAGCGAGCGCGCTACGGTGTGCGCCGCGGCGGTGAGGCGCTCGAGCGCGCGTGCGTCGATCTCGAGCGGCACGCCGGCGCCCGACGGGCGCCGGTAGCTCACGGTGCAGTCGACCTTGCCGCGCCGTATCTTCTGTGCGAGCCGCGCGCGCAGCTCGGTCTCGGCCGAGCGCAGCTCGTCCGGCAGGCGGAAGCCCGCCTCGAGGAAACGGTGATTCACGCTGCGCAGCTCGCACACCAGCGTGCCCCATTCGCCGCTTGCCTCGCGGCGGGCGAAGCCGGTCATGCTCGCGATCATGCCGGCGAGGGTGATATAAAAGTCCCGGCAAGTCCAACGAATGCAATGGAAGCCTCTTGCGGGTCGAATACGCCGACATCAGCCTGCTGGGCGGGCGCGAAGAGAATCAGGATCGGGTCAGCGCCGCGGTCGCGGAGCATGCGGCGCTGCTGGTTGCGGTGGACGGCATGGGCGGCCACGCCCACGGCGCGCGCGCCGCGCAGGTCACCCAGCAGGTGATCACGGAGGCCTTCTGGCATTCGCCGCAACCGCTGTTCGATCCGCTCGGCTTCCTGCATCTGACGCTCGGGCGCGCGCACGAGGAAGTCGTCAGGCTCGGCAGCCAGCTGCCGCTCGAGCAGCGGCCGCGCGCGACCTGTGCGGTGTGCCTCATCCAGCAGCACGCCAGCTGGTGGGCGCACGTGGGTGACAGCCGCGTGTATCACGTGCGCGCCGGCGAGCTCGTGGCACGCAGCCGTGACCACAGCCACGTCGAGCTGCTGCTGCGCGAGGGGCTGATCAACGCCGACCAGGCGCAGAACCACCCGATGCGCAACTTCGTCGAGTGCTGCCTGGGCGGCGATCCGGTCCTTCCCGACATGACGCTCAGCCGCCGCCGGCCCATCGAGCCCGCCGACCTGCTGCTGGTGTGCACGGATGGCTTCTGGGGGCCGCTCAAGGACCCGGAGGTCACGGCGAGCCTGAACGGCAGCGGACAGCTGCGCGAGCAGCTGCTCGAGCTCGGCTCACGCGCCGTCAAGCGCGCCGGGCCCGGGAGCGACAACACCTCGGCAGCGGCGCTGCGCTGGCTGGGCGATTAACCGCATGGCGAGACCCTCGGGGCGGGCGCCCGATGAGCTGCGGCCGGTGCGCTTCACGCGCGCCCACGGCAAGCACGCCGAGGGCGCGGTGCTCGTCGAGTTCGGCGACACGCAGGTGCTGTGCATGGCGAGCGTCGAGGAGTCGGTGCCGCCGTTCCTGCGTGGCAAGGCCCAGGGCTGGATTACCGCCGAGTACGGCATGCTGCCGCGGGCGACTCACACCCGCGGCGCGCGCGAGGCGGCCCGCGGCAAGCAGAGCGGCCGCACGCAGGAAATCCAGCGCCTGATCGGCCGCTCGCTGCGCGCGGTCGCGGACCTGCGTGCCCTCGGCGAGCGCACCATCACGCTCGATTGCGACGTGCTGCAGGCCGACGGCGGGACCCGCACCGCGGCGATCACCGGTGCCTACGTAGCGCTCGCCGAAGCCTGCGAGGGGCTCGTCCGGCGGCGCCTCATCGCCGCCAACCCGCTGCACGGGCAGGTGGCGGCGGTCTCGGTCGGCATCGTCGGCGGCGTGCCGGTTCTCGACCTCGACTACGCCGAGGACTCGCAGGCCGAGACCGACATGAACGTGGTGATGAATAACGGCGGCGCCTTCATCGAGCTTCAGGGCACTGCCGAGGGCCATGCCTTCCGACGCCACGAGCTCGATGCGCTCTTGAACCTCGCCGCCGCCGGCATCGGTGAGCTGCTCGCGTTGCAGGCGCAGGCGCTCCACGCGCCGTGAAGCGCGCGGTCCTCGCGAGCGCCAATCCCGGCAAGCTGCGCGAATTGGCAGCGCTGGTCGCGCCCGCAGGATTCGCGCTCGTATCCCAGAGCGAGCTCGGCATCGAGCCGGTGGCGGAGACCGGCAGCACCTTTCTCGAGAACGCGCTGCTCAAGGCGCGCCACGCGGCGCGCGGCGCGCAGCTGCCGGCGCTCGCCGATGACTCCGGGATCGAGGTCGATGCGCTCGGCGGGCGCCCGGGCGTCCACTCGGCGCGCTATGCCGGCGAGGGCGCGAGCGATGCGGCTAACCTGGCACTGCTGCTCGCCGAGCTCGACGGCGTACCCGAAGCACGCCGCAGCGCGCGCTACCGCTGCGTCGTGGTGTGGGTGCGCGATGCTGAGGACCCCGCACCGCTCATTGGCGAAGGCACCTGGGAGGGCCGCATCGCGCTCACACCCCGTGGGAGCGCAGGCTTCGGCTACGACCCGGCCTTCATCCCCGCGGGCGGGCGACGCACCGCCGCCGAGCTGTCCACGGACGAGAAGAACAGAGTGAGCCACCGCGCACAGGCCTGGCACGCGCTCGTCGCGGCGCTTAAGGCGGGCGGCGTATATTCGCGCGCATGAAGCGCGGCCGGCTGTACGTCATCTCGGCACCCTCGGGCGCCGGTAAGACCTCGCTCGTCAAGGCCCTGCTCGCGGCCGAGCCCAGCTTGCGCCTGTCGATCTCGCACACCACCCGCAAGATCCGCCCGACGGAGCTCGAGGGGCGCGAGTACTACTTCGTCACGAAGCAGGAGTTCGATGAGCTCGCGAAGCGGGACGAGTTCCTCGAGCACGCGCGGGTGTTCGACAACCACTACGGCACCTCGCGCGCCTTCGTCGAGTCACAGCTCTCTCAGGGTCACGACGTGCTGCTCGAGATCGACTGGCAGGGCGCGCAGCAGGTGCGCCGCGCGATGCCCGACTGCGTCAGCATCTTCGTGCTGCCGCCGGCGCGGGCGACGCTCGCCGAGCGGCTCACGCGGCGCGCCACCGACACCGACGAGGTCATCCGCCGGCGCCTGAAGGATGCGGTCGGCGACATGTCCCACTACCGCGAGTTCGACTACGTGGTCGTCAACGACGACTTCGCCGAGGCGGTCGCGGACTTGAAGCGCATCATCGCGGGCGAGGGCGGGGATCTCAGGAGCGACCGGGCGCAGCTCAAGCCGCTGCTCGCGGAGCTGCTGGCGGG
>DATKLG010000012.1:0-5879 GCA_035542535.1 Steroidobacteraceae bacterium
CGGGATCAGGTACTGCTCCTTGCCCGCCTCCCTGGAGTAGCGGTCGAACAGCTCCTTGAAGCGGTCGTAGGCGCCGACCCCCGGTTTCATCATCTTCGAGAGCGGCCCTTCGGCGAGCGCCTCGGGGGCGATCTTGAGGTAACCGCCGGTGTGATGCTGGGCGAGCTCCTTCACGTACTCGGGAGACTCGATCGCGAGGTCGTAGCGTACCCCCGAGGCGATCAGCACCTTCTTGATCCCCGGCAGCGCGCGCGCCCGGCGATACAGGCGAATCAGCGGCGCGTGGTCGGTGTCGAGATTCGGGCAGATCGCCGGGTAGACGCACGAGGGTCGGCGGCAGGCGCTCTCGATCTCGCGGCTCTTGCAGGCGAGCCGGTACATGTTGGCGGTGGGGCCGCCGAGGTCCGAGATGACGCCGGTGAAGCCCGGCACGCTGTCGCGCACCGTCTCGATCTCGCGCAGCACGGAGCTTTCCGAGCGGCTCTGGATGATGCGTCCCTCGTGCTCGGTGATCGAGCAGAAGGTGCAACCGCCGAAACAGCCACGCTGAATCGCGACCGAGAAGCGGATCATCTTGTAGGCGGGGATGCTCGCCTTGCCGTAGAAGGGATGCGGGGCGCGCGCATACGGCCGCTCGTATACCCAGTCCATCTCGGCCGTCGTGAGCGGCAGTGGGGGCGGATTCAGCCACACGTCGAGGTCGCCGTGCCGCTGGGTGAGCGCGCGGGCATTACCGGGATTCGACTCGAGGTGCAGGATGCGCGAGGCATGCGCGTACAGCACCGGGTCCGCGGCCACCGCCTCGTGGGCCGGCATGCGGATCACGCTGCGCTCGCGATCGGCATTCTTCACGCGGCGCACGAAGCGCACGACGCGCTCGGCGGGCGCGCCGCTGGCAGCGCTCGCCTCGGCGGCGCACGCTGGCGCCGCAGCCCCCTGCGCGGGTCCGGGGGTGGCGGGTCCGCGCTCCGTCATCGCGTACGGATCGACCGGGGGATTCAGCGGCCCGGGCGCATCGAGGTGCGTCGAGTCGATCTCGATCCAGTCGGCGGGCGTCCCGCGCCGCACGAACGCCGTCCCGCGCACGTCGGTGATCTCGCCGATGCTCTCTCCGCCGGCCAGGCGGTGCGCGATCTCGCAAATCTGCCGCTCGCCGTTGCCATAGACCAGCAGGTCCGCCTTGGCGTCGAGCAACACGGAGCGGCGCACTTTCTCCGACCAGTAGTCGAAGTGCGCGATGCGACGCAGCGATGCCTCGATGCCGCCAACGACGATCGGCACGTCGCGGAATGCCTCGCGCGCGCGCTGTGCGTAGACGATCACCGAGCGGTCGGGGCGCCTGCCGCCGGCTCCTTCCGGCGTGTACGCATCGTCGCTGCGCACGCGGCGTTCGGCGGTATAGCGGTTGACCATGGAGTCCATGTTGCCGGCGGTGATGCCGAAGAACAGGTTGGGGCGACCGAGTGCCGCGAAGGGAGCGGCGCTGTGCCAGTCGGGCTGCGCGATGATGCCGACGCGGAAACCTTGTGCCTCGAGCACCCGGCCGACGATCGCCATGCCGAAGCTCGGGTGATCGACGTAGGCATCGCCTGTCACGATGATGACGTCGCAGCTGTCCCAGCCGAGGAGGTCCATCTCGGCGCGCGACATCGGCAGGAACGGCGCCGTGCCGAGGCGCTCGGCCCAGAACCTGCGATAACCGGCGATGTCGCGGGCGGTTTGCATGCAGCCGCTCATTTTATCGGGAATCCCGCCTCTCGGGGCGGCAGCCGCCGCGCGGGCGGCGCGGGCGTGGCAATGGGCTCGTCCACGCCCGCTTCAGGGTGGCCCGGCCGGCTGGTCGGGCGAGGCGCGGGCGCTGTCAGCCGGCTTTGTGGTAGCATGGTAACATGGTAACGTTGCAACCCGTGAAGACCATCACCCGCACCCAGACCGGAGTGCGTCTGGAGACCCACCTGCTCAAGGTGCTGAAGGCGCTGGCGACCGAGCTCGACCTGTCGCTCGGCGACCTGCTCGAGGGGATCGTGCTGCATGCCTTCGAGGGCAAGGCGCCGTTCTCGGCGCCGACGCTGAAGAAGATCAGGGCCCTGCGGGCCGTGTACGGACTCGATCTGACGGCGCGGGACTCGCACCGCATGCGCGAGGCAGGCCAGGATGGTCGCTGACTGCCCCGAGCTCGCGCGCTTCCTGCGCGTCGAGATCGTGCCGAGCGAATTCCGCCACCGCGAGCACGTACACATCGCGTTCGAGATGCTGAAGCGCCACGACTTCCCGGAGACCGTGCTGCACTTCAGCCGTACGCTGCGGGCGATGGCGCAGCAGGCCGGGAGACCCGAGGCCTTCCATCAGACAGTCACGATCGCCTTTCTGTCGCTGATTGGGGAGCGGATGGAAGCTGGCGGCGCGGCCGATTTCGCCGCCTTCGCGCAGGCGAACCCCGATCTGCTCGAGAAATCAGCTCTCGCGCGCTGGTACCGCCCCGAGCGCCTGGCCTCAGCCGCCGCGCGCCATACGTTCCTGCTGCCGGAGCCGTCGCCCTGGGAGCCTTCGCAATCCAGCCAGCGCAGCGAGTGAGCCGAGCTCGAGGAGGCCGAGGCCGCCTCCCCCGCCGTGGCCGCCGCCTCCACCCCCGCCGCCACCGCCGCTGCTGGCTGCAGAGACTTGGATCGTTACCTGCTGCGGGGTGGTCGTGATGGGCCCCGAGTTGCACTCAACCGTGTAGGTGAAACTGCCGGCGACACTGGCCGTCTGGGTCGTCGATCCGGATGGCGCCAGAGGGCCCGACCACGTGGACCCGTTGGCGCCACCGCCGCTCGCGGTGCATGCACTGGCACCCGTGGAAGACCACGTGAGAGTAAACGAGTTGCCGGTGGTCACCGAAGTGGCGCTCGAAGTCAGACTCGCAGTCAAAGCTACGATGTCGATATTTGCTTGAGTTACCGCCGCGGCCGTACTCGGGTCGATGCTCTGACAGGTGAGTCCGAAGGTGAAATCACCGACTGCGCCGGTTTCGGTGACCGAGCCCGCGGGCGGCGCCATCGGGGAGCCCCATTGCCCTCCGGGAACTCCGCCGGTCTGCGAGCAGCCGGACGCGTTGGTCGACGACCAGGACACAGTGAAGTTCTGCCCTGCGACCACGCTGGCGGGATTGAATGAGATCGTCGCCGTCGGAGGCGACGGCGGCAGCACCGTCAGCGTAACGGGCGCCGAGGTGACGCTCGGGTTGAGAGCCGCGGGGATGCAGGTCATCGACAACTGATACGAGCCCGATTGGACCGGGCCAAGCGTCAGCGTGCCCTGCGGCAGGGGCAATGAATCAAAGGGAAGGAAGCTGACGTTGACCTCAGGAATATTGGGGGTCGTATTGAGACTGCAGTTGGAAAGATTCGAGTTCCAGGTCAGCGTAACGTAGTCGGCAGGCGAATCGCTGTACGTCACTGACGACGGGTCGATCGACACGCTCGCGTACGGCGCGTTGTTCTCGAAAGTGACCGTCGTGCTCTGCTGCAGCGAGATCGGGCCCGACGAACACGTCAGGGAGTAGGTGTATGTTCCGACGGTGGTTACCTTCGGCGAGAACTGCGCGAGCGCACCGTTCTTGCCGAATGAGGTCGTTGCCCAACCGTCTCCGGGCGCGCCTCCGGATGGCGCGCATGAATCCGCATAGGACTGCCACAGGAGGTAGAAGGTCTGCCCGAGGAGGCGATCGGTTCCGTTGGCTCCGAAGGTCAGACTCGGGGCCACGTACTGCACCAGCGCACCGAGCGACTCACTGTTCCCGGTAGTGCCGCAGCTGAGCGTGTACGTCACATCGCCGGCGCTTGCCTGCGTGGTAGTCGTGCTGCCCGATACTGGCAGGTTACTCAGCGACAGACCGCCTCCCGTGATCGAGCAGGGCCCGACGTTCGAGCTCCAGCTGAGCACCGCAGGACGCGTCGTCCACACCGTGAATGGCGTGTTGAACTGCACCTGCGGGTTGAGCACCCACTGGAACGTCTCGGAAGCCGTCGCCGTGCGACCACCTGGGAAGGTGCAGGTCAGCGTATAAGTGACCGTGCCGGCGGCGGACTCGTTGACTGTTATGGTCCCGGACGCGGGGAGCGTTCCCGTCCAGCCGTCGCCGGCAACGCCTCCGCTCGCCGTGCACTGCGTCGCGTTGGCGGCGGTCCAGCCGATGACCTCGGGTGTGCCGACCGTGAATATATCGGTGTAGAACCCGCTGAACTCGATGACCAGTGCCGGTTGACTCGCTACGACCAGCATCCCGGAATTGGCGGGGTCGAGGACGCTCTTCAGCGTCGCCGCGCCCGTGGTACTGGTAGCGTCGGCGGTCGAGTTCCATATGGCAGCGAGCGAGGTGAAAAGCGCCACCGCGTTGGACCCGTTCGGCGCGGTCAGCGGCGTGACCGGACACGCTGCGAAGCCCGTGGCGTCGGTACCGCCCTGGGGAGCCCCGGTCAGCGAGGCCACCAGGTGATCGTGCTGATCGATCAGCGCGCCACCCGAACCGCCCTCTCCGGTGTTGCCGAGCTGGTTTACGGTCTCCAGGAAATCAGAAACGTAATTGGTCCCATTGACGCCGCTGATCTGCGCCGCGTACGCCTGCCCGTACCATTCGACGAATTGTTTGTCGTATCCACGGGCGTGATGGATGCTGTAGCCGCCCTGGACGGCGCCGCCGGAGGCGTCGAAGCCGACGAACTGAGCGTCTGAGACCACCGGGCTCGCGTCGAGCCTGATGAGCCACGCGTCCTGCTGCTCGACCATCGTCTGGGCGCCCGTCTGGGTCGCAATGTTCCCGTCATAGATTGACCCGAGAGTCGCCCCGCACGCGCTGGTTGCGTCCCAGTAGACCACCACGGACGAAGCAGCGCCTGGATCGCCACCGCCGAGCGTCCCGGTTTCGCAGTGTCTTGCCGTGAGGACATATGGCGTGTTGTCGTTCGGCACGTCGTTGATGAGCGAGCCGGTGCAGGTGTAGAGGTTCTGGACCACCAGGGCCACGGTCGCCGCTGCCGGCGGCGTATTCGCGGTAGTCACCTGGCACTCGTAATTGGTGACGCACGCAGTGTTGTCCAAAGGTTGCGCAGCCATCAGCTGCCGATAGTAGAGATGGTCAGCCACACCCGGGCCGAGCGAGCGGTAGCCGGCCTGCACACTGACGATGCTCAGGGCGACTTTGCTGCGCTGGGCCGCCGCGACCGTCAGCGTGATTTGCAGCGCGTCACCCGGATAGATTCGGCTCCAGATCTCACCACGGTGAACGTCGCGCGTGCGGTAGCTGGTGACGGTCTTGGCGCCGCGTACGACGAGTGCCGCGCTCTCCGGCAATGTCACCTGGACGGCGTGAAACGACATCGACACCGCAGTCGGAACTCGAACCGCGTATGTCCAGGTCGCGCGGTCGCCGCTCACCGACCATTTTCCGTCGGAGCTCGTGGACGCGCGATGCGGTACGGGGACCGCGAACTGCACCCGGGACTGAGACGCGGCGCGGATCAGCGGCCTGAGGTCCGTTTTCACCACGTGCACCGGCACGGCCGCATTGGCAGCCTGCGCAAGGGCGAAGCAAAGCATCGTCAGCGCTGCGACGAGCGCAGACGTCGGCCTGAGCCTGGTCACGGTGACCCCCGTTTGATTCTTACGTGATTGTACCGTGCCCGGCGTCCGGTCCGGGGCCGAGCCCGCAGGGGCAACCGGAGCGGCCCTCAGAATCCGCGCGGCGTACGTTCCTGCTGCCGGACCCTGCGCCTCACGAGGCTCAGCTGTCCGGGCATTCGCCAGCGCCCGCCTCCCTGTGCTCTGCGCAGCAGGCCGAAGCCGAGCAGCGCCGCCAGAATCACGCATTCCACGATCCCCATCGAGCCTCCCCCTCCCGA
>DATKLG010000013.1:0-3172 GCA_035542535.1 Steroidobacteraceae bacterium
ACGCCGTCGGTGAGAATGGCGAAGAACTTGTCGAGGATCGCGTGCCACTCTTCCGGGTCGAGCTGCTCGGCCAGCTCCATCGAGCCCTTCACGTCGGCGAACAGCACGGTCACTTGCTTGCGTTCGCCTTCGAGCGCGGACTTCGATTGCAGGATTTTGTCGGCGAGGTGTTTGGGGGTGTAGGAGCGGGGGTCGGGTGTAGGGTGTGGGGTGTCGACGGGCGCCTGAGTTTTGCCTGACACCCGAGACCCGACACCCGACACCCCCACCGGAGCGCCGCATTCGCCGCAGAACTTCTCGCCGGCCAGGTGCGGCGTTCCGCATGCCGTGCAGCTTAGTGCCAGGGGGCTGCCACACTCCACACAGAACTTGCGGCCGGCGCGGTTCTCCGCACCACATGATGCGCAGTTCATATCCATGCGTCCGCCTCTTTCCCTCACGATCCGATCTGCTCCGCCACGCGCGCGGCGCGGGGAGTGGCGCCGATTTCGATGAGGAGACGATGCGCTTCGCGCAAGGCGTGTTGACGCGCCGCATCGTCGCCGCGCAGGCGCTCCAGCTCGGCGCGTACCAGCAGCGCCTCAGGCTCGAGGGCGCGCGCGCCGGTGTCGCGCGTGAGCCGCTCGGCGAGCTCGACCGCCTCGATGGCTTCCACGCTGACACCCTCCGCACGCAGCAAGACGCCAGCAATCTTGTGGGCAGCGAGGACGCCGCAGTCGCGCAGCTCGGGAAAACGGCGGTAGAGCGCCAGCGCTTCACGCGCCGCTTCATAAGCTCCGCGCATGTCTCCGGTCCCCGCACGCGCACGGGACAACTCGGCAAGCAGCGGAATTTCGTGCCACACGTTCCGGTCCTGAGCGGCGGCGAGCCCGCGCTCCGCCGTCACCAGCGCGTCTTCGAAAGCCCCGGCTTCAGCGCAGGCCCATGCCAGGTTCGTGGACGTCCAAGAAATCCAGAAGGGGCTGCCCAGCTGCTCCGCCCGCTCGGCGGCGCGTGCGGCGTCGCGGCGGGCCGCGATCGGATCACCGTACAAGATCCGCGTCTCGGATCGAGTCGACAAGGCGTAGGTGGCCATCTCGATCTCGTCGTGCGCGAGGGCCAGCCGCTCCGCTTGCTCATAGGCGGTTGCCCACGGTTCGCTGCGGCCCAATCGGGCTCGCAGGTAAATTCGTTCGATCATGAGGGCGAGGGCCGGGCTGAAACCGAGCACGTCTGCGCCACGTTTGACGTCCCCCTGGGCCAAGGCAATCCCCTCGTCAGCCCATGCCAGCGTTGCGGAGTAGTTCCCCAAGACCATATCGAGGTAGGCCATCCGCTGGTGCAGCGCGACCTCGTAGGCCCGGTCGCCAAGGCGTTCAGCCAAGCGCAGGGCCTCTTCCACTAGCTTGCGCGCTTCCTCCGCACGTCCGGCAAACGAAGCCGTGACCGCGTAGGCGTCCATCAAGCGGGCGCGTGTGACGAGGTCCTCGTCGTGCTCGGCGCAGCGCATGCCCTCGGCAAAGATTGCGGCTGCCTCTTCGTCGGAGAGCCGCATCCGCCAACCGAAGTTCAGCAGCCCGACGCACGCGGCACTGGCCAGCGCGCGCGCTTCTTTAGACTCCGGGGCAGTGGCCATGAGCCGGCGCACCGCTTCGAACTGGCGCATCACCTCAGCCAGATCACGCGCCCCGCTCCACGCCGCCGCGCGCGCGTGCCAGCGCATCGCACGCAGCGCCTCGCCGGCCTCGCCCCAGTGCTGCGCGATGAGCGCCGCGTGCGCGTCCCGGTCAGCCGCATGCACCACTTCGAGCGCCTCGGCCACACGGGCGTGCAGGCGCGTGCGCCGCGCGCTGAGCTGGGTGCGGTAGGCTACCTCGTGCGTCAGCGGGTGCTTGAACGCGTAGACGACCTCCGGATACAGCGCTTGCTCGAACAGCAGTTCCTTGCGTACGAGTGCAGCGAGACGCGCCGGCAGCTCGGCGATCTCATCGCATACATGGCGCAGCAGCGGCTCGGACACTTCCCGCCCGATCACCGCCGCGGCTTCGAGCGCCCGCTTCTCGGACTCGGCGAGGCGATCAATGCGCGCTGCCAGCACCGCGTGCACGGAGGGCGGCAGCGACGGCACGTCCGCGGGTTCGGCCACGAGCGTGTTCAGACTGTACGCACCCTTCGTCCCCGCCAGGGTGCCCGCTTCCGCTAGCGACTGCACCAGCTCTTCCGCAAAGAACGGATTGCCGCCGGCGCGGGCGCGCAGCCGCGGGACCAGCGGCGCGAGCGAGGGGTGGTCGCCGAGCAGGGAACGCACCAGCTCGTCGATCGCCTCCGGCCCGAGCGGGCGCAGCGCGACTTGCTGGTAGTCGGCGCGCCGCATCCAGTCCGCGCTGTACTCGGGGCGGAAGTTGAGCAGCATAAATGTCCGCGTCCCGCTCATGACCTCGATGATGCGCGCCAGCAGGGCATCGCTGGCAGGATCAATCCAGTGCAGGTCGTCAATGAGCAGCACTGCCGGCTCGCGCGCGCTGCGAGCGCGCACCAGCTCACCCGTGAAGGCGACGAGCTGGCGCTGGCGAGCGTCGGGGTCGAGACGGGGCGCCGGGCGCTCGGGGTCGGGGACTCCCAGGAAGTCGAAGACCAGCGGTAGCGCCTCGCGCAGCCGGTCATCGAGCAGGACCAGCGTGCCCGCAATCTTGCGACGCGCCTCGGCGGCCGGATCGGTCTCGTGAATGCCGAAGTAGGCGCGGAAGAGCTGCAGGACCGGATGGAAGGGCAGCGCCCGGCCATGCGACAGACAATGGCCCTCGTAGACTGCGATCGCCTGCCCGCGGGCCCGGGCGACCAGCTCGATGCACAGGCGGCTCTTCCCGACGCCGGGTTCGCCCACCACGCCGACGATCTGCGTCTCGCCACTGAGCGCGCGCTGCAACGCGCCGTCGAGCGCGGCCGTCTCCCGCTCGCGTCCGACAAAACGCGTGAAGCCGCGGACGCGGGCGGCGTCCAGGCGAGTGCGGACCGACCCGACGCCTTCTAACTCGAACACGCCGACGGGTTCCGACGCGCCCTTGAGCTGCAACCGGCCCAGGTCGCGCAGGTCGAAGTAGGGAGCGATGCAGCGTGCGGTGTGCTCGGAGACGGCGACGCGGTCGGCGGCGGCCACCTGCTCCATGCGCTGGGCAAGCCCCACGACGTGGCC
>DATKLG010000014.1:0-3261 GCA_035542535.1 Steroidobacteraceae bacterium
TCGCCGAGATAGTGCTTGTCGGTGTTCCAGCGCACCACAGCCAGGGGGTTGACCAGCCGGCTGAGGCAGGTCACGCGCTCGGCCCAGGCGAGGAACTCCGGCAGCCGCTCCGCATAGTCCCAGGCCGAGCGCGGCACCACGAGGTCGAAGCGACCCCAGTCGACCTGCGGGTCGTCCCAGTCGACCACCTCGGCCGTGGCGCCCGCACCGGCAAGCGCCGCGGTGAGCGGCGGCATGTCCTCATCGAGTCCGCGCGCGGCACGCGCGGTGACCAGCGCCACGCTGAGCGTCAATCGCGGATTCCCGCGCCGCGCTCGAGTAGCGTCACCGCGGTCGCGAACAGCGCCGCGGCCGCGAGCACCATGAGCGCGAAGGCGACGGCGAGATTGACGTCGGAGGTGCCGAGGAAGCCGTAGCGGAACGCGTTCACCATGTGCAGGATCGGGTTGGCGTACGACAGGCGGCGCGCCCATTCCGGCAGCAGCGAGATGGAATAGAACACACCGCCGAAATAGGTGAGCGGGGTCAGCACGAAGGTAGGAATCCAGTTCACCTGGTCGAAGTTCCTGGCGAACAGCGCATTGAGGAATCCGCCGAGGGAAAAGATCAGCGCGGTCAGGAGCACCGCGGCGAGGATCACCAGCACGTGATGCACGTGCAGATGCGCGAAGAACAGCGACACCACGGTGACCGCAGCTCCGACCAGGAGCCCGCGTACCACTCCGCCGGCAGCGTAGCCGGCGACGATCACCCAGCTCGGCAGCGGCGACACCAGCATCTCCTCGACGTGCTTGCCGAACTTGGCACCGAAGAAGGACGCCACGACGTTGCCGTAGGAGTTGGTGATCACCTGCATCATGATCAGCCCGGGGGCGATGTACTGCAGGTAGTCGAAGCCGTCCATGGCGCCGACGCGGCGGCCGATCAGGCTGCCGAAGATCACGAAGTAGAGTGTCGCGGTGACCACCGGCGGCACGATGGTCTGGCCCCAGATGCGGATGATGCGGCCATACTCGCGGATGACGATGGTCTTGAAACCGATCCAGCGCACCCTGCCGAGACGCAACGCCGGCGCGGGCGCCGGAGCCGGCAACGCCACGCTGCTCATCGGCGCGCTCCGGCGGCGGCCGAAGCGGCCGGCGGCCGGGCGACCGGCACGAAGCTCGCGCCGCGCTCCTCGGCGCCACGCGCCTCGACCAGCGCCATGAAGATCTCCTCGAGACGGTTCACCTTGTTGCGCATCGACAGCACCTCGATGCCGAGCGCCGAGAGCCGCGCGAAGATGTCGTTGAGGTTCTCGTCGGTGGAGACTTCGACCTCGAGCGTGTGATCGTCGACCAGCGTCGTCGCGTAACCCTCGAGCCGCGGCGGGTTGCTGAGCGGGTCGCGCACGTTGAGCACGAAGGTCTGCACGTGCAGCCGCCGCAGGAGGCTCGACATGCGATCCCGCTCGACGATGCGCCCGCCGTTGATGATGGCGATGTTGCGGCAGAGCGTCTCGGCTTCCTCGAGGTAGTGGGTCGTGAGGATGATGGTCGTGCCGCTCGCGTTGATCTCGCGCAGGAAGTCCCACATGGAGCGGCGGATCTCGATGTCGACTCCGGCGGTCGGCTCGTCGAGGATGAGCAGCCGCGGCTCATGCATCAGGGCGCGCGCGATCATCAGGCGGCGCTTCATGCCGCCGGAGAGTCCGCGCGAGATGCCGTCGCGCTTGTCCCAGAGCTGCAGCTGCTTGAGATACCTCTCGGCGCGCTGTCGCGCCACCGGGCGCGGAATGCCGTAGAAGCCCGCCTGGTTCACCACGATCGTGAACGGCGTCTCCCACATGTTGAAGTTGATCTCCTGCGGCACGACGCCGATGCAGGACTTGGCCGCCTCGAGCTGGCGGTCGATGTCGTAGCCGAACACGCACGCCTCCCCCGCGGTCTTGTTGACCAGCGAGGTGATGATGCCGATGAGCGTGGTCTTGCCGGCGCCGTTGGGGCCGAGCAGTGCGAAGAAATCGCCCCGCTCGACGTCGAGGTCGATGCCCTTCAGGGCCTCGACGCCGTTCTTGTAGGTCTTGGTGAGCCCGCGGACGGAGAGAGCATTCATGCGATGAGGATCGGGATTCGCAGGGCGGCGTGCAAGTCGCTGACAGCACGCACCGCGTGCACACCCGCCTCGTAGAGCTCAAGTCTCGCCTCGCCTCGGGGCCTGCGACATGCCTCCGGTGAGGGATTGACCTGCACGGCCGCAGCCGCAGCCCCGTCTGGCCCCGTAAGTACTTGATTCCAGGCTAATTTAAATGTCAGACGGTCAGTCCGCGAAGTACCGGGCCAGGTACTCCTCGAACGTCCCCCGATCGCTCTCCTCGATCCGGCGCTGGGCGATGAGCGACTCCTGCGCCTCGGCCTTGAACTCCCTCAGCCGTTCCTCGTTCGGCGGGTAGAGCTCGAGGAAGTAGGCCTTGTGCGCCGCCGACATGCGCAGCGCCAGATCGAAGAACGACTCCCCGGCGCTCAAGCCGCTCATGAGGCGGGCGGAGGGGGTGAGCGAGACGTCGGCAACCTTGACCGCCTGCGCCGTAAGCGCCTGCGTGTAGGGCCGGGCGGGGTCGCCACGGTCGAGGATCTCGCACAGGCCCGACATCGAGTCGAGCAGCTCGCGCGCCCAGTCGCGCATCGGCACATCGCGCCCGTCGCGCGACAACGCGAGCCCCGGCTCGCGGCCGCGGCGCGCCACGATCAGGTGGTTCTCATCGAGCGCCGCCTGCTCCGCCACGCCGATCGGCTGACTCTCCTTCAGCAGACACAGGGCGAGGAACGCCTCGAGGAAACGCATCTTGGTCTGGTTCACCCCCACGGGGTCGAAGGCGCTGACATCGAGCGCGCGCACCTCGACGTACTCGACTCCGGCGCGCTTCAGGGCCTTGGTGGGCCGCTCGCCGGAGCGCGCCACGCGCTTGGGACGGATGAAGCTGTAGTACTCGTTCTCGATCTGCAGAATGTTGGCGTTGAGCTGTTGGTATTCGCCGCGGCTGTCCTTAACCCCGAGCGCCGCGTACGGCGGATGCACTGTCGAGATGGCTCGCGACAGATCGCGGACGTACTCCTCCAGACTGTTGACCGACACGCTCAGACCCGCCTGGTTGCGGTTGCGGTAGCCGACGTCGCTCATGCGCAGACTCGTCGCATGGGGCAGGTAAGCGGTGCCGGGTGCGAAGTCCTCGAGCGACACGTCGCGCCCCCTGAGGAACGACTTGCACACCACGGGCGAGAC
>DATKLG010000015.1:0-18383 GCA_035542535.1 Steroidobacteraceae bacterium
CGTTGATGGTATTACCGGTGTAGTCGCTGGTGAACGTGCTGCGTACCGTCGTCACATAGTTTCTGAAGAACACGAGGAAGGTCGAGTTCCCATGCGTGTCGTCGCTGTCGATGTTGAAGCTTTGGTTGCCCTCGAACAGCACGTGGTGCGAGCCCACCTGATGCGATGCGTTTAATCCGACCTCGATCCACGGTTCGTCGGTGGCGATGTAGCCGTCGTCCATGTAGTTGTAGCCGACCACAGATCCGGCGCCCGACGAGCGGCCGACGATCACCTTGTTCGCCTTGACCACAAGGTTGTTCTCGACCAGCACCTCGGAGGAGGCGTTGGAGATGCTGAGCGCATAACCCGCGCCACCCGGCTCGGGCCAGGCCGCATCGTGAATGTAGGAATCGCGCACTTCGTCACGGAAGCTGTTTTCCAGGTTGATTCCCTCACCCCACCATTCCGTCACCTCGATGTTCCGCACCCAGGAGTACATCGTGTTCTGGAAGCGCACCGCGCCGTTGCCGCCGCCCACCACGCTCAACTGCTCGAGGCCCGCATTCACGACGGGAGCATTCGAGCCCGTATAAGTGGTCAGTTCGGCGTAATGGCTGGTGCGATAAGCCTTCGTCAGGGGCGATGTGAACGTGATCGTGTTGCCACTGACGCTGGCGATCTGCTTGATCTCGTTTTGCGGCCGGTCCTGACGCCCGAACCAGCACGCGGAATCGCTGCCGCTGCCGGTACCGGCGTAGTTGTTGGAGGTTGAGGGAGTCACACCCGTTTGCAACGGATCATCGGCATTGGAGGCCGCGGGTTTGTGGATGTCCCAGGCCACCGCATAATCCGGCGAGGCCCAGACCGAGGTCGAGATCTGGGCCACGTCCGGCTGCCAGCTTGCGCCCGAGGTCTCATCCAACAGCACCATCTGACCCGCTGAAAAGATCGATCCATTGGCCACCGTGACCGACGACGCCCCCTGGGCACCATCCGCGGACAGCAGCTGCATGTACTGCGTCTGATATGCCGTCGGACCGTTGCAACGAGCATCGCCGTCCGGATTCACCCACAGCCCCGGCCCCAGAACGACGATGGGAGTCGCGTCCCCAGGCGCCTGGATGGACGCGGTGGCGAACACGTTGCGGGGATTCTTCAGGATGGTCGTGCCGGCGCCGGCGCCGCGCAAGACCACGCCCTTGTTGATTTCGACATAAACGCCCGTTCCCATGACGAACGTGCCCGCGCCGAGTTGCACCACCGTTCCCGCGGCGCACTGGTTGATCTGATTGTTGATCTGCGCGCTGTCGTCGGCGGTGCCGCTGGGCGTCAGCGCGGTCGAGTTGCAGATCGGCCAGCTGGCGGACGGGATGCCGCCCTTGGTCAGCATGCCGGCGTTGCTCCATATCGTGGTCCGATTCGCGGGCAGCGCATAGACGCCGGAAGTGTTGATCGTGTAGACAGCCGACGCCACCGCACTGTTGCTGAAGCCCGAGGCCGTGCAGATCGCTTCGAGGGTCTCGGTCGACGAGACCGAGAGCGCCGCCGAGTAGACGCTTGACGAGGTCGTCGGCGTCGTGCCGTTGGTGGTGTAGTAGATGGTGCTCGAGGCAGTAGAGCACGCCAGTGCGACCGACTGGGCCGATGTGTAAACTCCGCCCGGCACCGAGAACGTCGGCGTTGCAGCCATCGGGGTGGAGTTGATGGTGTAGGCAGCGGAGGCCACCGCGCTGTCGGTGTAACCCGAAGCCGAGCAGACCGCCTTGATGGTCTCAGTCGAGGCGACCGAGATGGCCGCTGAGTAGACGCTGGACGAGTGAGTCGGCGTCGACCCGTTGGTCGTGTAGTAGATGGTGCTCGAGGCCGTGCTGCACGCCAGTTTCACCGACTGCGCTGATGAGTAAGTTCCGGCCGGCACCGAGAAAGTCGGCGTCGCCGCAACCGGAGTGGTACCGCTGATCGTGTAGGCAGCCGAAGCTACCGCGCTGTCGGTGTAACCGGAGGCCGTGCAGATCGCCTCGAGGGTCTCGGTCGATGAGACGGAGATGACCGCCGAGTAGACTTTGGATGAGTGAGTCGGCGTCGTGCCGTCGGTGGTGTAGTAGATGGTGCTCGAGGCCGTGCTGCACGCCAGCTTCACCGACTGCGCGGATGAGTAAGTTCCGGCCGGCACCGAGAAAGTCGGCGTGGCTGCAGGCGGATTAGAGGAGGAGTTGACGGTCAGAGTCGCAGCACTGCTGGTGATGGTGCCCGCGGAGTTGGTAACCATTACGGTGAACGACGCACCGTTGTCGCTCGAGGTCGTCGCCGGCGTGGTGTAGCTGGCTGAAGTCGCGCTGCTACTGCTGATGGCGGTCGAGTCCTTCATCCACTGATAGCTCAGCGGCGCGGTGCCGGTGGCGGTGACGGAAAACGTTGCCGTCTCCCCGGAGTTGACAGTCACGTTCTGCGGCTGCGCGCTGATCTGCGGAGCGACGGCGGCCGACGTAACCTGCGAGGCGGTATCAGTTCCGCCCCCGCCGCCGCAGCCCGCGACGGTAGCGGCTGCGAGCATGCAGAGAGCAAAGAGCTTATAGGCAGCGGTGACCGGTGAGTGGCGGCGAATCGAAATGTCCATTTGGCCTCGCGTCAATGTACAGATGGTCCAGTCCCTGGGGTCCGGACTCAACTATCGGCAGCCAAACGGCGGGGGAATGACGACGAGCGCGAACACAGCGCTGACTCGCCGGCAACCCCGCTATCTCGCGCTTCAGACGATGAGACCGGAGGCTTTGCGTCCCCGCCTTGCGGCGGGTTTGCCCTTATGCAGCGGCAATCCTAAGTTAAATGGAATCGCCGCTGCCTAAACGCAGTTAACACTTATAAGACGTCCTTCTTGAGTTTGGCGCAACGCGTCGGGACTCGGCGACATGCGCGGAGATCGTTTGTCGCCAAGGGCCGACGCAGCCGCGAGAGCGATTTTTGTTAGCACGCGCGCGCACGAGACGCACGATGTCGACGCTGCTCGCGACGATTGCTCGAGCCGCTCTGCCGCGACGCAGTACGCTTCAGTGGGCCTTCGGTGCCACCGCATCTCGCGCTCCGCGCGACGACAAGGCGAAGTTGGTTTGTGGTGGCGCATTGCAGCATCGCAAAGCGCTCCATCAGTTCGCTCGTGCCGATCGTCGCTGGCCGCGGTACTGTACCGACTGGCTGGTGCGGGGCATCCGCACCGCCCCAATCGCAACCGCATAATTCCTTGCACTTCCTTACCGGTCACCTGCTGTAACCGGGCGCCGACTGTGCTTTCCTTTCCCCATCCTCCTGAACGGGGTGGGCGGGTAGTCTCGCGCCACCCCATTTTTTTGCACTCCGGCCGATGGCGCCTAGAATCGGCCCCGGCCGCTCCGACGCACGAGAAACGCCCTCTTAGAGGCCCATGAACGACACCAATCGCGACCCCTTTGGCGTGGCGACACCCCCCTCGATGCACGCCCGGCTCCGGGAAAGGGTCCGTAACGCCCCCCGCTGGGCGGTGATCCTCGGGGTTCTCGTCCTGCTCGCCCTCTTCGCCTGGCTCCTGACCCCCGGCAAGAGCGCGCGCGGGCCCGCCGGCGGGCGCTTCGCGGCGGGCGGGCCCATGCCCGTCGTCACGGCGCAGGCTCGTACCGGCGACATGCCCATCACCCTGATCGGGCTCGGGACGGTGACGCCGCTCGCGACAGTCACCGTACAGAGCCAGATCTCGGGTCAGATCGTGAAGATCGCCTTCAAGGAGGGGCAGACCGTCAAGGAAGGCGACCCGCTCATCCAGATCGACCCGCGTCCCTACCAGGTCGCGCTCGAGCAGGCCGAAGGTGCCCTCGCCCGCGACAAGGCGCTGCTCGCCAACGCCCGGGTCGACCTCGAGCGCTATCAGACCCTCTTCGCCCAGGACTCGATCGCCGAGCAGCAGCTCGCGACGCAGAAATCTCTGGTGGCGCAGGACGAGGGGAACGTCCGCACCGACCAGGGCCAGATCGATGCGGCGAAGCTCAATCTCACCTACTGCCACATCGTCTCGCCGATCTCGGGGCGCGTCGGACTGCAGCAGGTGAACGTCGGCAACTACGTGACGCCGGCCGCGCCCAACGGGCTGGTCGTGGTCACGCAGCTGAAGCCCATCACGGTGCTCTTCACGCTCCCCGAGGACGACATTCCGCCGATCCTCAAGCAGATGCGCGCCGGCGCAGCGCTGCCGGTGACGGCGTGGGATCGGACCAACACGCAGCAGATCGCGACCGGGACGCTCCAGTCGATCGACAGTCAGATCGACACCACCACCGGCACGATTCGTCTCAAGGCGATCTTCCCCAATAGCGACGAGAGCCTCTTTCCGCAGCAGTTCGTCAACGTCGTGCTGCTCCTCGACACGCTGCATGGCGCCACGCTCATTCCGCAGGCGGGAGTGCAGCGCGGCGCGCCGGGCACCTACGTCTACCTCGTCAATGCCGACCAGACGGTCAACGTCCGCAAGGTGACCCTCGGCCCCGGCGATGCGACCAACATCTCGATCACGCAGGGGCTGGCGCCCGGCGAGACGATCGTCGTCGACGGCGCCGACAAGCTCAAGGACGGCGCCAAGGTGATGCTGCGCCAGGGGACGGGCGCCGGCGGCGCCGCTCCCGGGGCCGAGGCTCCGGGCGCCGGGCAGCCCAAGCGCTCCGGACAAGGGCAGTCAGGCCGGGGGCAGCCGGGGCAGGGTCAGGGCCCACACCGGCGCCCGCAACCGAGCAACCAAAGCGGCCAGGGTGGCGGCTGAGCGCCTCGCCGCCCACTGACGCTCGACCGCTGCGCCGATGAATCCGTCCCGCCTCTTCATTCTGCGGCCGGTCGGCACGTCGCTCCTCATGGTCGCGATCATGCTGGCCGGAATCGTCGCCTACGGATTCCTGCCGCTCTCGGCGCTGCCGCAGGTCGACTATCCGACCATCCAGGTGCAGACCTTCCATCCGGGCGCCAGCCCCGAGGTGATGACCTCCTCCGTCACCGCACCGCTCGAGGTGCAGTTCGGACAAATGCCGGGGCTCAACCAGATGTCCTCGACGAGCTCAGGCGGAGCCTCGGTCATCACCTTGCAGTTCAGCCTCAACCTGAGCCTCGACATCGCCGAGCAGGAAGTGCAGGCGTCGATCAATGCCGCGGGCAACCTCCTGCCGTCCGACCTCCCGGCCCCGCCGATCTACGCCAAGGTCAATCCCGCGGACGCGCCGATCCTGACGCTCGGTATCACCTCCAGGACGCTGCCGCTGACCCAGCTCGAGGACCTCGCCGACACGCGCCTCGCGCAGAAGATCTCGCAGATCGAGGGCGTGGGGCTCGTGAGCGTGAGCGGCGGGCAGCGCCCGGCCGTGCGCATCGTCGCCAACGTGCGCGCGCTCGCCGGCTACGGCCTCAACATCGACGACCTGCGCACCACGATCGCGAACGCCAACGTCAACTCGCCGAAGGGCACGCTCGACGGTCCGGCGCGCTCCTGGACACTGAACGCCAACGATCAGATCCAGAGTCCCGAGCAGTACGAAGGGATCATCGTCTCCTACAAGAACGGCAACCCGGTGCGCCTCTCCGACGTCGCGCAGGTGGTGAACGGCGCCGAGAACGCCTATCTCGCCGGCTGGGTGAACAACACCCCGGGCATCATCTTGAACATCCAGCGTCAGCCGGGGGCGAATGTCATCCAGGTCGTCGACCGGATCAAGAAGCTCCTGCCCTCGCTCTCGGCGTCGCTCCCGGCCGCGGCCGAGGTCACGATCCTCACCGACCGCACCACGACGATCCGCGCCTCGGTGCACGACGTGGAGTTCGAGCTGAGCCTCGCCGTGATTCTGGTCGTGCTGGTGATTTTCCTCTTCCTGCGCAGCATCCCGGCGACCGTGATCCCGAGCCTCTCGGTGCCGCTCTCGCTGGTCGGCACGCTCGCGGTCATGTATCTGGTCGGCTACAGCCTGAACAACCTCTCGCTCATGGCGCTCACCATCGCCACCGGCTTCGTGGTCGACGATGCGATCGTCATGATAGAGAACATCTCACGCTACATCGAGGAAGGCATGGCGCCGCTCGATGCGGCCTTGAAGGGCGCCGGCGAGATCGGCTTCACCATCGTCTCCCTCACGGTGTCGCTGATCGCGGTGCTGATTCCACTCCTCTTCATGGGCGATGTGGTCGGGCGGCTGTTCCACGAGTTCGCCATCACCCTCGCCGTCACCATCGTGATCTCGGCGGTCGTGTCGCTCACCCTGGTGCCGATGATGTGCGCCAAGCTCCTGAGGCATCATGATCCGGGCGAGGAGTCGGGGATTGCGCGCTGGGCGAATGCCAAGTTCCAGCAGCTGATTGACCGCTATGCCGACGCGCTGCGCTGGGTGCTCGAGCGTCAGCCGCTCACGCTCGCGGTCGCCGTCGGCACGCTGGCCGTGACCATCCTCCTCTACGTCTTCATCCCCAAGGGCTTCTTCCCCGTCCAGGACACGGGCGTCATCCAGGCGATCACCGAGGCGCCGCAGTCGGTCTCCTACGGCGACATGGCGCGCCGTCAGGCAGCCATGGCGGCCGCGATCCTCAGGGATCCGGACGTCGTCAGCCTCTCCTCTTTTATCGGTGTCGACGGCAGCAACATCACCTTGAACAGCGGCCGGATGCTGATCAATTTGAAGCCCGTCAAGGACCGTTCCCAGTCAGCGAGCCAGATCATCCGCCGCCTGCAGAGGGAGACCGCCGACGTCGAGGGCATCTCGATCTACATGCAGCCCGTGCAGGATCTCTCCATCGACACCGCGGTGAGCCGCACCCAGTACCAGTTCGTGCTCGAGGACTCCAACCCCGCGGAGTTCAACACCTGGGTGCCGAGGCTCGTCGACCGCCTGCAGCAGTTGCCCGAGCTCGAGGACGTCGCGAGCGATCAGGAGAACCAGGGACTCTCGGCCTATCTCACCATCGACCGCGATACCGCCGGACGCTTCGGCATCACGCCCGCGACCGTCGACAACGCGCTTTACGATGCCTTCGGCCAGCGCATCGTCTCGACGATCTTCACCCAGTCGAACCAGTACCGGGTGATCCTGCAGGCCGACAGCTCGCTCATGGCCTCGCTCGATTCCCTCGGCACGCTGTACATCCCCTCCGCCACCGCCGTGGGCGGCCAGGTGCCGCTCTCGGCGCTGGTGAAGGTCTCGACCCGCACCGCGCCCCTCTCGATCGATCACCTGGGCCAGTTCCCCTCCACCACCGTCTCGTTCAACCTGGCGGAGGGAGCCGCGCTCGGGGAGGCGGTCGATGCCATCAGGAAGGCCGAGGCCGACATCGACATGCCCGCGAGCGTGATGACGACCTTCCAGGGCGCGGCGCTTGCCTTCCAGGCGACGCTCGGCAACGAGCTGTTCCTCATCATCGCCGCCATCGTCACCGTCTACATCGTGCTCGGCGTGCTCTACGAGAGCTTCATCCACCCGATCACGATCCTCTCGACGCTGCCGTCGGCGGGGGTGGGCGCGCTGCTGGCACTCCTCATGGCGCGCACGGATCTCGGCGTGATCGGCATCATCGGCATCATTCTTCTCATCGGCATCGTGAAGAAGAACGCGATCATGATGATCGACTTTGCCCTGGTCGCCGAGCGCGAGCAGGGCATGAAGCCGCGCGATGCGATCTATCACGCTTCGCTCCTGCGCTTCCGCCCGATCCTCATGACCACGATGGCGGCGCTCCTCGGCGCGCTGCCGCTCATGCTCGGAACCGGCACCGGCTCGGAGCTGCGCCACCCGCTCGGTATCACGATCGTCGGCGGCCTCATCCTGTCGCAGCTCCTGACGCTCTTCACCACCCCGGTGATCTACCTCTACTTCGACCGCTTCGAGCGCCGCCTGGCCGCCTGGGGCAACCCCGCACCGAGCGGCCCCTCGCCCGAATGAACGAGTCCACCCCCAGGAGCCTGTCGGAACCCTTCATCCGCCGTCCGGTCGCGACGACGCTGCTGACGCTCGGGATCGCGCTCGCAGGCGCCATCGCCTACTTCCAGCTGCCGGTGGCGCCCCTCCCCCAGGTGGACTTTCCGACGATCTCGGTGAACGCCTCGATGGCCGGGGCGAGCCCCGATGTGATGGCGGCCACCGTCGCGACTCCGCTCGAGCGGCACCTCGGGCAGATCGCCGACGTCACCGAGATGACCTCCTCGAGCTCGACGGGCGCTACGCACGTGACGCTGCAGTTCGGCCTCGATCGCGACATCGACGGCGCCGCGCGCGATGTCGAGGCCGCCATCAGCGCGGCGCGCGCCGACCTGCCGAGCGCGCTGCGCAGTAACCCGACCTACCGCAAGGTCAATCCCGCGGATGCGCCCATCCTGATCCTGGCGCTCACCTCGAAGACGCTCACCGCCGGCCAGGTGTACGACGCCGCCGAGACCATCCTGTCGCAGAGGCTCTCGCAGGTGAGCGGCGTCGGCCAGGTGCAGGTCGGCGGCAGCTCGCTGCCGGCCGTGCGGGTCGAGCTCAATCCCAACGCCCTCTTCAAGTACGGCATCGGACTCGAGGATGTGCGCGCCGCGCTCGCCGCCGCCAATGCCAACACGCCCAAGGGCTCGATCGACGTCGGCGGGCGGCGCTACCAGATCTACACCAACGATCAGGCGAGCAGGGCAGCCGAGTACCGCAACCTCGTGATCGCCTACCGCAACGGCGCCGCGGTGCGGCTCCAGGACGTCGCCCAGGTGCTCGACTCGGTCGAGAACGTCCGCAACCTCGGCCTCGCCAACGGCCAGCCGGCGGTGCTCGTCATCCTCAGCCGCCAGCCCGGCGCCAACATCATCGAGACCGTCGACCGCGTCATCGCCATGATCCCCTCGCTCAAGGCCTCGATCCCCACCGACATCGACATCAAGGTCGCGATGGACCGGACCACGACGATCCGCGCCTCACTCCTCGCCGTGCAGCGCACGCTCCTGATCGCGATCGCGCTCGTGATCCTGGTGGTGTTCCTGTTCCTGCGCAACCTGCGTGCGACCGCGGTGCCGGCGGTCGCCGTGCCGATCTCGCTCCTCGGCACCTTCGGCGCGATGTATCTGCTCGGCTACAGCCTCGACCAGCTGTCGCTCATGGCCCTGATCATCGCCACGGGCTTCGTGGTGGACGATGCGATCGTGGTGCTCGAGAACGTCACGCGGCACGTCGAGGCCGGCATGCCGCGCTTTCAGGCGGCGTTGCTCGGCGCCCGCGAGGTGGGCTTCACCGTGCTGTCGATGAGCCTGTCGCTGGTGGCGGTGTTCATCCCGATCCTTCTCATGGCCGGCATCGTCGGGCGGCTGTTCCGCGAGTTCTCCATCACGCTGTCGGTCGCCGTGTTGATATCGCTGCTGGTGTCGCTCACCACCACACCCATGATGTGCTCGCGCTTCATCCGGCGCGTGGAGCACGACCGGCAGGGGCGGCTCTTCATGTGGAGCGAGCGCGTCTTCGAGGGCATGCACGCGCTCTACGCCCGCTCGCTCGGCTGGGCGCTGCGCAATCGCGGCATGGTGATGGTGCTGCTCGGCGCGACCGTCGTCTTCAACGCCTACCTGCTCGCCGTCATCCCCAAGGGCTTCTTCCCCCAGCAGGACACCGGGCGCCTGATCGGCGGGATCCAGGCCGATCAGGCGATCTCCTTCCAGTCGATGGAGGTCAAGCTGCGCCAGTTCGTCGGCATCGTACAGGCGGATCCCGCGGTCAATACGGTGGTCGGTTTCACCGGCGGCGGCTCCCAGGGCGGCGGCCAGGTGAACAGCGGCTTCATCTTCGTATCCCTCAAGCCCAAGGCGGACCGCAGGCTCTCCGCCGATCAGGTCATCGGGCGGCTGCGGCCGAAGCTCAACCAGGTGGCCGGCGCGCGCCTCTTCCTGCAGGCGGCCCAGGACATCCGCGCCGGCGGGCGGCAGAGCAACGCGCAGTATCAGTACACGCTCCAGGGCGACAGCGTGGCGGAGATCTACAAGTGGGCGCCGAAGCTCGCCGAGGCCCTGCAGCGCGAGCCGGCTCTGACGGACGTGAACTCCGACCAGCAGCAGAACGGGCAGGAGATCGAGCTGACGATCGACCGTGATACCGCCTCACGGCTGCAGCTCAATCCCGCCACTATCGACAACAACCTGTACGACGCCTTCGGGCAGCGCGACGTCTCGACCATCTACAGCGCGCTCAACCAGTATCACGTCGTCATGGAGGTGGAGCCGAAGTACTGGCAGAGCCCCGACACGCTGAAGGACCTGTGGATCAGCACGGCGGGGGGCACGGTGAACGGCAGCCAGCAGACCAATGCGGTTGCGGGCACCGTCACCTCGGCGACGACCACTCATACCGCGGCAAGCATAGCCGCCGACACGGCGCGCAACCTCGCCACCAACAGCCTCGCCAACACCGGCCGCGGCGCCGTCTCGACGGGCTCGGCGGTGACCATTGCGGCCGAGCCCACCATCCCACTCGCGGCCTTCGCCCATTACGCCTCCGGGAGCACGCCGCTCGCCGTCAACCACCAGGGCACCTTCGTTGCGACCACGATCTCCTTCAACCTCGCGCCCGGCGTCTCCTTCAGCCAGGGCCAGGAGGCCATCAGGCGCGCCGTCAACGAGATCCACATGCCGGCCACCATCCACGGTGGCTTCGCGGGCACCGGCCAGGCCGCCGAGCAGTCCTTCGCGAGCGAGCCGGTACTGGTCCTCGCGGCCATCGCGACCGTCTACATCGTTCTCGGCGTGCTGTACGAGAGCTATATACATCCCATCACGATCCTCTCAACGCTCCCGTCCGCGGGCGCCGGTGCGGTGCTGGCGCTCAGGCTCTTCGGGCAGGAATTCGGCATCATCGCGTTGATCGGCCTCTTTCTGCTCATCGGCATCGTGAAGAAGAACGCGATCATGATGATCGACTTCGCGCTCGAGGCGCAGCGCGGGGGGCGCCCGCCGGCGGATGCGATCTACAGCGCCGCGCTGCTGCGCTTCCGGCCGATCATGATGACCACCATGGCGGCGATGCTGGGCGCCCTGCCGCTCGCCTTCGGCAGCGGCGATGGCGCCGAGACGCGCCAGCCGCTCGGCATCGCGATCGTCGGCGGCCTCGCCGTGAGCCAGGTGCTGACGCTCTACACGACGCCGGTCATGTATCTCTATCTCGATCGCTTCGGCGCCTGGTGCAGCCGGATGTGGGCGCGGATCTATCCGCAGCGCCCGCCCGCCTCAGCCGAGCCGGCGCAGGTATAGGCAATGCAACGACTTCACGGACACTTCCCGCAATCTGCTCTGCCGGTCGTGACGGCCGCTGCGCTCCTCACCGCCGTCGTGGCCGGCTGCGCCGTCGGCCCGAACTATCACCGCCCGGCGGCCCCGGTGCCGGCCCACTTCAAGGAGGCCGAGGGCTGGAAGCCGGCCGAGCCGCGCGAGGCGGCCAGCGGCTCGGACTGGTGGTCGGTGTATGGCGATGCGACGCTCGATTCGCTCGAGAGGCAGGTCGATATCTCCAACCAGACGCTCAAGGCCTCCGAAGCCGCATGGCGCGAGGCGGTCGCGCTCGTCAGCCAGGCGCGCTCGGGGCTCCTGCCGACCGTGGGCGTCGCCGCCACGGGCACCCGCTCAGGCGGTGCGGGGTCCGTGCGCAGCTCCGGCTCCTCCGCGGTCGGTGCCTCCTTTCACCCCGTCAACGAGTTCGAGCTCCTCGGCACCGGCACCTGGGACATCGACGTCTGGGGCAAGATCCGCCGTACCATCGAGACCGACGTCGCGAACGCCCACGCCAGCGAGGCGGATCTCGCGGCGGCGCGTCTCTCGGCGCAGGCGACGCTCGCGACCGACTACATCGCGCTGCGCGTCGCCGATGAGCAGCAGCATCTGCTCGATGAGACGGTCGAGGCCTACAAGCGCTCGCTCGAGATCACGGAGAACCAGTACCACGTCGGCGTGGTCGCCAAAGCCGACGTCATCACCGCCGAGACGCAGCTCGGGGGCGCCGAATCGCAGCAGATCGCGATCGGCGTCACGCGCGCAACGCTCGAGCACGCGATCGCCGTGCTCATCGGCAAGCCGCCGGGCGACTTCTCACTACCGCCCGCAACGCTCGGCACCGCAGTGCCGGTGATCCCGCTCGGCGTGCCCTCGACGCTGCTCGAGCGGCGGCCCGATATCGCCGCGGCCGAGCGGCGCATGGCGGCGGCGAACGCCGCGATCGGCGTGGCGATGTCGGCCTACTTCCCGGATCTCACCCTGACCGGCACCTTCGGGTGGGCGAGCAACGTCGCTTCGGGACTCATCGCGGCGCCGAACAACCTCTGGTCATTCGGCGGCGCGGCGACCGATACCCTGCTCGACTTCGGGGCGCGTCCGGCGCAGGTGCGCCAGGCCCGCGCCGCCTACGACGCCGCGGTCGCCAACTACCGTCAGACGGTGCTCAGCGCCTTTCAGCAGGTCGAGGACGATCTCGCCACGCTGCGCATTCTCGAGCAGCAGGTGCAGGTCCAGGAGCAGACCGTCAAATCCGCCAATCTCGCCGTGCAGCTCGCGCTCAACCAATACAAGGCGGGTACGGTCGCCTACACCTCGGTGATCACGGCCCAGACGATTGCGCTCGGCGACGCCCAGACGCTCCTCAACATCCGCCAGACCCGTCTCTCTGCGAGCGTCGCCCTGATCGAGGCGCTCGGGGGCGGCTGGAACGCAGCCTCGCTCGGTCAATCGAGCGGCACTGGAGCTGAGCTCGCAGCGCAGGAAGCGGCGCTGCGCGGACACTAGCGGACACTGAGCCCGCGCGGCGCTAGGCTGGATTCTCCAGGCTGAACGCCTGGGCGTGATCGTCGTAGGCGAACACCTCGGCATACCGTCCCCAGCTCACGATGGTGCGCAGCGTCTGCTCGGCGGCCTCCTCGGCCATGTAATCCTCGAGCTCGTCGAAGAAGCGGCTCTTGGGAGCCGTGTGGCTCGCACGCTCGTCCAGCACCCGGCGAATGTGCGCCGCGAGCGGCACGTAGGTGATCAGGTGCCGGGCGAAGAGCTTCTTGCGCTCGTCCGTCTCGCCGCGCGCAAACTCGAGTCCGGCGTCCGTCAGGCGGATGTCGCCGCCCTCGACCTCTGCCAGACGCAGCAGCTGCAGCGCCTCTGCCGCCGGAAAGAGCTCATCGACCTCGAGGTGCTGCACCTCGGCGATCACGGGCAGGTCCGCCTTGCCGTTGTAGGGCGGCGCGCTCACCTCCTCGATGAGGCCGGTGAGCACGTTGGAGGAGACGTGGGTGAGCACCGTGCCGATGCCGGTCCCGGGGAAGCGCTCCTTGGGACCGGCGCGCACCTCGCCGCGGGGCCGCGCGGTCATCTCCACGTACACCCGGTCGATGAGCGCGCGCATGCGCGGATCCTGCGCGTGGCGCGGCTGGGGCAGATCGACGCTGATCTCGCCGATCACCCTCCCCGGGTTACTGGAGAAGATCAGCATCCGGTCGCACATCTGCACCGCCTCCTCGATATTGTGGGTCACGAGCAGCACTGCCTTGATCGGCAGCTGCCCCTCCCCCCAGAGGTTCAGGAAATCGCCCCGCAGCGTCTCGGCGGTGAGGATGTCGAGCGCCGAGAACGGCTCGTCCATCAGGATGATGTTGGGATGGACCACGAGTGCGCGCGCAAAGCCGACCCGCTGACGCATGCCGCCGGAGAGCTCGCGCGGGTAGGCGGACTCGAAGCCGTCGAGTCCGATGAGGTCGATCGCCTGGAGCGAGCGCTTGCGCATCTCGTCCTCGGCGACTCCCTGTGCCTCGAGCCCGAGCTGCACGTTCTCGAGCACCGTGAGCCAGGGAAAAAGCGCAAAACTCTGGAACACCATGGCGATCCCCGAGGCCGGACCCACCACCGGGTGCCCGAGGTAGCTCACCACGCCGCTGCTCGGCGCATCGAGACCGGCGATCTGCCGCAGCAGCGTCGACTTGCCTGAGCCCGAGCGCCCGAGGAGCCCGACGATCTCGCCGGGGCGCAGCTGCAGGTTCACCTTCTCGAGCACGACCAGCTCATCGCCGTCGGGCTTACGGAAGGACTTGCACAGGTCCTGCACGTCGAGGAGCGGTGCCAGGTTGAGTGCGGGAGCGGTGGCGTTCACGGGCGTCTCCTGAAGGTCCTCGGACACTCAGCTGATGCGGAACTTGCGCTCACCGAGCGCGTACAGCGGACGCCAGAATACCCGGTTGAGTATGACCACCAGGAGGCTCAGCACCATGATGCCGAGCACGTTGCGCTGGAAGTCGCCGGCGGCCGTGGCGTCGGCGATGTAGGCACCGAGTCCGTGCGCGCGCACGGTCTCGGTGCCCCAGGCGGCAACCTCGGCGTTGACGCTCGCATTCCACGAGCCTCCCGAGGCGGTGATCGCGCCGGTCACATAGAAGGGGAACACCGCCGGGAGCGCCACCCGGCGCCACCACAGCCAGCCGCGCACTCCGAGGTTCTCGCCCGCGTAACGCAGCTCCGGCGCGATCGCCGAGGCCCCGACGATCACGTTGAAGAGGATGTACCACTGGGTGCCGAGGATCATGAGCGGGCTCAGCCAGATGTCGGGCATGAGCCTGTAGGCCACGATGGCGGACACCACGAACGGGAACAGGAGATTCGCCGGGAAGGCCGCCAGGAACTGGGCGATCGGCTGCACCACGCTCGCGACCCGCGGCCGCAGTCCCACCCATACGCCGATCGGTACCCAGATGAGGCTTGCGAGCGCGATCAGCACCGCGACCCGCACCATCGTGAAGAATCCATAGAGCAGCACCCGGGCGATCTCGGCCGGCCGGACCTCCCCGAGGATGAACAACGACACCCGCCACACCGCGGCCAGCCCGATCAGTATCAGGAGGCCGTACCAGGCGTAGTCGAGCCAGCGAGAGCTCCAGACGGCAGAGGTTTGCCGGCGGGCGGCGCCCCAGGTGGCGACCGGCCGGATACCGGCGCGCAGCATGGCGGCAAAGCCCGAGGCGAACAGCCGCAGCAGCTGCGAGCGCCGCATCATGGTGAGCGCCCAGGAGCGGTTAGGGGTGAAGCCGGCCTCCTGGTCGAGGCGGAACCAGTCGGCGCTGGCGTTCAGCGGGCGGAACAAGAGCTGATCGAAGGCCAGGATCACGACGAACATGGCCGCGATCGCCCAGCCGATGGCAGCGAGGCTCTTCTGTGCGATGGCAAGCGCGATGTAGGAGCCGACGCCCGGGAGCGAGACCGTCGTGTGGCCGACGGTGATGGCCTCGGAGAACACCAGGAAGAACCAGCCGCCGGACATCGACATCATCATGTTCCAGATGAGCGCCGGCATGGCGAACGGCACCTCGAGGCGCCAGAAGCGCATCCACGGCGAGAGCTGGAAGTTACGCGCCGCCTCGACCATCTCGTCGGGAATGCTGCGCAACGAGTGATAGAAGCTGAACGCCATGTTCCACGCCTGGCTCGTGAAGATCAGGAAGATGGCGGCGAGCTCCGCGCCCGCCACCCGCCCGGGCGTGAGCTGCAGAAACAGCAGCGTGAAGAACGAGAAGCCGAGGATCGGCACGGACTGCAGGAAATCGAGCAGCGGCACCAGGATCACCTCCGCGCGCCGGCTCTTGGCCGCGAGTGTCGCGTAGGTGAAGGTAAAGAAGAGCGAGGCCAGCATCGCCACCACCATGCGCAGCGCCGTGCGGGCCGAGTAGCCGATGAGAGCCCGCGGGTCGAGCGAGATCGGCGTCGCCTGCAGCCGCGCCAGCGAGCCGGTCAGTCCGCGCGCCGCCTCGGCGCAGTAGATGAGGAAAACAAACACCAGCAGGAACGCGAGCAGGTCCCAGCCGCCCGGAACGTAGCGGGTGCGCAATACGGCGATCGGCAGCCGCTCGAGACGCATCCACCGAGTTTGCCCGAATGCCTTGACGATTGGCACCGCAAGTCGAGGGCGTGACCATGCGCCCGTGCGGCGACTGTCGTACGATACGCGCCCATGAAAATCACCCTGTTTGCTGCGGCGGCCGTGGCTGCGCTCACCCTGACGGCGGGGAGCCCGGCGCCGGCTCAGGAAAGCGCGAGTCCGGGCGTCACGGGCAAGATCGAGGAGGATGCCAGGGCCGTCGGTCACGCCGTGGCGCACGGCGCCGAGACCGCCGGGCATGCGATCGCCGACACCTCGAAGAAGTTCGGGCACGAGATCGCCGACACCTCGCGCAAAGTCGGACACGAGATCGCCGACACCTCGAAGAAGGTCGGGCACGAGGTGGCGGAGAAGACCGCGCCCGCGCGTCAGGCGGTGGCCGAAGACTCGAAGAAGGCCGGCCACGCGATTGCGCATGGTGCCGAGCAGGCCAAGGACGCCGTGACCGGAAAGAGCGGCGACTCGAAGCCGAAGAATTGACGACTCGACCGTGCCCCGATGCGCGCCCCCGCCGGCCTGAACCTCGATTACCTGTCCCCAGCCGAGTACCGCTCAGCCGGTTGGGCCGACGTGCTCGGCATCGCGAGCTTCAGCGGCCCGCCGGCCCCGGTCCCGGGAGCTGGCGAGATTCCGGTGGCCGAAGTCAACATGCCCGTGCTCCTCGGCACCGCCGACGTGTACGAGGTGTGGCGCTCGGACCAGCCGGCCGAGTCCGGAAGCCGCGACCGGGTGCGCTTCCGCCGCAGTGAGAACCTGCTCTTCGGCTGCATCGCCGTCGCGGAGTCCGACATCGCCTCGGGGCCGAGCGCCGCGTCCACCGCCCCGTCGGCACTGCACGCGGCCACCGAGCAGGCCTATCGCGAGATCTGCGCCACACTCGATGCGCTCGGCTATCCGCACCTGCTGCGGGTGTGGAACTACCTGCCGGACATCAACCGCGACAGCGACGGGATCGAGCGTTACCGCCAGTTCAACCGCGCGCGCCAGCACGCCTTCCGTGCCAGCGGCCGCGCGCTCACCGGCAACGTCCCGGCGGCCTCGGTCCTCGGAGCGATGAGCGGCAGCCCCCTGGTCGTGTACTTCCTGGCCGGGCGAACCGCCCCGGCCTTCATCGAGAATCCGCGCCAGCTGAGCGCCTACCGCTACCCGCGCCAATATGGCAGCCACAGCCCGCTGTTCTCGCGCGCGACGCTGCTGCGCCAGGGCGAGAGCCTGACGCTCTTCATCTCGGGGACCGCCAGCATCGTCGGTCACCGCTCGGTTCACGTCGGCGACATCGCGGCCCAGACGCGCGAGACGCTCACCAACATCGCGGCTCTCCTCGAGGAGGCCAGGCGGATGGAGCGCGCGGCGCGCTTCTCGCTCGGATCGCTCGCCTACAAGGCCTACGTGCGCCGCCCGGACGACCTGGCGGTGGTGCGTGCCGAGCTGACCCGCGCGCTTGCGCCCGCTGCGAGGGTGATCTACCTGCAGGCGGACATCTGCCGCCAGGA
The DNA here is from genome assembly GCA_035542535.1 of Steroidobacteraceae bacterium. GTDB lineage: Bacteria > Pseudomonadota > Gammaproteobacteria > Steroidobacterales > Steroidobacteraceae > 13-2-20CM-66-19. The sequence continues at coordinate 17,366 of DATKLG010000015.1, forward strand.
CTTGCTGGTCGAGATCGAGGCGACCGGCACGTGTGCGCTCAGAGCCGACGCTTAAGGGAGTGACGCGCTCCGCCACTCACCTGGTGCTCATCCCGAGCTACAACCCAGGCCCACGACTCACCGAGACGGTACGGGCGGCGCGCGCGCATTGGGATCCGGTGTGGGTCGTCGTGGATGGCAGCACCGATGGCTCGGCGGCGCTGCTCGCCGAGCTCGCGCGCGGCGATCCGGGTCTCTCCGTGCTGGTGCGCCCGCACAACGGCGGCAAGGGCGCCGCGCTCCTCGACGGGCTCACGGCAGCTCGCCGCGCCGGCTTCACCCATGCCCTCACCATGGACTCCGACGGCCAGCATCCCGCGGAGTGCATTGCCCCCTTCATGAGCGCCTCGGCCGCGGCGCCCGAGGCGATGATCCTCGGGGCGCCGGTCTTCGACTCGAGTGCGCCGCGCATTCGCCTCCGCGGCCGCCGGATCGCCAACTGGTGGACGGAGCTCGAGACGCTCGGGGCCGGGATCGTCGATACCCTGTTCGGCTTTCGCGTCTATCCGATCGCACCGCTCCTTGCGGTGATGCAGCGGACGCGCTGGATGCGGCGCTTCGACTTCGACGCCGAAGCGGTGGTGCGCCTCAGCTGGCAGGGCGTGCCGGCGCGCAACCTGCCGGCCCCCTGCCATTACTTCACGCCCGCCGAGGGGGGTGTGTCGCACTTCAATTATTGGCGCGACAACCTGCTGCTCACCTGGATGTACACGCGGCTGTTCTGCGGTTTCCTGGTGCGCCTGCCCCGGCTGGCCGCCCGCCGCGGCGCCCGCTGACTGCCAGCGGTTCCGGCCCATGGTTGCCGCGCCCGGGGCTTGTATAATTTGGCCAACCTTTATCTTGCCCCTGATGCAACGATGTCCGACAACGTGTCCCCCTTGCGGCAGCCGGCCGGATCCGCCGAGGTCGCCGCCCTCACCCGCGAGCTCGCGGACCTGATCGTCGCAGCCCTGAACCTCGAGATCCCGGCCTCCGAGAT
>DATKLG010000016.1:0-6097 GCA_035542535.1 Steroidobacteraceae bacterium
GGCAAGCGTCTGACCGCCGGTCTCGACCGATATCAGCGCACTCAGCGTGAAGATCCCGTCGCGCTTGGGGCGCACCTTGAGGCTCTGATGAATGGGCGTGCCGAAGACCGGCTTTTCCGTCGGGGCGATCGTCCCGCCGCCCACCACCTCGAGCCCGTCGTCGCCCTGGATGCTCCCGGAGATCCGGTCGATGTTATCGGCCGCCGGAATGATGACCAGGTCGATGTCCACCGGATCGCCGACTTCAGGCCGCGCACCGAGCTCGAACCTCACCTGCAGCATGGCCGCCCCGTTCTTGCCGGTCGTCACCGCCGTCACGAGATTCGGGGACAGATTGTCGGCGGGGCTCGCGGCTTTTTTCACCGTAGCGGCCTTGGCCTGCTTCGGGGCGGGCTCGTTCTTCGAGCCGCAACCCATGGCGGCCAGCGCCAGGCCGAGAGCGAGCGCCGCAACGAGACTTCGGCTCAGGTGCTTCATGAGACCGGCACGTTACCTCAGGAGCCGGTCCCGACGCACGTACCGAGTCCGCACTTCGGCCCGGGGCGCGGACGGGGGCCCTCGCGCGATCCGCTAGCTCGCTGCGGGCTTGGCACCCGGCGAGAACCGCTCATAGAGATTTCGCAGGATCGCCATGAGGGACGCCCCCATGGCCATGTAGCCACCGGACATCAAGATCGGCGCGAGGTATTTCCCCACAACAGGCGCGGTGCCGAAATTAGGCGCGAACAGGAAGAGCGCCAGGGCCGTCAGGATGAGCCGCACGTGGTCAGCCTTGGCGATGGAGAAGCCGACAATCAGGCCTGCAACCACCAGGATCGTAAACACATGTGGGATGGTGACGAATGCCGAGAGAATGGCGATGGCAATACCGATCAGCCCAACTATCTTTTCCACAGTCATGACAGCCCCCTGCTTCAGTGTTCTCGAGGTCTTTTGGCGATCCGAGCACCCCGAACTCGGGGTTCCCCGGATACAGGGAAATCATACGCCTGCAGGACAATACGCAGGTAGGTATACAGACTTTGAGCCTTATGTCCTGTCCCGGAAGAGCGGCGGGTCATCGATCGCCTCGATCTGCTCGAGCAGGTCCTGGAGGTACCCCTCCCAGTAGCGCGGCTCGCCGATCCAGGGAAAGGCGCGCGGAAAGGCCGGGTCGCTCCAGCGATGCGCAACCCAGGCCGCGTGGTGGAGCATGCGCAGCGCCCGCAGCGGTTCGATGAGTGTGAGCTCCCGGAGATCGAAGTCGGCGAACTGCTGGTAGCCCTCGAGGATCTCTCCCCACTGCCGCTGCTGCTCGCTCGGCGAGCCCGACAGCATCATCCAGAGGTCCTGGATACGCGGGCCCATTGCGCAGTCGTCAAGGTCCACGAAGGCCGGCCCGTGCTCGTTCCAGAGAAGATTGCCGAGGTGGCAGTCCCCGTGGACCCGGATCTCGGCGATACGCCCGGCCGCCGTGAACCCAGCCACGACGCGCTCGAGCAGCGCGCCGCTCACCGAGGAGTAGCGCTCCTTGAGCGCGGCGGGCAAGAGCTCGCTCGCGAGCACTTGCGCGCGTGCCTGCCATCCGAGCCGCTCGATGCCGATACGCGGACGCACCTCGAAGGGCCGCCGCGCGCCGACCTGATGGATCCTGGCAATCGTCCTGCCGAGGAGCTGCCGGGCATCCGGCGCATCGAGCTCCGGCGCCCGGCCCCGCAGCCAGGGAAAGCAGGCGAAGCGGAACTCGCGATAACGAACCAGAGTCGACCCGCCGAAGGTGAGCGGGGCTGCGACCGGGAGCTCGGCTGCGGCGAGCTCTGCCGTGAACGCGTGCTCCTCGCCGATCTGCGCATCGCTCCAGCGCGCCGGGCGGTAGAACTTGAGCACCAGCGGCCCGTGCGGACCGTGCAATTGATAAACGCGATTCTCGTAGCTGTTGAGCGCGAACAGTGTTCCATCGATGTCGAGCCCGACCTCGGCGGCCGCATCGAGCACCACCCCCGGGGTGAGGCCGCTGAAGGGTTGGGGGTCGTCGCGTGCGCTTTTGCGTATCATCGCAGCTCTTGCTTCACCAGCGTCTCCCCGGACCCATGAAACACGGCAGCATATTGGTCACCGGAGGCGCCGGCTACATCGGCAGCCACGTCGTGCTGCAACTGCGCGCGCGCGGTGAGCGGGTCGTCGTGCTCGATGACCTCTCGCGCGGCTTCCGGCGCGCGGTGCTCGATGCGCCGCTCGTCGTGGGAAACGTCGGCGACCGTGACACGGTGCTTGCGCTCCTGCGCGCCCACGCCGTCGACACGGTGATGCACTTCGCCGCCTATACGATCGTGCCGGAGTCGGTGCGTGACCCCCTCAAGTACTACGGCAACAACACCTGCTCGACTCGCACGCTCCTGGAGTGCTGTCTGCAGGCCGAAGTCCGCAACTTCGTGTTCTCCTCCACCGCGGCGGTGTACGGCATTCCCGACGGCGGTTTCGCCGCCGAGACCTCTGCGACCTCGCCCATCAATCCCTACGGCACGTCCAAGCTCATGTCGGAGTGGATACTGCGTGATGTGGCCGCCGCGTCCGAGCTCCGCTACGTCGCGCTGCGCTACTTCAACGTCGCTGGCTCCGATACCTCGGGCCGCATCGGCCAGGCGACGCCCGGCGCGACGCTCCTGGTGAAGGTCGCGTGCGAGGCCATTGTGGGCAAGCGTCCCGGGGTCGCGGTTTTCGGCACGGACTATGCAACCCCCGACGGAACCGGGGTGCGTGACTACCTGCACGTCGAGGATCTTGCGGCCGCCCACCTCGATGCCCTCGCCTACCTGCGCGGCGGCGGCGCATCGACGACGCTGAATGTCGGCTATGGTCATGGCTACAGCGTGCGCGAGGTCCTGAGCGCGGTCGAGCGGATTGCGGGCACGAAGCTCAACGTGCGCGAGGAGGCCCGCCGGCCCGGTGATCCCCCGTCGCTGGTAGCGCGGGCGGAACGAGTCCGGAATGAGCTCGGCTGGCGTCCGCGGCTCGACGATCTCGACGCCATCGTCAGGACTTCTCTCGATTGGGAGCGGAAGCTGAAGCGCGACCCATGGTAAGCGCGTGAAGGCCCACGCCCACCCTGCCCAAAGCCTCGTTTGTCGCCAATCGCCGACAATGTGTCGCCAATCGCAGACACCTAAAACCGGCGCCCGGTAGAATGCATCTATGCGCTGGGCACGTCCCAAGTCACTGAGCGGCTTGATGCTGGTCGGCTTAGGCCTCATGGCCGTGCCGCTGCTGGCCGCGATTCTGACCGCACTCCTGCAGATGCGCAGCCTCGCCGACACCGGCCAGAGGATCATCGTGGAGGGCGTGACTGCCGCGCGCGCCAGCCAGGCGCTCTTCGCCCAGATCGCCTCGCTCGAACGGACGGCGCGACTGTTCAACGTTCTGAACGACCAGAAGCTCCTCGAGCTCTACCGCTCGGAGGACGAACGGCTGACAGCCACCCGCGACCAGCTGCGCCACCACGCGACCGTCGAGACGCAACAGACGCTCGATGCGCTCGGTGAGCTTCAGGCGGGAACCCGCTTCGTGGTGCTCTCGACCCCGGCGAGCACCGGCGCCAAGACGGCCGCGGATCTCTCGGCGCGCTTCACCCAGCTGTCGGTCCTGGTCGAGCAGGTGGCGCAGCAGAGCAACGCCGAGGTCGACACCCAGGTGGCCGCTCTCGAAGAGCAGACGCTCCACGCCCGCCAGCAGCTGCTATGGGAATCGGCGCTGCTCGTGCCGCTCGCCCTGGTGGCGGTGCTGGTGCTCACGCTGGGGGTCGGGCGGCCGCTGCGCCAGCTCGACCGCGCCATCAGTGAGCTCGGCCAGGGCACCTTCACCAACACGATTTCCGTGGCGGGACCCCATGACCTCGAGCGGCTCGGCCGCCAGCTCGAGTGGCTGCGGCAGCGGCTGCTCGAGCTCGCGCACGAGCGCAACCGGTTCCTCCGCCACATGTCGCACGAGCTCAAGACCCCGCTCGCCAACATCCGTGAAGGGACCGAGCTCCTCATGGACGGCGCCGTGGGCGAGCTCGACCCGAACCAGCGCGAGGTCACGGCGATCCTGCGCGAGAACGGCATCAAGCTGCAGCGCATGATCGAGAATCTCCTCTCGTTCAGCGCCTGGCAGACCTCGAGCGTCGGTCTCGAGACCAGCGAATTCCGTCTGCGGCCGCTCGTCAAGCAGGTGCTCGAGAACCAGCAGCTGACGCTCCTCTCCCAGCGCGTGCGGCTCGAGGTCCGGGTGGAGGACATCACGCTGGTGGCCGACCGCGGCAAGATCCGGTTGATCCTCGAAAACCTCGTATCGAACGCGGTCAAATACTCGCCCAAGGGCGGCGCGATCCACGTGAGAGCGCGCGCGAGCGGCGCACAAGTCGTGCTCGATGTGGCCGACAACGGCCCGGGCATCCCGCCCGAGGACCGCACCCACATCTTCGAGGCCTTCTACACCGGCCGCGCGGCGCGCAGCACGGCGGTGAAAGGCACGGGCATCGGACTCTCAGTGGTACTCGAGTTCGTCTCGGCGCACAACGGCACCGTGGAGATCATCGACGGCGAATTCCCTGGGGCGCATTTCCGCATCACCATGCCCGCCAGCACTCCGAGCGGCGATGAGCCGGCCACCGCGGTCGCAAAGGCCAAGGCGCATGCGCACGCTGCCTGAGCTCCGCCACGCCGCCGCCACCGCAGTCCTCGCGCTGCTGGCGCTCGCCGGCTGCAGCAACGGCGGCTTCCTGTCGCGTGAGCGGGCCACGCCTGCACCGGAGCCGGTGCAGCCGCCCTCGACCTCCTCGGCGGTCATGTCGGATTATCTGCTGCTGCTGCAGCGACTGGTGCAGGGGAGCGCTTCCGAGCAGGCGGAAATCGTCGCGCGCGCGCAGAACGAGTACGGGGCGGCGCCGACCCCGAGCCGGGAACTGCGCCTCGCGCTCATCCTCTCGATGCCGGGACATCCGGCCACCGACCAGCCGCGCGCACAGCGCCTGCTGCGCGAGCTCATGGCGCACCCCGAGTCGCTCCTGCCCGCCGAGCGCGCACTCGCCTTCGTCCAGCTTTCGCAAATTGACGACCATTTGACGCTCGTCGCGGAAAATCGCAGGCTGCAGAGCGATGCGGTACGGGAGGATCAGGCGCGCACCGCGAGCGCCAACCGCCGCCTGCAGACGGAGCTCGACGAGAACGCCCGGCTGCGCAAGGAGCTGGATGAGGCCCGCGCCAAGCTGGATGCCATCGCCAACATCGAGCGCTCGCTGAACGAGCGCAAGCCCAACACGACCACGCCGCACCCGTGACCCGATAGGAGTCCGCCACTTGAATCAGACCGGAAAACGCAAGGCGCGCATTCTCGTCGTCGACGACGACCCGGGCCTGCTGCGGTTGCTGACCATCCGCCTGCGCGCGGAGAGCTACGACGTCGAGGCGGTGGAGAGCGCCGCACAGGCGCTCGCCGCCGCCAGCCGCTTCCGCCCGGATCTCGTCATCACCGATCTGCGCATGGACCAGATGGATGGCATCGGCCTCCTGAAAGAGCTGCAGAATCGCTGGCCCGGGCTCAAGGTCATCATTCTCACCGCGCACGGCACCATTCCCGATGCAGTGCAGGCGACGCAGATGGGCGCCTTCGGCTTCCTGACCAAACCCGTCGACAAGCAGGAGCTGCTCGATCAGGTGCAGAAGGCGCTGCGCATCTCGGGATTCAGCGCCTCGGACGAGGACTGGCGGGCGGAGATCGTCACTCGCAGCGCCGTCATGGAGGAGAAACTCGCCCAGGCCCACATGGTCGCGGGCACCGATGCACGCGTCCTCATCACCGGCGAGAGCGGCACCGGCAAGGAACTGCTGGCGCGCGCCATCCATCGCGCCAGCCCCCGCCGCAACAAGGCTTTCGTGGCCATCAACTGCAGCGCGATGGCGGAGAACCAGCTGGAGTCGGAGCTGTTCGGCCCGGAGAAAGCCCCGGCCGCCGGCGCGAGCCGCACGCCGCAGGGTCTCTTCATGGCCGCCGACGGCGGCACGCTGCTGCTCGATGAGATCGGCGACATGCCGATGCGCCTGCAGGTGAAACTGCTGCGCGTGCTGCAGGAGAACGCGATCCG
>DATKLG010000017.1:0-9094 GCA_035542535.1 Steroidobacteraceae bacterium
CTGCAAGGTGCTGGTCGAGGGCTCGCTTAGGTCGCAGCTGCCCTCGAACATGCTGATGGGCTTCGGGCTGGTGTCGGTGGTGCTGGCCTCGTTCTTCCTGTGGCGGCAGCGGGACATCAAGCGGCTGTTCGCCTATTCATCGGTCGAGCACATGGGCATCATCACCTTCGCCTTCGGCATGGGAGGAGCGGTGGCGAATTTCGCCGCGCTGCTGCACATGACGGTGCACTCGCTCACCAAGTCCGCCATCTTCTTTGCCGCGGGCCACGCCGCGCAAAAGGCCGGCACGCAGCTCATGGATCAGATCCGCGGCCTCATCACGCTCAGTCCGACCATCGGCTGGGGTCTCATGATGGGATCGCTCGCCATTCTCGGGATGCCGCCCTTCGGCGTCTTCGCGAGCGAGTTCCTGATCCTCACTACCGCGATGCGCGAGCAGCCCTGGGCAACGCCGATACTGCTGGCGGCGCTCGCGGTGGCGTTTGCCGCGATCTTCGGGCGGGTGCAACCGATGGTTTTCGGCGAGACGACCGCGAAGCGCCTGCCGCACCCGCCGGCGCTGCTGCCGGTGTTCGTCCACCTGGGCCTCGTGCTCGGGCTCGGACTCTATATCCCGCCTTACCTGGCGGATTGGTATCGGGCGGCGGCGCGCCTGATCGGCGGCGGCTGAGATGTCGCACCCGGCCGGCAGTACGCAGAGCCACCCTGGCTGGCGCGCCCGCGACGTTACGCCGCAGGAATGGCTGCCCGCGGCGCAGGAGCTCTGCGGTGCGGGTGCGCGGCTCGCAGCGCTCTGGGTGAGCGGCGGCGCGCGCGGTGCGCCGAGCGTGCGCGCGGCTTTCTTCGGCGGCACGGGTCCGCTGCTCCTCAACCTTCCGCTCGCGGATGCCGCTGACTCCTATCCCGGGCTCGAAGAGCTCTTTCCGTGCGCCGCCCGCATGCAGCGCGCCGCGGCGGATCTCTCCGGAGTGCGGGCGTCGGATCCCGACACGCGCCCCTGGTTGCGACACAACGCGTGGCCGCCCGGATACCGGCCGCTCCTCGACCGCTGGGCGCCGCCGGCCGGCCAGGAGTCCGGGATCGATACGTACGAGTTCGTGCGGGTCGAGGGCGAGGGAGTGCACGAGATTGCCGTCGGCCCCGTACACGCCGGCATCATCGAGCCCGGGCATTTCCGCTTCTCGGTGGTCGGAGAGAAGGTGCTGCGGCTCGAGGAGCGCCTCGGCTACGTTCACAAGGGGATCGAGCGGCGCTTCACCGAGCTGCCGATCCTCGAGGGCCATCGTCTCGCGGCGCGCGTTTCGGGAGACTCGGCGGTGGCCTTCTCCTGGGCCTACTGCCAGGCGCTCGAGAGTGTGTCGGCCGTTACGATTCCGCCGCGCGCGGCGTGGCTGCGCGCGCTGTGTCTCGAGCTCGAGCGCGTGGCCAACCATCTCGGCGACCTCGGCGCGCTCGGCAACGACGCCGGCTTCGCCTTCGGCCTGGCGCAGTTCTCGCGCCTGAAGGAGCGCCTGCTGCGCAGCTGTGCGGTGGCGCTCGGCGAGCGCTATCTCATGAGCGCCATCGTGCCGGGCGGCGTCGCTTTCGACCTGACCGGCGCCGCTGCGCAGGAGCTGCGCTCCTCGGCCGCCGAGATCGCGCACGAGACCCTCGTGCTGCGCGCGATCTACGATGAGCACGAAGGGGTGCGCGACCGCTTCACCGGCGCCGGCGCGATCGCGCCGCCGCTCGCCGCACGGCTCGGCCTGACCGGGCTTGCGGGGCGCGCCAGCGGTCAGGCATTCGACCTGCGGATCGACGGGCCCTGCGCGCCGTACGGCGAGCTGCCGGTTGCCAGGATCGGTAGCGAGGCGGGCGACGTCGCGGCACGGGTCGCCGTGCGATTCGACGAGCTGGCCGAGTCGCTGCGCCTGATCGAACGGATCATTAGCGGTGTTCCCGGGGGATCCTGCCTCGAGGCCGTCGCGCTCCCCGCGGCCGGCTCGCTCGGGATCGGGGCGATCGAGGGCTGGCGCGGGCCGGTGTTGGTCGCGCTCGAGTCCGGCCCCGGCGGCAGCATCGACCGCTGTCATCCGCACGATCCCTCGTGGCAGAACTGGCCGGCGCTCGAGCACGCGATCATCGACAACATCGTGCCCGATTTCCCGCTCATCAATAAGTCCTTCAATCTCTCCTACAGCGGGCACGACCTCTAGGAAGCATCATGCTGAAAACGCTGCGCCAGATTGCCGCGGTCGGAATCGTGACCGAGCCCGCCCCCTCTCCCGACGGGACACTGCGCCTGCGTGAGGCGCTGCAGACCCGCATCCTCGCCGTCCTGGGACGCGCCCTGTGCGTGCGCGCGGTGGATGCGGGCTCGTGCAACGGCTGCGAGCTCGAGATCCATGCTCTCAACAACCCCCTGTACAACATCGAAGGTCTCGGTATCCGCTTCGTCGCGAGCCCCCGGCATGCGGATCTGTTGCTCGTGACCGGTCCGGTCTCGAGGCACATGGAGATCGCCTTGCGCCGCACCTACGAGGCGACCCCTGACCCGAAGCTGGTGGTGGCGGTCGGGGACTGCGCCTGCACCGGCGGCATCTTCGCCGAGGGCTATGCGACCCGCGGCCGCATCTCCAACGTCATTCCGGTGGACGTGGCCGTGCCCGGATGCCCGCCGGATCCGACGCGGCTGCTGACGGGCATCCTCACCGCGCTCGAGGCGCGCTCAACGCGTCCCGGCTAGGACGTCCCCGATGGGCGGGGCCGCCTCCGGCGCCGCCCGGCGGTAATCCTTGCCGAGCAACGCCGCGACGGTGGCCGCGATCTGCGCCTGGTGCACCTCGGGCGTCCGGGTGCGCTCGCCGCGCGGGGCGGTGTCGGGACCCATCACCGCGATCCAGATGTTGCCCGAGCCTTGCTCCGCTGCGCCGTGGCTCTTCCACTCGACCGGCCCGCTGCCGCGCCCATGATCGGCGGTGAGGATGAACGTGGTCCGATCGCGGTACGCGGGCAGGCTCTGCAGCGTATTCCACAGCTGCTCGACGTAGTGGTCGAAGGAGTGGGCGGCCTGCAGCAGCAGGTCGTAGCGGCCCATGTGTCCCCAGTCATCGGTCTCGCCGTAGCCGACGAACAGCACCCGCGGCTGCGCGTGCGCGAAGGAGTCCAGAAGCGGGATCTGCACGAACGAGTCGTAGACCACCCCATCCTCGAGGCTCGTCGTGGTCTCGGCGAGCTCGTTCACGACGGCTTCCCGTGGGCCCACCTCACCTTTATAGGGCACGTCCTGGCCGCAGTGCACCGGCAGGTGGCTGCGATCGACATTGAAGATGTCCTTGAACGTGCCCCAGCTGGCAAACGCCGCGACCTGACCTTTGAAGTCCGGCAGGCCATTGAGCCACTCGAATACGGTGACGTTGGGGTTCGGACCGAAGTGGTTGGAGTTGACGCGCGGATCCGCGTGGCCCGAGAGCATCTCGTTGTAGCCGGGGTACGAGAACCAGAAGGTATTGGTGACGCGCGCCACGCTGCCCTTCAACTGGTTGCCGAAGATCTGGCCGCGGGCGGCCACCGTGCCCCAGATGAAGGGGAACAGTACCTTGCGCCGCTCGTTGACATCGTCGCGCCAGTACTCGCGCCTCAAGTCCGCCTCCTTGGCCCAGATGCCGCCGTTCTTCTGGTTGAGGAGCGTCGGGTCGGCGCCGGTGAAGATCTCCTGCCACCGCAGCCCGTCACTCACGATCAGCACCACATTGCGCGTCTTGAGCGGGGCGGGTGCCGCGGCGCTCGCGAGCGGCGCGCCGGCGGCGAGCGCCAGCAGCAGGACCGCGGCGACAGAGCGGACGGCCATCTTGAACATTGGATTCTCCATGGTCAGGTCGCGAGCGCCGGCCGGCGCACGATCGCGTACCACCAGTACACCGGCACCCCCACGGCGCACAACGCCAGGGCCCAGGCGAGCGATCGGCCGCCGATGCCGATCGAAGCCCACACGCAGTAGCCGGTCGCCAGCGCCGCGGCCGCCAGCCAGCGGTACTCGCGGGCCCTGAGCCTGCCGAGCTCACCGCGGCGCCACAAGATCAGGACGGCGATCGCACAGCCGAAATATACCGGCAGGTTGGTGGCGGTGACCACCAGGCTCAGAAAGGTGAAAGCGCCGGCGGTCGAGTCGCTGTAGCTCGTGAGCATCATGAGGCTCGCGAGGATGGCGGTCAGCACGAAGCCGCGCGTCGGGGCACCGTGCGCGTTCACCTTTCCGAGCGCCGGCGGAAAGCCGCCGTGCCGGGCGAAGCTCACGGTGAGCTCACCCAGGATCAGCGTCCAGCCGTTGAGGGCGCCGAGGCCGCTCACGATCACGAACACGGCGAGGAGCTTCCCGGAGGCGGGCCCGAGGAAGCGCGCGAACAGGTCCGCGAACGGGGCGCTGGAGTTCGCCAGCTCCTCCTGCGGGATCAGCAGCATCGGGATCAGCGAGACGCAGATGTAGACTGCCGCGACCGTGAGGGTGCCGATGAACGTGGCGCGCGGGATGGTGCGGCCAGGGTCGCACACCCGGCCGGCCGGCATCGCGCCGCACTCGACGCCGAGCATGGCGTAGAGCGCAAGGGTGGATGCCGTGATCACTCCGCCGAGCGAGATGGGCGTCGTCGGCAGGTGCACTGGCGAGGCTGCATGAGGCGCGAACACCGCCCACACCCCGAGCGCCACGATCCCGAGCTGCGGCAGGAGCTTCAGCACGGTGCTCCACACCTGCACCCAGCCGGCGGTCCGCGCGCCGCGCACGTTGATCACTACGAATAACCAGACCAGCGCCATCGCCGTCAGCGCGGCGAGCAGGTGGTTGGTGGCCAGCACGGGGAAGAAGGACGACAGGTAGCCGACCACGCCGGTGGCGAGCACCGCGTTGGTTACCACGGTGGAGATCCAGTAGGACCACATGAGGACGAACGCGACGCCGGAGCCCAGAGCGCGGCTTGCGTACGCGTACGGCCCGTCGTCCTGCGGAAAGGCGCGCGCCAGTCCCGCAAACACCCAGGCGATGAAGATGCAGCCGACGGTCGTGATCAGCCAGCCGGGGACGGCGTTGAGTCCATAGGGGGCGAGCGAGGCCGGCAGCATGAAGATGCCGACGCCGATCGTGTTGCCCACGACCAGCGCGGTGCACATGAGGAGTCCCAGGGCGCGCGGTTGCTCGACGGTGGTGCCCGACATGCGCCGCTCCTCAGACGGAGGCCAGCGCTTCCTTGAGCGCCGGCTCGAGCAGTGTCAGCGCCTCGTCCACGTGTCCGCGGCCGATCATGAGCGGGGGAATGAAGCGCACCGTGCTCGCGCCGCAGGAGAGCAGCAGGAGACCGTGGTGGAAGGCACGTGTCAGCACGGCCTCGCACAGCTTCTTCGCGGGCGCACGGCTCTTGGGATCGGTGATGAGCTCCATGCCGATCATGAGCCCCTTGCCGCGGACCTCGCCGATGCAGGGGAAGCGCTGCTGCAGCTCGCGCAGGCGTCCGATGAAGTACTCTCCGACCGCCGCCGCATTGGCCGCGTACTCGCGCTCGACGAGCTCGAGGGTGGCGAGCGCCGCCGCGCAGCACAGGGGATTGCCGCCGAAGGTGTTGCCGTGCGCGCCGCGCTTCCATTTCTCCATATGGGTGCGGCGCGCCACCACGAGTCCCATCGGCAGACCCGAGGCGAGACCCTTGGCGAGCGTCATGATGTCCGGCGACACCCCCCAGTGCTGGCTGGCGAACATGCGGCCCGTGCGACCGATGCCGCACTGCACCTCATCGAAAACCAGGAGAATTCCGTGGCGGTCGCACAGCGCGCGCAGGCCCGGGAGGAAGCTGTCGGGCGGGACGAGATAACCGCCTTCGCCCTGGATCGGCTCGACCACGATCGCGGCGACTTCCTGCGGCGGCAGGTTGCTCTGGAAGAGCATCTCGATGTAGTCGAGGACCGCGCGGCCCTGGTCGGCGCCCGCGAACAGCGGCCGGTAGGGGTTGGGGTAGGGCACGTGGGTCACCCCGGGCATCGTCGGGAAGAACCCCGCCTGCTGGGTCACCTTGCTCGAGGTGAAGGCGAGCGCTCCCATGGTGCGGCCGTGAAAGCCGCCGAGGAAACCGATGAAGCGCGGACGGCCGGTCACGTAGCGGGCGAGCTTGAGCGCACCTTCGACGGATTCGGTACCGCTCTGGCACACCAGCACCTGCACCGGCTCGCCCATGGGCGCGAGCTCGTTGATGCGCTCGGCGAGCCGCGTCATGCGCTCGTGCCAGTAATCGGAGGAGATGTGCAGGAAATCGTCGGCCGCGTCCTTGATGGCCTGCACCACCTTGGGGTGCGCGTGACCGGTGCTGGCGACGCCGATGCCGCTCATGAAGTCCAGGAAGCGGTTGCCGTCGACGTCCCAGGCCTCGGCACCGCGGCCGCGCGCCATGACGAAGGGGTAGTCGCGCGGGTAGGAGGGCGTCGTCACGAGCCGGTCGCGGGCCATGAGTGCCTGCGCCTTCGGCCCGGGAAGCGGCATGTGGATGTGGGGTGTTGCCATGTCAGCTCCTCAAGTTGATGCGGATCGGCCGCGCATGCGCCGCGCGCGTGCGCGCCTCGAGGTCGCGGAGCACGGCGAGATCGGCAGGCTCCGGGGCGGGCAGCGTCTCGAGGCGGGCGGCGACTTTCAGCGGCCAGCCGGTCGCGGCACGCGCGGCATCCACGCCGATGCCAGGGTAGAGCGCGGCGAGCTCGAGCTCCTGCGTTGCGGCGTGCGGCCGCAGGATACCGAAGTCGGTGATCACGGCGCGCGGGCCGGCGCCCGGACTGCCGCTCGCGGCGCGCGCGCCGTGGCCTTCGAGGTAGCCGGCAGAGGTGAGAAAGTCGAGGGAAGATACGAAACTGCGCGGCGTCTGCTTCATGATGACCAGCACCTCGCGGGCGTAGGTCGCGATCTCCGAGGCACCGCCCGCGCCCGGCAGCCGCACTTTAGGGTGCGCATAGTCGCCGATGACGGTGCTGTTGAGATTTCCGAAAGCGTCGATCTGCGCCGCCCCGAGGAAGCCGACGTCGACGCGGCCGCGCTGCAGGTAGTGCGCGAAGATCTCCGGCAGCGGCACGACGCAGGTCGCGGTCTCGGCGAGCTCGCCGTCGCCGATCGAAAGCGGCAGCACTGTGGGCTTGGTGCCCACCGTGCCCGATTCGTAGATCAGCACGAGACGCGGTGCATGCGTCATGCGCGCCAGGTTGCACGCGGCGCTCGGCAGGCCGATACCGACGAAACACACCGCGCCGTCCTGCAGGTGCCGTGCGGCCGTCACCGTCATGATCTCTTCCGGGCTGTAGCCGGGCATGCTCATGCGGCGACTCCGAGCGCGCGCAACAGCGCCGCGTGATCGCGCATGCCGAGCACGTGGCGCTCCATCCAGGCCGTGAACGCCTGGCGGTCGCGCGCGATCTCATCCCAGGCGAGATAGAAGCGGTTGTCGCGTGCGTAGTAGCCCTGGGCGTAGGAGGGATAGGCCCCGCCCGGCACGACGCTCGCGCACGTTATGAGCCACGACGGCAGCACCAGCGCGTTCATCTCGGCGTCGAGCCGCTCGACCCGCTCCTCCACGGTCACCAGTACGCGCCGCGCGGCGTGTGCGGCCTCGCGCGCGGCGCCGACGATGCCGCGGATGAGCACGTTGCCTTCGGCATCGATCTGCTGCGCGTGCAGGATCGTAACGTCGGGATTGATGGCGGGGACCGCGGTCAGCAGCCGGCCGGTGAAGGGGCAGGGGACGGTGCGCACGGCGGCACCCGGCACGCGGGCGAGATCCGTAGCGGCGTGATGCGGCATCAGGCCGCAGCTCATGCCGCTCGCGCCGGCCTGGTAGGCGAGCGCCAGCTCCGCGTGACTGAATTCGCTGAGCGCGAGCGGCTGCGGCCATTGCCGCTCCACCGCATCGCGCAGGCGATGCAGCGATCCGACGCCGGGATTGCCGCCCCATGAGAAAGTCAGCCGGGAGGCGCACCCCATACCGATCAGCTGGTCGTAGATCAGATCCGGCGTCATGCGGATCAGATGCAGATTGCGCCGCCTGAGACGGATGATCTCGTGACCGGCGGCAAACGGGATGAGGTGCGTGAAGCCCTCGAGCGCCACGCTGTCGCCGTCGCGCACGTGCGTCGCGATCGCCTCATCGAGCGGCAACAGCGGCATCGCGCTCACTCGACCACGGTCTGCGACTGCTCGCGCAGGTACTGCGGCAGATAATAGAAGGAGGCGATCGCCTTGCCGGTGGTGCCCGAGCCCTTCCAGCCGCCGAAGGGCTGGTACCCGGGCCACGCGCCGGTGGTCGCACCCTGCGGCCGGTTGGCGTACGTCACACCCGCCTCGATGTTCTCCTGGAACCAGCCCACCTCATCCGGCGCGCCGTAGAAGCCCGCCGTGAGTCCGAGCGGGGAAGCGTTGGCGAGTACCATCGCCTCCTCGTTCGAGCCCACGCTGTGCAGCATCAGAATCGGGAGGAACATCTCCTTGTCCCACAGCGGATGCCCCGGCGGCGCCTCGGCGAGCGTCGGGCGGACGAAGAAGCCGCGGGCGAGGGCGCCTTCCTTGAGCTGCTCGCCGCCGGAGAGGATCCGTGCGCCGCCGGTGCGCAGCTGCGCGGCGTAGCGCGCGTAGTCCTCGTAGCCCGAGCTCGTCGCAACCGGCCCGAGCCAGTTCTCACGCTGCGCCGGGTCGCCGATCCTGAGCGCCTTCAATTGCCTGAGCAGCGCCTCGGTGAGGGGCTCGGCCACGCGCGCATCGACGTAGAGTCGCGAGAGAGCCGAGCACTTCTGGCCGCCCATGCCGAACGCGGAGCGCAGGATGCCGGCGGTGGCACGCGTGAGGTCCGCGCGGGCGGTGACGATGCAGGCATTCTTGCCGCCCATCTCCGCGATACAGGGCCTGGGGTACGCCCCGCTCTGGAGACGCGCGGCAATCTGCCGGCCGATCTCGAAAGAGCCGGTGAAGGTCACGCCCGCCGTGAGCGGATGCTCGACGAGCGCTGCGCCGATCTCGCCGCTCGAGCCGCTCAGGTAGTTGAACACTCCGGGGGGAAGCCCGGCATCGCGCATGCAGTCCGCGAGCAGCCGCCCGGCC
>DATKLG010000018.1:0-31316 GCA_035542535.1 Steroidobacteraceae bacterium
CCGGGGTTGCCGTTCCCGGCGAAGGTGTCGGTCGGGCTGATGGGATCGTTATGACCCGAGCAGGCGCCAAGCAGCAGCGCACCCGCAAGAATCCCGGCCGCAGTGAGATTTCGCATATCCCTAGAGCTCCTAAACTCTCAAGACCGCTCGGCACCGCACCTTTCGAGGAGCGGCTGACGCTGCGGTCGGTGTTCTTCGTATAGCCGCGAGTTATCTTGCAGACTGCCTCACCGGTCGCGACCCCTCCCGCCGGTGCTGTTCGAGCGCTTCTGGATGAGACAACCTAGAGTACGCTTACGGCGAGAATCGTGGCAAGGTGCGCGCCCTCCCGAAGGTAACGCCGTGGCTTCGAGCCGGAAATCTGTCGCTAGCCGCGGCGCCGCCGTGCCGCGCGGCGCCAAGGCGCGCGTGCTGCGCATCATCGGCGGCAGCTGGCGCGGGCGCAGGCTGCGTTTCCCGGCTGCGGCGCTCATCCGGCCGACCCCGGACCGCGTGCGTGAGACGCTCTTCAACTGGCTCGGTGCGGGGGTCGCCGGAGCCCGCTGCCTCGACCTGTTCGCCGGCAGCGGGGCGCTCGGGCTCGAGGCGTTGTCGCGCGGCGCCGCCCACGTGACCTTTGTCGAGCGCGATCCGGGTGCGGCGCGCGAGCTGCGCGCGCGCCTCGCTGAATGGGGCGCAGCCAACGCCGAGATAGTCCGCGGCGATGCGCTCGCCTTTCTCGCCGGCGCGGCGCAGCCCTTCGATATCGTCTTCCTCGATCCGCCGTTCGCCTCGGGACTGCTCGAGGAGGCGGCGGCACTGCTGGAGCGCAACGGCTGGCTCAGCGCTACGGCGCGCGTTTATGTCGAATGTGCCGCGCGCGCCGGCGTGCCGACCCTGCCGGGCACCTGGCAGGCGCTCAAGGCGAGGCGCGCCGGAGAGGTCGGGTATCATCTCTATGCGCGGGGTCAGGCAGGGGGGCCCGAGGCCTGATGAAGCTCAACGCCGTCTATCCGGGGACATTCGATCCGATCACCAACGGCCACCAGGATCTGGTGCGGCGCGCGGCCCGCATGTTCGAGCGGGTCTATATCGCGATCGCCGCCAACCCAAACAAGACGCCGCTGTTCCCGCTTGCCGAGCGGGTGGATCTGGCGCGGCGCGTACTGCACGACCTGCCGAACGTCGAGGTGCTCGGCTACTCGAACCTCACGGTCGAGTTCGCGCGCGAGCACGGCGTCGGCGTCATCCTGCGCGGGCTGCGGGCGGTATCGGACTTCGAGTTCGAGTTTCAGCTCGCCAACATGACGCGCCATCTCGAGCGCGACATCGAGACGGTGTTTCTCACGCCGCAGGAGCAGTTCACCTTCATCTCCTCGACGCTGGTGCGCGAGGTCGCGCTCCTCGGCGGCGACGTGCGCGAGTTCGTGCACCCGATCGTCGAGGCCGCGCTGAAGAAGAAGCGGCAGCCCTGAGCTTGCGCGCGGCCCGCGCCCGCCCGGGGACGCGCGGCAGGCGCACCCGCTCGGCGGGTGGCGGCAGCTTTCCCGCGCGCTCGAGCTCGAGCGCGCGCCACAGATACCAGGCGGCGGCGCTACGGTAAGGCTTCCAGCGCTCGCCCCAGGCTGCGAGCGCTTTGGGGTGCGGGAGCTTGCGCAGGCCGTAGGCGGCGCGAAAGCCGGCGCGTACGCCGAAGTCATCGACCGGCAGCACGTCGGGCCGGCCGAGGTGGAAGATGAGCAGCATCTCCACCGTCCAGCGGCCGACGCCGCGCACCTCGGTGAGGCGAGCGATGATCGCCGCATCGTCGAGCCGCTCGAGCGTCGCGCGGTCGGGGACCAGCGCGGTGAGCGACTTCTCCGCGAGGTCCCTGAGGGCGGCGATTTTCGCGCGGCTGAAGCCCGCCGCGCGCAGCTGCTCGAGCGGTGCGTCGAGCACCTGGGTGGGCGTCGGAAAGGATCCCTGGCCGCACGAGGCAATGAGGCGCGCGAGGATGGTATTGGCGGCGGTACCGTTCAGCTGCTGATGCGCGATCGCCTGCGCCAGGATCTGGAACGGCTGGCAACCCGCCTCGAGCGCGAGCCGATAGGGTCCGGCGGCGCGGATGACTCCACCCAACACCGGATCTGTCCGGGTGAGGTGTCGCAGAATGTGCCGGCTCATGCGAGCTCCCGTTACTGCTGACAGACCGGGCAATAGTACGTCGAGCGCTGTCCCTGCGTGATCGCCCGCACCGGCGTGCCGCAGCGGCGGCAGGGGCTGCCGGCGCGCTCGTAGACGTACAGTCGCTGCCGGAAGTAGCCGGGCGAGCCGTCGGCGCGCAGGTAATCGCGCAACGTCGTGCCGCCGGCGCGGATCGCCTGCCTGAGTACCGCGCGTACCGCGCGCGTGAGCCGCGCCGCCTCGGCGCGGGTCAGGGAGCGCGCCGGGCGTTGCGGGCGGATGCGGGCGCGGAACAGCGCCTCGCTCGCGTAGATGTTGCCGACCCCGACGACCAGACGGCTGTTCATGAGCAGCTGCTTCACGGCGACGCGCCGCCCGCGGGTGATGCGCCACAGATAGTCGCCGGCGAACGCGCGCCCCAGGGGCTCCGGCGCGAGGGGTGCGAGCAGCCGGTGCTCGAGCGGGTCGCCGCGCACGTAGAGAAGGCTGCCGAAGCGACGCGGGTCGTTGAAGCGCAGCGCGAGACCTGAGTCGAGCACCAGGTCGAAGTGATCGTGCAGGGCGCGCGGGCTGTCCGCCGGGACCACCCGCAGGTTGCCCGACATCCCCAGGTGCACGAGCAGCGTGCCGGAGTCGAGCTCGAGCAGGAGATACTTGGCGCGCCGACCCGCCGCGACGATCTGCCGGCCCGCGACCCTGCCGGGCAGTCCCGCCGCCACCGGCCAGCGCAGCCGCCGCTCGTAGACCTTGAGCGCCCGGATGCGACGCCCGCGCACGTGCGGCGCGAGGCCGCGCCGGGTCGTCTCTACTTCGGGAAGCTCCGGCACGCGCCGTGAGGCGTGCCTGGGATTACTTGATCTTCGACTCTTTGTAGGCGACGTGCTTGCGCGCCACCGGGTCGAACTTGCGGACCTCGAGCTTGTCCGGGTGCAGCCGCTTGTTTTTGGTGGTCACGTAGAAGTGGCCGGTTCCGGCCGAGGACAGCAGCTTGATCTTCTCGCGCATGAGTGTCGCTCCCGCTTAGGCGCCGCTCAGACCTTGAGACCCTGAGCGCGCAGCTCGGCGACGACCTTGTCGACGCCCTTCTTCTCGAGGGTGCGCATGCCGCTGGTCGTCAGGCGCAGCGTTACCCAGCGCTTCTCGGTCTCGAGCCAGAATCGCTGCGTGTGCAGGTTCGGCAGGAAGCGGCGGCGACGCTTGTTGTTGGCGTGCGAGACGCGGTTACCGACGGCCGGCTTCTTGCCGGTGACTTCGCAGACGCGGGACATACATACAACCTTGAGAGAAATCAGATACTTAGGGGCCTCGTCAGGCTCTCCGGCTCGACTCCGGGGCCGGGCTTTATACCAGCCCGGCGGCGGGATCTCAAGGAGGCAATCCGTGCAACCCCTCACTGGCGCCCGCCGCCCCGGGGGCGTAGGGTCCGGCGCTCCACGAGCGGGGGCTCTCCATTCGCTCGCCCCTACAACAACAAACTCTTCGATCCAATAGGAGATCTCCGATGAAACGTGCAACTCATATCGCGTGCGCGGCTGCAGCGCTGCTCGGGCTGAGCTCTCTTTCCACCCTTGCCTACGCCGACGGCCGCGACTGGAGTGACGGCCCGGTCATCAACGTCGCCTCGATCCGCACCGTCGACGGGCACTTCGACGACTACATGCACTGGCTGGCGACCACCTTCAAGAAGACGCAGGAAGCAGCCAAGAAGGCCGGGCTCATCACCGGCTACCGCGTCATCGTAGTCGAGGCGCGCGGACCGAACGATCCGGACGTGCTGCTGGTCACCGAGTACAAGAACTGGGCGGCGCTCGATAATCTCGGCGGCAAGCTCGACAAGATCGGCGCCGAGGTGGAAGGCTCGGTCGATGCGGCGAACAAGTCCGAGGCGGACCGCGCCAAGATCCGCACGGTACTCGGCTCGCGCACCGAGCAGGAGGCGATTCTCAAGTAGGCAGAGCGGCAGACAGGGACGCTGAGGCAGGCCCGCATGCGCGGGCCTGCCACATCCCTCTAGGGCTCCCGCTGGTACTTCGGGCTATAGGGTCCGTAGGGGAGGCCCTGGGTCGGCGAGTGGAACAGATTCTGGTTGGCAGTGCGGCTCAGCTGGTGAGCGGGGTGGGTTTGGGAGTTGACCGCCTGTGCCACGAGCGCGCCGAGCACATCGACCAGCAGGCTCCCCGAACCCGACGAGTCCTGCTCGGCGACCCCGTGACCCTCCCACAGCAGCACCTGGGAGTGGGTGTCGACCAGCCTGGCACGGACGCTCACGATCGTCGCGGTGTTGATCAGCTGGTACTTGCTCCCGTACTGCTCGAGCGTCACGAACAGCACCGCGTCGGCGCCGGTGATCTCCCGTACCCGCTCGAGCGGCGCCTGGTGCATCTCGCCCGCGGTGGGCATGCCGTTTTCCTTGAAGAAGGTGTCCACCACCTCCACCGGAAACACGTAGTAGCCGAGCTCGGCGAGCGGCTGCGTGGCGGTGGAGAGCCAGCCGTAAGTCGCACCGAGGTCGGTGCTCTGGTTGAGGGGCGGCAGGACGAGGATGGAATGGGGCGGATGCGCACGAAAATTCGTGTAGTCGTAGGGATGCGGCGCCGCGCAGCCGCCGAGCGTCCCGGCGGCGGCGAGACACAGCAGCACGACGAACGGACGCGCGCTCATTGCCTGCTCGGTTCCGGCCGCTCGAGATTGGCGAGCAACCGGTCCATGAACACGCCGGACTCCGGAAACTCGGCCTTCTCGGTCAGCAGCTCCTGGCGCGCCTGGTCCGTCCTGCCGAGCTGGTAGTAGAGATAGCCGAGATGCGCGTGCCATCCGGGCGGCATGCGCCGGTTGGCGGCCCGGGCCTGCTGGTAGTCCTTCTCCAGCATCTCGACCTGCTGCTCCGGAGGCATCTTGCCGGGCGAGGCGTAGGTGGCGTAGATCAGATCCTCGTAGCTGCCCCAGGTGTAGAGGGTGCGGGGCGTGTTGTTGGCACTGCAGCCCGCGAGCACGGCCGCGGCGAGGACGATGCAGGCAGCGCGGGTCACGGATGCTGTGACCCGGCGGGCGACCAGCTTCCCTGGTCGAGGCCTGCGGCGAGCCGGTCGACGGCCTCGCGGACCGCGAGATCGAGCACCTTGCCGTTGAGCGTCGAGTCGTAGCCGGAATCGCCGCCGAAGCCGATGACCTCGCGGCTGCTCAGCGCGTACTCACCGGCGCCTGACACCGAGTAGATCACCTTCGAGGTGATGACATCGACGACATTCAGCGTGACCTTCGAATAGGCGACCTGCTGCTTGCCGCTGCCGAGGATGCCGAAGAGCTGCACGTCGCCGGTTTCCTTGCGGCCGAACTCCACGACGTCGCCGGTGATGATCACGGCGGCGCCCTGCAGCTTCTGCTGCCGGCCCGAGAGCTGCGCCTCGCGGGCGTTCTCCTCCATGTTGTCCCGCTCGAGCACGTCGAAGCGGCCCGACTCCTCGAGATGGCCGACGAGGATCGTCTTGGCCTGGCCGCCCAGGCGGTCCACGCCATCGGAGAACAGCCCGCGCATGTAGGTCGAGCGGTTGTCGAACTTGCCGACCGCGATGGGAGCGCGCACGCCGCTGTAGGCGATGTGCGCGGCTGCCGGCTTCTCGACGTTGAGCGCCTGGTGGGTCTCGGTCGCACAGCCGCCGAGCGCGAGCGTGGCGAAGCCAAGTGCTGCGAGGCCGCACAGTGGACCATGGATCGTGCCGGACATATGTCAGCTCCTGAAGAGCGCCGCGACGGCGCCGGTATTCGGGCACACCGTAGCCGCGGGGCCGGCCGCAAGTAAACATACAGATCGCTTACAGCAGACCGTGCTCGGCAAACGAGTAGCACAGGCCGTCGCCGATGATGAAATGATCGAGCACGCGCACGTCGAGCAGCGCCAGCGCCTCCTTCAGGCGCCGGGTGATGAGCTCGTCCGCCTGGCTGGGCTCGAGCACACCGGAGGGGTGGTTGTGCGCCAGGATCAGCGCGGCCGCGTTGTGCAGCAGCGTCTGGCGCAGCACTTCGCGTGGATGGACGCCGGCGCGGTCGATGGTGCCGCGGAACAGCTCCTCGAAAGCGATCAGCCGGTGGCGGTTGTCGAGGTAGAGGCAGCAGAACACCTCGTAGGGGCGGTCGCGCAGCTGCGCGAGCAGGAAGCTGCGGGTCGCCTCCGGTCCTGCGAGCGCCGGACCGATGCGCAGCGCTTCGCGGAAGTGCCGCCGGGCGAGCTCGAGCGCGGCGTTCAAGGTGGCGTAGCGCGCCGGTCCGATGCCGCGCTCGCGCGTCAGCCGCTCGCGGTCGGCGTTGAGCAGCACGCGCAGCGAGCCGAACCCGCTGATCAGCGTTCGCGCCAGCTCCAGCGCCGAGCGGCCGCGCACCCCGGAGCCGAGCAGCACCGCGAGCAGCTCAGCATCCGAGAGCGCGTGCGCGCCGCGCTCGAGCAGCTTCTCGCGCGGCCGCTCGCCGTCGGGCCAGTGGCGGATCGCCATGACGTTTGGTTCTAAGGCAAGAGGAGCGCAGTCTAAGGAGCGCGTGGCGCGGCCCGCGAGTGGCCAAAAAGGACCTGAGCGGCGTGATTCGCGCGGAATGCGGCACCGTTTGCGCGCCGCCGGCGCTGCGGTGAGATAATCAGCTGCAGGGGTTCACTCTCATGCAAGGTAAGCGCGTCCTTCTCGGCATCACCGGCGGCATCGCCGCCTACAAGAGCCCGGATCTGGTGCGGCGGCTGCGCGAGCGGGGCGCCGAGGTCCAGGTGGTCATGACGGCCGCGGCGGCCAGGTTCGTCACGGCCACGACCTTCCAGGCGGTGTCGGGGCGCAGCGTGCGCACCGACCTGTGGGATGCGGCGGCGGAAGCGGCCATGGGCCACATCGAGCTGGCACGCTGGGCCGATGCAGTGCTGATCGCACCGGCGAGCGCCGATTTCCTCGCCAGGCTTGCGAGCGGGCGTGCCGACGATCTGCTCGCGACGCTGTGCCTCGCGACCGAGGCGCCGATCGCGGTGGCACCGGCGATGAATCACCTCATGTGGGCGAACGCCGCCACACGCGCCAACGTCGCGCAGCTCGTGGCGCGCGGGGTACTGGTGCTCGGCCCCGCCACCGGCGACCAGGCCTGCGGCGAGACGGGCGAGGGGCGCATGCTCGAGCCGCTCGAGCTCGCCGAGCAGCTCGCGGCGCTGCTGGCGGCGGGCGGCGAGCTCGCGGGCCGGCGCGTGCTGATCACCGCGGGCCCGACCCGCGAGCGCCTCGACCCGGTGCGCTTCGTGAGCAACCGCAGCTCCGGCAAGATGGGCTTCGCCGTGGCGCAGGCGGCCCGCGCCGCGGGCGCCGAGGTCATCCTGGTGAGCGGCCCGGTGAGCCTGCCGACCCCGCCGGGGGTGACCCGCATCGATGTCGAGAGCGCCGCCGACATGCTCGCCGCCGTGCTGCGCGAGCTCCCCGGCACCGACGTCTTCGTCTCCACCGCGGCGGTCGCCGACTACCGGCCGGTGCGCGCCGCGAGCCAGAAGATCAAGAAGAGCAGCGATACGCTCGAGTTGTCGCTCGAGCGCACGCCGGACGTGCTCGCCACGGTGGCAGCGCGCTCCGAGCGGCCCTTCGTGGTGGGTTTCGCCGCCGAGACCGAGTCGGTCGAGCAGAACGCCCGCACCAAGCTGATGAAGAAGAATCTCGACATGATCGCGGCCAACGAGGTCGGCGACGACAAGGCCTTCGACAGCGACGAGAACCAGCTCATCGTGCTCGCGCGCGGCGCCCGCTACGAGCTCGGCCGGGCCGGCAAGCTGGCGCTGGCCCGCGGCCTGGTCAGCCTCATCGCCCGCGAGCTCGCCGCCCGTGCCGGCCGCGCGCAGCGCGGCACCGGAGTTGCCTGAAGCACGCATGAGCGCCGCGGGCCGCCGTGCGCTCAAGGTGCGCATTCTCGATGCGCGTATCGGCGGCGAATTTCCGTTGCCCGCGTACGCGACCGAAGGGTCGGCGGGCCTCGATCTGCGGGCTCTGCTCGCAGCACCCCTCATCCTCGAGCCCGGCAGGGCGGAGCTCATCCCGACGGGCCTCGCGATCCACCTGGACGATCCCTCGCTCGCGGCCGTCATCCTGCCGCGCTCGGGCCTCGGCCACCGTCACGGCATCGTGCTCGGCAATCTCGTGGGACTCATCGACTCCGACTACCAGGGCCAGCTCATGGTGTCGTGCTGGAATCGCGGCGCGCAAGCCTACAGCGTGAGTCCCGGGGAGCGGATCGCGCAGCTGGTGGTGGTGCCGGTGGTGCAGGTCGCGCTCGAGATCGTCGAGGATTTCGCGGCTTCGGCGCGCGGCGCCGGCGGCTTCGGACACTCGGGCCGCGGCTGAAGCGGCCGCGCGCCGCGACTTCAGTCGGTCGAGTGCAGGGTGTGCAGCTCGCGATAGCGGTCGATGTCCGCCTGGAACTGGACGCGCAGCTTGGCCTCTTCCTCGGCCTGGCTGGCGAGGGCGCCAGTCTGCGTGTGCATCTCGTTGAGCGTGTGCACCAGGTCTTCCGCCAGATCGTCGGGCAGGCGGCGCGCGCCCGCGCCGGCACTGTAGGGGCGATAGGTCACAGCCCGCGACTGCAGCGTACCGAGACGTGCCCGCAGACTCTCGATGTACTGCTGCGAAGCGGCGCGCTGCGTCTTCAACTGCTCGAGCCGCGCGTCGCGCAGCGCCTCGATGTCCTTTACTGAAGTGTAGGTAGTGACCAGAAAGGTGTCGTGCTGCTTCTGCTTGATCACCGCCTCACGGTCGCGGGCCTCGGCGGCGGCCTGCTCGGGGCTTTTCTTCGCGTCAAAGTGCTTGACCGGCACGCCCTGCGCATTCATGAGCTCCCGGTCCTTGCCCGCGTACTCAGGCGGGATCTGGTCGCCGTAGTGGACGACGCCCTGATCGTCGACCCAGCGGTACATGGTCGTGTGAGTGCCGCTCGCCGGTGATTTAGCGGAAGGGGCGGCGAGCGCACCGCCCGCGGCCAACGCAGCGAGCAGTGCCACCAGTGTCGAGCGCGGCAATGAGACCGACATGAGCCTTATCTTCTGCCGCGCCCGCGGTGCTGGCAAGCCTCAACGCGCGCCGTAACGCTCCCGATAGGCCTCGAGCGCCGTGAGCTGCTCGGCAGTTACGCGCGGCCGGGCGCCCGCAGGCGCGGTGAGGGCCTCGATGAGGCCCGAGAGTGTGATGATGCTCACACATTTCACGCCCTCGGCGCGCTCGAGCTCCTGCACGGCGCTCGCGTCCGTGAGGCCGCGCTCCTCGCGATCGAGCGCGAGTGCCAGGGCCACCGGCTCGGCGCCGGCGCCCCGGATCAGATCGAGCGACTCGCGCGCCGCGGTGCCGGCGGTGATCACGTCGTCGACGATGAGCACGCGCCCGTGCAGCGGCGCGCCGACCACCACGCCGCCTTCGCCGTGCGCCTTGGCCTCCTTGCGATTGAAGGCGTACGGGACGCTGCGTCCGTGATGCGCCGCGAGGGCGATGGCGGTGGCGGTGGCGAGCGGGATGCCCTTGTAGGCGGGGCCGAAGATCATGTCGAACTCGACCCCTGAGCGCACGATGGCTGCCGCGTAGCAACGGCCGAGCACCTCGGCGGCTTCCCCGTCGCTGAAGCGCCCCGCGTTGAAGAAGTAGGGACTGTCGCGGCCCGACTTCAGGCGGAACTGCCCGAAGCGCAGCGCCTCGCGCGCGAGCGCGAGCTCGATGAAGGTGAGCTGGTATTCCTGCATGTCATATCATTGTTCGGCTTGCGCGTGATCACCGTCAACGTCTGCGGCATCCGCTCGGCGGCGGCCAAGGGACTGTTCCGCTGGCTGCGCCGCCAGCGGGCCGATTTCATCTGCCTGCAGGAGACGCGCTGCCAGGAGGAGCAGCTCAGCGGCCACGACGTGGCGCTGCCGGGCTACCGGAGCTTCTTCTGCGAGGGCGAGCGCAAGGGCTACGCCGGGGTTGCGCTCTACACCCGCCATCAAGTCGACCGCGTCATCCGTGGCTTCGGGACGGCGGAGTTCGACCGTGAGGGCCGCTACCTCGAGGCGCGCGTCGGCGACCTGTCGGTGGTATCGCTGTACCTGCCGTCGGGCTCGGCGGGCCCCGCCCGCCAGGCGTCCAAGTACCGCTTCATGGAGGCCTTCATGCCACATCTGGCGCGCCTGAAGCGCAGCCGCCGGCGTTGCATCCTGAGCGGCGACTGGAATATCGCGCACCGCCCCATCGACTTGAGGAACTGGCGCTCCAACCAGAAAAATTCCGGGTTCCTCCCCGAGGAGCGCGCCTGGATGGACACCCTGTTCGGTCCGGCGGGCTATGTGGACGCCTTCCGCGAGGTGCGTCCGGGACCCGACCTCTATACCTGGTGGTCGAACCGCGGGCAGGCGCGCGCGAACAACGTCGGCTGGCGCATCGACTACCAGGTGGTGAGCGGATCGCTCGCGGGCCGGGCACGCTCGGCCTCCATATACAGGGCGAAGCGCTTCTCGGATCACGCACCGCTCACCATGGACTACGAGCTGTGAGCACAGGGCAGGCGGAGCGGCGGACTCCGCTCGCGCAGCTGCTCGCGAGCCCGAAGATGCTCGCGATACTCGCGCTCGGGGCGGCGTCGGGATTCCCCAATCAGCTCACCGAGAGCGCGCTACAGGGGTGGCTCAAGGACGCCCACCTGAGCAACACCACCATCGGCGTGATGTCCTACGTGGCGCTGCCCTATCTGCTGAAGCCATTGTGGGCGCCGCTCATCGATCGCTTCCCGCTCCCTTTCCTCGGCCGGCGCCGCGGCTGGGCATTCGCCATGCAGCTCGGGCTCGCGGCCGCGATCGCGCTCCTCGGGCTGCAGGATCCCGCGCTGGGCCTCGGGGCCATGGCGCTGTGCGCCTTCGGCATCGCGTTCTGCTCGGCGACCCAGGACATCGCCATCGACGCCTGGCGCACGGATGTGTCGCTGCCGAGCGAGCGCGGCCCGGCCGCCGCCGCCAGCAATCTCGGCTACCGCACCGCCGCGTGGCTGGCCGCCGCGTTCGCGCTGGCGGCCGCCGACTACATCGGCTGGCGCGGCGTGTACCTCGTGCTCGCGGTCGTGATGCTGACGTTCTGCGCCGCGAGCTGGCGCGCGCCCGAGCCCGACTATCACCACGCGCCGCCCCGCACGCTGCGCGAGTCGGTCATCGCGCCGCTTTCCGAGCTGCTCGAGAGCCCGAGCGCCGCGATCCTCATTGCGGTGGTCATGCTCTTCAAGATCGGCGACGCGTTCGCCAACAAGCTGTTCACGCCCTTCATGATGGACGTGGGCTTCTCCAAGACCGAGATCGGCCTCATCGCCAAGGCGCTGTTCACGGCGAGTGCGCTCTTCGGCTCGGTCCTCGGCGGCGTGCTGATGGTGCGCCTCGGACTGGTGCGCTCGATGCTCGGTTTCGGAGCGCTGCAGGCGCTCAGCAATCTGCTCTACTGCGCCATGGCAGTGGCCGGCAAGAGCTATCCCATCATGGTGATGGCGGTGGTCATCGAGCACGTCGCCGGGGCGATGGGCAACATCGCCCTGGTGGCGCTCATCATGGCGCTGTGCGACGTGCGCTACAGCGCCTTCCAGTACGCGCTGCTGTCGGCGATCGCCCTCCTGCCGCGCTACAGTCTGGGGTATCCCGCGGGCTGGATTGCCGATCACGGCGGCTGGTACGTGTACTACGTGACGAGCTTTGCGCTCGCGCTGCCCGGGCTCGCGATGGTGTGGCTGACCCGTGCGCGCATCGCGGCTCTCGAGCGGCTGCGGGCGCGGGAGGCACCGTGAGCGAAGCGCAGCTCCCGCGCGCGCCCGCCGGCGCACTCGATGTGGAGCGGGTGGTGTGCCGCCTGAGCGAGCTCGAGGCGCACGGAGCGCGCGCCTTCACGATCGGCGCCGGCGACTGGCCGCTGCGAGGGGTCGTGTTGCGGGCGGGCGCGCATCTGCGTGCCTACGTGAACCGCTGCCCGCACGCCGGACATCCGCTCAACCTCCTGCCAGACCGTTTCTGCACGCCCGACGGCGCGCTGCTCCTGTGCTCCTCGCACGGCGCGCTGTTCGAGAAGCTCACGGGCTTCTGCGTGGCGGGGCCGTGCGCGGGGCGCTCGCTCACTCCCGTGCCGCTCGAGGTGGTGAACGGCTTCGTGATGCTGGCGGACAGCGTGGATGTCGCCGCGCTCGGCGAAGCGGCAAGAATCGCCTAGCGGCGGCCTGCGCGGCCGCTAGTCGAACAGGTCGATGCCGTCGAGCGAGCTCATGCGCGGCTCCCGATCCTCGCCGAGGCCGTCGGAGCCGCGTGTTTCCTCGTCGCCGGCGTCGACGTCGACCGAGCCGCTCCAGTCCTCGGGCGCCTCGGCCGCCTCGAGGTTGCCGTCCTCCCACTGAGCTGCCCAGTCCTCGACATCCATCTCCTCGACCGTGCCGTCGAAGTACTGGATCTCGATGGTGCCGTCGTCGTCATCGACGGCGACGACCTCGAACAACTGGGCGCCGCTCAGGCGATACCAGTCGCCGATGCCAGGGTGAGGAGCCGTCATCGTCGCAACCTCCCGAGGCCGCTCGCGCCGCAGCTGTTATGCTGAGGCCGGAGGGCCTGGCGAACACTCTGAAGAGGACTGCCCGAGGCAATTCATGTTGCGCCTCGCTCTTGACGGTTTCAAGACGCACAGCATCAATGTTCGAGCAGTCGCTGAAATTCTTCGTGGTGTTCTTCGTGGTGGTCGACCCGGTTTCCCTGATTCCGCTGTTCACGGGACTCACGGCCGGGGCCAGCACGCAGTACAAGCGCCGCATGGCGATCAAGGCCGTGGCCATCTCGGCTGCGATCCTGCTGCTGTTCGCCCTCGGAGGTGCGGCGTTTCTGCAACTGATGGGCATCAGTCTCGAGGCGTTTCGCATTTTCGGCGGCTTGTTGCTGTTTCTGCTGGCACTCGAGATGGTCTTCGCGCGCGAGTCCGGGACACGTACCTCGAGTGACGAGGCCGCCGAGAGCCGCCGCCGCGCGGACATCTCGGTCTTTCCGCTGGCGTTCCCCTTCATCGCGGGCCCGGGAGCCCTCGCCACCATCCTGCTGTGGTTCGGACGAGTGGTGCTCCCGGCGCAGGCGGGCCTGTTCGCGGGGTTGATCACCGCGGCCGCGCTCGTGCTGGCGATCGTGCTGGCGCTGCTGTGGGTGGCGGAGCCGCTCATGCGGGTGATCGGGGTGACGGGCGCCAACGTCGCGAGCCGCATCCTCGGGGTGATCCTCGGCGCGCTCGCGGTGCAGTTCGTGCTCGACGGACTGCGGCAGGCGTTCGCGGTCAGCTGAGCCCCGGGGCGCTCAGGCGCGCCGGCTGAAGGCCAGATCCCATACCTCGTGGCCGAGGCGCACGCCGCGCCGCTCGAAGCGCGTCGGCATCCGCTCCGCCGGGCGCGGCGCGAAGCCGCCGCCGGCGGCGAGATTGACGAGTCCGGGCGCTGCGCCGAGCGCCGCCAGCATCTCGAGCGCGTAGGGCTGCCAGTCGGTCGCGAGCCGCAGGACACCGCCCGGCGCGAGCGCGCGCTCGAGCAGCGCAACAAAGGGCGCCTGAATCAGGCGCCGCTTGTGGTGGCGCTTCTTCGGCCAGGGATCAGGGAAGAGGATGAGGATCTCAGCGAGGCTTGCCGGGGCGATCCGCCGCTCGAGCACCTCGACGGCGTCCTGGCAGATGACCCGCACGTTGGCGAGTTGCCGTTCCTCGACGGCCAGCAGCAAACGTCCGACGCCGGGACGATGCACCTCGACGCCGAGGTAGTTGCGCTCGGGATGCGCGTGCGCCAGCGCGACCAGGTTCTCGCCGTTACCGAAGCCGATCTCGAGGGTACAGGGAGCCGCGCGCGCGAACAGGCGCGCCAGATCGAGCGGTCCCTGCGCCTCCACGCCGACCGCGTACTTCGGGGCGAGCTCGGCGAGCGCGCGCTGCTGCGCCGCCGTGACGCGCCCGGCGCGCGTGACGAAGGAGCGGATCGGGCGGGGATGAGCTTCCTCGGGCATGCTTGAGGCGGGATCCTAGCGCGGCGGAAGGTGCGCGGGGCGGCGATACCCGTGGTATAAGGCCGCGCCACAGTCCCGAGGGCCGCGGAGGATCCAATGCTGAAGTCACTGGCGGTAGCGATGGTTGCGGTCGTCGGCGTTGCCGGAGCGGCGTACGCCGACGAGACGGGAGCGAAGGTCAAGGGAGGCGACTCCCCGCCGCCGGCGGACCTGAAGAGCCTGTGCCACATCGACGTGAAGGGGGACCTCAAGGACGAATGGCGCCGCCTGCCGGAGGCGCAGAGCTCGGTGACCCAGCATCACTTCGGTGCGGGCGGCAAGTCCTTCGACTACACCGCCACCGCCGGCACCCTGATCGTCCGTGACGACGAGGACAAGCCGATGGCGAGCATGGGTTACGTCGCCTATACGCACGCTGCGACACGCGCCGGGGAGGAGCGTCCGCTGATGTTCGCCTTCAACGGGGGACCTGGCTCCTCGTCGCTGTGGCTGCACATGGGAGTCCTCGGTCCGCGGCGCGTCGTCGTGTCCGATCCCACACCGACGCCGAGCGCACCTTATCGCACCGTCGAGAATGCCTACGGCGTGCTCGACAAGTCCGATCTCGTGATGATCGACCCGGTGGGCACGGGCCTGTCGCACGCGGTCTGCAATCACAAGGACGACGAGTTCTGGGGTGTCGATCCCGACATCGAGTCCATCAGCCGCTTCATCGCCCAGTACCTCTCCGACAACAACCGCTGGAGCTCGCCGCGCTATCTGCTCGGGGAGAGCTACGGCACGACGCGTGGAGCCGCGATCGTCAACTGGCTGCGCGCGCGCCGCTCGCTCAACTTCAACGGGCTGATCCTGGTGTCGGTGGCGACCGATATCGAGGCGATCTTCGCCGAGCTGCCGGGGAACGATCGCCCCTACTCGGTGTACCTGCCGGGCTATGCGGCGGTGGCGTGGTATCACAAGGCGCTGCCACACCAGCCGCCGGCGCTCGAGCCGTTCCTCAGCGAGGTCCGCTCCTATGCCATGGGTCCGTACACGGCGGCGCTGCTGAAGGGTGATGCGCTCTCCGACGCCGAGCGGGACGCGGTCGCGACGCAGCTGCACGAGTACACCGGGCTCTCGGTGGAGTATCTCAAGTACGCCAACCTGAGAGTCTCGGAGATCATGTTTGCGCACGAGCTGCTCAAGGCGCAGCGGCAGACCATCGGCCGGCTCGACGGGCGCTTCGTGGGACCCACGCAGGACCCGCTCGCGAAGGAGGTGGACTACGACCCGCAGTCGGCGGCGATCGGCGCCGCCTTCACCGCGGCCTTCCTCGACTACTATCACGGGGACCTCAAGTTCGGCCACGGGGTCACCTACTACACCACCAACTTCGGGATCGGCGAGAAGTGGAAGTGGACCCACAAGACCGACAACGGCGAGCAGCCCATCGTCAACTCAGGCGTGGATCTCGCCCAGGCGCTGGTTCAGGACCAGAACCTCAAGGTGCTGGTGCTCAACGGCTACTACGACCTCGCCACGCCGTTCTCGGCCACCGAGTACGTGATGACGCATCTCGGTGTGCCGCCGTCCGCCAGCGCGCGCATCGCCATGAGGTACTACGAGGCTGGGCACATGATGTACGTGCATCCGCCTTCGCTGGCGAAGATGAAGGGCGATCTCGACGCCTTCATCGACTCGACGTCGCGGCAGTAACCGGCAGCACCATCTGGGCACGCAGGCCCGGGTGGTTGTCGAGCAGCTCGAGCGCCCCGCCGTGGAGCCTCGCCACGGCATCGACGATCGACAAACCCAAGCCGACGCCTGGCGTGTTGCGGCTCGCATCGCCGCGGAAGAAGCGCTCGGTGGCCTTGGGTTTGTCGGCCGCCGCAATCCCCGGCCCGTTGTCGGCGACCTCGATCGCGACCGAGCCGTCGGCGCGTTTGTCGACGCACACGACGATGGCGCCGCGCTCCGGCACGCACTTGAGTGAGTTGTCTATGAGGTTGCTGAGCGCTTGTGCGAGCAGTACCGGGTCGCCCGCCACCGGGGCGGCGCCGGCGGCGCGGAACGAGAACGCCACGCCCTTCTGCTCGGCCGCCGGCTCGTAGAACTCGACCACCTCGGCCGCCACGCGCGCCGCGTCCACCTCGACGAAGCCCGAGCGGCGCGCCCCGGTGTCGAGCTCGGCGAGGCGCAGCAGGGCCGCGAAGATGCTCATCACCCGGTCGACGTCGGCGACCGCCGCCTCGATCGCGGCAAAGGTCTCTGCGGGCTCGGGACGCGTGAGGGTCAGCTCCTCGAGGCGCGAGCGCAGCTCGGCGAGCGGCGTGCGCAGGTCGTGCGCGATGGAGTTCGAGACGTCGCTGACGCCGTGGATGAGGCGCTCGATGTGATCGAGCATGCCGTTGATGGTCCGCGACAGGGTATCGAACTCGTCGCCGGAGTCCGCGGCCGGCAACCGCCGGCGCAGATCGCCGGCCATGATGGCCGACACCGTGGTGCGCATGCCCTGCACCCGCGCCAGCAGCTGGCGGCGGATGAGGACGGCGCCGGCGACGCCCACCACGAACAGGAAGGTGATCGCGGCGGTGAGTCCCCAGGCGAACTTGCGCTCGAGCGGCAGGTAGAAGCCGAGGTCGCGGCCGACCAGCAGGTGGTAGCCGCCGGGGAGCGTGGTGCGCAACAGCAGCGTGTGCACCGGCTGTCCGGCGAGCTGATCCACCATCACCGCGTGGGTGCCCGCGCCGTCGGGGATCTCGCGTGGCCAGGCGGCGAGGTTGCCCGCGAGCGGCCGGTAGTCGGCGTCGGTCAGGAGCAGCGTGCGCTCCCCGACGATCTGCAGGCGCAGCCTCGAGTCGATGTGGGCCTTGAGCCCCTGCGGCCCCTCGCGCGCGAACACGTCCGCGAGGTGCTGCGCATCGGCGTGCAGGATCTCCTCGCGCCCGGAGAAGATGCTGACGTTCCACGCGTACCACAGCAGCACCGCGAAGGCGACCAGCGCGGCGAGCCCGAGCAGCAGGTAGCCGAGCGCCCACGTGACCGGGGAGGAGCGCAGCAGCCTATTCATGCTCGGTCATCATGTAGCCGGCGTTGCGCACCGTGCGCACCAGCGGAGCTTCGGACTCATGCTCGATCTTCTGCCGGAGCTTGGAGATGTGCACGTCGACCACGTTGGTCTGCGGGTCGAAGTTATATTCCCACACCGCCTCCAGCAGCATGGTGCGCGTCACGACCTGGTCGGCGTGCCGCATCAGATACTCGAGCAGCTTGAACTCGCGCGGCTGCAGCGTGATGGCGCGGCTGCCGCGCGTGACGCGGCGCGACAGCAGATCCATGCGCAGGTCGCCGACCTGCAGCGTATGTCCGGCCTCGGCGCCGGAGCTGCGGCGCCCGAGGGCATCGACCCGCGCCAGCAGCTCCCCGAAGGCGAACGGCTTGGTGAGGTAGTCATCGCCGCCGGAGCGCAGGCCCTTGATGCGCTCATCGACCGCATCGAGCGCCGAGAGGATCAGGATCGGCGTGCGGTTGCCGGCCTGGCGCAGCGCCTCGATGATGCCGAGACCGTCGACGTTGCCGGGGAGCATGCGGTCCATGACGATGACGT
Organism: Steroidobacteraceae bacterium; assembly: GCA_035542535.1. Classification (GTDB taxonomy): domain Bacteria; phylum Pseudomonadota; class Gammaproteobacteria; order Steroidobacterales; family Steroidobacteraceae; genus 13-2-20CM-66-19. The sequence continues at coordinate 17,739 of DATKLG010000018.1, forward strand.
CGTGTGGCTCGCTGGCGGCGAGAAACAGGCCGTCCCGGCCGTTGGCAGCGTGCTCGACCGTATGGCCCGCTTCGCGCAGGCCCTTGGTGACGAACTGCGCCACCCGCTCGTTGTCCTCGACTATCAGGATCTTCACGATGCGGCCGCCTCACCGGTCGACGGCACGGGCGCGCCCGCGCGCTGCGGGTGCTTGCGCGCCCAGCGCACCGACAGGCGATCGAGGTAGAGATACACCACGGGCGTCGTGAACAGCGTCAGCATCTGGCTCAACACCAGTCCACCCACCATTGTATAGCCGAGCGGCTGGCGCAGCTCCGAGCCGGTGCCGCGTCCGAGCATGAGCGGCAGGGCGCCGAGGATCGCCGCCATGGTCGTCATCATGATCGGGCGGAAGCGCAGCAGGCATGCCTTGCGGATGGCCGCCTCGGGCGCGAGGCCCTCGTTGCGCTCGGCGTGGATGGCGAAGTCCACCATCATGATGCCGTTCTTCTTGACGATGCCGATCAGGAGGATGATGCCGATCGTTCCCACGATCGACAGGTCGAAGTGGAACAGCATCAGCATCAGCAGCGCGCCGACGCCCGCGGAGGGGAGCGTCGACAGAATCGTGAGCGGGTGGATGTAGCTCTCGTAGAGCACGCCGAGGATGACGTACACGACCACCAGCGCCGCCAGGATCAGCAGCGGCAGGGTTTTCAGCGACGACTGGAAGGCCTGCGCGGTGCCCTGGAAGGTTCCGGAGATCGCAGCCGGCATGTGGATCGCGGCCGCGGTCTTCTGGATCGCTGTGACCGCATCGCCGAGCGCAGCGCCGGGCGCCAGATTGAAGGACAGCGTCACCGCGGGAAACTGCCCCTGGTGATTGATCGACAGGTAGCTGGTGTGACCGGTGTCGAACCTGGTGAACGCGGACAGCGGCACCTGCTGCCCGGTGGTAGGCGACTTGATATAGATCTTATTGAGTGTTCCGGGCTGGCCGAGGAGCGACGGCAGCACCTCGAGCACCACGTGGTAGCTCGCGAGCTGGGTGAAGTATTGGGTCACCTGGCGCTGGCCGAAGGCGTCATAGAGGGTGTTGTCGATGAGCGCCGGCTGGATGCCGAAGCGCGCCGCCTGGTTGCGATCGATGACGAGCTGGAGCTTGGCGCTGCTCGATTGCTGGTCGGAGGCGACGTCGGTGAGCTGTGGCAGCTTCTTCAGCTCTCCCAGCAGCCGCGGCGCCCACAGGTTCAGCTCCTCGATGTTGGCGTCCTGCAGCGTGTACTGGTACTGGGTGCGCGAGGGGCGCCCGCCGACGTTCAGGTCCTGCGCGGCCTGCAGAAACACGGTACCGCCCGGCACCGCGGCGATCTTCCTGCGCAGCTGCGTGACGACCTGATCCGCGGTCGCATCGCGCTCCTCGCGCGGCTTGAGCCCGAGAAACACGTAGCCGTTATTGAGCGGTTGGCTGCCGCCGACGAAGGCGGCCCAGCCCGCGACCGCAGGATCCTCGCCGATGACCTTCATGAGGCGACGCTCCGTGGTCACCATCTCCTCGAAGGACACGTCCTGCGGCGCATCGGTGACTCCGGCGAGGACCCCGGTGTCCTGCTGCGGGAAGAAGCCCTTGGGGATCAGGACGTAGAGCAGCACGGCGGTGGCCACCGTGGCGAGGAAAGTGGTCAGCGTCGCGCGCTGGTGGCGCAGCACCAGGTCGAGTCCGCGTGTGTAATGCTCGACCATCCGCTGGAAGCCGCGCTCGAGCGCCATATAGAGCCGCCCGTGGCTCACGTGCCGCTCGTCGCGCAGGAACAGCGCGCCCATCATGGGCGAGAGGGTGAGCGAGACGATCGCGGAGACCGCGATGGTCATGGTCACGGTGACCGCGAACTCATGGAACAGCCGGCCGACGAGCCCGCTCATCAGCAGCAACGGGATGAACACCGCCACCAGCGAGATGCTGATGGAGAGGATCGTGAAGCCGATCTCGCCCGCGCCCTTGATGGCCGCTTCGTGGGGCGCCATCCCCGCCTCGATGTGCCGGTAGATGTTCTCCAGCATCACGATCGCATCGTCGACGACGAAGCCGACGGCGATGGTGAGAGCCATCAGCGACAGGTTGTCGAGGCTGTAACCGACCACGTACATCAATGCCGCCGTGCCCAACAGCGCGAGCGGAACGGTCACCCCGGGAATCGCGGTGGCCCAGAAGTTCCTCAGGAACAGGAAGATCACCATCACCACCAGGCAGATCGCCAGCAGCAACGTCAGCTCCACGTCACGCACCGAAGCCTGGATGGTGACGGTGCGGTCGATCACCTGGTCGAGCTTCAGCGACGGGGGGACCGAGGTCATGATGTGCGGCAGAGCGGCCTTTACAGCCTGCACGTCCTCGATCACGTTGCTGCCGGGCAGCTTGTGGATGAACAGCAGCACCCCGGTGCGGCCGTTCTGGAAGGCAATCGACTGGCTGTTCTCCGGACCGTCGACGGCCACCCCTATGTCGCGGATGCGGATCGGCGCCCCGTTCCTGTAGGCGACGATGACGTCGTTCCAGGGCGCGGCGGCGAGCAGCTGGTCGTTGTCGTAGATGGTGTAGTTGTGATGGGCGCCGGTGATCGCGCCCTGCGGGGAGTCGACGGTCGCCACGGTGATGAGATTGGCGACGTCCTCCAGCTGCAACCCGACCGCGGCGAGCTTCACCGGGTCGACCTGTATGCGAACGGCAGGTTTCTGCTGGCCGCCGACGCCCACGTTAGCGATGCCCGGCAACTGCGAGAGCTGCTGAGCGATCACCGTCTCGGCGTAGTTGTCGACCTCGGTCATCGGCAGTACGTCCGAGTGCACCGCGTAGATGATGATCGAGTAGTCCGCCGGGTTGTACTTGCGGTAGGAGGGGGGCGAGGGCAGGTTCTTCGGCAGCTGGCCACCGGCGGCGTTGATGGCCGACTGGACGTCGCCAGCCGCCGCATCGATGTTGCGGTCGAGCTCGAACTGCAGCGTGATCTGCGTGCCTCCCAGCACACTGGTCGAGGTCATCTGCGCCACGCCGGGAATCTGCGCGAACTGCGTCTCGAGCGGCTGCGCGACGGAGGAGGCCATGATTTCCGGGCTGGCACCCGGCAGCTGCGCGCTCACCAGGATGGTGGGAAAGTCCACCTGCGGCAGCGGTGCCACCGGCAGGAAGGGAAAGGCGGCGAGGCCGATGAGCGCGAGGCCCGCCATCAGCAGCGTCGTGGCGACCGGGCGGTCGATGAAAGGCCGCGAGATGTTCACGACGCGGGCCTCGCCAGCCGCGCGCCCTGGACCCGGGCCGCCTCCGGTCCATTGACCCGTACGTGCGTGCCGGGCTGGAGGCGGTACTGATTGCTGGTCACCACCTGCTGTCCCGCGCTGACACCCTTCTCGACCACGACGATGTCACCGGTCTGCTCGCCGATGGTGAGCGGCGCCATGGCGACCGTGGAATCGCGCTGCACCACGTAGGTGAAGGTACCGTCCGGACCGCGCTCGAGCGCGGACGCGGGGATGGTCAGCACCTGGGAGCGGATCTGCGTCTGGACGCGCAGGTTCACGAACTGCCCCGGCCACAGCTGCTGCTGTCTGTTCGGCAGGATCGCCTTGACGCGGATCGTGCCGGTCGTCTGATCGATCTGGTTGTCGATGAGCTCGACCGTGCCGGTGTCGAGCACGCTCGCGCCATCGCGCGACAGCGCGGTGGCGGCGACCGGTCCGCGCCTGAGCGCCGCGCTCAGCTCGGCGAAGTTCTCCTCCGGGAGGCTCAGCATCACCGCGATGGGCTCGAGCTGGGTGACCACCACCATGCCGGCGGTGTCGGAGGCGTGGACGATGTTGCCCGGATCGACCAGGCGGATGCCGGTACGACCCTCGATCGGCGAGGTGATGGTGGTGTAATCGAGGTTGGTGCGCGCGTTGTCGATCGCTGCCGCATCGCCCTTTACCTGCGCGCCGAGCTGGGCGATGAGCGCCCGCTGGGTGTCGACGGTCTGCTTGCTCGCGAGATCCTCCGGGGCGAGCTGCTCATAGCGCTGCATGTCGAGCCGGGCGTTGGCGAGCAGCGCCTCATCCTTGGCGCGCGTCGCCTGGGCGACACCGAGAGCCGCCTGGTAGGGGCGTGGGTCGATCTGCACCAGCAGGTCGCCCTTCCTCACGTGCTGCCCCTCCTTGAACGCCACCTTCTCTATCTGGCCGTCCACGCGTGCGGTGACCGTGACGGTATAAAAGGCCTGCACGGTGCCGAGCCCCTCGAGGTACACCGGCACGTCGGCGCGCTCCACGGCCGCGACGTCGACCGCGATAGCGGCCGGCTTCGGCACCGCGGGGGGCCGCAGCCACGCGGCGACCGAGTGCCAGGAAAGCGCTGCGATCACGATGAGCGCCGCGGCGGCGGCGAGCAAGCGCGGCTGGCGCATCAGGCGGCTGCTCATACCGGCGCACGCTCCTGCCAGCCGCCGCCGAGCGCCTGGTAGAGCGAAACGAGCGACTGCAGGTGGGCATATTTCGCCTGCGCCAGGGCATCCTCTGCCGTGAACAAGGTGGTCTCCGTGTTGAGAAGGGTGAGCACGTTGATGGTGCCGGCGCGCATCTGCATCTGCGCGAAGCGGTAGGCGCGCCGCGCCTGCTCGGCGGCCTGCCGTTGCCGGCTGACCTGCGCGGCGGTCTGCTGCACGGCGACCAATGCGTCCTCCACGTTGGCGAGCGCCGCGAGCACCGCCTTGTGGTAGTCGGCGAGCAGCTCCTGGTATTGCGCCTCGGCGAGCGAGTAGCCGCCGCTGAGCGCGCCGCCCTGGAAGATCGGCTGCGTGAGTCCGGCGCCGATCGACCAGACGCGGCTCGCGGGCATCAGGAGCGCCGCGAGCGCCGGGTTCTCGTAGCCGCCGTCGGCCGTCAGGCTGATGGTGGGAAAAAACGCGGCGCGCGCCGCGGCGATGTTGGCGTTGGCGGCGATCAGCTGCTGCTCCGCGGCGGCCACGTCCGGCCGCCGCGTGAGCAGCTCCGAGGGCAGTCCGGGGCGCACCGGCGGCTGCCTGATCGCGTCCAGGCCGCCGCTCGTCACATCGACGCTCTCGGGCGTCGAGCCGATGAGGACGGCAAGCGCATCGAGGCTCTGGCGCAGCTGCTGCTTCAGCGGCGGGATCGAGGCGTTCACGGACGCGACCACGGTCTCCTGCTGCGCCACATCGAGAGCCGTCGCGATGCCGGCGTTCTCCTCGAGCTTCAGTCCCCGCAGGACCTGGCTGGCGTTGGCGAGGTTGGTGTCGGCGATCGCCAGCCGGTCGCGCAGCTCGAGCGCCTGGAAGTAGCTGGTGGCGACGCCCGCCATGACCGTCAGCTCGACCGTCGTGCGGGCGTAGCGGCTGGCGGCGGCGTTGGCGCTCGCGGCCGCAAGCTGCGCGCGGCTCTTGCCGAAGAAGTCGAGCTGATAGCTCGCCGTGAGGAACGGGTTGAAATTGTCGCCGGTCGCGTAGCCGCCAGTCGGCACCTGGGCGCGCGCCCGCGTCGCCTGGGCGCCGACCGAGAGCGCCGGCCACAGCGGCGCTGCGGCGATGCGCCGCTCGGCATCGGCCTCGCTCACACGCGCGATGGCGACGCGCAGATCGTCGTTGGCGGCCTGCGCCTGGACGATGAGCGCGTCGAGATCCGGGGAATTGAAGGCGCGCCACCACTCGGCGGTCGGCCACTCGGGCGAGGCCGGATCGCTCGTCGTCACCCAGTGATCGGGGGCCGGGAGGTCGGGCTTGTGATAGCGCGGCCCCAGGCTGCAGCCGGTCGCGATGAGCGCGCCGAGGGCCGCGAGGCCGGCCCGGATCACTACCGCAAGAGGCGGACTGGCACGCATCGCGACACCTTAGCCCCGGCGAGATTCCCTCCCGGTGGCCGAATGATTAAAGTCGGTTAATCTCCCCGGCGGGGGATGGTGCGGCGCGCGGGCGCCTTCGGATGGTGGCAGTTGAGGGGAGGGCGTTATCCATGTCGATCAAGCTGACCGTGAACGGGGAGGCGCGCGAGCTCGATGTCGACCCCGAGATGCCGCTGCTCTGGGCGATCCGCGATCACCTCGAGCTCAGCGGCACGAAATTCGGCTGCGGGATGGCGCTGTGCGGGGCGTGCACGGTGCACGTCGACGGTCAGCCGACGCGCTCCTGCGTGACGCCGGTCTCAGCCGTGGCCGGCAAGAGCGTCACCACCATCGAGGGCCTGGCGACCGCTGCCGGCAAGGCGGTGCAGCAGGCCTGGATCGCGCTCGATGTGCCGCAGTGCGGCTACTGCCAGAGCGGGCAGATCATGTCGGCAGCCGCGCTGCTCGGCAGCAACCCGCAGCCGAGCGATGCGGACATCGACGCCGCCATGTCCGGCAACATCTGCCGCTGTGCCACCTACGTGCGCATCCGCGCCGCCATTCATCAGGCGGCCGGCGCGCTCAACACGCCGAAACCCGCGGGGAGTTGAGCCATGAACCCACGCAACATCGGATTGACCCGCCGCCAGTTCCTCGAGCTCACGACGCTCGCCGGCTCCGGGCTGACGCTCGGCGTCGTACTGCCGGGCTGCGGCTCGGCTGGATCCGGCGCGGGTGCGGCCGGCCCGGCGGCACCCCTCGAGATGCCCTTCGTGCGCATTGCGCCGGACAACACCGTCACCGTGATCTCGAAGCACCTCGAGGCGGGCCAGGGGGTGTGGACGGGGCTGCCGGCGATCGTGGCCGAGGAGCTCGATGCGTCCTGGGAGCAGATGCGGGTCGAGAGCGCGCCCGCCAAGGTGCCGATGTACGGCAACCTCGCGATGGGCGGGAAGATCCAGCTCACCGGCGGCTCGACCGCGATCGCCAACTCCTGGGAACAGCTGCGCCAAGCGGGCGCCACCGCGCGCGCCATGCTGGTCGCGGCCGCGGCGCATCGCTGGGGAGTGCCCGCAGCAGAGGTGACCGTGACCGAGGGAGTGGTCGCGCACGGGCCTTCAGGCCGCAAGGCCAGCTTCGGCGAGCTCGCTGGGGATGCGGCGAAGCAGCCCGTCCCCGAGAAGGTCGCCCTCAAGGATCCGTCGAGCTTCAAGATCATCGGCCGGGAAAAGCTGCCGCGGCTCGATTCGCGCGCCAAGTCGACGGGTGCGCAGCAGTATGCGATCGATGTGAGGCTCCCGGGGATGATGACCGCGGTCGTCGCCCGTCCGCCGCGCTTCGGCGGCAAGGTGCAGTCCTTCGATGCCGCGAAGGCGAAGGCCGTCGCGGGCGTCGTCGATGTCGTCGAGATCCCGCGCGGCGTGGCCGTCGTCGGACGCGACCTGTGGTCGGCCAAGCAGGGGCGGGCGGCGCTCGTGGTGACCTGGGACGAGTCGGGAGCGGAGAAGCGCGGAACCGCGCAGCTCATGAAGGAGTTCCGCGAGCTCGCCCGTGGCAAGGTCGCGCTCACTGCAGCGGAGGTCGGCGACGCCGATGCGGCGCTGGCCCGCTCCGTCAAGCGCGTTGCCGGAGAGTTCGAGTTCCCCTACCTGGCGCACGCGACCATGGAGCCGCTCGCGGCGGTCTGCGCGCTCTCGGCCGACAAGTGCGAGATCTGGTCCGGCTGCCAGTTCCAGACGCTCGATCAGGCGACCGCGGCAGCTATTACGGGACTCAAGACCGAGCAGGTCGTGATCAATACTCTTGCAGCCGGCGGCACCTTCGGGCGCCGTGCGACTCCCGATTCCGACTACACCGCCGAGGTCGTATCGATCGCCAAGGCCACGGGAGGCAGGTATCCGGTGCGGCTCATCTGGACGCGCGAGGACGACATCACCGGAGGGCGCTACCGACCGCTCAACTATCACCGCGTCGAGGCCGGCATCGACAAGGACGGAAAGATCGCCTGGAGGCAGCGCCTGGTCGGCCAGTCGATTCTGGCGGGAACGCCGTTCGAGTCGATGATGAAGGACGGGCTCGATCCCAACGCCTTCGGCGGCCATGCCGCCGAGGAGTATGACCTCGACCACGCGCACATCAGCTGGACGCAGCCGAAGGTGGGAGTGCCGGTGCTGTGGTGGCGCTCGGTCGAGAACACGCACACGGCGTATTCCAAGGAAGTGATCATGGACGAGCTCGCGCAGGCGGCGGGCCAGGATCCGGTAGCTTTTCGTCTCGCGTATCTCGGCAAGCATCCGCGCCATGCCGCGGCACTCAAGCTTGCGGCGGAGAAGGCCGGCTGGAACCAGCCGTTCCCGAAGGAGAAGGGCCGCGGGCGCGGCGTCGCGGTACACGAGTCCTTCGGCACGGTGGTCGCGCAGGTCGCGGAGGTCACCGTGAGCGGCGCGAAGATCAGCGTGGATCGCGTGGTGTGCGCGGTCGACTGCGGAATCGCGGTCACGCCGGACGTGGTGAGGGCGCAGATGCAGAGCGCGATCGGCTACGGTCTGTCGGCGGCGCTCCTGGGGAAGATCACGCTCACCGACGGTCACGTGGACCAGAGCAACTTCCACCAGTACCAGGTGCTGCGTCTCGAGGACATGCCGCGCACCATCGAGGTCCACATCGTGCCGTCGACCAACGCGCCCTCCGGTGTCGGCGAGCCGGGGACGCCGCCGATTGCACCGGCGGTCGCCAACGCGGTGCGCGCGGCGACCGGCATCCGCCTGCATTCGCTGCCGTTCGATCTCGCCGCGGCGCGAGGCGCGAGTGCCTGAGTTGCTCCTCAGACGGCAGCGAAGCTGCGCGATTCGGCCGACCAGGGGGGTGCGGCGGCGAGCGCTGCGGGTACGTCCTCCGGGCGGTCGACGACCTGCCACATCTCGAGATGTCGAGTGTCCATGAAGCGCTCCTCGACCGCGTGGTTGAGGAGCGCGACCAGCGGCGCGAAGAACCCGCGGGTATTCACCAGCACGATGGGCTTGAGGTAGAGGCCGAGGCGCTTGAGCGTAATCGCCTCGAGCAGCTCCTCGAGTGTGCCCGAGCCGCCGGGGAGCGCGATCGCCGCATCGCTCCTCGACAGCATGAGGTGCTTGCGGGCGCGCAGGTCCTCGACCAGCTCGAGCTCGGTGAGTCCCCGGTGGCCCCACTCGAGGTCCGCCATGAAGCGCGGCAGGATGCCGATGACGCGCCCCCCCTTGCCGAGCGCTCCATCGGCCAGCGCGCCCATCGAGCCGACCGCGCCCCCGCCGTAGACGATGCCGAGGCCCGCGGCTGCGAGCACCTCGCCGAGGCGGTGTGCCGCCGCGCGATAGTCGGCATGGGAGCTGCGGCTCGAGGCGCAGTAGACGCACACGGCCCGCTCGCCCGTCCGCCCGGATGCTGAACTCATGGGTAACGCCTTCGATTCGATCGCGGGAATGAGTGAGTGTGATTATAGGACGGAGCAATCTGTTACATTTGCGCGCCAACCGGTCGAACAAGGCAAACGACGGCGCAAGCGCTCAAACCGGAGGGTCGTCCCAACATGAATCCGCGACAACCTGCACAGCTCACCCGCCAGCGGGCGGGGGATCGGAAGCACACCGCCGCCTGGCTCGCGCTCGGTCTGGCTCTGGGCGCACCGGCGGCGCTGCCCGCCGACGAGGCGCCGGCGGCAGCGGTGGCGCCGTCCGCCGACATCGGCCAGCTCCAGGAGGTCATCGTCTACGCCCGCCGCCGCCCCGAGCGCATCGAGGATGCGCCGCTCGCGATCAGCGCCCGCACCGGCGAGGAGCTGCGCGAGGCCTCTGCGGTGCTGCTCGATGACGTGGGGCGCGACGTGCCCAACCTGCGCATGTACGCCTCACCGCAGTCGGTGTCGGCGCTCGATGTGTCGATGCGCGGGCAGACCGTCAATCGCTCGGCGATCGTGTTCGATCCGGCGGTCGGGCTGTACGTCGATGGCGTGTACGTCGCCAACGGCCAGGGTGCCCTGATGACGCTCCTCGACGTGGACTCGGTGGCGGTGCTGCGCGGGACGCAGGGAACGCTGTTCGGGCGCAACAACACCGGCGGCTCGATCATGCTGCTCACGCATCGCCCCGACCTCGACCAGCCGGCGGCGGAGTTCGCTACCTCGGCGGGCAATTACTCCGAGTTCATGACGCGCGCCATCGCGAACGTACCGCTGAGCAGCACCTTCGGGCTGCGCTTTGCCTTCCAGAGCAACGACCGCAACGGCCTGGGCGCGAACGTCGCCACCGGACAGGACGACCTGCAGAACCAGCATCGCTATCAGGCGCGGCTCGGCGCGCTGTGGAAGCCCGACGCGGCTACTGATGTCTACTTCACCTACGAGCACTTCAAGGCGAACGAGGGCGGCGCGGTGCTGCACCCGCTCACGGGTCCGGCGCCCGGCACGCTGGTGTCGCAGATCGGCGCGGCGTTCGCCCAGGTACCGATTCCGGGACTGCCGGTGGTCTCCTTTCCCTCCGATCCGTACCAGACGGCCGGCAATTTCCCCTCGAGCGATGACGCCACGACCGATGCTCTGCAGCTCACCGCCACGCACCAGCTCGAGAGCGGGCTCGCGGTGAAGCTCATCCTCGGCTACCGCCATCTCGATACCACCACGGCGTTGGACGTCGATGCCTCCACGCTGCCACTCGCCGACAGCACGCTCTTCAATACCTCGAACCAGAAGAGCGCCGAGCTGCAGCTGAACGACAAGTCGAGCGACGGACGCCTCGACTGGGTGGCGGGACTCTACTGGTTCCGCGACGACGGCAGCGCACCCTCGGTGCAGTCGCCGGCCTCACCGGAGTTTCTGGCGGCGGTTGGGCAGTTCGATGCCCTGACCGGGCAGAACCTCGCGCAGATCTTCACCCCGCTGGCGGTCTACGAGCAGAATTCCGTCACCAACAGCTCGATCGCCGCCTACCTGCACGGCGAATACCAGCTGAGCTCCGACTGGTGGGTGGCCGCGGGCCTGCGGCGCACCGACGACAAGCGCGAGCTCGAGGAGAACGACTACGTCATCGTTCCGGGGCTGGGCCAGAACTGCACGATCCTCGACACCTCGCTCCCGCCGCCGTCTCAGATCGCCGGTCCCTGTCCGCCGATCGACAAGAGCGTGAGCTACGGCTTCTGGTCGTGGGAGCTTTCGAGCCGCTATCGCCTGAGCCCGGAGGTCAATACCTACGCACGCATCGGCCGCAGCCAGCGCTCCGGCGGCTGGAACGCGCCTCTCAGCACCGTCCAGGACCAGCCCTTCCGTCCGGAGCAGCTCACTGATTATGAGCTGGGTCTGAAGGCGGACCTGCTCGGCGGGGCGCTCGGCATCGACGCGGACGTGTTCTACGGCGACTACGACGATATGCAGCGGCTGCTGGCGATGCTCAGCGGGACCACGCCCACGACCCAGGTCATCAACGCGGGCCGTGCGCGCATCAGCGGCGCAGAGCTCGAGACGATGTGGCAGGCGACGGCGCACGCGGCGCTGCAGCTGTCGTTCGGCTACACCGACGCGCGCTATCAGACTTTCATGTACACGCCGGTCGCGGGCGCGCCGGCCCAGGATCTTTCCGGCAACGACTTCTACCAGACGCCGCGCTACATGGTTACGGTGGCCGGCGTATACCGGATACCGACGGCAGTCGGCGATCTGACGTTGCGCGCCGACTACGCCTGGCAGGACAAGATCCAGTTCAACGTCATCAACGATTTCAACTATCAGCCCTCCTACGGCACCGTGAACGCCCGCGTGGCGCTCGCGGGCTCCTCGCACAGCTGGGAAGTGGCGCTTTACGGCAATAATCTCGGCGATGAGCGCTACGCCTACACCGGCGGCACGTTCGCCGCGCCGCTCGCGCCCGCGCCTACTATCGCGTGGAACACGCCCGGGGAACCGCGCACCTTTGGGGTCGAGGGCACCTATCGCTGGAATCCGCGCTGACGGGCCGCCCCATCTGAGGGCAGCCGACAGCGTCGGAGGCCGCCGTTTGCGCGCGCCGCCGATACGGCGACTGAGTCGGCTTCGCTAGCCCCCGTCCAGCGCGCGCAAGCCAGCGAGCGCGTCGTTCATCCCGGTTCCGGAGCTCGACGTCGACCCGGTCAGCGGGCTGACCTATGGGTACGCGCGATTCCAGCAGCGTTCCGCAGAAGGGCATGCGCGTGCGCTCGCAAACTCGGTGTCCTACACGTTCGTCGGCCTCGACGCGCACGGCTACTACTCGTTCGCGAGCGACCACACTCTCGCCTGGCACCTCGCAATGCGCTACATGCCGTCCGCGCTCGAGGCGCCGTTCTGGGCCATGTCGAGTCTCAGCGGCGATCGCAGTGTCCTCGGGGAGCGCGAGCCGCTGCGCTCCGACGGCGCCGACCGCTACGTCGACCATGACCTGTTTGCCGTCGGGGCGGAGCTGCGCAAGCGGGTGGCGTCACTCGATGCCTTCGGCACGCGCGTGAGCCTCGAGCTCGCCCCCTTCATCGACAACGGCAAGGTCTCCGGAACCACCGACACGAGCTACGTCAGTCGCCTGCACACTGCAGTCGGGCTCGGTGTGCGCGCCGTGGCGACCCCCTACGACGTCCGCTATGTCGATGTCGGCTATGGCAGCGGCCGGACGGCGGTTTTCAGCGGTATCAACTACCCGTTTCTGAGAGCTGGATCGGGTGATGGGCCGCGTCGCCGCGATTGGCGTAAGATCCCGACTCCGGCGCGGGTGTAGTTCAATGGTAGAACTGCAGCTTCCCAAGCTGCTAACGTGGGTTCGATTCCCATCACCCGCTCCATCCTCCGCCAACGCCAGCCAAGGCTGTCCACCACACCCGGAGCATCGGGAAGCTCGTCCACGATGGCCTCCGCTGGCTGGGGGCATTTCACCTGCGATGACCGAAGTTGACCCTTCAGCGACGTTGCGCATGCTACAAAGCAGTCGTTCAAGACAGCGCAAGCGGACTTTCGGTGAGCCGGCCGCGGCTTCAAAATCGCGTCGCAATGATGCAACCGGCACGAAATGCTCCTGGAGGTCACGGATATGAGTCGACTCCTCAGTACTTCGATTGCGGCGCTGTGCATTGCGGCGAACGTCTGTCTGGGTCAGTCCCCCCGACCAGCGCCGGCGATGGTGAGCCTCACCAAGGCACTCGCCGGAACTTGGACGACGACGTACGACACCTTCATTCCTGACGTGCCAACCACCGACACTACCGCGCGCGGGGAAGTGGTATGGGAGGCTGGGCCGGGCGGGTTCACCCTCCTCGAGAAAGAGCACGTGTCGACGGCATCCGGCGAACAGTTTCTTCTCATGATTGTGTGGTGGGACGACAGCACGCACAGACTCCGGGCCATGCGCTGTGACAACTCGAGTGCCGAGGCATGTGACGTGACCTCGCCTGCCAATTCGACCCTGTCATGGGATGGGAAGTCGTTCGTGCTCGACTTCGGGTTCGCTGCGGGGGGCCGGCAGATGCGGTGGCACGGAGTCTGGTCCAACATCACCGCAGCATCATTCACGGAAACGGGCGACGTGGGCGAAGCGAAGGGCACATTGAAGCGGGTGTTGAGGGGGCATGCGACGCGCGTCGCTCACGCGTCGCGGGATTCGTTGCCAGCACACTGAGGGCGGCGGCCTAATAAGCGCCTGGAGCGGACCCGGCCTATGGTCAAAGGAGTGACTACGTCTATTCATCAGCCGCGCCGCTCAGGCGCGCTTCGT
>DATKLG010000019.1:0-16033 GCA_035542535.1 Steroidobacteraceae bacterium
GAAATTCAGCTATTTGAACGTGTTTGGGCGGCTCCTCGGCTCTCATAATGCCGAGGTTCTGCGACGTGCAGCGCGCTTGCGTTTCAGCGCACCGTCAATGGCGGCTGCCTGTGCATCTACCAGCTGCTGCTTCACGTCGAGCGCGCCGAGCTTTACGTAGACCCGGGAAGTGACATCGCTCCTATGCCCGAGCAGCTCGCCAATCATCTGAGCAGTGTGACCCGCAGCGCCGAGCCAGGAGCCTACCGTGCGGCGAAGATCGTGCAGGTGTAGATGCGGCAACCCGGCACTCTTACGCATCTCGACCCATGCATCCTGAAAACTGTCCCGATGCCCGCGCTCCCAACGTCCGACGAAGACATGAGGGTTACCCTCGACGCGCGCCAGGTTTTTGAGAAGGCGAACGGCGTCCGCATCGAGCGGCACCGTGCGGTCGGTGCCGTTCTTCGTGTCCACGAACTTTACGGTCCCAGCCTTGAGTTCCACGTGTGACCAGTCGAGCTTCAGCAGCTCGCTCCGCCTCGCGCCGGTGCGCAGAGCGAGCCACACAAATGCGCGGGCGTGCTTGTCCGGGTGCTTGTTGATGGCCTTTGCGAGTTTCGGCAGTTCCGTCGGCCGCAGAATGACATCGCGCGGCTTTTCCTCGTTCATCCCGACGCCAAGGCAAGGGTTACGGAAGTCGCCGGGGAGGGTGCCCTCGGCGATTTGCCAGTTGATCGCAGCTTTAAGCGCCTGCAGCGCACGGTTAGCGACGTACGCGCCGCCGACGGGCCGCCGCCACTCGCCGCCCCGCTTACCCTTTGCGGCCACCACGCGTCGCTCCGAGGCGCGCCGGTGCCACTCGCGGACGTCGGCCGTCGTGACCTCGGTCACCCGCTTGGCGGCGAAGGTCTTCTCCAGGTGTGTCTTCCACAGCCCTTCGAGGTCCGCGGGAGTGCGCTCCGCGCCGTGCACCTTGACGTGCTCGTCCATGTACCGACGCCAGAGCTGGGCCACTGTGCCGAGTGCGCGCTCGCGTTCCTCGGTCGCCTGGAAGTCCTCGCCCTTGTCTGCAGCGGAGAGCGCGGCCCTGGCCCAAATGCGCGCATCATCGACCGAGTGATTCACCGTGCGCCCGAGCGTCTTCAGCCGCTGGCGGCCGTTCACCCGATAGCGCAGCACGAAAGACTTGACGCCGCCGGCGGTGATCCGGACTCCGAGTCCAACTTGGTTCGCATCCCACGTGAACTGTGGCTCGGCGTCGGTGCGCGAGTGGCGCATCGCCTTGACGCGGGCCTGCGTTAAAACCAGGGGGTCGGCCATGTGAGCAGCATGTGAGCAGACTGCACGGACACCCACTATATTCGACCAAACGCGCCCGCACTACGTTTTCCGTCAATTCAGCAACTTACGTCACAAGGCAACACTCGGCAAAACTCGTTTGGCCTGGCTACGAACCAGGGGGTCGGGAGTTCGAATCTCTCCGGGCGCGCCAAGATTTCTGAAACGCTCGAGCCACTTTTCTGAGCGGTTAGAGCTCCCGCTGTCGCGGGCGCCCAGTCGGGCCTTCGACCAACGCGCCTAGCGAGCGATCAGTCCCTGCTTCGACAACTGGCTCGAGACCGCATCGGCAACCTCGATGATCAGGCCCTGCATGCCGTGGGGGTTGCGCGACTGGCTCGTGCCTGCCCAGAGAAGCTTGTTCTGGGTCAGCGAGTAGACGGCCGTTTCAACGGTCACCAGCGTCTCAGTTTGAACCGAGCCAGAGGAGTAGCTCAGCGCGACGCCAGCGGACTGGTAGTACGAGCCGAACGAAGTGTACGCCGCACCCGAGAAGCCACCCGGGTCGACGATGACTGTCTGGTTGTGGCCGACGACGCGCATGACCACTACACCGGCGACGCCCGCTTCCTTGAACTTGGCGACGGCATAGTTCACGTCAGGATGACCATAACCTATCAGCTGGTGTGCAGGGACTCCGTGCGCACCGCGGATCGTGAGATCGTTGGATAGGTAAACCTCTGCATCGCGCTGCTGCGTCTTGTTGCTGGAGATGACCAGCGCCGCGACGCTCCTGCCGGCCGGATCGACGGGCTGCGCGTCCGGCGCCTTCCAGGTCGAGAGGAAAGTGGTGGTGCTCCCGCAGGCGCTCAGGCACAGAGCGGCGGCGACGGGAATCAGACCGCGCAACGTTTGCGACAAGAGAGTCTCCCGGTCGAAGGGGCCAGATGCGAGGGACAGTAGACGGTGTGCGGGCCGAGTAGCAAGCATTACCGTCGTCTGACTCGCCGCCGACTGCGGCTCTCGCACCATGCGAAGTGTCTATCGAGGCGGGGGATTTCGTCCGAGGTCCATCAGCAGCATCGTCAGGAGATAGAGGCGGGGAGTGACCGTGTCCAGCACGAGAAACTCCTTGTCCGAGTGGAACCCGCCGCCAACAGGCCCGAGTCCATCGAGGGCGGCAACTCCCGCGTCTGCCGCAAGCGCCGACTCGGACGCCCCGCCGTTACCACCGGCCGCCAGGGCGCGGCCGATACCGGCATAGATCCGCTGCGCCCGCGCCGCGAGCTTGTCGGTGGCGGGATTGTTCGGTAGCGGCGGGAAACCCTCGCCGCCGCTGATCGTGACCTTGGTGTCGGGGATGACCGTGGTCTCGGCGTTCTTGCGCAGGATCTGCTCGACGCGGGCGAAGTCGGTCTTGTCGCGCACGCGTACGTTGACCTGGGCCGAAGCGTCCTCGGGGATGATGTTGGCGCGCGTGCCGGCCTGCATGACGGTGAGATTTGCGGTGAGACCGTCACCGGACTTCGGGAATACGTTCAACCCGGAGATCTGATGGATCAGCTCGAGCGCGGCGTTCCGGCCGTCCTGGGGAGCGACTCCCGCATGCGCCGCCCGGCCCTTCACGTCGATGCGGAAAGTCTCGGAGCCCTTGCGCCACACGGTGAGCGTGTCGGGGAGGTCTCCCGGCTCGAGGTTGAGCTCCACGTCGGTGTCCTTGAGAATCTTACCGATGAGGGCTCTCGTTCCGGGCGAGCCGCGCTCTTCCGACGTCTCCATCAGGAACACGATCTTGCCGAAATCCCTGAAGCCGAGGTCGTGAAGGATCTGCAGCGCGTACACGCCCTCGACGACGCCGCCCTTCTCATCGGAGACGCCCGGCCCGTAGGCCCGCTTGTCGTCCGAGCGGAACGGCCGGCGCTGCACGGTGCCGGGCTCGAACACGGTATCGATATGCCCGATCATGAGAATACGGGTCTTGCCGCGGCCGGTCAGTGTCATCACGGTGTTCTCCGCGAGACCCTGCTGCTCGGCAGGAACGGACTCGATCGACATCCCCAGGGCCTCGAGTCGGGGAATCAAGGTGCTTGCGACCTGGCGGCCGCCCTCGACGTCCCCGGTTCCGGAGTCGATGTTCACGACCTGCTCGAGCAGTTGGAGCTCGGCCGGCCGGGCGGCCTGCGCGGCCCTGAGTACCTTGGCGTCGCTGTCCGCCGCGCGCGCAGCCAGCGTCAGGGCCGCCAAGGCCACGGCGCCGGCGACTGCGTATAGGTCGATGTAACGTCTGACCATCTTGGCTTGCCCCGGGCGTTCGTGGCCGACTTCGAGATGATCGCACGGGCTGCCGGCGCGCGCATTGTGGCTACCGGCGCGCCCAATAGCGTGCGCTGCGCACGGTGCCGGCCCGACTCCGTGACCCGGCTCACAGATAGCGGCTGTCGTGCCTGCCGCAGTGCCGCCGGTCGAGCAGAATGTTGCCTCATGAGCATGACTCAGCTGGTCATCGGCACGGCCTTTGGCTTTCTGGTCGCCCAGGGCCTGCTGTACGGGCTCGGGCGGCTGATGGGGTGGCTTAAGCCAGGCGAGCTGTTGATGCGAGCTCGTGCGATGCGCGCCGCCCCGGCTCCGAGCCTCGTCGGCGCCTTCATCAAATATGCCGCCCCGGTCGGGGTCGGCGCGGCTCTCATCACGCTCGCCGTGTGGGCGGCGAGCGACTATTTCGCGGCGAAATCCGCACGCAATGCCGAGGCGAACCTGTTCGATTCCTCGGCATCGGCGCCGGCCGCGGAGCAGGACAGCCCGCCCGTGCGCAGCGCGGCCCTCACGCCGGCACCCGCGCCGGTGGCGGACCCGCCGGTGAGCAGCGCGCCGGACCCGTACACGGATCCCGAGTTCAGGGTGCAGCACAAGCCGCACCGCGGGGGCGCGGCTCCGAGCCTCAAGGAGGCGCTGGTCCAGAAGGAAGAGACCCGCGCCCGCAACGAGCTGCTGCGCGAGCTGCAGCAGCACGTCCAGCGCTCTCAGTACGACTGCGAGGCCGCGGACCGCGCCGGCAAATACCTGAAGGCCGGCCTCGATGTCTGGGGCTTTGCAACCTGGCAGGTGAAGTACTTTCCGCAAAGCAACTATCGCGGCGCGACCCTCGAGCAGTGCCGGGACATCAAGAACGTCGTCGCCTCGTCGGTCGACCTGCAGTCGGCCGTCGCGCAGCAGAGCCCGG
Source organism: Steroidobacteraceae bacterium (assembly GCA_035542535.1). GTDB lineage: Bacteria > Pseudomonadota > Gammaproteobacteria > Steroidobacterales > Steroidobacteraceae > 13-2-20CM-66-19. Next base: position 4,481 of record DATKLG010000019.1, read on the forward strand.
CGAATCCCGATCGCTGAAGCGGACGGCGCCCGCCCGACGGCGCTCATGCACTAGACTCCCGGGACGTGTAAGCCGCCCGGGGGTATCCGATGGCCGACGCATGGGGCGAGCGCATGCCGCGCTCGGTGGGGCTGCTCGATGCCGTCGCCGTTTCGATCGGGATCACGATCGGCAGCGGGATCTTCCGCGTTCCTGCCACGGTGGCCGCTCTCCTGCACGATCCGGGATCGGTGATCCTGTGCTGGCTGCTCGGCGGTGTGATGGCGCTCTGTGGCGCGCTGACCTTCGCCGAGCTCGCCGCGGCGCTGCCGCGCTCGGGTGGCATGTTCGCCTACATCCTCGAGGGCTTCGGGCCCGTCCCGGCATTTCTCTTCGGCTGGGCCGAGCTCACGGTGGTGCGCGCCGCCGCGCTCGGCGCCATCGCCACCATTTTTGCCGAGTACCTCGGCTACTTCGTGCCACTCACCAGGCCGCAGCAGCATCAGGTGGCAGCCCTCACCATCGTCCTGGTCGGTGTGCTGAACTACGTGGGCGTGCGGCGCGCCGCGGCCGTGCTGAGCGTGACCACGTATGCCAAGTACGCCGCCGTCGTGGCGCTCGGACTCCTCGCCCTGACTGCGCACGGCGCCAGTGCGGCGCACTTCGTTCCTCTCTGGAGCGGGACCTTTTCGCTGTCGCTGGTGGCGACGGCGCTCATCCCGGTCATGTGGACCTACGACGGCTGGGCCGACCTGGCGGCGATCGGCGGCGAGGTGAGCAACCCGCAGAGGACGCTGCCGCGCGCCTTGATCGTCGGCTGCGTGAGTGTGGCGCTCGTTTACCTGCTGGTGAACCTGGCCTTCATCTATGTCCTGCCGCTGCCGGAGATGGCGGGCTCGACGCTGATCGCGACGACGGTCGCGACGCGCATTCCGCTGCTGGCGGGGGCCGGCACGGGACTGATCGCGGGACTCGTGATGCTCGCAACCTTCAGCGGGCTCAATGCCTCGCTCATGATCGGCGCCCGCATCTTCTTTGCGATGGGCGATCGCGGCCTGCTGTTCCGCGCGGTGGCGCGCGTATCGCCCCGCTTTGACACGCCCTCGGTCGCCATCGTGATCTGCACCGCTCTCGGAGTGGTGTATGTGCTGCGGAACGACTTCGCGCAGCTCGCCGATAAGTTCATTCTGGGGATCTGGCCTTTCTACGCACTCACCGTCGCGGCGGTGTTCGTGTTGCGGCGGCGGCGGCCGGAGCTGCCGCGCCCCTACCGCGTATGGGGCTACCCGTTGGTACCCGCGGTATTCCTGCTGGCCTCGGCCGGCATGGTGGTGAACGCGCTCATCACCGATCCGGTCAACACCGGCGTCACGATGCTCATCATCGCCGCCGGGCTGCCCGTGTATTGGCTGCGCGGCCGGATCGACGGCCTTCGGCTAAGATAGCGCGCCCTCGAGTAAGGACCTCATGAGCCCGCGACCGGCCGGCAACGCCGCCTTCGTCTTCATTTTCATCGCCGTCCTGATCGACTCGATCGGATTCGGCATCATTCTGCCGGTGCTCCCCGGGCTCATCATGCAGCTGACGGGCGTGACGGTGGACCGCGCGGCTGGCTACGGGGGCGCTCTCGCGTTCGTGTACGCGTCGTTGCAGTTCTTCTGCGCGCCGGTGCTCGGGAACCTGAGCGATCGCTTCGGGCGGCGCCCGGTGATCCTGTTCGCGCTGTTCGCGCTCGGGGTCGACTACCTCGTCATGGGCTTCGCGCCCGTCATCGCCTGGCTGTTCGTCGGCCGCGCGATCGCCGGGATCGCCGGCGCGTCCTTTACGCCGGCGTACGCCTATGTTGCCGACATCAGCCCGCCGGAAAAGCGCGCCCAGAACTTCGGCCTCATGGGCGCGGCCTTCGGCCTCGGCTTCATTCTGGGTCCCGCGATCGGCGGTCTGCTTGGAGGCCTGGGTCCCCGCGCGCCGTTCTTCACCGCCGGCGTCATCGCGCTCGCCAACGGCACGCTGGGTATCGTCGCGCTGCCCGAGTCGCTCCCTCCGGCCGCGCGCCGGCCCTTCGATTGGCGGCGCGCCAACCCCGTCGGAACGCTGCGCCAGATGCGGAGGTTTCCGGCGGTCGCCTGGCTCCTGGGCGCGCTGTTTCTCTGGCAGCTCGGGCACCAGGTGCTCCCCAGCACCTGGGCGTTCTACACGATCTCGAAGTTTCACTGGACGAGCGCCGAGGTGGGTTACTCCCTGGCTTTTGTCGGGGCCGTGATGGCGACCGCCCAGGGAGCGCTCACGCGCGTACTGATCCCCTCGCTCGGCGGGGAACGGCGCGCGGCCGCAGCCGGCCTGGTGGCTGCGGGAATCGCCTATCTCGGCTACGCGCTCGTGCCGCAGGGGTGGATGATGTATATCGTCTCGCTCAGCACTCTCGTCTTCGCGCTGACCTACCCTGCGATGAATGCGCTCGCCTCGCAGCAGATTCCCGCGAACGCACAGGGCGAGCTGCAGGGGGCCGTGGCGAGTCTCTACAGTCTCAGCTCGATCATCGGGCCGCCGCTCATGACCCAGGTCTTCGGCTACTTCTCGCGGGAAGGCTCCGCCGTGCATTTCCCGGGAGCCGCCTTTGTGACGGCCGCGCTCCTCACCGTGGCCTGCGGTGCCCTGTTCGCCAGGGCGCTGCGCCTTGCCCCGCGGCACAGCGCCGCGGCCGCTCCCACTCTGAGCTCCGGAGGCTGAATGCGCCCGCTACTCACGCTCGTTGCGATCCTCGGTGGGCTGACGCAGTCGGCCGCCGTCGCGGGCGCTCCTGCGGCAGCCTCCGAGCTGCCGCCGATCCGTCACGTCTTTGTGCTGGTGCTCGAGAACATGAGCTATTCGCACACCTTTGCAGCGGATTCCGACGCCCCTTACCTCGCGCATACGCTCCCGCGGCAGGGAGCGCTGCTCACGCAGTACTTCGCGATCGGTCACGCGAGCCTCGACAATTACGTGGCGCTGGTGAGCGGCCAGGCGCCGAACCACGCGACGCAGCTCGACTGCCCGACGTTCAGCGACTTCCGGCTCTCCGCGCCGGCGCTGAACGGCGACGGTCAGGCGCTCGGTTCGGGCTGCGTCTACCCGCCGATCGTGAAGACCCTGCCGGATCAGCTCGAGCAGGCGGGCTTCACCTGGAAGGCTTACATGGAGGACATGGGCAACGATCCGCGGCGCGAGCGCGCCACCTGCGGGCACGTTCCACTCGGCGCCTCCGACCCGACCAGCGTGGCTCAACGCGGCGATCAGTACGCCGCCAAGCACGATCCGTTCGTCTACTTCCATTCGATCATCGACAACGCGACGCGCTGCGATACGCACGTGGTGAACCTCGCTCGCCTGCCCGGGGATCTCGCGAGCGCCGCCACTACACCGAACTACGTGTTCATCACACCCAATCTCTGCAGCGACGGCCACGATCCGAAGTGCGTCGACGGGCGCGCGGGCGGACTCATCGCGATCAACGTCTTCCTCACCCAATGGGTGCCGCTGATCGTCAATTCCCCGGCCTTCCGCGCCGACGGAATGCTCATCGTCACCTTCGACGAGGCCGATGGTATCGGTGCGGAGGGCTCGGGAGCCTGCTGCGGCGAGAAGCCGCTGCCGGGGGCGCGCTACGCGCCCGGCTTCAACGGGCCGGGCGGCGGACGGGTGGGGGCGGTCATCCTCTCGCCCTTCGTGAGACCCGGGACCGTCTCGACGGTGGCGTACAACCACTACTCGCTCCTGCACACCGTCGAGGCGATCTTCGGCCTCGAGCCGCTCGGCTACGCGGCCTCGCCGGGCGCGCGGGTGTTCGGAGCCGACGTGTTCAGCGGCGCCGCGCCGCGTCCACCCGCTCGATGAGCTCGTTGACGAGCGGATTCGGGCGGAAGAGGGGACTCAGAAAGCCCTGCTGCGGCGAGAAGCTCACCTCGCGGCCGAAGCGGCCGGCGGTGCGCAGGGTGAGCGTGATGCGCGGTGGGTTGGTGATCCCCGCATAGCTCAGGTTGATGATCTCCGCGAGCGGGATGCGCTCCTCCTCGTCGCCGAAGCGCACGCGCAGCGCATCGCCTTCATCGACCACCTCGTCGGCCAGATCGAACACCAGCCGCCGCAGCAGCACGTAGAAAATCACTGCCACGGCGAGCGGCGCCGTGAAGATCGGCCAGGGCGGGGCATTGGGGCGCCCCCTGGTCAGCATGATGGGCGCCGCCACGGCGAGCGCCAGCACCCCGAAAAGCAGTACCGGCAGAACCTTCTTCTGGAAGAAGGTATTGCGTGAGGAGATGCGTTTCCCGGTGAGCAGGCGGCCTCCCTCTTTGGTGGCAGTCGACAAATGATTGCCGAGGCAGTATTCTTACTGGCAGCAATTATAGCCCGGGCGCGCAGTGCTCGCCCGCGAGAGTATTCCGATGAGCCGCAGGGCCACCATCAAAGCCGAGCCGCCGCCGGCGGCGCAACTCCCGGAAGGGGGATTGGGCGTCGGCTACCTGATGGCCCGCGCCCGCGCCTCGCTCCTCTCGGGGCTGGACAGCGAGCTGGCGCCTTTCGGGCTGAACGCGATGCAATACGCGGTGCTCAAGCACCTGGCGGACGGCAGCGCCCGCACCGCCGCCGACCTCTGCCGGGCCATGTACTACGACACGGGCTCGATGACGCGCATCCTCGACCGCCTCGAGGAGCGGGGACTGCTGCGGCGCGAGCGCTGCCGCGACGATCGCCGGGTGGTGTTCCTGCGGGTCGCCGCGGCCGGGCGCGCGCAGCTGCCGCGTCTGCGGGCGGCGGGCAACCGGGTCCTGGACGATCATCTGGCAGGTTTCCACGCAGCCGAGGTGGAGAATCTCAAGAGCTATCTCGGCCGCATGATCGAAAACGGAAAACTCTCGGGGGGCCACCACCACACTCGAACGGGCAAGTCATGATCATTCACCGCTCTCGCGCTGGCTCGACGCTGCTCGCCGCGGCTCTCATGGCCGCCCTCTCGGGCTGCGTCGACCGCGGCGGCTGGCAGGCCGCGCCGCAGCTCGCACCGGCCAAGCTCACCGCCGAGCGCACCTTGGCCGGTACGCCGTTGGATGCTTCGGCCTGGCCGGCCGAGGGCTGGTGGCAGGCCTATGGCGACCCGCAGCTCGATGCGCTGGTCGCGGAGGCGATCGCCGGGAGCCCCTCGCTGATCGCCGCCGAAGCGCGCCTGCGCGCCGCTCAGGGGCAGGCGCTCTCGGCGGGTGCGCTGAAGCTCCCCAACGTGAGCTTCGATGCGCAGGCGACCCGGCAGCGCTATCCCGAGAACGACCTCTACCCGCCGCCCTATGCCGGCAACTACTACAACAGCGGCCGGGTGGCGTTCGACTTGAGCTACGACATCGATTTCTGGGGCCGCAACCGCGCCTTGCTGGCCGCGGCCCGCTCCGGGGTCGATGCGGCCGAAGCCGATCGGGCGGCGGCCCGCCTCGCGCTCGAAGTGGCGGTGGTGCGCGCTTACGTCCAGCTCGATCTCTGGTACGCGCTGCTCGACGTTGCCAACGAGCAGCTGAAGCAGCAGACCTCGATCATGTCGCTCACGCAGGAGCGCGTCGACGCGGGGCTCGAGAACGTCGCACGCGTCAAGCAGTCCGAGGGGAATCTCGCGCTCACGCGCGCCGGCGTCGCCGCCGCGCAGGCCAGCATCGAGCTGGCGCGCAACCAGCTCGGCGCACTGGTCGGCGCCGGACCGGATCGCGGCCGGGCGCTGACACGACCCCAGCTCACGGCACCGCGCACCATCGCGCTGCCCGCGGCGCTGCCGGCGGACCTCCTCGGGCGCCGGCCGGATGTCGCCGCCGCACGTGCCCAGGTGCAGGGTGCCACCCAGGGCGTCAAGGCGGCCGAGGCCGACTTCTACCCCAACGTGAATCTGACCGCGTTCGCCGGGCTCGAGAGCATCGGCCTCGGCCAGCTGTTCCAGGGCTCGGGTACCACCGTCGGTGTGACACCCGCGCTCAGCCTGCCGCTCTTTAACCGTCGCGAGCTGCGCGGCGCACTCGAGGTACGCCAGGCGCAGTACGACGCCCTCGTCGGTCAGTACAACCAGACGCTCATCGACGCCGTGCACGACGTGGCCGACGTGGTCGCGAACTGGCGCGCGCTCGAGCGTGAGGCCGCCGAGCAGCAGACCGCGCTCGCCGCCGCGCAGCGTGCCTATGACCTCACGACCGAGCGTTACCGCGCCGGGCTCGACAACTACCTGACCGTGCTCTCGACGGAGAACCAGCTGCTGCTGACGCAGGCCGTGGGCGCCGAGCTCGCCGCGCAGCGGCTCACGTTCAGCGTCAATCTGGTGCGCGCGCTCGGGGGCGGGTATACGCCGCCCGCGCCGGCAGGCTGAAGGAGCCCACTCCCATGGATGCCTCGGTGAGTACTGCCCCTCAGCCGGTCGCCGCACGGCTGCAGCAGCGGCGCCGCACCTGGCTCACGATCCTGGCGGCGGCGCTCGCCGTCATCGCGCTCGCCACGCTCGCGTGGTGGTGGCTCTATGCGAGCCGCTATGAGAGCACCGACGACGCCTACGTCGCCGGCGACCTCGTCGGCGTGATGTCGCAGGTGAGCGGCACCGTCGTATCGATCGGCGCCGACGAGACCGACCGCGTGCAGGCCGGCGAGGAGCTGGTGCGCCTCGATGCCACCGACTACCGCATAGCGCTCCAGGAGGCCGAGCAGCAGCTGGCGCGCGCGGTGCGCCAGGTACACACCGTGTTCGCCAACCGCGACGAGCTCACGGCGCTGGTCGCCCAGCGCCGCGCCGATCTCGACCGGGCGGAGGCCGATCTCGCCCGTCGCCGCGGCCTCACGGCGAGCGGCGCCGTGTCGACCGAGGAGCTCGGTCACGCCCAGGATGCCGCGAATGCTGCGCGCGAGGCGCTCATCGCAGCGCAGAAGAGCCTCGCCGCCGGCGTCGCGCTGGTCGGGCGCACCGGAGTCGCCGACAATCCCGACGTGCGCGCGGCCGCAACCCAGGTGGAGCGTGCCTGGCTCAACGTGCAGCGCACCAGCGTGCGTGCGCCGGTGTCGGGCTACGTGGCGCGGCGCGGCGTGCAGCTCGGTGAGCGCATCGCCCCGGGGACGCCGCTGCTCGCGCTCGTGCCGCTCGAGCGGCTGCGCGTCGACGCCAACTTCAAGGAGGTACAGCTCAGAGGCATGCGCATCGGCCAGCCGGCGCGCGTCATCGTCGATCTCTACGGCGGGCGCGTCGAGTATCACGGCACGGTCGAAGGACTCGGCCTCGGCACGGGAGCGGCCTTTGCGCTGCTGCCGGCGCAGAACGCCACCGGCAACTGGATCAAGGTGGTGCAGCGCGTGCCGGTGCGCATCACGCTCGATCCGAAGGAGCTCGAGGCGCACCCGCTGCGCGTCGGGCTCTCGACCCGCGTGCGCATCGACGTGAGCGACGGTGCCGGCAGCCAGCTCGCGAGCGCGCCGCGCCGCGAGCCGGTGCTCGCCACGCAGGCCTACGACGTCGACCTCGGCGAGATCCGCGCCCACATCGCCGAGATCATCCGCGACAACTCCACGGCCGGGGGTGCCGCAGGCAGCGCGCGCAACTAGCGCCTCGCGCGTCTCACTCGGTCTTGAGATAGCACAGGGGGAGGGCGGTCGTGTACTTGATCGTCTCGAGCGCGAAGCTGGCGCTGACGTCGAGGAAATCCACTGCGGCGATCAGCCGCTTGTAAACCACGTCGTAGGCGTCGATATCCGGCACCACGATGCGGATCAGATAATCGACGTCGCCCGACATGCGGTGAATCTCCGTGACCTCGGGGATGTCGCGCACCGCCCGCACGAACTTCGCGAACCAGGCCTCGCTGTGGTTGGCGGTCTTGAGCGTCACGAACACCGTGGTGCCGACGTTGAGCGCATGGGCATCGAGGAGCGCCACCGTCTGGCGGATGACCCCCTCCTGCTGCAGCTTCTGGATGCGCCGCCAGCACGGCGCCTTGGAGAGTCCGACCCGGTCGGCGATCTCGGCCGCCGTCAGCGCGCCGTCGCTCTGCAGCAGCCCGAGGATTTTGGCGTCCAGCTTGTCCATCGAAACTTTGGTTCGCGTGAGCCCGAAACCGCGCAATATTGTTGCGCACCCGGTGGGCCGGCGCCAGAGCTTCGCAACCGTGTCGCAGCCGTGCAAGGCTAGGATAAGAAGATGAACTTATTGCGCGCTTTCACCGACCATCCGGCCTCCGTCGGGGAGACCTATGGCGAACACATGGGGCGCGCCACGTGCTTTGGCCTGCGGATGATTGGCGCAGGCCTCGCCTGCCTCATCCACGCGCTGCTGCCGTTCCTCTTCGTGCGCACCGGCAGTGCGGCGATCGCCGAGCTGAACGATCGCATGGTCGTCAATCGGCGGGTCACGCCGCCGCCGCTCGCCAGCACTCCGCGAATCCCGCTGTAGCCGTGGCGGGATTGCTGCGGGGCCTGCTGCCGCCCTGGGCGCCGCTGCGCCAGGCCGCCCCGGGAATCGCCGTCGCGGTGGCGCTGGCGCTCGTCGCGCGCGCCATCGCCGCTGCTCTGGCACACGGCGCGGTGGGCCTGCCCAAGCTTCCCCTGAGCCCCGTCATGTGCGCGGTGGTGCTCGGCATGCTGTGGCGAAACACGCTCGGCGTACCGGCCTGGGCCACCAACGGTCTGAAATGGGCCATGCATCAGCTGCTGCGTACCGGCATCGCGCTGGTGGGACTGCGCCTGACGCTCGCGGGGGCGGGCTCGATCGCACTCACCGCGCTGCCGGTCGCGCTGAGCTGCCTCACGGTCGCATTGCTCGCCGGCTGGGGGCTGTCGCGGGCGTTCGGAGTCGGCCCCCGGCTCGGCGCGCTGCTCGCGATCGGTACGGCGGTGTGCGGTTGCACGGCGGTGGTGGCGATCTCGCCCGTGATCCGGGCGCGTCATGCCGAGACCGCCTTTGCGGTCACCTGCGTGGTGCTGTTCGGTTGCGCGGCGATGCTGTGCTATCCCTGGCTGGCGGGACACTTCTTCTCCTCCTCGCCGGTGCATGCCGGGATCTTTCTCGGTACCGCGATCCACGACACCTCGCAGGTGATCGGCGCGGGTCTCATCTACTCGCAGCAGGCGCACGCGCCGGCGGCGCTCGCGGCCGCGAGTGTGGCGAAGCTGCTGCGCAATCTCTCGATCGCCGCGCTGGTGCCGCTGGCCGCCTGGGTCGTGCACGCCCAGGAGGCGCGCGGCGGCGACCCTGGCGGCGAGGTCGCGCACGCCGGGCTCGCGCCCCACGCGCAGCTCGTTCCGACCTTCGTGCTGGCATTCCTCGCGTTCATCGTGATGCGCACGGCCGGCGACACGCTGCTCGGCGGGGCGAACGCGCTGTGGCAGGCGCTCGTCAACACCGGCTACACGGCGTCCGACCTGTTCCTCACCTGCGGCATGACCGCCGTGGGGCTCTCGGTATCTTTCACCGACATGTGGCGCATCGGCTGGCGGCCGCTCGCGGCGGGGTTCGTGGTCGCGACCCTGGTCGGGGCCGCGAGCCTGACGCTGACGCTGGCGCTGCTGCGTCTCGCCCACTGAGGCGCCGGGCAAGGGCCACGCGGTCGGGGCGCTGCCGGCGTCCGGGACCCCGACACGCTACACTGCCGCAAGCGGTGCCTGAGGGGCGCCATCGCGGGAGAGCTCAGATATGGCGAGGGAGCGGGCAAAGATTTCGCGCCGCGCGGCCGAGGCGGCGGTGCGCACCCTGCTGCGCTGGGCGGGCGATGATCCGTTGCGCGAAGGGCTGCGCGACACGCCGCAGCGCGTCGTGGACGCGTACCGCGACTGGTTCTCGGGGTACCAGATCGACCCGGCCGCCTACCTGCGCCGTACGTTCGAGGAAGTCGGGGGATACGACGAGATGGTCGTGTTGCGCGACATCTCGTTCGAGTCGCATTGCGAGCACCACATCGCGCCGATGATCGGCCGGGTGCACATCGGCTACCTGCCCGCGCACAAGGTGGTCGGCATCAGCAAGCTGGCGCGCGTGGTGGATGGCTATGCGCGGCGGCTGCAGGTGCAGGAGAAGCTCACCGCGCAGATCGCCGACTGCATCGCCGAGGTCCTCAAGCCGCGCGGCGTCGGCGTGGTGGTGGACGCGGCGCACGAGTGCATGACCACCCGCGGGGTGCACAAGCGCAGCGTCTCGATGGTCACGAGCCGCATGATCGGCACCTTCAGGAGCGATGCCCGTACGCGCTCGGAATTCCTGAGCTTCATCGGTATCGCGGGCGCGCGCGAGGTATAGCCCCGCCGCGGCGGCTGCCGCCGCTTCAGGCCGTAAGCGCCGACTCGCTGCGTGCCGCGCGCTTGCGCTCCTGCTCCTTCAGGAAGCGCTTGCGGATGCGGATCGAGGCCGGCGTGACCTCCACCAGCTCGTCCTCGGCGATGAACTCGACCGCGTACTCGAGCGTCAGCTGGATCGGCGGGGTGAGCAGGATCGCATCGTCCTTGCCGGCGGCGCGGATGTTGGTGAGCTTCTTGGTCCTGATGGGATTCACGACCAGGTCGTTGTCGCGGCTGTGGATGCCGATGATCTGGCCCTCGTAGACCGCGTCGCCCGGGCCGATGAAGAGCCGGCCGCGCTCCTGCAGGTTGAAGAGCGAATAGGCGAGCGCCTCGCCCTCGCCGTTCGACACCAGCACCCCGAGCGAGCGCTTGGCGAGCATCTTGTCGACGACCGGGCCGTAGTGGTCGAAGACGTGGTACAGGAGCCCGGTGCCCGAGGTGAGCGTGCGGAATTCCGTCTGGAAGCCGATCAGTCCGCGCGAGGGCATCAGGTATTCGAGGCGGACGCGGCCACGGCCGTCGTTGCCCATGTTCGTCAGCTGGCCGCCCCGCTCGCCGAGCGCCTGCATGATGCCGCCCTGCGAGCGCTCCTCGATGTCGACGGTCACCTGCTCCCAGGGCTCCTGGCGCACGCCGTCGACGACGCGCACCACGACCTGCGGCCGCGAGACGGCGAGTTCGTAGCCCTCGCGCCGCATGTTCTCGATCAGCACGCCGAGGTGCAGCTCCCCGCGTCCGTAGACCTTGAACTTGTCCGGATCGTCCGTGTCCTCGACGCGCAGCGCGACGTTGTGGAGGATCTCGCGCTGCAACCGCTCGCGGAGCTGCCGGCTCGTGACGAACTTGCCTTCCTTGCCGAAGAAGGGCGACGTGTTGGTCTCGAAGGTCATGCTGATCGTCGGCTCGTCGACGACCAGGGTCGGCAAGGGATCGATGTGCTCCGGGTCGCAGATCGTGTCCGAGATCTTCGGCGCCTCGATGCCGGCGAAGGCGACGATGTCGCCGGCGCTCGCCTCGTCGACCTCGACCCGCTCGAGTCCGAGGAAGCCGAGCACCTGGCCGATGCGCTCGGCGCGGGTATTGCCGTCGCGATCGACGATCGCGACCGGCATGTTGCGGCGGATCGTGCCGCGCGTGATGCGGCCGATGCCGATCGTGCCGACGTAGCTCGAGTAGTCGAGCTGGCTGACCTGCAGCTGCAGCGGCCCGTCGGCGTCGACCTGCGGCGCCGGGCAGTGCGTGACGATCGCCTGGAACAGC